>NZ_JAHOPH010000009.1 GCF_019798055.1 Salsipaludibacter albus | reverse complement strand
CCGTGCCTGGCTCCGCGTCATCTGGCGCTGCTGGCAAGACCACACCGCCTACGACCCCACCCGCCACGGCAACGCGAAAGCCCACCTCACCACCGCAGCTTGACACAGGGCAACTCGGAACGTCCAGGCCCGCTTCGGCGACGCCCGGCCGAAGTTCAGGCCGGTTCGAAGAGGGAGTCGACGAACGCGTCGGGGTCGAAGGGGGCGAGGTCGTCGATCCCCTCCCCCAGCCCGACCAGCTTGACCGGGAGGCCGAGCTCGCGTTGCACGGCGACGACGATCCCGCCCTTGGACGAGCCGTCGAGCTTGGTGAGCACGATGCCGGTCACGTCGACGGCGTCGACGAACGCCCCGGCCTGGGCCAGGCCGTTCTGGCCCGTGGTGGCGTCCAGCACCAGCAGGACCTCGTCCATCGGGCCGGACTTCTTCTCCACGACGCGCTTGACCTTGCCCAGCTCGTCCATCAGCTCGCGACGGTTGTGCAACCGGCCCGCGGTGTCGACGACCAGCAGGTCGGCATCGGTCGCGATCGCGGCCATCCAGCCGTCGAAGGCCACCGAGGCCGGGTCCGCGCCCTCGTCCTTGCGGACCAGCCGGGCACCGGTGCGGTCGGCCCACAACCCGAGCTGGTCGGCGGCGGCGGCCCGGAAGGTGTCCGCGGCCGCCAGCACGACCGAACGCCCCTCGCGCTCCTCGATGGCGGCGAGCTTGCCGATCGTGGTCGTCTTGCCGGTCCCGTTCACGCCGGTGAGCATCCACACCGTCGGCTCGTCGTCGGTGGCACGTGCCAGCGACCGGTCGGGGACCTCCAGCGCGGACCGCAGCTCGTCCTTGAGCAGGGCGACCACCCCGTCCGCCTCGGTCACGCCCTCGTCGCGGGCACGACGACGGACGTCCTCCACGATCTGCATGGTGGCGGCGACACCCACGTCGGCGGAGATCAGCAGCTCCTCGAGCCCCTCCCAGGCGTCGTCGGAGACGCCGCCGCCGAACAGCTCGGCGACCGACACGCCCAGGACGTTGCGCGTGCGCACCAGGCGTTCGCGGAAGCGGTCACGGAGGGTGAGCGGCTCCGGTGGTGCCTCGGGGGCCGCGGTCTCCGGCGGTGCGGTCGCGGTGTCGGTTCCGGGCTCGCGGGTCAGCGTGTCGGTCCCGCCCCGCGGCGCGACGTCCCGGTCGTGGTCCGCGGGGGGCTGGCCGCCGCCACGCCGGAACAGGCCGACGACGACGACCGCCACCACGGCCAGCACGGAGCCGATGAGCAACAGCGTCTCGGTGAGTTCCATCTCGGGATGCCTCTCGGAGCAGTTCGGGGAGGGGGCGGGGCGCCGCGCACGGGTCACCGCCCGCCGGGGAGCCGGACCACGCAGTGTGCCGGGTGGGGCCAGCGCGGGCCGACGACGGTCAGCCAGCGGCCTCGAGCACGCCACTGGCCTCCAGCTCGTCCAGGCGCTGGGCCACGACCTTGGTCACCGCGTCGGCACCCATGGTGATCCCGTAGAGCACGTCGGCGATCTCCATCGAGCGCTTCTGGTGGGTCACCATGATCACCTGGCTCGAGCCCCGGAACGACTCGATGACCTCGAGCAGGCGCTGCAGGTTCACGTCGTCGAGGGCCGCGTCCACCTCGTCCAGGACGTAGAACGGGCTGGGTCGTGCCATGAAGATGGCGAACACGAAGGCCAGGACGGTCAGCGACCGCTCACCGCCCGACAGCAGGCTCAACCGCGAGACCTTCTTGCCCGGCGGTCGCGCCTCGACCTCGACCCCGGCGGTCAGTGGATCGTCGTCGCCGACCAGCCGCAGGCGTCCGTGGCCACCGGGGAACATGACCGCGAAGATGCGCTCGAAGGCCGCCGAGACGTCCTCCCACGCGTCGGTGAAGACCTCGCGGATGCGGTCGTCGACGGCGTCGATGACGTTGGTGAGGTCGCGACGCGACTCGCGCAGGTCGGCGACCTGCTCGGCCAGGAAGGCGTGGCGTTGCTCGAGTGCCTGGAACTCCTCGAGGGCGAGCGGGTTGATCTGGCCCAGCAGGCCGACCTTGCGCACCAGGTCGTCCTCGCGCTCGACCAGGGCGTCGCGGTCGGCGTCCTCGGCGTCGGGCTGCTCGGCCGCCAGCTCGCGGACGTCCAGCTGGAACTCGGTCCGGACGCGGTCGGCCAGTGCCTCGATCCGGTGGTCGAGGTCGGCGCGCACCATGTCGGCCTCGTGACGTCGTTCCCGCACGTCGGCCAGCGACCGGTCCGCCTCGTCGAGCTGCTCGCGGGCGCCGGCCAGCTCGCGGCGACGCTCCGCCACGACGGATCGCAGCGTGTCACGGTGGTCGGCTGCCTCGGCCAGGGACCGGTCCAGCTCCTCGCGGGCGGCCGCACACACGGTGGCCAGGGCGGCACAGCGGGCGATCCCCTCGCGACGACGTTCGCGACGACGCGCTGCCTCGGCCAGGGCCGCCTCCACCTCGACGGCCTCCCGACGCAGCTCGTCGGCCTGCTCGGCCAGGGTGCGGACCTGCTCGGTGGCGCGCTCGACGTCGACCCGGGCGTCCAGCTCGCGCTCGCGGACGACGCCGACCTGCTCGTCCAGCTCGGTCCCCCGCTCGTCCGCCTCGGGGTCCTCCTCGGCCAGCTCGTCGACCTGTGGGGGGCCGGCGGTCCGCAGCTCGGCCAGCGCGTCACGGTCGTGGCGCAGGCCCGCGTCGATCTCGGACCGGTGCGACGCCACCACGCCACGCTGGCGGGCAATCGCCTCGGCCTCGTCGGACAGCCGCGCGAGCCGCTGCCGGGACCCCTCGGCCTCGGCGACGACCCGGTGGCGCTCGTCGGTGGCCCGGTCGTGCTCGGCGCGGCGCTGCTCCAGGGCGGTGCGGGCGGTCCGGACCTCGACGGCGAGCTCGTCCAGCTCGATCGCCAGGGCCCGGGCACGCTCCTCGGCCTGGTCGGCCTGTGTCGCGGCCACGACGGCCGAGGTGGCGTCGTCGCCGGTGGCCCGCCAGCCTCGCGGCGAGGCGACCATCCCGTCGGGCGTGACCACGGTCAGCTCCGGGGCACGTCCGTGGAGCTCCACGGCGGTCCCCCAGTCCCGGACCAGGACCGCGTCCGCCAGCGCGGTCGCCAGTGCTGCCGTCACGGCATCGCCCGCGTCCCCGACCGGCACGACCAGGTCGGCGAGCCAGCGTGCTCCGGCATCCTCGCAGGCGGCGGCGGACGGACCGTCGGTGGTCGGGTCCAGCGCCGTGGACGCACCCCCGGGACGTGCCGCCAGCACGGTCGCGCCGCCGTGGCCTGGCTGCGGGACCGCGACCACGGCTTCGCCGAGCGTGCCCAGGACGGCCGCCACGGCGCGGCCGTGCTCGTCGGCGACCCGGACGTGGTCGGCGACCTGCCCGAGCAGTTCGAGCCCGTCGTCCATGCCCGTCTCGAGCAGCACGTCGGCCCCACCGCCGGCCTCGCGCAGCGCCGCCCGCAGGGCCTCGGCACGTGCTTCGTGGGCAGATCGTGATCGTTCCAGCTCGCGCTCGCGCGTCGCCAGGTCGTCGACGGCCTGCTGGGCCTCCTCCACCGCGAGGGCCGCGGCGGCGGCGGACTGCTCGGCCTCGATGACGGCGGCGTCCAGTGCCTCCTGGTGGTCCGCCAGCCCGGTCACCTCGGCGTCGACCTCCTCGCGACGCTCGTCGATGCCCTCGAGCTGGTCCCGGGCACGTCCGAACTCGGCCTCGGCGGCCTGGATCCCCCCGGCCAGCGCGGCGACCTGGGCCTCCCAGCGGACGTGGCGCTCGCGGGCGCGGGCACGGGCGCGGACGGCCGCGGCGCGCTCACGCTCGTGGTCACGACGGGCTGCCTCCACGTCCCGACGTTGCTGGGTCGCATCGTCGAGCCGCCGGTGCAGGTCGGCCAACGCCTCCTCGCGATCGGCCCGGCTGGCGTCGGCACGGTCGGCGGCCGCCCGCAGCTCGTCCGGTGGTCGGCCCGCCAGTGGCTCCTCCACCCAGTCGGCCAGGTGGCGGCGCCGGGCCGCGACCAGCTCGGCGGTGCCGCGCAGTCGCTCGCCCAGGGACGTGAGGCGGTGGTGGACCTCCTGGGCTGCCTCGGCCTCGGGGCCACGGGTGGCCAGCTCGGCCTCGAGCTCGTCGACGGACGAGCGCAGACCGGCGACCCGTTCGGCGGCTGCCTCCTCGCGCGCCCGCGTGGCGTCGTCGGTGTCTGCCTGGGCCGCCCGCTCGCGGGTCAGCCGGGCGAGGTCGTGCGCGGCCAGCTCGAGCCGGACCCCACGCAGGTCGGCCTGCAGGGAGGCATGGCGGTCGGCCTGCTCGGCCTGGCGCTGCAGCGGTCGCAGCTGCCGACGCAGCTCACGCAGCACCAGCGAGAGCTGGTGGATGTGCTCGTCGACCTGTTCGAGCTTGCGGACCGACCGCTCACGGCGACGCCGGTGCTTGAGGATGCCGGCCGCCTCCTCGATGTAGCTGCGTCGGTCCTCTGGCCGTGCGTTGAGGATCTCGTCGAGCTGGCCCTGGCCCACGATCGTGTGGAGCTCACGTCCGAGGCCGGTGTCCGACAGCAGTTCCTGCACGTCCAGCGCCCGGACGACCTCGCCGTTGATCTTGTACGTCCCGGACCCGTCGAGGTCGATCTCGCGGGCGACCGTGACCTCGGTGAACTCCTGGGCCGAGCGTGACGTCCCCACGGCCTGGGTGCCCAGCACGCCGTCGGAGTTGTCGATGGTGATCTCGACCCGTGCCTGGTTGGCCCCACGGCGGTCGGGCGAGCCCGCGAACACCACGTCGGTCATGGTCCCGCCCCGGACCCGGGACGGCGCGGCCGTCCCCAGCACCCACGACAGGGCGTCGACCACGTTGGACTTGCCGGACCCGTTGGGACCGACGATCACCGTGATGCCCGGCTCGACCTCGAGTTCGGTCGCGTCGGCGAACGACTTGAAGCCGCGCATCTTGAGCGAGTTCAGGAACACGTGGAGGGAAACTTCCTCATGTGCGTGGTGCCGCAGGGCAGGCGCTGGACGAGCACGGCTGCCGGTGCTGACCGATGGTGCCGTGTGTGTGCCGGCAACGCCACGAACCCGAGTTCACGCCGGGCACGTCCTAGTACTGGCTCTGGGGGTCGTAGTAGGCGACGACGCCGTTGCCCAGGTCGGCCTTCTCGATCGGCTTGCGTGACCGCAGGCTGGGCAGGCCCTCGCGACCGTAGACCTTCAGGTGCTCGACCGCCTCGCCCTCGTCGTCGACGGTGTCGTCGGGGTCGGGCTCGTCCAGCGACGAGCCGCGGAACTTCATGGCGGCGGCGATCACCTCGTGCATGGCGCGGAACAGGCGACGGACCTCCTGGGAGGTCAGCGAGTCGGACTCGCGGTCGTAGCGCAACCCGGCCTCGTAGAGGATCTCGTCGGAGTAGACCGGCCCGATCCCCGAGATGACGTTGGGGTCCATGAACGCCAGCTTGAGCGCCATGTCGGCATCCGCCAGCAGCGTCGCGAACTCCATCCAGGTGAGGTTGTCCTCGAGCGGGTCGAAGCCGTCGCCGGTCAGTCCCACGGCCTCGAGCGCCTCGTCGGTGGGGACGACCCCTGTCGAGACCTCGGGCTCGTCGGCGTGGTCCGACAGGTGGATCGCCCCACCGATCGTGAAGGTCACGACCAGGTGGGTGTCGGCACCGGGGTCCTCGTTGGCCGTCTCGCGGTGGAGCGACGCCGTGCCCCGGGCATCGATCACCCAGGTGTTCTCGTCGTCGAGGTCGAGGAAGATGGTCCGCCCACGTCGCCGGGCCCCCTCGATCTTCTTGCCCTCCAGCGCCTTGACGAAGTGCGGCCGCGTGTGGTGGAACGGTCGCACGATGCTGGCGGTGGTGACGATGACGTCCTTCACCCGCTTGCCGACGATCTCCTTCTCGAGGTCCTTGCGCAGGACTTCGACTTCGGGGAGTTCAAGCACGGGCGTTCTCCTCAGGTGTGCGACGACGTGTGGACGGGTGGCCGAGGTCATCGGCCGGGATCGTGGCGGTCGACGGGTCGTTGGGTGGGCGGACGGGGACGCTAGCCGGTGTGACCCCGCCCCCGGGTCCCGGCCAGGCCCACCGGTGGGACCTGGACCGTGATCGACGTGGAGTGACCGGTCAGGGTCTCGAGCGCCTGGATGGCGGCGGCCCGCTCGGCGGCCTTCTTGGTGGGACCGGACCCCTCGCCGCACCGGATGCCGTCGACGCGGACGGTTGCGGCGAAGGTTCGCCGGTGGTCGGGGCCGGACCCGACGGTCTCGTAGCGCGGCAGCTCCCCCACGGTCGCCTCGGCGTGCTCCTGCAGTGCGGTCTTGGGATCGGTGACCGAGGTCCGGGCGAGCAACTCCGCCAGCCGCGGTGCGAACAGGCGCTGCACCAGCTCGTAGGCCACCTCGAAGCCGGCATCGAGGTAGACCGCGCCGATCACGGCCTCGAGCGCGTCACACAGCAGGGACGGCTTGTCGGCTCCGCCGGAATCGGCTTCCCCGACACCGAGGTGCAGGAACTCGCCCAGGCCGAGCTCGCGGGCGACATCGGCCACCGAGCCCTCCGAGACGGCCGCGGCACGCAACTCGGCGAGCCGGCCCTCGGGATTGTCGGGACGGAGGTGGAACAGTTCGTCGGTGACGACCACGTCGAGCACGGCGTCACCGAGGAACTCCAGCCGCTCGTTGGACGCGACCTGCTGCTCGAAGGCCCACGAGCGGTGCACGACGGCACGCTCGAGCAGGCCGAGGTCGTGCAGTTGCACGCGCAGTCGGCCGGCCAGGTCGTCCAGACCCGGCCGATCGTCCTGCTCGGCGACGCCGCCACCACCCCGGGCGTGGCTCACTCGACGTCGAGGACCTGGACGCCCTTGTAGGTGCCACAGGTCGCACACGCCGTGTGGGGGCGGACGTGCGACTTGCAGCGGGGGCAGATCGTGGTGGTCGGGGCCGACGTCTTCAGCCACTGCGCCTTGCGGTGGCGAGTGCGCGATCGGCTCATCTTGCGCTTCGGGACGGCCATGGGCGTCTCCTGGGTGTGGGTCGTGAGGTGGTGGGTCGGGGCGTCACGGGCGTGCCGGGCGGTCGGGGCCGGGTGCGCGTTCGGGACCGGGCCGCGACGGCGTGCGAACACGGCGTGCGGGTCTGTCGGGGGGCTCTGGGAAGGTCGTGGGAGGAGGTCGGACGCGGGGGCCACAGGCCACGGTCGAACCGGGCGGCGCGAAGGTCGTCCGCCACGTCCACCGGACAGGGTACGGATCGCACGCGGTTTCGGCCATCCGGGTCCGGTCGTGCACCCGTCACGGTCTTGTGGTCAGTCGTCGTCGAGCTCGAGGTCGCCGAGCTTGGCCCAGCGCGGATCGGCGACGTCCTCGTCGCCGTGACCGCAGTCCGTGACATTGCGGTCGGCGCCGCACACCACGCACAGGCCCGCGCAGTCCTCCCGGCACAGCGGCCGGCTGGGCACCACCAGAGTGAGGGCGTCACGCAGCGCACGTCCCAGCTCGAGATGCACCAGGTCGTGCTCGACCAGGTAGTCCTCGCCCTCCTGGTAGTCGGCGACCTCGAGGCGACGGGGGTCGTGGAACAACTCGGCCAGCTCCACCGTGGCCTCGTCGACGATCTCCTCGAGACAGCGCGAACAGGCCATGACGAGGTCGACGTCGACCGTGCCCCGGACGAGGATCCCGTCGACGACCGACTCCAGTCGCAGGTCGGGCTCGAGCTGCCCCGCGATGGTCGCGCCGGGCGGGTCCCAGCGGACGTCGTCGGTGTCCGGGGGGACCAGCTCCGCCGGGTCGATCGCCCGCTGCAGTCGTTCGGACTGCCCGGGACGGCCGATGAGTTCCTGGACACGGACACGCACGGTGGACACCTCTGGGGCGACGGGGACGAACGGCGGCAGTGCCTCGACACCCCGAACTGGACGGGACGAGCGGGGCTGACGAACTCGACATCGACGTCTCGGAGGGGGCGCCACGTCGATGCAGGACGATCGAGCAGCCTACCACACCGAGGTCGCGTGACCCCGATCGGAGGTGGCTACAGGCCACCCTCGTCGTGGGCGTTGAGGTCCTCGACCAGCTCGTCGCCGTGGAGGCGCCCACGCAACTTCTCGCGACCCCGGTCGACGGCCTGGAGGGTCTTGTTGAGCACGATCTCGAAGTTGGCCAGCTTGCCGTCGACGTAGTCGTCGGCGTCGAGCCGCATCTGGCGAGCCCGCTCCTGGGCATCCTCGACGATGCGCGCGGCCTCGCGATTGGCGGCCTCGACCACCTCGGTGCGCGAGATCAGCCGGGCGCGCTCGGACCGGGCCTCGTCGATGATGCGCTGGGACTCGGCATGGGCCGACTCCAGCACCTCCTCGCGCTCCTTGACGACCCACCGGGCCTGGCGCAGTTCCTCGGGCATCGCGTGGCGGAGGTCGTCGATGATCCCGTCCACCTCGGCCCGGTTGAGCATGATCGAGGACGACAGCGGCACGATCTTGGCCTCGGAGACCATGCGTTCCAGTTGCCGGAGCCGGTTGTCCAGGTCGATGGCGTCGCCCCGGCCCCGGTTGGGCTCGTGGACGTCGACGACCTCGGGGACCTCGTAGTCGGACATGGCTGCTCTCGTCTCGGTCGACGGTCGCCGACCTGGTGGGGTTCGTGTGGAACATGGGGGTGGTGACGGCATGAGTTGCCACCACGATCCTACAGCCCGTCGGGTCCGTGACGAAGGACGATCCACCGCCGGCCGGCCGACGTCGTCACCCGTCGGCGAGCTTGTCGTGCAGGGCCCGGGCCACCACCTCGGGCACGGCGTGCTCGATCGTGCCACCCAGGCGCGCGACCTCCTTGACCAGCGACGAGGACACGTGCACCGCGTCGGGGCTGGCCGGCAGGAACAGGGTCTCGACATCGCCGATTCGGGTGTTCATCCGGGCCATCTGGAGCTCGTAGTCGAAGTCCCCGACGCCACGCAGGCCCTTGGCGATGCACCCGATCCCACGATCACGACAGAAGTCGACCAACAGGCCCTCGAAGGCGTCGACCTCGACGTCGTCGAGGTGGTCGACACACGTCTCGACCAGGTCGATGCGCTCCTCCAGGGTGAACATCCCGTGCTTGCCGGGGTTGACCAGGACGGCGACCACGACGTGGTCGAACCTGCGGGCCACGCGCTCGACCACGTCGAGGTGGCCGTTGGTGATCGGGTCGAACGAACCGGGCACGACCACCGCGGTGCTCACGTGCGCTCCGTGTTCCCGGTCGAGTCGACCGCCGCCTCCAGGATGCGGGTGTCACCGTAGCGTCGCTCCCGACCACCCACGAGGGGTGGTGGCCACGTGACCTCGGGCGCGCCCTTGGCCTGTTCGAGCCGGACCAGGCCGGCCGGCCCGACCACGCCGGCCACGCCGGCCAGCGCCTCGGCGAGCTCGTCGGGATCGACCCGGTAGGGCGGGTCGAGCAGCACGACGTCGAACTGCTCCCCGGCACCGGCCAGGCGGCCCAGCGCCGACCGGACGTCGGCGGCGACGACCTCGGCCCGGTCGCCCAGACCCGTGGTGTCGAGGTTGTCCGCGATCGCCCGCAGGGCGCCACGGTCCCGTTCGACGAACGTGGCGTGGGCTGCCCCGCGTGACAACGCCTCGATGCCCAGGGCGCCCGACCCGGCGTACAGGTCCAGGACCCGGGCGCCCGGGAGGTGGGGCAGCAACGACGAGAACACCGCCTCGCGCACCCGGTCAGCGGTCGGACGGGTCCCCCGGCCCCGTGGCGCCACCAGTGGGTGTCCCTTGGCCAGTCCGGCGATCACCCGCACCTCACGACCGTCCGTCCGCGGCACCAGCAGGCAGGATCCGGTCGAGCAGGAAGGCGAGCTCGTAGGCGCGCTCGGCCCAGGCGCGGTACCGCCCCGACGGTCCCCCGTGGCCCGCACCCATCTCCGTGCGCAGCAGGATCGGGGCGTCGGACGTGGTGTGGTCACGCAGTCGCGCCACCCACTTCGCGGGCTCCCAGTAGCCGACCCGCGGATCCGTCAGACCGGCCGTGACCAGCATGGCGGGATGGGCGGCGTCGACGACGTTGTCGTAGGGCGAGTAGGCACGGATGACCTCGAACCAGCGCTGCTCCAGCGGGTTGCCCCACTCCTCGTACTCGCCCACGGTCAGGGGCAGCGTCGGGTCGGACATGGTCGACAGGACGTCGACGAAGGGAACCTCGGCCAGCACGGCCGTGGCCAGGTCGGGTCGGGCGTTGACGACCGCACCGACCAGCAGTCCACCGGCCGAGCCCCCCTCGATCGCCAGCCGGTCGTGGGCCGTGGTCCCCGTGGCGACCAGGTGGTCGGCCACGGCCACGAAGTCCCGGAACGAGTTGTCCTTGCGGGCGAACTTGCCGTCGAGGTACCACGCCCGTCCCATCTCGCCGCCACCACGGACGTGGGCCACCGCCACCACGACGCCGCGGTCGAGCAGCGACAACCGGGACACCGAGAAGGACGGGTCCAGCGACAACTCGTAGGCCCCGTAGCCCGTCAGGACGCATGGTGCGGGCGTGTCGAGGTCGAGGTCGGCCCGGTGGACGATCGAGATCGGCACCGCCGTGCCGTCGGGTGCCGTCGCCCAGTCCCGCCGGGACGTGTAGTCACCCGGGTCGTGGCCGCCGCCGACGGGCTGGACCCGCACGACGTGGCGGTCGGACTGGCCGGCCGGCCGCAGCTGTGGTCCCGTCAGCCGCAGTTCGAGCTCGGTCAGCGGGGTCGTCAGGCTGGTGAAGGCGAACCGGTACCAGTCCGTGTCGTCGTCGGGGTTGTCGGCGACGGTCGAGGTGTGGACCTCCTCGGGCCAGTCCAGGATCCCGGTGTCACGGTCGCCGTCGACCGGGTCGAGGATCCGCGTCTGGACCCTGGCCGCCGTGCGTTCCGAGACGAACACCGCCCCGGCGAAGGCGTCGACACCGTCGACCCGCACGCCCGGGCGATGGGCCAGGACGTCGGACCAGTCCGACTCGTCGGCAACGCCACCCCGCCCCACCAGCGGTGCGGCGCGCACGCGGAAGTCGTCGGCGCCGTCGGCGTTGTCGGTCACCAGGAGACGATCCCGGACCCGGTCGTGCTCGACGTCGTATTCCACGCCCGGGCGACGTGGGAGGACGACCCACGGCTGCGCAGCGGGGTCGCGTGCGTCGACCAGGCGCACCTCGGTGGTCGTCGAGGACCCGACGGCGATCTCGACGAACTCCCGGCTGCGGTGCTCGCCCAGCCCCATCCAGAACCGCTCGTCGTCCTCCTGGTGGAGCAGTTCGTCGTGGTCGGGACCACCCGGCCCCCCGACGACGTGACGCCAGGCACGGTGGGGGCGCTGGGCCTCGTCAGGCTCGAGCCAGTACAGCCGCGTGGCGTCGGCCGACCAGGCGAGCCCGTAGGTCGCGCGGTCGACGACCGGGGTGTCGTGTCCCGTCGCCAGGTCACGCACGAACAGGCGGTACAGCTCCCGACCGGTCGTGTCGACGAGCCACGCCAGCCGTCGATGGTCGGGCGACACCGCCAGTCCGCCGACCACGAAGTAGTCGTGGCCGTCGGCCTCCCGGTTCTCGTCCAGCAGCACCTGCTCGCCGTCCGGGACGACGTCGGGTGGCACCGGCGCGACGTCCGCGTGGCGATCCCCGCTGGCCGGGCGTCGGCAGTGGATCGCGTAGTCCTGTCCCTCCTCGGTCCGGGCGTAGTGCACCCAGCCGTCCTCGACGACTCCCGACGACGTGTCGGTCTCGACCACGCGGGAACGGATCTCGTCGTAGATCGTCGTGCGGAGGTCGTCGAGGTGTCCCAGGACGGCCTCGGTGTAGCTGTTGTTGTCCTCCAGCCATGCTCGGGTGGCGGGGTCCTCGGGGTCGCGCAGCCAGGCGTAGTCGTCGACCAACACCTCGCCGAAGCGCTCGACGCGCTGTCGACGGCGCGGGGCGCGAGGCGGTTCGAGCACGTGCACGGGGGGTCCGGAGCGACGACGTCTGGTGGCCGAGCTGGCAGCCTACGCCACCGGGTCGGGTCGACGTTCGCACCATCATGGTCCGCGTGGAGGCGTCCAGCGGGCACACACCCTTGACAGCCCCGGCGCGGACGTCCACCATGCCGGACGACGTGCGTTGCACACAGTGGTGTTCGTTGCACATGAAGCAACATGCACCACTGACACGTGGACCTCACCGCGAGGGCGACGCCGGGTCCGGAGGAGGACGACCGTGGGTGCCACCACCGCCCCGCGCGACGGCGAAGCCGCCACCTCGTCGGACCCCGACGCCGCCGCCACCGCGGCCGCCGTCCTGGACAGCCTGCGCAACACGCGCTTCGAGCTGATCCCCCTCTCCGGCGTCGAGGCGCAGGTCCCCCACCTCCCCGACGCCTCGACCGTCACGGTCACCGCCAGCCCGACCGCCGGTCTCGAGGCGACCCTGGACCTGGTGGCCGTCGTCGCGGCGGCCGGCCACCGCGTCGTCCCCCACCTGTCGGCCCGGCTGTTCGTGGGACCCGAGCACCTGGCCGAGGTCCTGGACCGCGTCACCGAACTGGGCGTCGACGAGCTCTTCGTGCCCGCCGGCGACGCGCCGGTCGCGGCCGGACCCTACGAGGGGGCCGCGGACGTCCTGCCGGCCATCCGCGACCTGGGGTTCACGGGCCCCATCGGGATCACCGGCTATCCCGAGAGCCACCACCTCATCGACGACGCCACCACCATCCAGGCGATGGCGGCCAAGGCACCCCACGCCGACCACGTCGTCAGCCAGATCTGCTACGACCCCGCCACCACCGCCCAGTGGATCCGCGCCGTGCGGGCACGGGGCATCGACCTGCCGATCCAGGTCGGCATCCCCGGCGTCGTGCCGTTCCGCCGGCTGCTGCGGATCTCGATGAAGGTCGGACTCGGCGACTCGATCCGCTACCTCAGCCACCAGCACGGGGTCGCCCGCCGACTCCTGTCCGGCTACGACCCCGGCCACCTCGTCGACGGACTGGCCACCACCGTGGCCGACCCCGACCTCGGCGTCACCGGCTGGCACCTGTTCACCTTCAACGCGGTCGAGGCGAGCGTCGCCTGGTGGCGCGAACGCGTCGCCGCGGCACGGGCGCAGGTCGAGGCCACGACGGACGACGCCCGCGACGCGACACCCCCGACCGGATCCACCTGACCACTCGGAGCCCCGCATGCCCATGCCCACCGACCTCGACATCGCCCGTCGTGCCTCGCTCGACCCGATCACCGACGTGGCCGAGCGGATGGGCATCGGGCCCCACCTCCTCCACCCGTACGGACGTGACGTCGCCAAGATCTCCCTGGACGCCATCGACGAGCTCGCGGACCGGCCCCGGGCCAAGTACGTGCTGGTGTCGGCGGTCACGCCCACCCCGCTGGGCGAGGGCAAGACCACCACGACGGTCGGACTGGGCCAGGCCTTCGGCCACATCGGCAAGCAGGCCACGATCGCGATCCGCCAACCGTCGATGGGTCCGACCTTCGGGATCAAGGGTGGGGCCGCGGGTGGCGGCCACAGCCAGGTGGTGCCGATGGAGACACTCAACCTCCACCTCACCGGCGACATGCACGCCGTCACCGCGGCCCACAACCTGCTCGCGGCCATGATCGACAACCGGGTCCACCACGACGACGACTTCTTCACCATCGATCGCCACTCGGTGACGTGGCGCCGGGTGATGGACGTCAACGACCGCGCCCTGCGCAACATCATCGTGGGTCTCGGGTCGCGCACCGACGGGGTCATCCGCGAGACCGGCTTCGACATCACCGCCGCCAGCGAGGTGATGGCCGTCCTGGCCCTGTCGACGTCGCTGCGGGACATGCGCGAGCGCATGGGACGCATCGTCATCGGGCGGACCGTCGACGGCGAGCCGATCACCGCCGAGCAGCTCCGCGCCGCAGGAGCGATGACCGTGATCATGAAGGACGCGCTCCAGCCCAACCTGCTCCAGACCCTCGAGAACACGCCGGTCCTGGTCCACGCGGGTCCGTTCGGCAACATCGCCCACGGCAACTCCTCGGTCGTGGCCGACCGGATCGGCATCCACACCGGCGACTACCTCGTCACCGAGGCCGGGTTCGGCGCCGACATGGGCGCCGAGCGGTTCTTCAACATCAAGTGCCGCACGTCCGGCCTGGCGCCCGACGCCGCCGTGCTGGTCGCAACGGTGCGGGCGCTCAAGGCCCACTCGGGACGCTTCACGATCCGTGCCGGGCAGCCCCTGCCCGACGAACTGCTGACCGAGAACCCCGACGATGTCGTGGCCGGGGGCGCCAACCTCCACAAGCAGGTCGAGAACCTCCGGATGCACGGGGTCACGCCGGTCGTGGCGATCAACGCCTTCCCGACCGACCACGCCAGCGAGCACGACGCCATCCGCGAGCTGGCCGAGGAGGTGGGGGTGCAGGCCGTGGTGAGCCGGCACTTCGAGAAGGGCGGCGCGGGGGCGGCCGACCTCGCCGAGGCCGTGGCCGACGCGGCCGAGCAGCCCGGCGAGTTCCAGTTGCTGTACCCGGACGAGGCCAGCATCCGCGACAAGATCGAGGCCGTGGCGACGAAGGTCTACGGGGCGGCCAACGTGGAGTACGACCTGGCCGCGGCACGCCAGATCGATGCCTACGAGGACGCCGGGTTCGGCAACCTGCCCGTGTGCATCGCCAAGACCCACCTGTCGATCTCGTCGGACCCCAAGCTGCTGGGCGCCCCGACCGGCTGGACCATGCCGGTGCGCGAGGTCCGCGCCTCGGTCGGGGCCGGGTTCATCTACCCGCTGTGCGGCGACATGCGGACCATGCCCGGCCTGGGCCGCCACCCCGCGGCGGAACGCATCGACATCGACGAGGACGGCGAGATCGTCGGCCTGTCCTGAGCGCACCGAGGCCGCTCCTCGTCAGCCGGACGGGTCGACCAGGTCCAACTCGAGTGCGCGCAGGACGGCCTGTGTCCGATCGCGCACGCCCAGCTTGAGCAGGATGCTGGAGACGTGGTTCTTCACCGTGCCGGCGCTGAGGTGGAGGGCCTCGGCGATCTCGCGGTTGGGGAAGCCGGCGGCGACCAGTCCCAGGACGTCGTGCTCCCGCGGGGTGAGTTCCGGCGGGACCGGCAGGGACGGTCGGTCGGCAGTGCGCGAGCCGAGCCGCTCGAGCAGGCCCGCGGTGATCGCCGGCTGCACGAGGGTCCCGCCGTCCGCGAGCCGGTGGATCGCCGCGACCAGTTGTTCGAGCGTGACGTCCTTGAGCAGGTAGCCCCGCGCCCCGGCCCGCAGTGCCCGCAGGACCAGCTCGTCGTCGTTGAAGGTCGTGAGCACGAGGACGGCCGGCATCGGTGCGCCCCGGGCGGCCAGTTCCTCGAGCAACCCGATCCCGTCGAGGCGGGGCATGCGCAGGTCCAGCAGGACGACGTCGGGTCGATGCGTGGCGATGACCGCCAGGCCCTCGTCGCCGTCGGTCGCCTCGGCGACGACCTCGACGTCGTCGGCGAGGTCGAGCAGCCCCCGGATGCCCTCCCGCACCAGCGTCTGGTCGTCGACCAGGCAGACCCGGACGACACCTCGGCTGCTCCGGTCGGTGGTCATGGTCGCGCCGGCCCCGGCAGGGATGCACGGAGGTGGAAGCCGCCCCCGGCCGACGTGGAGGTCTCGACGGTCCCACCCACGGCCTCGACCCGTTCCCGCATCCCGGTCAGTCCGTGACCGGGCACCAGGTCCGGTGACCCGCGCCCGTCGTCGCGCACCTCCACCACCACCCCGCTGCCTGCCTCGCCGACCCGGATCCACAGGTTGCGGGCGTCGGCGTGGCGCACCGCGTTGGTGACCGACTCCTGCACGACCCGGAGCACGGTCGTGGCCCGCTCCGCGTCGGTCGGCAGGGCGTCGTCGTCCACCTCGAGCTCCACGGCCATCGGCCCGGCGACGGTGGCAGCATCGCGCAGGGCCGCGGCGAGGTCGTCGTGGGCGCCGTCCTCACGCAGGCGCCCCACGACGTCGCGGACGTCGCCCAGGAGGTCGCGTGCGATCGCCCGGGAGCGCTCGACGTTGTCGGTCGCCGCGCCGGCCCCCCGGTGGCCCGCCGCCTCCAGCTGCAGCGACAGCGCGGTGAGCTGGTGACCGATGAGGTCGTGGAGGTCGCGCGAGATCCGCAGCCGCTCCGCGGTGCGGCTCTGCACCGCCAGCTGCCGCTGCGCCTCCTCGAGCTCGACGTTGGTGCGGGCGAGTCGGGCGTTGGTCTCGGCCAGTTCGTCGTTGAGCACGGCGAGATGCTCCCGCGCACGGCCCTCGCGTGCACCGACCTCCACCGTGAACACCGCGAACCCCATGAAGCCGCCCCACGCGACGCCCTGCAGGACGGCGTCGCCGACGCCGACCCCCGGGACCGCGACGTAGACCAGCATGATCAGGACCGCCTGCCCGGCCGTCAGCACCAGGGCCGGGCGGAAGCCGATGACGAAGGTCGCCGCGGTGGCAGTGACGATCGGCAGCACGACCGAGAAGCCGTAGGCCGGCGACATCGCCACGGCCACCAGTCCGCTGACCGCCATGATCGCCACCACGATGCGCTGGCCGGTCGTGGTCTGGGATCCGGCCCATCCCCGCACGTCGGCGACCAGCACCGCCACGAACACGAGGTAGGCGGTCCACCACCCCACCGGCGAGCGCAGCAGTTCGTGGACGTCGCCGGCCAGCTGGGCGACCACCACCGGGATCGCCACGGCCAGGGTCGTGCCGATCCCCAGCCAGGCGGTCGACTGCGTCAGCCGGTCGGTGTCGATCGTGGTCATGAGGGGGACTCTACGGCTCCTGCGCGGGATCCACGGGTGCCAGAAGTCATGGGTGCAGGTCGTGACCACCGGCACGCGTGCCGACGGGGGGCCCGTTCGTACGGTCCTGGTCGTGCTGCCGGGACCAGCCCACAGCCCCGAACCGCGAGGTCCGCCATGCCTGCCACCGTCACGCTCACCGACGTCGTCAAGGACTACGCCGACGTCCGCGCCCTCGACCACCTCGACCTGTCGATCGAGACCGGACGCATCACCGCCGTGCTGGGTCCCAACGGCGCCGGCAAGACCACGGCCGTCGACCTGATGCTGGGACTGCGCCGACCGACCAGCGGACGCGTGCAGGTGCTCGGGCGTGCGGCCGACGACCGGGCCGTGCGGTCCCGGGTCGGGGCCATGCTGCAGGACCCGGGTTTCCCGGAGGCCACCACGGTCGCCGAGGTCCTGCACCTGGTCGGGGTCGCCTACCCCGACCCGATGCCGCTGCACGAGGTGCTGGAGCAGGCCGACCTCGCCGGGCTCGGCGGACGGCGCATCGCCGAGCTGTCGGGCGGCCAGCGCCAGCGCGTGGCGTTCGGCATGGCGCTGGTGGGACGTCCCGACGTGCTGTTCCTCGACGAGCCGACGGTCGCGCTGGACGTCGACGCCCGTCGGCGGTTCTGGACCCGGATCCAGGGCCTCGCCGCCGACGGCAAGACCATCGTCTTCACCACCCACCACCTCGCCGAGGCCGACGAGGTCGCCGACCGGGTCGTCGTGATCCACCGCGGTCGCGTCCTGGCGGACGGCAGCCCGTCCGCCGTCAAGGCCCTGGTCGCGGGGAGGACCATCGGCCTGACCAGCACGCTGTCCGTCCAACGCCTGGCCGCCCTTCCCGGGGTGGAGCACGTCGACGAGTCGACCACCGAGCCCGGTCCGCGACCGGTGACGCTGCACGTCTCCGACGTCGACGCGGCCGTGCACGCGCTGGTCTCGGCCGACGTCCCGCTGCACGACCTGACCGTCCGGGATGCCGCCCTCGAGGACGCGTTCGTGCACCTCGTCGCGTCGGCCACCTGACCCGCGCAACACCACCCGATCAACGTCACCACCACCCACCGGAGGACCACCGTGAGCACGCTGATGACCACCCCACCCACCACCCCACCCACCACATCCGACCTCGACGTCTCACCCGTCATCCGTCGACGACCCCGGGACGCCATCCGGGTGCTGTCGGCCCAGGTCGCCGCCGAGGTGCGCACGAACCTCCGCGTGCCCGAGTTCCTGGTCGGGGCGGTGTCGGTCCCGGTCCTGCTCTACGCCATGTTCGGGTCGGCCCAGGCCGGCGAGGCGCTGCCCGCCGGCACGTCCGTAGCCGCGATGATGGCCGTGTCGTTCGCCGCCTACGGGATCGTCAGCCTGGCGATCTTCACCTTCGGCGTGGACATCGCGCGGGAGCGCGGCCAGGGCTGGCTGCGCACCCGACGGGTCACGCCCCTGCCCACGTGGGTGTACTTCGCCGGGAAGATCGCCATGGCGCTGGCGTACTCGGTCGTGATCCTGGCCGGCATCACCGTCGTGGCCGTCACGCTGGGCGACGTGCGACTGCCGATGGAGACCTGGATCCGACTGTGGGCCGTGCTCGCGAGCGGGGCGATCGTCTTCAGCACGTTCGGCTTCGCGATCGCGTGGCTCGCGCGGCCACGGGCTGCCTCCACGATCGGCAACCTGCTGTTCCTGCCGCTGTCGTTCGCGTCGGGGTTCTTCTTCCCGCTGTCCGAGCTGCCACCGGTGCTGGCCGAAGCGGCACCCTGGCTGCCCACCTACCACTACGGCCGCGTCGTGTGGGCGCAGCTGGCACCACCGGTCGACGTCACCGCCTGGACCGGTGCGGAGGCGACGGGATCGCTGTGGCCACACGTGGCCTGGATGCTCGGCTCGTTCGTGGTGTTCGGGATCCTCGCCGCCGTCGGGTGGCGGCGCGACCGCGAGGCCACACTGGGCTGACCACCGCACCCGCGATCGTCGACCGGAGGAAGCCGCATGCGTCCTCGCCACTACACGTCGGCGGACGAGGACAGCGCGCGCTGGGACGCCATCACGCTGCGCGATGGCGACGTGGTGGTCAGCACACGCTCCAAGCACGGCACGACGTGGGTGCAGGCGATCCTCCTGATGCTCGAGCACGGTCCCGTGCTGCCGGCGCCCCTGCCGGTCCTGTCACCGTGGGTCGACCACCTCGTCGAGCCGGTCGACGAGGTCGCTGCCCGCCTGGAGGCCCAGCAGCACCGGCGGGTCCTCAAGACCCACACACCGCTGGACGGGCTCGCACTGCGCGACGGGGTGCACGTCGTCGTCGTGGCGCGCCACCCCCTCGACGCGGCGCTGTCGCTGTACCACCAGGGCGCCAACATCGACCGCGGACGGCTGGCCGAGCTGACCGGCGCACCCACCCCGACCGTGACCGGACGACCCGACGAGACGACGTGGCTGGTCGACTGGATCCATGCCCAGCGCGACCCGATCGAGGCACTGGACTCGCTGCAGGGCGTCGCGTGGCACGTCACCGATGCCTGGGCCCGACGCGACCGGGCCGACGTGACGCTCGTGCACTACGCCGACCTGGCCACCGACCTTCCCGGGCAGGTGCGTCGCCTGGCCCGCCGCACCGGGCTGGGCGTGGACGTCGACCTCGACGCCGTGGTCGAGGCGACACGCTTCGACGCCATGCGGGACCGGGCCACGGCCCTCGCGCCGGACACGACCGGCGTGCTGCGCGACCGGGCACGGTTCTTCCGCGGTGGTCGGCGGGGGGACGGTGTCGCGGCGCTGCCACCAGCCGACCTTGCTGCCTACCGGGCGCGCATGGCCGGCCTGGTCCCGCCGGACCTCGACACCTGGCTGCACCGCTGAGACGGTCTGCCGGCGCCCCCCCCGATCCCGGTGCCCCGGCCTAGCATGGACGGCACCGATGGGCGGGGGGAAGCTCGTGCAACGCGACCGGGAACTGACGACGGTGCCCCTTCCGACCCAGGAGGAGGCTGACCAGGTACCACCCGACCGTGACGAGATCCGGTTGATCTGCGGCGGCGTGCACACCAACGCGGCGCCGGATTCCGGGTGGACCGAGCTCCAGCACGTGCTGATGGGCGCCATGTGCGAGGGCTTGTCGGGCTTCACGTTCGACCCGGCCTGGTACGACGACGTGGTCACGCCGATGGACCTTGCTCGGGGGCTGGCGAGGCGCGACCAGTTCGTGCGCGCCCGGATCCTCCAGCAGGTCGTGCTCCACGCCATGGTGGTCACCCCGACGCCCCCCGAGGTGGTCCAACGGATCGGCCAGGTCGCGACGGCGCTCGGCGTGGACGACCACTTCCTCGGTGACGTCGAGAAGTACGGTCCCGAGAGCTACGACGCCGCGCTCATCGACTTCGCCCGCAACGGCTACGCCGGGGACTTCACCGCCAGGCACCGACCGGTCCTGGGCACCGAGCGGGACATCGGGGACGGCTGGGGCGTGGTGGATGACGACCCGGGGCTCGCCGGTCGATGGGCCCGGCTCGAGGACTGCTCGACCGGGTCGCTCGGGCGCGACGTCTGGGAGTTCTACGTGAGTCGGGGCTTCATGTTCCCGGGCTCACCCGGATCGGCCCCACCCCTGCTCGCCCAACACGACTGGGTGCACGTGCTGGCGGACTACGGCACCACGCTCCAGAACGAACTCGAGGTGTTCGCCTTCATCGCCCGGGCAGACGACGACCCGCGCGGCTTCAGCCTCTTGGCCATGGTGATCGGCCTGTTCGAGACCGGCGCCATCCCGGAGGCAGGCGGCCTCTTCGAGGCCAGCGCCGGGCACCTGTCGGTCCACGGGATGGCGACGCGACTGGCCGACGCCATGCGGCGCGGGGCCCTCGCCCGACCCGACGGCGACGTCGCCAAGGCGTTCTTGGCGGTGGACTGGTTCGACTACGCCGACCTCCCGCTGGAGGAGGTGCGACGCCGCTTCGGGATCCCGGACAAGTCCGACGGGGCGCTGGCCGCCGGCTCGGTGGGACCCTGGCATCCCGACGGGATCTCGGCGTTCCAGCGCGACGCCGGGGACCCGATCCTGCAGGCACGCATCGCCGGGTGACGCACCTGCTCGTCGCCTCCTGCTCGTCGACGTTCCACAGCCCTCAGCGGGCCTCGATCGCAGCGACGAGGGCCGGGACGACCTGGTGGAGGTCACCGACGACGGCCCAGTCGGCGCGGGCGACCATGTTGGCCTCGGCATCGGTGTTGATGGCCAGGACGTGCTTGGCCGACTTCGCCCCGGCCCAGTGCTGGATCGCCCCGGAGATGCCACAGGCGATGTAGATCGTCGGCGCGATCGCGGTACCGGTCTGGCCCACCTGGTCGCGGTGCGGACGCCAGCCGTTGTTGGTCGCCACCCGTGAGCAGCCGACGGCACCACCCAACAGCCCGGCGAGGCGCTCCAGGTCGGCGAAGCCCTCGGCCGACCCCACGCCGCGACCTCCCCCGACCACGACCGGCGCCGTGGCCAGGCTCACCCCGGTGGACGTCACCACCTCCTCGACGACCCGGGTCCGGGCCACGACGTCGTCGAGCTCGACGTCGTGCTCGACCAACTCGGCGGCCGCGGGGTCCACGACCTCCACCGCGTCGACCGCGTGCGGCTGCACGGTCAGCAGCACCCGCTCCGCCTCCAGCCGGGTGTGCTCGAACAGCGATCCGCCCCACCGGACCCGCTGCAACCTCCACCCCGCGTCGTCCGCCTCCGCATGGGTGACGTTGGCCACCAGCGGCAGGTCCCGTCGCGCCGCGACGTGGGCCAGCACCTCGCCACCACGCTCGGTGCCGGCTGCCAGGACGACACCGGGAGCCAGCTCCTCGACCAGCCCGTCCAGTGCCGCGGCCCAGCTCTCGGGTCCGTAGCGATCGAGCAGGTCGTGCCAGGCACCGTGCAGTTGCACCGCGCCGTACCGGCCCGCGTCCTCGGCGACCTCGTCGAGGTCGACCTCGCCGTCGTCCACCGCCACGGCCACCACGTCGTCGTCCAACGACCGGGCGAGGGTGAGCGCCTGTCGGGACGGTCCGGCCAGCACGTCACCGTCGTCCCCGGCGGTCGTCTCCACGAAGACCACGATCATGTCAGCACCTTCAGGTCCTCGAGGACGGAGATGACGCGCTCGATCGCCTCGGGCCCCGAGCCGAGCACCTCGGTCTCGACCTCCTGCTCGGGCGGGGACTCCAGCGCGACCAGCGACTGGCCACCTGCCGGCCCATCGACCGTGACCTCGGCGATCGTGGCCTTGCGAGACACCAGTCGCCCACGCATCGTGGGATACCGCGGGAGGTTCAGGCCCTCGCGCACGCCCAGGCAGGCGGGCAGTGGAAGCTCGTAGACCTCGGAGGTCGTGCCGGTCGGCCGGCTGACACGCACGGTGTCGCCATCGACCTCGACCTCCTTGATGCCCTGCACCATCGGCCGGCCGAGCGCGACCGCCACGCGGATGCCGACCTGGAACCCACCGGCATCGGCGGACTCGTTGCCGAACAGCACGAGGTCGAACGGTCCGTCGGCCTGCTCGAGCTCGCCGATCGCCGCCACGACGGCCGCGGCGGTCCGCTGGGGATCCCAGTCAGCCCCGTCGGTCGGCACCAGGACGGCCTGGTCGACACCGGTGCTGACCGCCGCGCGCAACTGCTCCTCGGCGTCCGGTGGCCCGACCGTGAGCACGGTCGACGTCCCACCGTGCGCCTCGACCAGGCGCACGGCCTCCTCCACCGCGCACTCCTCGTGTGGGCTGACGGTGTGGCCGAGGCGCTCGTCGTCCACGGCCGTTCCGTCATCCGTCAGCGGAATCTTCGCCCCGGGAATCGGCACGCGCTTGATGCACGCGAGGACTCGCATGGTCAGCCCTTCAGGCGGGTGTTGTCGGGGTCGAACAGCGGGGTGCTGCCGGCCTCGGCGACGGTGACCGGGAACAGCTCGTTCATGTACATCACCTGCAGCTTCGTGCCGTTGACCGCGTGCTCGGGGGGCAGGTAGGCCATCAGCAGGTAGGCGCCGACCGACGGCCCGGAGCCGGCCGAGGTCACGATCGACACCCGGCCCCTCGCATCCACGATCCGGTCGCCGTCCAGCGTCAGGATCGGTTCGCTGCCGCCGGTGGGGTAACGCGTGCGGCCCTGCGCGTCGACGTGGTCGTCCATCGTCAGCGTGCACAGGATTGCGACCGGGTCCTCCTCGCGAGCCGCGAGGTAGGGCTCCTTGCCGATGAAGTCGTGGGCCTTGACCTTCCGGCGTGCCAGACCGGCCTCGACCGGCGTGTACTCCGACTCCAACTCCGCGCCCATCAGCCGGTAGCCCTTCTCGAGCCGACCGGTCGTGCCGTACACCCCGATGCCGACCGGACGGACGTCGAACTCCTCGCCGGCGGCGGCGAGCGTGTCCCACAGCCGCAGTCCGTGCTCGGTCGCGGTGGTGATCTCCCAGCCGGTGTCGCCGACGTAGGAGATCCGGAACATGGTGACCGGGATGCCCTCGATCCGGGTCTGCTGGACGCTGGCGTACGGGAACGCCTCGGCCGACAGGTCCGCCTCGCAGACCTTGCCCACCAGGGCCGGCGCGTCCGGGCCCCAGACGCCGATCGTGCAGGTCGCCGAGGTCACGTCGGTGAACGTCACCGATCCGTCCCGGGGCAGGTGCTTGCGGAACCAGTGGGCGTCCCGGGCGCCGTCGAAGGCACCCGTGATGATCCGGAAGGTGTCGTCGGCCAGCCGCAGGACGGTCAGGTCGGACCGGAACCCCCCGTTGGGGGCCAGGACCGGGGTGTAGATCGACGAACCCACGGGCTGGTCGCACTTGTTGACGAACATGGTCTCGACGTAGTCGACGACGCCCGGCCCGCTGACGTCGAACTGCTGGAACGCGGTGAGGTCGACCATGGCGACCTTCTCGCGCAGGTGCAGGTGCTCGGCGTTGATGATCGGCGACCACCAGCGGCGGTCCCACTCGACCTCGCGGTCCTCGACGTGGTGGCGGTCGACCAGGTCGGCGTTGCCCTCGTACCACTGCGGCCGCTCCCAGCCACGGGCGTCGAAGAACACCGCACCGTGGTCCACCTCGCGGGGGTGGAACGGCGAGACGTTCATGTCCCGGTCGGTCGCCCACTGCTCGCGGGGATGGACGATCCCGTAGGTCTTGTTGAAGTGCTCCGCGCAGCGCTCGAGGACGTGGCGCTCGGACCGCTCGTGGTCGTAGAAGCGGGCGATGTCGGTGCCGTGCGGGTCGGCCAGGTGGGGATGGCCGTGGGTCATCCACTCGGCCAGGAGCTGTCCGACCCCGGGGCCCTCCTTGATCCAGACCGCGGCGGCGGACCAGAGGTTGGCCACCTCGACGGTCTCGCCCAGCAGGGGGCCACCGTCGGGGGTGAGGCTGAGCAGCCCGTTGATGGCGTAGCGGATCTCGGCGGTCTCGAGGATCGACGGCATCAGCTCGAGGGCGTCCTCGAGCTGGTCGTCGAAGTCCTCCATCGTGAACGGCATCTCGGTCGGGGTCAGGGCCGCCTCGTCGTTGGACGGGATCTCGTCGGGGTGGTGGAAGATCGGGCGGTGCGCGTAGGACCCGACCTCCATCGAACCGGCGGCCTGGCGCTCGTACATGAACGTGTCCATGTCCCGCACGATCGGGAAGGCGATCTCGGTCCCGGTCTCCTGCAGGATCTCGATCGGGCCGACGTCGGCCATCTGGTGGACGGCCGGGGTCAGCGGGATGGTCGCCCCGGCCATCTCGGCGATCCGGGGGCTCCACACGCCGCATGCGACGACCACGTGGTCGGCCTCGATCCGGCCACGGTCGGTGACGACGGCGGTGACCCGGGGCAGGCCGTGGTCGACCGGCTCGGTCTCGACGTCGAGCACCTCGGTGTTGGGGAAGACCTGGAGGTGACCGGCGTCTCGCGCCTCGTCACGCAGCAGGGTGCCGGCACGCAACGAGTCGACCACCGACGTCGTCGGCGAGTGGAAGCCACCCAGGATGACGTCCTCCTCGATGTAGGGGACGAGCTCCTTGACCTGGGCCGGCGTCAGCAACTCGGCCTCGACCCCCCAGGCCTTCGCCGAGGTCATCCGTCGGCGCAGCTCCTCCATGCGCTCCTCGGTGCGGGCGACCTCGATGCCCCCCGGGCTGACCTGCACACCCAGTTCCTCGTACTGGCGCTGGGACTCCAGCGTGAGCGTGGCGATCTCCTTGCCGTGGTCGACCGGGAAGATGAAGTTGGAGGCGTGGCCGGTCGAGCCGCCCGGGTTGGGCAGCGGGCCCTTGTCGACCTGCACGATGTCGGTCCACCCGAGCCGCGACAGGTGGCCGACCAGGCAGTTGCCCACGATGCCGGCGCCGATCACGACGACGTCGGTGCGGGCGGGGAAGTCGCTCATCTGTACTCCATCGGTGTGCCAGGTGTCGTCGGCCGCGACGAGTTCGCGCCCGTCTTGGTCGGCAAGTGATATATCAGTCGTCGACACAGTACACTGTCGGCCATGACGACATCAACACCCACCGCGGATCCGACCGCGACCGCCACCACCGGGGCCTCCACAGGACCCGACGAACCACCGCGCACGCAGGCGGACCTGGCCGAGGACCAACTCCGCGACCTGCTCGTGACCCTCCAGGTCCGGCCCGGCGAGCCCCTGCGCGAGGCGGCCCTGATGGAGCGGCTCGGCGTCGGGCGCACACCCCTGCGTGAGGCCGTCAACCGGCTGGCCGTGGACGGCCTGGTCGTGGTGCACCCCCGGCGCGGCACGTTCGCCAGCGACGTCAACATCGGCGACCTCGCGCTGCTGACCGACCTGCGTGCCCAACTCGAGGGACTGGCCGCCGCGCGCGCGGCCGAGCGCGCGACCCCGGCCGAGCGCGAGCGCCTCGCGACGCTGGTGTCGTCCTCCGCCGCGGGCGCCGAGCCGCTCGCGGCGATGCGACACGACCACGCGATCCACCAGGCCATCTGGGCCGCGACCCACAACCCCTTCCTGGCCCGGACGGCTGCCCGCCACCACAGCCTGTCGACCCGGATCTGGTACCTGTTCGTGGACCGCCTCCCCCACGTGCCCGACCACGTCGACGAGCTCCGCTCCCTCGTCGACCAGATCGTCGCGGGGGACGCCGACGCGGCGCGTGCCACGGCCACGGCCCACGTGCGCCACTTCGAGACCGCCGTCACGAACCTGTGGTGACCGCAACCCCCCAACCGGCGCGCTCGTCCGTGCCGAGCCACTAGGGTCCCGCGAGGTCGCCGCTGCGACCATCACGACGTCTGCGGGAGACATCCATGAGCTTCGCCCCTCCGCCTCCACCCCCGAGCCACCCCGAGATGCATGGAGGCCCGCTGGCCTCGTGGGGCAGCCGGGCCGCCGCCTACATCGTCGACTGGCTGGTCGTGGCCGTCCCCGCCGGGGTCCTTTACGTCGTCGGCGGGATCTTCCTCGCGAGCGGCTCCACTCCCGAGGGCTCCCTCGAGTCGGATGCGGGGGGCATCGGCTTCCTGTTCATCGGCCTGGGCGGCATCGTCGCCCTGGTCATCGCGCTGTGGAACCAGGGCTACAAGCAGGGCACCACGGGACAGTCCATCGGCAAGGGGATGCTCAACATCGAGACGGTCGACACCGACGGCCAGTACCTCGGCTTCGGGATGGCGGTGCTGCGGACGCTGCTGATGTCGATCCTGGGCTCGTTGTGCGTCCTGAACTACCTGTGGCCCCTGTGGGACGACGAGAACCGGGCCTGGCACGACATGATCATGACCACCCGGGTCCGCGACCGCACCATGGCCTGAGACGGCCCGGGCCCGGGCCGTCTCGTCCGGGTCACTCGAGGCTGCCCGCGTCGACGAGTGGGGCATCGCTACGGTGCCGTCCATGGCTGACCACGACGCACCCCTGATCCGCTCGGTGGACCGGGCGGTCACCCTCCTGTACCTCCTGGCCGACGGCGGTCCGATGCGGGTGACCGACCTCGCCCGCACCGTCGGGATCCACAAGTCGACCGCGTCGCGACTGCTGTCGACCCTGCAGGCACGGGGCTTGGCCGACCAGGACCCCGGCAGCGGGACCTACCGCCTGGGCCACGGCGTGGTCCGGCTCGCGGGCGCGGTCGACCACGGCTTCGACCTGGGATCGGTCAGCCGCCCGGTGTGCACGCGGCTGGCCCAGGAGACCGGCGAGACCGTCAACGTCGTCATCCTCGACGACGGCCGCACCATGTGCATCGACCAGGTCATCGGGTCGGCGTCCGTCACCACCATCAACTGGGTCGGCAAGCGCAGCCCGGTCCACGCCACCGCCTCGGGCAAGGCCTTCCTCGCCCACGTCCCCCCCGAGGAACGTCGGGTCCTGCTGTCGCGACGGCTGGACTCGCTGACCCCGTCCACCATCACCGACGTCGACGTGCTGGAGACCGACCTGGCCCGGGTCCGAGAGCGTGGCTGGGCCGCGTCGGTCGACGAGCAGGAGGACGGACTGACGTCGGTCGCCGCACCCGTGCTGGGACCGGACGGCAACGTCGTGGCGGCCCTGGCGCTGTCCGGGCCCTCGTTCCGGCTGGCCGGTGAACGCCTGGCCGCGATCGGGGCCGCGACCGCGGCGGCTGCGGACCAGATCTCGCATCGCACGGGCCACGTGCGGACCGAGCTGGCCGACCAGCCCGTCTCCGCGACCACGGATGTATCGCGCACGGGCGACGCCGCCTCCTGATGCCCGGACCGGCCACGCCGGTCGGTCGCAGGGAGGTGGCGGAGATGGTCCCGACACTGCAGGTGACGGCCTGCCCGGCATGCGGACTGCCCGCGGAGGTCTGGGACCGCGCGGTGCTGGCGTCGACCGACGGCCCCGTGGAGCACGCCCGGGTGCGGTGCCTCGACCGCCACGTCTTCCTGCTGCCCGTCGCGATGCTGGCCGATTCCTCGACACCGGAGCCGAGCGGTGGTGCAGACGCGGGCGGCCGGTCCCGGTCTCGCCCGAACGCGACCACCCGGCGGACGTCCTAGACGCCCCCAGTGCCTCGGGCGGCCGCACGCCAGCCCGGACCGTGACGACGACCGGTCGAGGCGTGGCGCGGGTCTCAGGTCTGTCGACGTCGCTGCGCCAGCAGGCCGACGACCATCGCCACCACCACCACGAGGTAGACCTGGCCCAGGACGGCGCCGAAGACCGACAACATCCGACCGAGGTCGGTCGCGGCGGTGAAGTCGCCGTAGCCCACGGTGGTCACGGTCACGAGGCTGTAGTAGATGAAGGTCGTCGTGGGTTGGGGCGAGCCGAAGAATGGCGTGGACTGGACGCTGCCCACCGTCTGGAGGGCGAACGACAACGCGATGGCGATCAGCAGATACCCCGACAGTGCCCCGAACAACGTCTGGCGAGTGACGGCCTTGTGGTGGAGCAGGCGACGCACCACGACGACGGGTGCCATCACCGACAGCGCCAGCCAGAACCAGGGCGCGCCCCCCGTTTCGTCGAGGCGGATCGACTGCCCTGCCGCCAGCTGCAGGACCAGGACCAACCCCAACAGGACGACGACGACGACCAGGAAGATCTCCGTGGGGCGCCGGCGGCGACGCTGGAGCCCGGCCGTGCGCAACGCCACGATCATCGTGGAGCCGACCAGGGCGGTGACCAACAACGCGCCTGCGAGCGCGCCACGGTCGCGGAAGGCATCGGTCATGTCGATCAGCGACTGCACGGCCAGGGACGCCACGACCAGCACCAGCAGGACGTCGAACCGGTCGACCAGGGTCGTCCCCGAGGCCTCCACGAGCTCCTCGCGGTCCTTCGCCTCCATCCAGAGGTCGTCACTCGACGTCACGGGTGGATCCTTCCTCGCCAGATCGGAACCCTAGGGCGCCGACGGTCACGCCGGCGCGCCTGCGACCTGCGCTGACGCCACGAACAGCAAGGCGAGCGCGGCCACGACACCGCCGATGATCCAGGCACGGGGCAGGGGGGCGCGGTCACCCGGTCTGCAAGGCGGCGAAGTCCTCCAGGCCGCCCTCGTAGCGGCGCAGGACCTCCGCGCGCAGCAGCGGGTGGTCGGTGAAGTCCGGGTCGGCGTCGATCACCGAACGCGCCAGGTTCCGCGTGGCGGCGACCACCGACAGGTCGCGGTGCAGGCTGGCCAGCTTGAGATCGGGCATGCCCGACTGGCGCGCTCCGAACAGCTGGCCCTGTCCGCGGATCCGCAGGTCCACGTCGGCCAGTTCGAACCCGTCGACGGTCGCGGCCACCGCCTCCAGGCGCTCGCGCGTGTCGTCGTTCACCGGGTCGGCGAACAGCACGCAGTAGGACATGTCGGCGCCACGTCCGACCCTCCCCCGCAACTGGTGCAGCTGCGAGATGCCGAACCGGTCCGCGTTCTCGACCACCATGATCGTCGCGGTCGGGACGTCCACCCCGACCTCGATCACGGTCGTGGCGACCAGCACGCTCGCAGCGCCGGTCCGGAAGCTCGTCATCGCGGCTTCCTTGTCGGCGGCCGAGAGCTGGCCGTGCACCAGGGCCACCTCCAGGTCCGGGAAGACGTCCCGCGACAGCCGACGGTGCTCGGCGACCGCCGACTTCACGCCCTCGAGCGCGTCGGACTCCTCGACCAGCGGGCACACGACGTAGGTCTGCAGACCCTCGCTCGCCTGTTCACGCACGAAGGCCATCAGCTTCTGGCGGCGTCCGACCTGGTCGGGGGTGATCAGCTGGGTGACGATGGGCTTGCGACCGGACGGGAGCTCGTCGAGGACGGTGACGTCGAGGTCGCCGTAGAGGGTCAGCGCGAGGGAGCGCGGGATGGGGGTCGCGGTCATGACCAGCACGTCCGGGATGGTGGCGCGGCCGTCGGCCGACGGCGCGTCACGCTTGTCCTTGAGCCCGACCCGCTGGTTGACCCCGAACCGGTGCTGCTCGTCGACGACCACCAGTCCGAGGTCGGCGAAGCGCACCTCCTCGGTCAGCAGGGCGTGCGTGCCGACCAGCAGGTCGACCTCGCCGGTGAGCAGCCCCGACAGGATGCGGCGTCGCTCCGTCGTCGTGGTCGACGAGGTCAGCAACTCGACCCGGACCCCGTCGAACATGTTGACGCCCAACGGCTCGAGCAGCTCCAGCAGGGTCAGGAAGTGCTGGTCGGCGAGCACCTCGGTCGGGACCATCAGTGCGGCCTGGCGACCGTTGTCGACGGCGGTCAGCATCGCGTGCACGGCCACGAGGGTCTTGCCCGACCCGACATCGCCCTGCAGCAGCCGGTGCATCGGTGCCTCGGCACCCAGGTCCGTCCCGATCTCGGCGACCGCGTCGGTCTGGGCCTCGGTCGGGGTGAACGGCAGCGAGTCCCAGAAGGCGACCGCCTGGCCGTCGGGGCGAGGATGGTTGTCCACGCCCGCCAACCGGGCGCGCAGGTGCGCGCGCCGCCACTGCAGGCCGAGCTGGAGGGCGTAGAGCTCGTCGAACACCAGCCGCCGCCGTGCCGCCGAGAAGCTGGGCTTGTCGGGTGGGACGTGGATCCAGCGCATCGCCTGGTCGAGCGTGACCAGGTCGAACCGGTCCAGCGTGTCCTCGTCCAGCCAGTCGGCGTACGGCGGGACGGACTCCAGCGCCTGCTCGACCCACCGGGCCAGCTTCCAGGTGGGCAGGTCCTCGGTCGCCGGGTACACCGGCAGCAGCACCTGGTGGTCCAACGCGGCCACCGCCTCGCCCGCGTCGACGTCCCGGGCACGCCCGAGGTCGACGACCTCGGGCGTCGAGATCTTGAGCATCGAGCGGAACCGCTCGACCTTGCCCGAGAAGGCGGCGATCGAGCCACGGGGCAGCGTGTTCGGTCGCCATCCCTGGTTGAAGAACGTCACCAGGAAGGTCGGTCCGGGGTCGGTGGCGACCACGGCCTCCGAGATCGTGAGGCGTCCGCGCCGTCCCCGGCGCGGCACGGTCCGGGTGGTCCAGTCCAGGACGGTCCCGACCAGGGTGGCGGGCTCGCCCACGGTGACCGCGGACAGGTCCATCAGCTCGCCGAGGTCGTCGTGGCGCCGGGGGTAGTGGTGGAGCAGGTCCCCGACGGTGTGGATCGCGAGACCGTCCGCGAACTGCTCGGCGGTCTTCGGTCCCACCCCCTCGAGCACGGTCACGGCGTCGTCGAGCGACAGCACGGCGTCGTCGGCCACGGTCAGCGATGCACCGGGACGCCCTCGGCGCCCACGAGCCAGCGCGACGTCGGCAGGTCCGCGGCCAGGACCTCGACCTCGGCGTCGGGCACCCGGCGACGGACCGCCTCGGTGAAGGCTGCCCGGTCGGCCACGGTCGTGTCGTGGCCCGCCAGCACCGTGACGAGCTCGGCCCCGTCGGCCAGCAATGCGTCCAGAAGTCGCTCGCGCATCGCGTCGGCGTCGTCGGACGCGGCGACGACGCGGCCGCCCACGACGACCAGGTGGTCGCCACGGCGGACCCCTCCCACCGGGGTGGTGGCGTCGCGCACGGCACCGACGATCTCGCCGGCCACCACGTCGGCCGCCGCGGTGGCGAGCAGTTCGACGTCCAGCAGTTCCTCGTCGGCCACGGCCAGCGCCGCGAGCACCGCCGGCGCGGTGTCGGCCTCGGCCACGACGTGCAGGTCCGGTCCCTCCTCGGCCTGCGACACGCGAGCGGCCTGCACGGCCGTCGGCACCACGTTGCGATGTCCGGGCAGCACCACGACGTCGTCGGCGTCGACCTCGCCCGCGGCCGCGAGCAGGTCGGCGACGCTGGGCAGGCGACCGGGTGACGCCACCACGACCCGCACGCCGGGGACCGTGACCAGGTCGCCGAGCGCGGCGCTGGGCAGGACGACGACGTGGCCGACCGCGCGGTGCTGCGACGTCGCCTCGACGGTGGGGCGGTCGATCTGGTCGGCGAAGGCGTGCACCTCGACCCGGGTGGTGGTCCCCAGGGCCGCACCCACGGCCACGGCGGCGTCCACCTCGTTGGTGTGGACGTGGACGTTGAGCAGCCCGCCGCAGGCCACGACCACGACCGAGTCGCCGAGGTCGGTCAGTTCTCGCCGGAGCGTCTCGGCCCGGTCGTCGGGGGCCTCGAGGAGGTACTGCACCTCGTACTGGTAGGCCAGCGAGCCGGACTCGCGGCGGATGTCGCCGGTCTCCTGGCTGCGACGCACCGGTGGCGGGTGGCTGGGGACCTCGTCGCCCTGCAGGTGCGCCCGCAGGGCGACCATCGCCACCTCGAACCCGCGCGCGCCGGCGTCGACCACGCCGGCATGGCGATTGGCGTCCAGGACGTCCCGGGTCCGGGCGACCGCCAGCGCGACGGCGTCGGTGACCTGTTCCAGCGCCAGGGGCAGGTCGAGGTGGTCCTCCATGGACCGCTCGGCCGCGGCCACCGCCTCGTCCATCGCGGTCAGGATCGTGCCCGCGACCGGTTCGGCGACGGCGTCGTAGGACAGGTCCCGTGCGGAGGACAGGAAGGCGGCGAGGTCCCGGGTCGTGAACGGCTCGTCGGTGACGTGCTCGAGCAGGGCACGCACGACCTGGGAGAAGATGACCCCGGAGTTGCCCCGCGCACCGCGCACCGCCCCGTGGCCGAGCTGGTGCGCGCGGGTGGCCGCGTCGGCGTCGTCGGACACCTCGGCCAGCGCGGACCGCACGGTCATCAGCAGGTTGGTGCCGGTGTCGCCGTCGGGCACGGGGAAGACGTTGAGCGCATCGACCTCCTCGCGCGCCATGGACAGCGCGGACTCGATCGTCCCCATGACGTCGACCAGGGTCGCCAGGGTGACCTGTCGACCGGTCTCGGGTGCGGTCGGGGTCATCGGTTCACCTCCCGGGAGATCGACTGCGCGCAACGACGCCGCACGTCCGCAGCCTAGGGGCGGGGCGCGACGGGTGGCAGCCCGGTTGGGCGGGTGGTCCGTCCGGGGCGGTCCGGGAGCGGTCCCCGGCGGATCGGCCCGGGACCAATAGCCTCGGCCGGGCACATGCACCCGCGGACGTCGGGAGTCCGATGATCACGATCCGCCACGTCACCGAGGACGCCTGCACCACGGCCACCCTCGACGAGGTCGTCGCCGCGCTGGAGGACGACATCCCCCAGGCGGCGGGACGGGCTGTCCCGTGGTACTGGGTCGACGTGCTCGACGAGGCCGATCCCGACCCACTCCAGGACACGCTGTTGTCCCGGCTCGGGGTCGCCCCCCTGTTCGCCGAGGACATGCGCGACGACCGCCACCTCCCGAAGGTGGAGCTGATCGACGACCAGCTGCTGCTGGTGGTGCACGCGCTGCGGCTGCGCGAGGACGACACTGTCGCGCCGGAACCCGACCCGGACGGCGGTGCGGACGTGCGGGGCGCGTCCAGCGTCGTGACGGGCGAGCTCGACGTGCTGCTGGCGCCGCGGCTGCTGGTCACCTGGCACCGATGGAGGATGCCGGCCCTGGACGCCCTGGCGACCCACCTCGAGCGGCGCGCGGGTGCGTTCATCCCCCGGCCGATCCTGCTGGTCCACCACCTGCTGGACTCGATCACCGACGTCATGGTGCCGTTCGTCGACCACTTCGAGCGTCGGCTGGACGTCGTCGACGCGGACCTGCTGACCACGCCCACCGAGGCGACCCGCGACGACCTGTACCGACTCCAGCGCGACGTCATCCAGCTGCGCCGGGTGGTCGTCCCGCAGGCCGAGGTCCTGCGCCGGACCGTCCGCGAGATCGAACCGCTGGTGGACAATGTCGCCATCCGGGACGGCGACCTCCCGCGATTCCGGGACATCTACGACCACCTGTACCGCATGAGCGCCCTGTCGGAGTCCTACAGCCAGCTGCTCGACAGCGCGCTGGACACCTACCGCGCGGCCCAGGACGACGAGCTCAACGACATGCTGCGCGTGCTGACCCTGGTCTCGGCCATGCTCCTGCCGATCTCGGTCCTGGCCGGGATCTGGGGGACGAACTTCTTCAACCTGCCGGGAGCCGACGACCGCTGGGGATTCGCGATCATGATGGGGTCGTTCGCGTTGATCATCGCGGTGATGGGCACCTGGTTCCGGTTGCGGGGCTGGATCGGCGGCCAGGCCGAACGCGACGCGACCGCCCGACGCGCCCGGCTGTCCGACACCCTCGACGTCCCGGTCCTGGGCACGATCCTGAAGGTCCCGGTCAGTGGGGCGCGCAGCCTCGGGCGCGGCACCCGCCGGCTGCTGCGACGGCGGTAGCGACGCGGTCGTCCACAGGTCGGCAGGTGGCGCCTCGGCCCGGGCGAAGGTGTCCGTAGGGTCCCGGACATCGACTGGAGTCATCGACAGGACCCACCCATGAACACCACCACGCTCGTCGGCCGGCTGACCGCGACACCCCAGCTGCGCCACACCCCGACCGGCACGCCCGTGACCGACCTGCGCCTTGCCGTGGACCGGCTCGGCGACGGGACCGACTTCCTGACCGTCACCGCCTGGTCGCGCACGGCCGAGGTCGCCGCCGAGCACCTCACGACCGGCCGCCGGGTGGCCGTGTCCGGCCGGCTCGAGCAGCAGACCTGGACCGATCGCGAGACCGGCGCGAACCGGGAGAAGGTGGTCGTGGTCGCCGACCGGGTCGAGTTCCTCGACGCACCCCGCCCGCGCGCCGACGACACCGCGCCCACGCCCGATCCCGAGCAGGCCGAGCCCGAGCCGGCCGACTCGGCGGTCTGACCGCCGGCGACCCAACCCCGCAGGGGCCGGAACGGGCGATGGCGTACCGTGCGCCCGTGTTCCGTTTCGCTGGTCGTGCCGCCGTGGTCCTGGTGACCGCGGCGGTCGCCTGTTCCTCGCCCGGGTCCGGCCCCACTCCCCCGCCAGCGCCTAACGGCACGACGTCGGCCGCCCAGCCCTCGCCGTCGGCCGCAGCGTTGCCCGACGTCGGGCCTTCGACGACCGTGGCGACCGAGCCAGTCCCCACGCCGAGGTCGACGGATGCACGCACGGAGGTCGACGTGCGTGGGATCGGACCAGCGGACGCGGTCGTGCTGCCCCTGGACCGGTGGGATGTCCGCGTCGACTGGCCACAGGACCCCGAGGGAACCGACCTGGGCGCCTACCTCGACGCCCACCCCGAGGTCACCGTCCTCACCAACGCGGGGATCTTCTCCACCGACCTGACCCCCGGCGGGCTGCTCGTCGCCGACGGGCAGGAGTTGCGCGAGTTGAACCTCGCCGATGGTGGGGGCAACTTCCACCTCAAGCCCAACGCGGTCTTCGCGGTCCACGACGACGGCACGGCCGCGGTGGTCGACTCGACCGTCTACGACCCGACCGGTGTGGTCCACGCCACCCAGTCCGGGCCGGCCCTGCTGCTCGACGGTGAAGTGCATCCCGAGTTCCGGGAGGGCAGCGAGAACGTCGCCATCCGGTCGGGCGTCGGCGTCAGCCCCGACGGCCGCACCGTCTACCTGGTCGCCACCTTCCGGCCGGTCAACCTCTGGGACTTCGCGACCCTGTTCCGCGACGAACTGGGCGTGGACGACGCCCTGTACCTCGACGGCCAGATCTCCCAGCTGTGGGTCGACGGCCTCAGCGACGACCCACTGCCGTACCTCGGCCCCTACGCAGGCGTGATCACCGCGTCACCTCGCTGAGGGGTCCGTCCCGGGTGGCACGCCCGGAACGTCGTACGAGGGTGTGCACCCGAGCCGTCAGGTCGACACGCTGGCGTGCCAACACGTCGGCGGACATCCGGGGCCGTGCCGGCGTTCAGGCCGGGGGCTCGACGCCGAGTTCGCGCATCAGCCCGCGGACGCGTCGTTCGATGTCGTCACGGACCGGCCGGACCTCGGCGACGCCCTTGCCGGCGGGGTCCTCGAGCTCCCAGTCGAGGTAGCGCTTGCCGGGCAGCACGGGGCAGGCGTCCCCGCAGCCCATCGTGACGATGACGTCGGCGGCGCCGATGGTCTCGTCGGTCCATGGCTTGGGGTAGCCCGACGAGATGTCGATGCCGACCTCGTCCATGGCGGCGACCGCGGACGGGTTGACCTGGCTGCCGGGGTCGGACCCGCCGGACATGACCTCGATGCGGTCGCCGGCGAGGTGCTGCATCCAGCCCATGGCCATCTGGGAGCGGCCGGCGTTGTGCACGCACAGGAAGATCACGGTCGGGGTGTCGGTCACGATGTCTCCTTGGATCTTGCCCAGCGCGCGGAGGCGTTCGCGGGCGAAGCGTTCGGCCAGGACGGGGACGAAGTTGGTGTAGTTGGCACCGCGGAGGAGCTGGTCGAGCGATTCATGGAGGAACCGTTCGATCACCTCGGTCGCGAAGACCCCCTTGAACTCGCGGTTGAGGACCTGGGCGGTGGTCCTGAGCTGGTTGCGCTGGGCGAGGTCCAGGCTGGTGGTCATGGGACGTGCTCCTGGTGGGATCGGCCGCGGCCACGGGTCGCGGCGTGGGTGAGGTCCCGGCCCGGTCGGGCACGGGCCGGAACAGCCAGGTGACGGCAGCGACCGCGACCACGGCGCCGAGCATTTGGGCGGCCACGAATGCGGGGACGTGGGCGGGCACGATCCCGGTCCACGAGTCGGTGAGCATGCGGGCGATGGTCACGGCCGGGTTCGCGAAGCTCATCGACGAGGTGAAGTAGATCGCCGCGGCGACCCAGGCCCCGACCGCGGCACCGACGCGTGCGGTCTGGTCGGTGGCCAGCAGCGCGAAGATCACGCCGACGAGGCCAGCGGTGGCGACCAGTTCGGAGGCCCACAGTTCCGGACCCGACCGGTCGATCGTGCCCCACGCCAGCGCCGGGCGGGCGAACAGCAGGTCGGCGAGCACCGTCCCGGCGATCGCCCCTGCCAGCTGCACCACGACGTAGGCGGCGGCCAGTCCTGGGGCGAGGCGACGGGACACGACCGCGGCCAGGGTGACCGCAGGGTTGAGGTGGGCGCCGGACACGGGGGCGAGCACCCAGATCAGCACGACCAGGGTCATCCCGACGACTGCGGCGTGCTGGAACAGCTGGGTGGACGGGGCCGCCGTGTCGCTCGTGGCGATGCCGGACCCGACCACCGCCAGGAGCAACACCGCCGTGCCGAGGCCCTCGGCCACCAGCCGCCGGGCCGGATCGCGTCGTGGCAGGGCCGCCGCCGTGGTCATGCCACGGCCGCCCGGTCGGCCAACCGGTCCAGCCGCCGGTCGAGGTCGGACCAGGTCGCAGGGAAGTCGGCGGCCGTCTCGGGCTCGGGGACCGACCAGTGCAACAGCGGGGCGTCGAACGGCAGGCCGTCCTCGCGGACACGGTCACACACCGACACCACCAGGTCGGGATCCACCTCGACCTGCCCGTAGGCGTGTGGCCGTGCCACGGACAGGTCCAGGCCGTGGGCCGCGGCGATCGCGACGGCATCCGGGTTCACGTGCTCGGCGGGCTGCGAGCCGGCCGACCATGCCGTGCGGCCCGTGCGGGCCGTCCACATCGCCGACGCCAACTGCGACCGCGCGGAGTTGTGGGTGCACACGAACACCACCCGGTCCGCGGGCACCGCCGTGCGGTCGCCGTCCGGGTCGAACACGGACCGGGTCGCGGTGGGCCCGAGCGTCACGTAGCGCCGGCGTCCGTCCCCCTGTGAGCGATGGCGCACCACCAGCCCCGCCGCCTCCAGCACATCCAGGTGGAAGGCCAGCAGGTTGGACGCCAGCCCGGTGTGCTCGCCCAGTTCTCCCGGCGTGGCATCCGACAGTTCCAGCAAGTCCACGATCGCCAAGCGGTGGACGTCCCCCAGGGCCTGGTGCCAAGCCGCCCGATCCCGTGCGTCCGACATTTACCTCACCAGAAATTGAGTCAACTTCCCAGAAGATAACCGACTGGCCTCGACATGAGCAACCCGGGCCCGGGACTCGCCCGTCGCCCTCGGTCCTCGCAACGCTGGACGTCGTGCTGCCTTCAGGCGGTGCGCGACGCGATCGACGCGACATGGTCCGCGACGGCTTCGTGGCAGTCCTCCTGGAGGAAGTGCTTGCCCGGCACGCGGTGGAAGTTCGCCTCGCCCACGATCTCCACGACGGGTCGTGCATGCTCGTCGACGCGCAGGGCCGGGTCGAGTTCTCCCCACACCGCCTGGACCGGGTAGCGGTCCGACCCCACAACGTCGCGGTACAGCGCCTCCTTCGCCGGTGTGGTCTCGAAGTTGCGCATGATCCCCAGGAAGGCGCGGCCACCGTCCTCGTGCAGTAGCAGCCGACGGTGGGCCAGCACCTCGGCTCGCGAGGTCGCCGACCGATCCGCGATGCCCACGTCGTACATCGACCTGACGAACGCCGGGTCGACCATCCCCTTGAGCCACAGCCAGCCCAGGCCGGGCGCCTCGAAGGGACGCATGGTCCACGGCTTGACGAACGTGCTCACCGCCACCATGGTGTTCAACACGGTCAGGGAGGCCACCCGGTCAGGCAGGTGTGCCGCCACCTCCATTCCGACGGGCCCGCCCACATCGTGGACAACGAGGTGGAACCGCTCCAGACCCAGCGCGTGTACCACGTCGACCGCATGGCGCCCGAGATCGCTCCAGGTCGGCCCGACCCCGGAATCCCGGGCTGTCAGTCCGAGCCCGGGCAGGTCGTAGGAGATGCCACGCAACCCGCGATCAGCCAGGTCGGGGAGCACCTTGCGGTACAGGAAGCTGCTGGTGGGCACGCCGTGCAGGCACAGCACCGGCTCGCCGCCGCCCTCCTCACGAACGAACGTCCGCACCCCGTTCGCGTCCACCATCCTGCCCGCAGCGCGGTGCTCGGCAACGTGATCTTCCGGGCTCACCACTGCTGCACCTCCGGTCCGCTCCGGCGATCGCCACCCCACCCGGATCCTACGCACCCACGCACGCAGATCACCGGTGGACCACGAACCATCCCCGCTCCCGGACAATCCGCGCCGGCCCTGGCCAGCGACGCAGCATCAAGATCGGACGGCTTCCCCAGCTTCGCGTCCTCCCGACGGAGCGTCAGGATCGGGCATTTCCCCGATGGATGGCGTATCCGCGGAGAGCGCCGAGGGAGTGGCAAGATCGGCGGATCCCGATCGATTGTCGCCTTTGGTGGCGTGGGCAGGTGCCCAGTCGACAATCGACTTGTTTCACGCGGAACTGCTCGATCGATTGTCGACTGCGCGCCCACCAGCAGGGGTCAAAGCGACAATCGACTTCTTGGCGACTTCGCGGCTCGCGTCGCGGGGGATGTCCTGCACAGAGACGTCCCAGCTCACGTCAGCCCCGATCGCCCGGTCGTTGGCCATGCCAGGCGCGAGAGGATTCCGGGCGTGCCGGCACGTGGATGGAGCGGTGGCTCGCCCCGTGGGTCGCCAGATCCTTCCCGAACGGAGATGACCGCCAGAACACCAGGCGCCTACCGTTGCGGGAGTCTGATGGCTCTCCGGGCGAGCGGCAGGACGTGGGCATGGACCTCAAGGACCGCATGCACGAGTACCTCGACCATGAACGGGAGTCCCTGTTCGCCAAGGTCGACGGCCTGTCGGAACGCGACCTGCGCCTGCCTCGCACTCCGACCGGCACCAATCTGCTGGGCATCGTCAAGCACTGTGCGAACGTCGAGTTCGGCTACTTCGGGCCGACATTCGGTCGCATGATCGACGACCCTTCCGGACTGCAGGAGCCCGAAGACTTCGAGACGGATCCTCAGGCCGACTGGTACGCCACTGCCACCGAGACCGCCGACGACATCGTCGCGCTGTATCGGCGGGTGATCACCTTCGCCGACCGGACCATCGCCGAACTCGACCTCGATGCCACCGGCCGGGTGCCGTGGTGGGGCCCCGATGCGCCAGAGGTGACCCTGGGCCACGTCCTCACCCACGTCCACGCCGACGTCGCTCGTCACGCCGGCCAGGCCGACATCCTGCGCGAGAGAATCGACGGGGCCGCTGGATGGTGGTCACCCGGCGACAACCTCCCCGACGACTACGACTTCCCGGCGTACGTCGACCGCCTCACCGCACTCGCCGAGCAGTTCACCTGATCACCGGCTGTTCCGCAGTCCGGCCACCCGGCGGCGCGCGTGGATCCGCACATGACGGTGAGGACCGAGGCCGTCAGTCGTCTGACAGACCGTGGACGCACCACGCGCACCAATGGAGAGCAACGAGATGAAGCCGCTTCGATACTCGATCAACGTCACCCTCGATGGCTGCTGCCATCACGAGGCAGGGCTGCCACCCGACCAGGACTCGATGCGCCACTGGACAGACGCGATGCAACGAGCCGACGCCCTGCTGTTCGGCCGCGTGACCTACCAGATGATGGAATCGGCGTGGCGGCACCCGACCACGGGCGGGTGGCCTGACTGGATGGACGAGTGGGAGATCCCCTTCGCCGAAACCATCGACGCTGCGAAGAAGTACGTCGTGTCGAGCACCCTGGCCACGGTCGATTGGAACGCCGAGTTGGTGCGAACCGACTTGGGCGACGCCGTCCGGCGGCTCAAGGAGGAGCCCGGCGAGGGCCTGTTCGTCGGTGGCGTGACGCTCCCCCGGGCATTGGCTGACATGGGCCTGATCGACGAGTACGAGTTCGTCGTGCAGCCGGTCCTTGCCGGACACGGGCCGACGCTGCTCGCCGGTCTGCGCGAGCGCATCCAGCTCGAGCTCGTGGATCGCCACGAGTTCCGGTCGGGCGCGGTCGCCCTGCGGTACCGGCCCAGGCGAACGACGACGTGACGCCCCGATGGGGTGCCGGGCCGGGGCACGTGGTCGATGGCCGCGTACAGCCTCACACGACGACGACCGCCACCCACTGGGTGGCGGTCGTTCGATCTCCTGCAGGCACCGGGCCTCGGACGCCCGTCATGGGGCCGGGCGGGTGCCGTCGGGTCAGCTGGTGACGGGCGGGCGCTGGACCTTGCCGGCCTTCAGGCACGAGGTGCACACGTTCAGGCGCTGGGCGCGGCCCTCGTGCATGACCCGCAGCTTCTGGATGTTGGGGTTCCACCGACGGCTGGACCGGCGGTGCGAGTGGCTGACCTGCTTGCCGAACCAGGGGCCCTTGTTGCAGATGTCACAGGTGGAGGCCATGGGCGGCTCCTCTCCGGATGGACGTGCCGTCGGCATGGCCGGGGCACGCGAGATGGTCTGGGGTGAAGTCGGGTGGGCGGGGACGGTGGCCTCGAGGTGACCCGGGGACGCGCGTCGTCGACGCACGTTCGCGAGGGTGCGCCGTGTGGGACGTGGGGCATCGGGCGCGTGGATCGTGGCCAGCGGGCGTCACCGCGCGCTGCGGCCCGTCATCCTACCAGACCGCTCTCGGCCCGATCAGCCCGCCCGATCATCCCAGGTCGTCGGCGGCGGCCTCCAGGGCCAACTCCAGGAGCCGGTCGACCAACTCGGGGTAGGACAGCCCCTCGGCCTGCCACAGCATGGGCAGCATCGACGACGGCGTGAAGCCGGGGATCGTGTTGATCTCGTTGAGGTACAGCGTGCCGTCCCGGTCGAGGAAGAAGTCCACGCGAGCCATGCCACGACACCCGATCGCCAGCCACGCCTGCGTCGCGAAGCGCTGCACGTTGGCGACGACGTCGGGCGGCAGGTCGGCGGGCACGTGCAGTTGCGAGTCGTCGATGTACTTCGCCTCGAAGGTGTAGAACTCGTCCGACGGCACGATCTCGCCGGGTGCGGTCACCTCGATCTCGTCATTGCCGAGCACGCCCACCTCGACCTCGCGGGGCCGGTCCAGTCCCTGCTCGACGATCACCACCCGGTCGTGGGTGAAGGCCTCGTCCAGCCCGGCCGCCAGCGCCTCGCGATGCCGGGCCAGGGTGATCCCGATCGACGAGCCCTGGCGCGCCGGCTTGGTGAACATCGGGTACGACAGCGCGGCCTCGACCTCGTCCAGCAACGCCGCACCGTCTCGCTGCCAGCGTCCCCACGTCACGGGCAGGTAGGGCACCTGGGGCAGCCCGCGTGCCTTGAAGGCCAGCTTCATCGCCCGCTTGTCGATCCCCACCGACGACGCGGTCACGTCGGCGCCGACGTAGGGCAGCCCGACCGTCGTGAGGTAGCCCTGGATGGTGCCGTCCTCGCCGAACGGTCCGTGGAGGACCGGGAACGCGACGTCGATGGCGCCCAGGTCCTCGGCGCGGTCGCCGACCAGGCGCACGAGGTGGGTGCCGTCGACACCACGCACCAGGGTCACCGGGTCACCCGCATCCTCGTCCACCTCCGGCAGCGGCGAGCCCGGACGTGCCTCGATGACCCCGTCGGTCAGCAGCCAGCGACCGCCCCGGGTGATCCCGACCGGGACCACCTCGTAGCGCTCCCGGTCCACCACCTCCAGCACGGACCGGGCGGACAGGCACGACACCGGGTGCTCGCTGGACTGGCCGCCGTAGAGGACCAGCACGCGCTCGTCGGCCATCCTCGCACTCCTCGTCGTCTGTCGGGGGACGCCGGGGCGGACGGTAGCGCCCACGGTGGTGGCCCCCGGTCCACCGGCCCGGACGCTCGACGTCCGGTCCGGCCTACCCTCGACGCCGTCGGACGGGTCGTCGAGCAGGAGTCCTCCGCATGTCAACAGTCGACTTCGACGGGCGCGTGGCGGTCGTGACCGGCGCCGGTGGCGGCCTCGGGCGTGCCCACGCCCACGAGTTGGCCCGGCTCGGCGCCCGGGTGGTGGTCAACGACCTCGGCGGGGCCCGCGACGGGACCGGCAGCGGCTCGGAGATGGCCGACGCGGTCGTTGCCGAGATCACCGACGCCGGCGGCGAGGCGGTCGCCAACACCGACGGCGTGCACACCTGGGAGGGCGGACAGGCGATCGTCCAGACCGCCCTGGACACCTGGGGACGGATCGACGTGGTCGTCAACAACGCCGGGATCCTGCGCGACGTGTCGTTCGCCAAGCTCGAGGAGGCCCAGCTCGACGCCGTCCTCAAGGTCCACCTCTCCGGGGCGTTCCACGTCACCCGGGCCGCCTGGCCCCACTTCCGTGAGCAGTCCTACGGCCGGGTCGTCATGACGTCGTCGGGCTCCGGGCTGTACGGCAACTTCGGGCAGTCCAACTACGCCGCGGCCAAGCTCGGGCTGGTGGGCCTGACCCGCACCCTGGCCATCGAGGGGGCCAAGTACGGGATCCTCGCCAACGCCATCGCGCCGGTCGCCGCCTCCCGCATGACCGAGGACATCTGGCCAGCCGCACTGCTGGACAAGCTCCAGCCCGACGAGGTCTCGCCGCTGGTCGCGTGGCTGACCAGCGAGGCCAACACGACGACCGGGCGGATCTACTCCGTGGGCGGGGGCTACATCGCCCGGGTCGCGATCGTCGAGGGCACTCCGCTGACCTTCGACCACACCCCCACCGTCGAGGAGGTCGCCGACCACTTCGACCAGCTCACCGACCTGGGCGACGACCGCGTCGAGTTCACCGACGGCGTGATGGAGCAGAGTGGCCGCATCGTCTCGGCGCTGGGCATCGATCCCGGCGCCTGACAGGTCCCCTCCCCCACGACCCGGTCGCCGACCGTCGCGTCCGACCCGCCCGAAACCCGATCCCGATCCCCGACATCCCCGACCCCGGAGAGCACCGTGCCCGACCGTGACGTCATCGACCTGATCCTCGACGACCACCGCCGCTTCGAGTCGCTGCTGCGCAACCTGCGCAGCACCGAGACCCCGGACCGCGCGGGCGTCCTTGCCGAGCTGGCGGCCGTGCTGGTGGCCCACGCCGAGGCCGAGGAGGCCGAGGTGTATCCGACCCTGCGCACGCGCGACGCCATCGACGAGGACGAGGCCGAGCACGGCGCCGAGGAGCACGACGAGGGCCACGTGGCACTGCTCGACCTGATGGAGGTCGACGATGTCGACTCCGACCAGTTCAGCGAGGCAGTGCACGAGCTCAGCGAGGCGCTCAGCCACCACCTCGACGAGGAGGAGCGCACGATCCTCAACCCGGCACGCGAGGAGATCGACGACGAGGTGCTGGTGCGGCTCGGCGAGGCGTTCACGCGGGTCCGCCAGGAGGAGCTCGACGACGACTGCGGCGACATCGCCAACGTCCGCCGGCTGGTCGCCCGGGCCGAGGACCGCGCCGAGTAGACCAGACCTCGACCTCGTCCAGGCCTCGACCTCGTCCAGGCCTCGACCTCGTCCAGGCCTCGATCTCGTCCAGGCCTCGACCTAGTCCAGGCCGTAGATCTCGGGCTTGGCGGAACGCGCGAGGAGGGCCTTGATCGCGTCGCGCGCGTCCAACCCCTCGTGCAGGATCGCCACGACCGCCTCGGCGATCGGCATCTCGACCTCCTGCTCGCGGGCCAGGGCCACGATCGCCCTCGACGACTTCACGCCCTCCGCGACCATGTTCATCGAGGCGATCACGTCGTCGAGCGACTCACCCGTGCCCAGCCGGGTCCCGACCGTGCGGTTGCGCGACTTCGGTGACGTGCACGTGGCGACCAGGTCCCCGACCCCGGCCAGGCCGCCGAAGGTCAGTGCCTCGCCACCCAGGGCGACGCCGAGCCGCTGCATCTCGGCCAGGCCACGGGTGATGACCGTGGCCATCGTGTTGTCGCCGAAGCCCATGCCGTGGGCGATCCCGGCAGCCAGTGCCACGACGTTCTTGACCGCGCCACCCACCTCGACGCCGATCCGGTCCGGGTTGGTGTAGACCCGGAAGTAGGGGGCGTGCGCCGCCTGCTGGACGCGGCGGGCATGGTCGATGGACGGGCTGGCCGCGACGGTGGCGGCCGGGAGCCGCTGGGCACACTCCTTGGCCAGGTTCGGACCCGACACCACGACGATCCGGTCGGGGTCACCCCCGATCCCGTCGGCGATGACCTCGGAGCCGAACCGCCGGGTCTCGACGTCGACGCCCTTGATCAGGCTGGCCAGCGACGCCCGGTCCGGCACGGCGTGGCCCCAGGCGGCGAGCTGGTCGGAGATCCCGATGGACGGGACCGCCAGGACGACGACGTCGGCTCGGTCCAGGGCCTCCTCCGGGTCGGCGGTCGCCCGCAACGGCGGCAGCTCGGCGTCCGGGAGGTACGCCCGGTTGGTCCGCTCGACGTTGATCTCCTCGGCGACCTCGGGGCGGCGGGCCCACACGACCACGTCCTCGCCCGCGTCGTGGCACATCAGGGCGTACGCGGTCCCCCACGACCCGGCACCCATCACCGCCGTCCTGCCCATGCTCGACCTCTCTCGCCGCCCGCGGCCGACGCTAGTCGGGTCCCCGTCGGGCGTCAGTCAGGACGCCCCGCCACCCAAGGCGATCGGTCGTGGCGGGCCGTGGGAGGACTGGCACGGTGGGTTATCCTCCGAGTCCATCGCCACGTCCACACGCCTGGGGAACCGGCATGCCGCAGGGAACCGTCAAGAGCTTCGACCACCGCACCCACGAGTCCGTGCTGCTGACCGACGACCTGGTCGAGCACGTCGTGCCGGCCGCGACGTTCGAGGCCGCTCCCCTGCTGGAGCTGCGGGTCGGCCAGCGGGTGCGGTTCGAGTTCGTCGACGATGGCGAGGGCGGCGAGACCGTCGGCCACCTGGGCATCGTCAGCCTGTAGGTCGTCAGGCGCCTCGCGCTCGCCGGCTGCGGGCGGAGTCGTGGGCCGGGCGTGTCCGACGATCGCCACCGAACAGCGGGCTGGAGATCAGGAAGTCCGCCGTCGCGCGGTTGCACGCCACGGGCACGTCGCACAGGGTCGCGATCCGCAGCAGCGCCTTGACGTCGGGGTCGTGGGGCTGTGGCTCCAGCGGGTCCCAGAGGAACACCAGCACGTCGATGGCGCCCTCGGAGATGCGGGCGCCGATCTGGAGGTCGCCGCCCAGCGGGCCGCTGTTGACCCGGGTGACGTCCAGGCCCAGCTCGTACTCCAGCATCGTGCCGGTGGTGCCCGTCGCGACGACCACGTGGTCACGCAGCACGTCGCGGTTGAACTCGGCCCACTCGAGCAGGTCGACCTTGCAGTTGTCATGGGCCACCAGCGCGATGGTGAGGTGGCGGGGTGAGACGTTCGACGTCCATGGCGGTGTCCCTCGCAGCGGGGATCAGGGGAAGGCTGGCATCGGCCGGCAACAGCGGCCGTCGAGCCCGGGGTACCCGGGCGTTGTCACCACGAGGTTGCGGGGACGTCACGACCACGGTGCAGGTCCGGACCCCGCGAACGGCCACCATCCCGCCGCCGGTCGACGCGCAGGCCGGCGCGCTCAGGCGGTCGGCAGCTCGTCCAGGACCAACGCGGTGCGGGCGAGGATCCCCTGGCCGTGCGGCAGGCCGTTCTCGTCGGCCCACTCCCGGGTCTCGTCGAGCACCTCGCGCAGCCGGACCACCGCGTCCGGCGAGTCACCCCCGAACTCGGCGAGGGCGGCCGAGGCGATCTTGTCCGGTCCGAGCTCGACCAGCTCGGTCATGACGCTCGGTGGGTCGGGCTCGTCCCGCCACGCCAGCGCACACGCGGCGGTGAACGCCTCGGACGTGAAGTCGCCCTCGGACGCGATCAGCGCCAGGTGCATCAGCGCCTTGGCCGACAACCTGTCCTCGTCGGTCGCGGCCCGGACCAGGCCGGCGTAGTCGCCCAGCTCGTCGTCGGACACCAGCGGGGCGAGCAGTTCCACGAACTTGGCGCGCACGCCGACGTTGACGTGGACCTCGAGGTCCTCGGGCAGGTCACCCTCGGCCTGCCAGTCGGCCAGCGGTCGGGCGCCCTCCCAGTACGCCTCCGGGTCGTCCGACTTCCGGGCCGAGGCCGTGTTCGCCAGGGCCTTGGTCGGGTCCACCGAGGTGGTCACCAGGCCGCAGCCGTGCTCGCCGACGCAGTCCTGGGCATGGGCGCGCGACACGTAGGCCGAGACCCGCTTGCCACGGGCGAAGGTGCCGGGCGCGGCCTGGTCGAAGTCGTCGACCGGGCCGAGCAGGCCGGACAGGTCGGCGCGGGTGCGCAGGCCCTCCTCCTCGATGACGGGGAGCCGAATGGGCTGAGTCAGGTGGAACACCGGGACACGCGCCACGGGAAGGCCTTCGGATCGGGGACAGGGCGGCCGGACGGGCCGCGATCGACCCCGCAGCGTATCGCCGGGCCCCACCACGCCCCACCTCCGAGCCAAGCCCTAGCATGCTCCGGAAGAGACGAGGAGCGGGACGTGGCGGAGCATGCGGTCGACCTGCCGGTCGACCACGTCGCGCGGCCGGCGACGTGGGACGACCTGGACGGCGTCGCCCGCCTCTTCCAGCGTGCCGAGGCCGATCGGCAGGGCACGATCTCGTTCCGCGAGCAGGACCTGCGCCTGCGGTGGCTGGGGCGCGACGACTTCACCGACACCGTGGTCGTCCTGGACGGCGAGGGGGACCTCGCCGCCTTCGCCGAGTTCACCGTCGACGACGGGATGTTCTCGGACCGGCCGGACGTGTGGATCGACGCGCGGGTCGACCCGCACCACCTCGACAAGGGACTGGCCAGCTGGCTGCATCGCCAGGGCGAGGAGCGTGCCCGTCGCGAGGCTCGGGACCGGGGCCTGGACACCGTGATGCTCCGCACCACGCTGACGGCCGGTGACCGGCCTGCGGCGGCCTTCCTGCGCGCCCGCGGCTTCGAGCCTGCCCACCACTACCTCGCGATGCGCCTGGGCCTGCACGAACCCCCGTCCCGACCGGTCTGGCCCGACCCGGTCACCATCCGGTCCGCCAGCCACAACGACCTCGCCGCGATCCACCGCACCCACCAGGTGGCGTTCGACGACCACCCGACGGCCATGCCCCTGGGACTGACCGACTGGGTCGAGTCGCGCACCGCCGGTGCCCCACCCGACTGGCCCCTGTGGCTGGTCGCCGAGGTCGACGACCGGGTCGTCGGGATCTGCCTCGGGCGATCCGGCACGCCGGAGGGCAAGGAGGTCGGGTACATCCGCGACCTGGGGGTCGTGCCGCAGTGGCGACGCCGGGGCATCGCGCTGGCCCTGCTGATGACGGCGTTCCGCCGGTTCTACGCACGCGGGTTGTCGGCGGTGGCACTGGAGGTGGACGACGACACCCTCGACGGTGCCGCCGACCTGTACGAGCGGGCCGGCATGGAGGTCGTTCGCCGCACGGACGTCGTCGAGCACGTCGTGGAGGCCCGGCCCGACGAGCACTGACGAGCGCTGACGGGCCAGGGCGGCGGGGGCGGCGGGGTCCGGCCGCGCGCCCGGTCAGGCGGGCGGGGTCCCCGGGATCGCGACCAGGCCGTTGGTCTCGACCGCCGGGTCGGCGACGTCGGCGGCCTCGACCTCCTCGCGTCGGATCCCGAGCAGGAACAGGATCGCGTCGAGGTAGGGCACGGTGATGGCGGTGTCGGCCGACTCGGCCACGATCGGCTTGGCGTTGAACGCGATGCCCAGCCCCGCCACCGCCAGCATGTCGAGGTCGTTGGCCCCGTCCCCGATCGCGACCGTCTGGGACATCGGGATGTCGTTGGCGGCGGCGAAGGACTCGAGGACCCGGGCCTTGCCTGCCCGGTCCACGATCTCGCCGACGAGCCGCCCCGTGAGTCGGCCGTCCACCACCTCCAACTCGTTGGCCGCCACCCGGCTGACCCCCACGTCGTCGGCGAGCCGGCGGACGACGCTGCCGAAGCCGCCGGACACCAGCGCGACCTTGAAGCCCAGCCGCTTGAGCGTGCGCACGAACGTGCGGGCCCCGGCCGTGAGGTCGACGCGCTCGTACACGCGGTCGAGCACCTCGACCGGCACGTCGGCGAACAGCGCGACCCGGCGGCGCAGGGACGTCGCGAAGTCGAGTTCACCCGCCATCGCCGACTCGGTGATCGCGACGACCTCGTCGCGCACGCCGACCTCCTCGGCGAGCAGGTCGATGACCTCGTTGCGGATCAGCGTGGAGTCGACGTCCATCACCACCAGCCGGCTGCCCCGTCGGACGATGTCCCCACGCTGGACCGCGACGTCCACGCCGTGCTCGGCGCTGGCCTCCACCACCCTGGTGCGAAGCTCGTCAGAGTCGCCGTCGACCACGACGAACTCGAACGATCGCACGGGGTAGCGCGCGAGACGCAGGATCCGGTCGATGTTGCCGCCGGCGGCCGCGATCGCGCGCGTGATGGCCCCCAGGGCGGCCGGTGTCATCCGGTCGTGGGAACCCACGGTCGTGACCACCGTGCGGGGCAGGCCGGCCCGCGTCGAGGTCGGCTCGACCATCTCGAAGTCCAGCTGCACCCCGGACTCGAAGGCCCAGAACAGGGCGTCCTTGAGCGAGTCGTCACCTCCGGACACCCCGACCAACACGTCCAGGGTGAGCCGTTCGCGAACGACGACCTGTTCCATGTCGTAGACGTCCACGTCGTGGCCGGCCAGCAGCTCCAGCAGGCCGGCGGTGATCCCGGGGCGGTCGTGGCCGGACACCCGGATCAGCACGGTGCGCCCCGTGGGGGCCGGGTCGGCGGAGTCGACGGTCATGGCGGCGTTCCGGCGTGGGAGTCGAGGGGAGGGGCCAGGGCTAGGACGAGACGAGCAGGCCCGGACGATCGCCGACGGTAGCGATGCCGGTGATGGCGCGGCCAGCCGCACCGGCGCGACGCAGGTCGGCCAGTGCCGTCGCGACATCGGCCAGGTCGACGGTCACGGTCTCGGACGGGGCGGACGGCGGGCCCGGGACCCGCTGGGCCGCCGCGAGCCGCGCGACGAGGTCGTCCTGCTGGGCCGCGACGGTCGCGTCCAGCCAGTCACGGACGCGGTCCAGCGCGAGGCGGACGGCGTCGCGGTTGCGTCCCAGCAGGTCGGCCCAGAACTCCGGCGAGCTCGCGGCGACGCGGGTCGCGTCCCGGAACGACGGCCCGGCGAGGTGGTCGACGACGCCCGTGCCCAGGCTGCGGGCGTCGGCGTGCAGGGCCCACGACAGCAGGTGGGTCAGGTGGCTGGTGGTCGCCACCACGGTGTCATGCAGGTGGGCGTCGAGGACCAGCGGTCGGGCACCCAGCCGCAGCGCGAGCTCGACGACGTCGACCAGCGCCCCCGGATCGATCGCGTCGTGGGGGGTCAGCAACCACGGCGACCCGACGACCAGGCCACGATGGGCCGCGGCGAACCCTCGACGCTCCGTTCCCGCCATGGGATGGCCACCGACCCAGTTGGCGGGGGCGGTGTCCGGGTCGAACCCCAGGGCCCCGGGGGCGCGGACCGAGGCGACGTCGGTCACCGTGGCCCCGCCGTGGGCAACCTCCTCCACCAGTCCGGGCACGTGCGCGATCGGGGTCGCGACGACGACCAGGTCACTGGCGGCCGCGACCGCGGCCGGGTCGTCGAGCATCTCGATGCCGCGCGTCGCCGCGCGGGCGACCGTGTCCGGGTCCGGGTCGTGGCCGACGACGTGGTCGCCCAGCCCCACGAGCTCCAGCGCGATCGACCCGCCCAGGAGGCCGAGCCCGACGACCCCGACCGTCATGGGTCGACCCGGTCGGCGTCCGGAACCGGCCCTGCCGGCTCGGCTCCGCCAGACCCGTCGGTGTCCCGGGACGTGGTCGCGGGCGACCACCGCTCCCCCAGCGCCACCACGTCCGCACGATCGCGCACGACCGGGCCCTCTGGCGCGCGCCCGGTCACCGCCGACCACGCCCGGGTCCCGGCCTCCCAGGTCCCCAGGTGCGTGACCACCGACGAGGCGGTCAACAGGTCGGCGAGCGCGTCGGCCAGCCACGGATCCGCGGGGTGGCCCTCGACCTCCAGCAGGAAGCCGTACATGCCCAGGGCGGCGTGGAGCGGGCGGGGCTCGAACCGGGTCACGTTGATGCCACGCGACGAGAAGGCCGCGAGCATCTCGGTCAGCGACCCGGGTCGGTTGAGGTGGGGCACCGCGAACAGCAGGGTCTGGACGCGGTCGCCCACGGCCGGGCGGGCGGCGTCGTCGGCCGCGCGGACCGCCACCCAGCGCGTGGTGCGTCCGTCCTCGACGCGGTCGACCTCGGCGCACACCACGAGGTCGCCGGGCGTGAAGACGAGCGCGTCCACGGTGTCGGTCGCCGTCCCGGCGTGGGAGTCCTCCCACGGCACGACCGCGACCTCACAGGTCCCCGCCGCGACGGCGCGCAGGGCCGTGTCGGCGTCGGGCATCAGGGCCGCACCACGCGCGACGCCCTCGCCCAGCACCAGGGCCGCCGCCGAACGGGCGGCGTCGCTGGGCGGGGCGACACAGGCGGTGGTCACGGAGGGGCCGATCCGGCGGCGGGCAGGCGGGCACGAGGTGGGCCCGGTCGAGGCTAGGCCGGGCCGATCGGGGATGTCCCGTGGCCTACGCTGCGGCCCGCCACTCCGCCGCCGCTCGGCACCGATGCCACCGAGGCCCACCATGGTCACTCGCAACCCCCGACTGGACGAGATCGGGGCCTACGCCCTCGAGGAACTGCGTCACCGGGTCACGGACCTGCGCGCGGCCGGCGCCGTGCTGCACGACTTCTCGATCGGGGACCCCGACGAGCCCACGCCCGAGTTCGTGCGCCGAGCCCTGGTCGACGCGGTCGGTCCCGTCTCGGACTACCCGACGACCTACGGGCAGCCCGGGCTGCGGGCCGCCGTGGCCGGCTTCTTCGCCCGTCGCCACGGAGTGGACTGGGTCGACCCCGCGACCCAGGTGCTCCCGACCGCAGGTTCCAAGGAGGCGATCTTCCATCTCCCGTTCGCGATCATCGACCCGGACGCGGACAGGCGGTCGGTCATCTGGGGCGACCCGGGCTACCCCGTGTACGGCCGCTCCGCGCTGCTCGCCGGCGGCCGGTCCGACCCGGTGACCCTGCGCGACGACCGTGGCTGGCTGCTGGACCTGGCCACGCTGGACGACGATCGCCTGGACGCCGCCGCCATCGCCTGGCTGAACTACCCGCACAACCCGACCGGCGCGGAGGCCGACCTGTCCTACTGGCGCGACCAGGTGGCGGTGGCACGGGCGCACGACATCCTGCTGTGCTCGGACGAGTGCTACCAGGAGGTGTGGTTCGGGAACACCCCGCCACCCTCGGTGCTGGAGGCCGTGGACGGGGACCCGACCGGGGTTGTGGCCACGGTGTCGCTGTCGAAGCGTTCGGGCATGACCGGCTATCGCTCCGGCGCACTGGTGGGCGACGCCGCGGTCCTGCGCACCCAGCGGCTGCTGCGGCCGAACTTCGGGACGGCGTCGCAGGACTTCGTGCAGGCGGCGGCGACCGTGGCCTGGCAGGACGACGAGCACGTCGCGGACCGGCGCGCCGTGTTCGGGGACAAGCGCGACGTCGTGGCCGGCTTCCTGTCCGCCGCCGGCTACGACGTGCTGGACAGCACCGCGACGTTCTACGTCTGGTTCGCGGCGCCGGACGGCGACGACGTCGGCCACGCCGAGGCCCTGCTGGGCGCCGGGGTCGTGGCCTCGCCGGGCCGGTCGTTCGGGCCGGCCGGGGCCGGCTGGCTGCGACTGGCACTGGTGCCCACGGTCGAGGACTGCAGGACCGCGGTGGCGGGGTGGCAGGCCGGGCTCGACGACGGCCGGGTGCCGCGACCCTGACCGATCGGTCGCTCGCCCGGGCAGTTCAGACGTCCGAGGGTCGTCCCGGGTGGACCAGGTGCCACGCAGCGGAGTGCAGCACCCAGTGCGACCGGGTGCGTTCGGGCGGCAGTTCCCCGTCGACGTTCCAGGGATGCTCGTCACCCTCGACCACGATCTCGCGGCCGCCGACGGCCAGGACGTCGTCCCGGTCGACGTGCTCGCCCCGCCGGAGGTCGGTGGCGTAGCCGATCCGGGCCATCGCCGACGTCGCGAGCGACACCACGACCTCGGCGCGGTGGTCCTCGGGGTCGGCACCGGGCGCCGCCGCGGTCCCGCCTCCCACCGAGGGACCGTTGCCGATCACGACGTGCAGGACCGGCTGGGCGTCGACCACCACCTCGTCGTCGACGGTGATGGTGAGGGTCCAGCCCGGCTCGGTCGCCCCGGCCGCGACGGCCCCGACGGGGTAGGCGGCCGGCCCCATCCCCTTCTTCAGGCTGGTCGCGCGCTGGGACGCGGCCGCACCGATCCCGATGTTGACGGCGTTCATGCCGATCCGGCCGTCCTGGTCGACGAGCAGGTCCATGCCGTGCAGCGATCCGACGAGCAGGTCGTTGGCCGCGTCCTCGGGCTCCAGCGACAACCCGAGCCCCCGCGCCATGTCGTTGCCGGTGCCAAGTGGCAGCAGGCCGACGGGGACACGATCGAGGCGCTCGACGTCGGCCAGGGCCTGGACCACGGCGTGGAGGCTGCCGTCGCCACCGGCCGCCACGACCAGCTCGTCGTCGACGTCGCGCAGCAGGTCCGCCAGTTCGTCGGGCCCCGCGGTGGCGACGACCCGCACCTCGCGTCCGGCTGCTTCCCACACCGCCCGGGCGGCGTCGACGGCGGCCTCGTCGTTGGTGCCGGCGTCGGCATTGCTGACCACCAGCAGCCTGGTCGGGATGTCGTTGGTCATGGTCCCACCTCGTCGCTGCGTGCGGTCCGGCCGGCGTCGATGTCCGTGGTCCGGCCGGGATCGTCGGTCGGGGGATCGACCGGGTCGATGTCGAGCGGGTCGTCGCCGACGGTGAGGTCGCCGATCCGGGCCACCGCGACCACCACGACCAGGCCCACGAGGGTGGCGACCAGTGCCGGCACGACGTCGCCGGACACCGGTGCGCCCAGCCGGGCGTCCCCGACCCCCTCTGGTCCCGCCGGCCACGGCCACAGGACCCGCATCGATCCGGCCATCAGGCCGATGAGCACCGCCAGGGTCAGGTCGTGGCGGCGCAGGAGCAACCGGTCCAGCCACGACGAGAACAGGGCGAGCCCGGTCACCGCACCCGCGGCGAACACGGCCAGGACGCCCAGGTCGCGACCCGAGATGGCGGCCAGCACCGGCTCGTACATGCCCAGCAGGAGCAGGATGAACGATCCCGAGATCCCCGGAAGGATCATGGCACAGATCGCCACGGCGGCGGCACCGAAGAACATCGGCAGCGAGGGATCGACGATCCGGCTGGGGGTCACCCCCAGCGCGACGAAGGTGGTCACACCGACCAACGCCATCACCGCGACGTGGGTGCCGCTCGGCGTGGCGTGGAGCTCGCGCATCGCCAGCACGACGGAACCTGCCACCAAGCCGGCGAACAACGCGGACATGACGACGGGCTGGTCCTCGAGGAGCCCCTCGATGACCCGGCTCAGCAGCAGGATCGCGCTGCCCATCCCGACCAGCAGCGCCACGAGGAATCGCCAGTCGATCCGCCGCAGCGCGTCCCCCGTGCCCGCGAGGTCACCACGCAACAGCCGTCCCAGGGCGCCCGCCCCGGTCGACAGGGTGGTGATCAGGGCGTCGTAGATGCCGAACACCAGCGCGATCGTGCCACCCGAGACGCCCGGGACGATCTCGGCAGCCCCCATGAAGGCACCACCGGCCAGCGTGCCGAGGTCGTGGCGCAGCCGGCGGTGCTCGCGGGATTCGCGCAGGTCGGACGTCACGGACAGCCTTGCGTCAGGATCGACGGGAATCGGGACCGGCGGGAGATCGGACCGCCGAGGGGGCCGAGTGGCCGCCCCCACGGTAGCCCGGCGTACGCTGCGGTCTCGCCCACCCGGACCCCGTCGCCGGACGTCGACCGCACGCGTCGCACCACCCCCGGAGCCGGGTCCCACCGCCCCCAGGACACCGCCAGCCAAGGACCTCCGTCGTGACCGACCAGCTCGAAGCCACCATCACCGCGGCCGCCGCCAGCGAGGACGGCTGGCAGTCCTCCGAGGCGCGCACCGCCGTCACCGAGACGCTGGACCTGCTCGACCGCGGCGAGGTCCGCGTCGCCGAGCCGGGTCCCGACGGCGACTGGGTCGTCAACGCGTGGACCAAGCAGGCGATCCTGCTGATGTTCCGCCAGGCGGAGATGGAGACCATCGAGGTCGGCCCGTACGAGTACCACGACAAGGTCGCCCTGAAGACCGGCTACGCCGAGCAGGGCGTGCGGGTCGTGCCGCCGGGCACCGCCCGCCACGGCGCACACCTCCAGCGCGGGGTCGTGCTGATGCCCGGCTACGTCAACATCGGTGCCTGGGTCGGGGCCGGCACGATGGTCGACACCTGGGCCACGGTCGGCTCGTGTGCCCAGGTCGGCAGCAACGTCCACCTGTCGGGCGGGGTCGGCATCGGCGGGGTGCTCGAACCGGCCGGTGCCACGCCGGTCATCATCGAGGACGACTGCTTCATCGGGTCGCGCTCGATCATCGTGGAGGGCGTTCGGGTCGGTCGCGGCGCGGTCGTCGGGGCCAACACGGTGCTGACCGGGTCGACCCCGATCATCGACGTCACCGGGGACGAGCCGGTCGAGGTGCGGGGACACGTGCCGCAGGGCGCCGTGGTGATCCCCGGCACGCGTCCCAAGGAGTTCCCGGCAGGCACGTGGCAGCTGCCGGCCGCCCTGATCATCGGCCAGCGGACCGAGTCCACCGACGCCAAGACGTCGCTGAACGCCACCCTGCGCGACTTCGCCGTCCAGGTGTGAGTCCGGTCCCGTGACCGAAGGGCCACCTGAAATGACGATCCGCGTCACCGTTCCCCTCACCGCGAGGACCCGATGACCACCCCGGTCCCTGCCCCCGACGGCGTGGCGGTCGACGACGCGACCACCACGGACTTGGTCGACCGCCTGCTGGAGCACTGTGCGCTGGTGTGCGAGACCGGCGACGAGGGTCCCATCGCCGACGCGGTGGCCGCCCATCACCACGCCCGTGGCGACGACGTCCGGCGGATCGGCAACTCGCTGGTGGTCCGCTCGGCGACGGCCGGTCCACCCGGCGCCGGGGATCGGCCACTGGTCGTCCTGGCCGGACACCTCGACGTCGTGGCCCCGACCCCGGCGGACCGCGAACCACGGCGGGACGTCGTCGCCGGCGTCGACGTGGTCGTCGGGCGTGGCACGTCCGACATGAAGGCCGGCAACGTCGTCGCCACCCGGATCTTCGAACGGGTCGCGGACGGCGAGCTCGGCACCGACGTCGACGTCGTGCTGGTCCTGTACGCCGCCGAGGAGGGCCCGGCCGAGGACAATGAACTGGGCGTGGTGCTGGACGAGGTCGGGTGGCTGTCACGCGCCGACCTGGTGGTCATCCTCGAACCGACCGACGGCGAGATCCAGCTGGGGTGCCTGGGTGGGCTCCATGCGACGCTCGTGGTGCACGGTCGCCAGGCCCACTCGGCCCGTCCGTGGCACGGACGCAACGCGCTGACGGCCGCCGGTCGACTGCTGACGGCCTTCGACGATCGCGGCCCGACCCCGGTGGAACTGGACGGCGTGACCTTCCACGACGTCTGGTCGATGACCCAGGCCCACACCGACAACGGAAGAAACGTCCTGCCCGGCGCACTCAACCTCAACCTCAACTTCAGGTTCAGCCCCAGTCGCGACCTCGAGACCGCAGAAGCCGAGTTGCGCGACCAGATCCGACGCCTCGCGGCCGACCTCGACCTCGAGATCGACGTCACGATCACCGACCGGGCCCTTCCTGCGGCCCCGATGGCCGACCGCCCGGTGACCGCGGCCTTCGTCGCCGCGGTGCCGGCCGAGGTCGCCGCCAAGCAGGCGTGGACCGACGTCGCCCGGTTCGCCGCCCTGGGCGTCCCGGCCGTCAACTTCGGGCCCGGACGCACCGACCAGGCCCATCAACGTGGCGAGTTCGTCGAGGTGTGGCGCCTGCGCGCAGCCCACGACGCACTGGCGACCTTCTTGGCGGCCCTCGACGCGGACGCGCTCGGGCAGACCGGCTGAGACCGGATCAGTCGCCGATGCCCTCCCAGGCAGCGTCGAGCTCGTCCGGGGAGTAGCTGCGGAAGGCGATCATCGTCCGGGTCGACAGGATCCCGGGGAGGGTCACGAGGTGCTCGGTGACGACTGCGGCGATCTCGTCGTGGCTCGACACGGCCAGCACGGCGACGACGTCGGCCTCGCTGCCGGCCACCGAGTGGGCCGACTGGACCCCGTCGAACGCCGCGGTGCGCTCGGCCACCTCGGCGATGTGCTCGGGGGCGACGTTCATGAGCACGAAGGCGTGGATCATCGCGGCTTCCTCATCGACGGCGACCGACGGGTCCGAGCCTACTCATCGTCGGGTGGGGGCAGGCTGGCCTGGTCTGTCGGATAGACGCCGACGGCGAAGCCGTAGACGGTGTCGCCCTCGCGAGGCAGCGTCTCGAACTCGCCGACCAGTGCGGCCATGCGCTCCCAGAGCGCGCCCGCCTGCGCACGAGAGATGCGGGCATGGCGGATGAAGCCCCACAGCTCGCCGTCCAGGAACGCCTGGCGCGACTCGTGCGCGGCCACCGCGAAGTCGTTGAAGTCCCGTGGCAGCTCCTCGCCGTCGGACTCCTGGTCGACGCCGACGAAGAACAGGCGGGCGGTGCGACCCCAGAACCGCTCCTCGATCGCGCGCACGCGCCGGGTCCGCACGACCTGCAGCAACCCCGCGTCGGCCAGCACCTCGACGTGGTAGGCCACGGTGCTGCGTGGGCGCTCGACGGCCTCGGCGAGCTCGGTCACGCTGGCGGCCCGCTCGTGGAGCAGCCCGAGGATCGCGGTCCGCAGCGGATGGCTGATCGCCTTGACCTGCGCCGGGGTGGTCAGCGCCAGCCGGTCGGCGAGGTCGTGGCCGGGCGGAACGGGGTTGCTCGTCATGATGCGTCACACTAGTCTTCTGGAACGTTCGAAACTATTGGATCATTTATCGACGTCCGAAGGAGACGACCATGGCAGACGTGCTGCTGCTCCACCACGTGCAGGGGCTGACACCGGGGATGGAGGCGTTCGCGTCGACGCTGCGCGACGCCGGGCACACCGTCCACGCACCCGACCTGTTCGACGGGCGGACGTTCACCACCATCGACGACGGCATGGCCCACGCGCGCGAGGTCGGGTTCGGCGAACTGGCCGGCCGGGGGGTGGCGGCGGCCGACGACCTCGGTTCGGCGCCGGTGTTCATCGGGTTCTCGCTGGGCGTCATGGCCGCCCAGCAACTCGCCCAGACCCGAGCCGACGCCCGTGGCGCCGTGCTCGTCGATGCCTGCGCGCCCGTGTCGGAGTTCAGCGACGGCTGGCCCGAGGACGTGCCCGTGCAGGTGCACGGCATGGGCAACGATCCGTTCTTCGCCGCCGGCGGCGACCTCGACGCCGCGCGTGAGCTGGTCGCGACCACCGAGGACGCCGAGCTGTTCCTCTACGACGGGGATGTCCACCTGTTCGCCGACGCGTCACTGGACGTCCACGATCCCGAGGCCGCCGACCTGCTCGTCCGGCGTGTCCTTGCGTTCCTGGACGAACTCGACTGACCACTCACCGTCGCCCCGCGGGATCAGGTCACCGACAGGTCGCTGTCGGCATGGGCCAGGTGGCGGTCGCCGCGGACCACATCGGCGATCCGCCCGACGGCCGTGTGGACGTCGGTGAACGAGGTGGTCAGCGGCGACAGGCCCAGGCGCACGACGTCGGGAGCCCGGAAGTCGGGCACGACCTCGCCCTCCTCCACCAGTGCGCGGGTGATCCCCCACGCCTGCGGGTGCGACACCGACACGTGGCCGCCCCGACGATCGGGGTCACGGGGTGAGGCCAGTGCGAACCCCAGCGGCGCGAGGTGCTCGTCGACCAGGTCCACCAGCACGGTGGTCAGGGCGACGGACTTCGTGCGGATCGCGTCGATGCCGACCTGGGCGACCATGGCGATCCCCGCCTCCGCCGCCAGCAGCGACAGCATCGGCATCGTGCCGACGTGGAACTTCCGGATGCCCGAGGCGGGGCGGAAGTCGAGGTCGAACGAGAACGGCTCGTCGTGACCCCACCAGCCCGTGATGGGGTTGGCCAGCTCGTCCTGCAGGTCGGCGCGCACGTAGGCGAACGCCGGCGCCCCCGGCCCGCCGTTGAGGTATTTGTAGGTGCACCCCACGGCCAGGTCCACGTCGTGGGCCCCCAGGTCGACCGGCACCGAGCCGACCGAGTGGCTGCAGTCCCACAGCACCATCGCCCCCGCGGCATGTGCCGCACGGGTGACCTGCCCGACGTCCCAGGCGTAGCCGGACTTGAAGCAGACCTGGCTGAGCGAGACCAGGGCTGTCGCGTCGTCGATCTCGGCGAGCAGTTCCTCCACCGGACCGTGGATCCCGTCGGCGCTCGGCACCGTGACCACCTCCACGCCGTCACCCAGCAGGTCGGCGACGCCCGCCAGGACGTGGTTGTCGGTCGGGAAGTTCAGGTCGTCGGTGATGATCCGGGTCCGGCCCGGCCGGGCACGCACGGCGGCCACGGCGAGCTTGAACAGGTTCGTGGAGGTGGATTCCGAGACCACGACCTCGCCCGGCCGTGCTCCCACGACGGGGGCGAGCAGGTCCCCCAGCCGCGTGGGCGCGTCCCACCAGCCCTCGTTCCACGACCGGATCAGGCGGTGGCCCCACTGCGTCGTGACGACATCCTCGACCGCGTCGACCGCCGCCCGCGGCAGGCGCCCGAGCGAGTTCCCGTCGAGGTACAGCAGGTCCGGCTCGGCCACGACGAACGCGTCCTGCCACCCGGCCAGCGGATCGTCGGCGTCGAGCGCGGCGGCGCGATCGAACCCCGCCAGGTCGGGGAACGGACCGAGGTCGACACCGGCCATGGGACCACTCCCGTCTCGACGCGCCGATGGCCTGCTGCCACCGCCGGCCAGCCTACGCTGCGCCCCATGACATCCATCGACGACGTCCTGGCCGAGCTCGACACCGTGGCGGCGAGCGACCCGCCCTGGGACAGCGACCGGTTCTTCTCCTACGTGTTCCACCCCAGCGACGACGTCGCCGCCGACCTGGTCGCCCTCGGACACGAGGCCCACCAGCGCTTCTCGGGGGCGAACGGCCTGGACCCGACGGTGTTCGCCTCGTTCGCCCGGTTCGAGAACGACCTCGTCACGTTCTGTCGCGACCTCGTCGGGGGCGCCGACCACGTGGTCGGCTCGTTCACGTCCGGGGGCACCGAGTCGATCCTGCTGGCCGTCAAGGCCGCCCGGGACGCACGACGCGACGAGCTGGGCGACCCAAACCGCACCGTCAACCTGGTCCTGGCCGACAGTGCCCACGCCGCGTTCCACAAGGCCGCGGCGTACTTCGACCTCGACGTCCGCAGCGTGGCGGCCGGCAACGACCACCGCGCCGACCCGGACACGCTGCTGGCCGCCACCGACGAGGCCACCGCGATGGTGGTGACGTCCGCCCCGCAGTTCGCCCACGGCGTCGTGGACCCGATCGAGGAGATCGCCGCCCGAACGCGCGAGCAGGGCCTGTGGCTGCACGTCGACGCGTGCATGGGCGGGCTGACGATGCCCTTCCTGGACGGCGCGCCGGCCTTCGGCTTCGACGTCGACGGCGTCACCTCGATCTCGCTGGACCTCCACAAGTACGGCTACACGACCAAGGGCGCGTCGATCGCCCTGTACGTCGACGCCGCCCACCGACGCTGGCAGTACGCGACCTCGACCCACTGGACCGGCTATCCGCTGGTCAACCCGACGATGCAGTCGACGAAGTCGGGCGGGCCGCTGGCCGCCGCGTGGGCCGTGGTCCGCCTGCTGGGCCGGGACGGCTACCGCGACCTGGCCCACCGCGCGCGGGAGGCGACCGAGCGGGTCGCCACCTTCGTGGACGACCACGAGCTGCTCGCCCTGACCGCCCCACCCGACGCCACCCTGCTGGCGCTGGTCACCACGATGGAGGCCGAGGCCGACGTCTTCGGGTTGGCCGCGGCGATGCGAGCGCGGGGATGGCACCTCGGTCCCACGCCGGCGTACGGCTCGTCGCCCGCGCACCTGCACCTCACCCTGACCGCCGGCCACCTCCCCCTGGTCGACCAGTTGTGTGCCGACCTCGACGCCGCCGTGCACGAGACCGGACCGACCGCTCCCCTGCTGCCGGACGGGTTCGACCCCGGCGCGCTGGGTCCGGACGGCCTCGACCCCGCGGCGGCCGAGGCGCTCCTGGGTGACCTGCTGGGCCAGGTCGACCTGGTGGCGGACCGGGCGCGCATCGACGCGACGCTCGACGCCCTGCCCCCCGAACTGCGCGCCGTGGCCATCCGCAGCACGCTCGAGGACCTGTTCACCCCCTGAACCGTCGGTGGTGGCCGGCCACGGAGGCGTGGCCGTCCGTCCCACGCCCGGAGGACCCATGCTCGTCGCACTGCTGGGCACCGCGGTGCTGTACGCGATCGGCTGGCTGGTGACGGGGCGGCGCCGCGACGGGCTGGTCCCGGCTGCCATCGTCGGTGGGGTCCTGGGGCTGGTCCTGCGCCAGTTCGACGTGCTCCCGGGGTCGATCGAGGCCTGGCAGGAGGTGGCCTACCACCTGTTCGGCATCTCGTTCCTGGCGATCGGGCTGACCCGCTCCGAGCGGTCGGGCGTGACGCGGGGTGCCCTGTGGCTGGGGGTGGGGGCAGGGCTGGTGTTCGCCGTGCAGGCCGTGGTCGGCGGCCTCGTCACCGTCGTCTGGCGCGCGTCCGGCCGGGACCTCTTCCCCGCGTTCGGCTACCTCGCACCGATGGGACTGGAGGAGGGCCCGGGCCAGGCCGTGTCCATCGGGGGCATCTGGGAGTCGTCGGGCTTCACCGACGCGGTGTCGTTGGGTGCGACCGTCGCCTCGCTGGGGTTCGTCGTGGCCTACGGACTGGGCCTGTGGGCCCTGCGGCTGCACGGGCGACGTCGCGGTGGACCCGACCGGACGACCCGCGCGCCTGACGTGCAGGACCACGTCGCGCCATGGTCGCTGGTGGGGTCCGTCGCGCTCGTCGTGGCCGGCTACGTCGTGCTGTACGTGCTGGTCGGCGCGCTGGCCGGACTGGGCGGCGCGGAGGTGCGCGACACCGTGCTGGGGATCCTGTTCTTCCTCGCCCTGCTCGTTGGGCTGGGCGTGCGCACACTCGTGGAACGGACCGGCCGGCGGATCCCGGCCGAGCCGCAGCGTCGCATCGCGGTCGCGGCCGTGGACGGGCTCACGGTGGCGATCCTCGCGTCGCTGGCGTGGGCCAGCATCGCCGCCGATGCCCTCCCCCTCGCCGTGCTGGTCGTCACCACCGTGGCGGCGACGATCGCGACGGTCGTCCTGGTCACCCGCCGCCTGCCGCAGCCCCATCGGTTCACGCGTGGCCTGGCCCTGTTCGGGACCGTGACCGGGACCGTGTCGTCGGGGCTGGCCCTGGTCTCGCTGGCCGACCCCGACGATCGCGACGTCGTGGCCGTCGAGCTCGGGGCGGCGGTCGTCCCGTCGGCGCCACTCGTCCTCGGCGGTGTCGCCGTGGCGACCGCGACGGCCCAGGGCGCACTGTCGCTGCCCCTGAGCCTGGGGGTGTTCGCGGTCGTGGCCGTCGGCGCCTGGGTGGGAACCGGGCTGCTGTCCCGGCGCATGGACAGGGCCTCGAGTCTTGGGTGACGTGGCGCATCGGCCCTTGACGGCGTGTCCGTCGATTCGGCATGGTGGAGTGACCGACCGGGGAGCCCATCGTGACCTGCCTCATCGTCGCCAACCAGACCCTGGGCGGACCCGAGTTGCAGCTCGAGGTCACCCAACGCATCGAGCAGGGGCGGGACCGGTTCCACGTCGTCGTGCCGGTCACCAGGCCCGGACTGGAGCACGACCGGCGGGTGGTGTGGAACCCGTCCTTCGCGATCCCGGACCGCGGCTCCCGGGACGACGCCCTGGAGGAGGCCAACCGACGGGCCGAGCATCGGCTGGAGCAGATGATCGCGCTGGTCGAGGAGCACGGCGGAACGGCCACGGGTGAAGTGGGCACCACCAACGCCCTGAACTCGGTGACGACCTGCTTCCTCCGCGACGACTACGACGAGGTACTGGTCTCGACCCTGCCCGCCGGCATCTCCCGGTGGCTGAAGGTGGATCTGCCGACCCGGATCGGGCAGGTCGTCGACGTCCCCGTCACCACCGTCGAGGCTGCCGGGTGACCAGGTGGCCCAGGCGTGGTCGCGGGGCCGGCCACCGACCGGGTGCGTCCGACCCGGGTCGGCCTACACTCCGCCGTCCCCGACCGATCGGCGATCCAGCGTGCGTGCTGCGACACGTCTGACCTACGGGTCGTCGCCCCACCAGTGGGTCGAGTTCCGCCGCCCGGACGTCGAGGGCCGTGTCCCCCTGGTCGTGCACCTGCACGGGGGGTTCTGGCGTGCCGAGTACGCCCTGGACCACGCACGGCCGTTCTGCGCCGGGATGCGGCGGGCCGGCTACGCGACCTGCAACGTCGAGTACCGCCGGGTCGGCAACGACGGCGGCGGCTGGCCCGGCACCCTCGACGACGCCCGGGACGCGCTCGACCTGGTCCCCCGGCTCGTGGACGAGCAGCGGCTCGATCCGGGCCGGGTCGTGCTGACCGGCCACTCGGCCGGAGGCCACCTGGCGCTGTGGGCGGCCGCGCACACCGGCGTCGCGTTGGCGGGGGTCGTCCCGATCGGGGCCGTCACCGACCTCCACGACGCACACGCGCGACACCTGTCGGACGGGGGCACGGCCACGCTGGACCTGATGGGTGGCGAGCCCGACGAGTTCCCCGAGCGCTGGCGCTCGGCCTCGCCCATCGAGGACGTGCCGCTGGACGTCCCGGTCGTGCTGGTGCACGGACGCGACGACGACAGCGTGCCGATCACCCAGGCAGAGGCCTACGCGGACGCAGCGGTGGCTGCCGGAGGGCGGGCACGGGTCGAGGCGGTCGACGCCGGCCACTACGACGTCCTCGATGCCGGGTCGGCCTTCTTCGACCGGGTCGTCGCCGTGGTCGACGAGCTGGCCGGGTGATGGAGTCCGACGCGATCCCGGTCCAGCCCTTCCGGACCCGGCTGTACGGCGACGACCTGCTGGCCGGCTTCGATCCCGCCGACCCCGCGTCCTACGCGGCCACCCACGACTTCGCGGTCTACCGGGCCTGGGTGGCAGCCGGGCGGGACCGCGCCAGCCACATCCACGCCGTGGCGCAGGCGATCCACGACTCGTCGATCTCCGACGCCCTCGACGGCTTCACGACCTCGCGCCGGCTGGTCGGGATCATGGGCGGCCACCGGATGGTCCGCGCGACCGCCGACGACGCGCCCTACGTCGGGGTCGTGCGGGTGGCCCGCGCGCTGGCCGGCGCAGGCATCGTCCCGACCTCCGGTGGCGGTCCCGGGGCGATGGAGGCGACCCACCTCGGGGCCAGGACGGCCACGCGCGACTGGTCCGAGGTCGTCACGCACCTGGACACGCTCGCCAGCGTCCCGTCCTTCCCCGACGGCGTCGGGGGGGTCGTCGCTGCCGACGGTGCGGTCGACCTCGACGTCCTGACACGCCTGCACGCCTGGCAACGCCCGGCGTTCGCCGTGCACGACGCGACCTGCGACGAGCCCGGCGTGTCGCTGGGCGTGCCGACGTGGTTCTACGGTCACGAGCCACCCACCCCGCTGGCGACCCACCATGCGAAGTACTTCCAGAACTCGGTGCGCGAGCACGGGTTGCTCGCGATCGCGCGGCACGGGGTGGTGTTCTTCCCCGGGAGCGCGGGCACCCTCCAGGAGGTGTTCCAGGACGCCTGCCAGAACTTCTACGGCCTGCACGGCCTGGTGAGTCCGATGGTGTTCGTGGGACGGCCCTTCTGGACCGAGACCCTGCCCGCCTGGCCGCTGCTGGGCCGCCTGTTCGCCGACACCGGCATGCTGGCGCTCGTCGACGAGCCGGACGACGCGGTCGCCTTCCTCCTCGACCATCCCCCGATCCCCCACCCCTGACGGGTCCTCGGTTCGTCAGCGTGGGTTGGCTCGTCGGACGGGGTCGTCCTCGAGCACGTCGCGGTCCCAGTCGCCGTGGTCGGCGGCCGCTTCATAGGTGGTCTGGAGGAAGTCGAGCAGGGTGGCGTCGGGGTCGGGGGCGGTCCGCACGGCCTCGTAGGGCAGCAGGAACTGGCCGCCCTCGTGGTGGTAGTGGGCGGCGGACGGCTCGACGGGGTGGTCGGCGAAGCCGTCGGGTTCGGGGTAGGCGTAGGCGTAGAAGCTGCCCTCGTCGGAGCCGCCGGGCCAGAACCCGCAGCTGGACAGTTCGTGGGAGTAGCCCTCGACCATGACCCAGTCGCCACAGTTGGGGGCGCCTCCCGGGTGGGGTGGTGCGGTGCGGCCGGAGAAGCGGGTGCACGCCAGGTCCAGCCCACCCCAGAAGACGTGCACGGGACTGACCTTGCCGATGAACCGCGACCGGAACTCGCCCAGCACGCGGTCGGCCTGCACCAGCTGTCGCCAGAACAGGTGGGCCGCGTCGGGGTCGTAGCTGGCGTGCTCGTCGTCGTGTTCGAACGGGATGGCCCGTTCGACCTCGGTGGGGGTGGTGCGGATCGTCACGTCGACGCCGAGCGTGTCCAGTGCGGCCATGACCTCTGCGTGGAACGTCGCGACCGACTTGGGTTCCAGGCTCACGGTGCGCCGCTCGCCGTGGTCGGTGTCGATCGTGAGCTGGTGGGTGTGGAAGTCGAACTCGATGTCGAAACTGCCGGTGCCGTCGGGGATGTTGGAGGTCGTCAGGCCTCGGGGGCTGACGTACAACGGGACCTGCCACCAGTGGTTGACCATCGGTGCCTTGGCCAGCCGGATCTTGCCGATGACCTGGGTCCACATGTGCAGCGTGTCGCGGGTGTCAACCCAGTCGTCCACGCGCAGGCTCGGCCAGGCCCCTGGGTGACCACTGGTGGCATCGCTTCTTCTCATCGTCGTGACCTTCGAGTCCGCTGATCGCTGAACGTCGGGTGCGCGCTTCCGGGGCGACTCCCGCCCGCGTGTTCAGCGGGCCAGGAAGGCCAGCAGTGCGTCATTGACCTCGTCGGGGTGGGTCCACCCGATGGCGTGCGGCCCGTCGGGAACCTCGACCACGGTCAGGTCGGCGATGAGCTCGTCGTCGCGGAGGCGACCTGCGGTGGCGTCGAAGGGCAGGATCCGGTCGGCGGTGCCGTGCACGACCAGCGTCGGGACGTCGATGCGTGGCAGGTCGTCGCGGAAGTCGGTCAGCCAGGTGTCCACACAGGCGTGGGTGGCGTAGGGCGACGAGCCCGAGGCGACCTGGAAGGCGGCGCGCAGCGCGGCGGCGTCGATGCGCTCCGGTGCGAGCACGTCGGTGTTGAAGAAGTCGGCGAAGAAGGTGTCGAAGTAGGCGTAGCGGTCGGCGACGATCGCCTGCTTGATGCCCTCGAAGACGTCACCGGGCACGCCCTCGGGGTTGTCGTCGGTCTGCAGGAGGAACGGCGGCACCACGCCGAGCAGCACCGCGTGGCTGACCCCGCCGGACCCGTAGGTGCCCAGGTAGCGGGTGACCTCGCCGGTGCCCATCGAGAAGCCCGCGAGGACGACGTCGCGTTCGAGCGCGAGGTGGTCGAGCAGCGCCTTGAGGTCGGCGGCGAACGTGTCGTAGTCGTAGCCGGTGGTCGGCTGCGAGGACTTCCCGAACCCGCGTCGGTCGTAGCTGATGCAGCGGAAGCCGGCGGCGAGCAGGGCGCGTTCCTGGCGCTCCCACGAGTTGCCGTCGAGTGGGTAGCCGTGGATCAGGACGATCGGCCGTCCCTCGCCGTGGTCGTTGTAGTGGATTCGGATGTCGGCGCTGTTCTCGCGCCCGACGGTGACGTGTGGCATGTCAGGTCCTTCCTGGTTGGGTGGTGGGTGCCGTGGTGCTGGCGGTGGGTCACCGGCGGGGTTCCCAGCGGAACATCTTCGTGGCGAGGGCGATCGCCACGACGACCCACGACAGGGTCGGCACGAGCAGGGTGAGTGAGTCGGTGAGGGCTGCGCCGCCGTCCCAGGCATCGACGACCAGCTCGGCGGCCGATCCTCCGGGCAGCAGGCGCTTGAGCCACGGAAGGTCGGCGGTGCCGGTGATGCCGACCCAGCTGGTCACGGCGACCACGCCCAGGCTCAGCGGCAGTGAGGTGACCTGGGCCTGCTCGGGCGAGTCCGTCACGCCGGCCGTGGCCAGCCCCAGCGCGAGCATCATCGCCCACGTCGCGAGCACCGCCACGGCGAGGAGCGCGACGTTGGCCGGCGTGCCGCTGACGGCGGCGAACACCACCAGGATCACGGTCACCTGCAGCGCGGAGATGACGCTGACCGGGAGCACCAGTCCGGTCAGGATGGTCGGGTCGGCGGCCGCGGTCGAGCGCATCCGCTTGAGGAACAGGTCCTGCCGGCGGGTGGCCAACGTGGTCACGGTCGTGGCGTAGAGGCTGAACGCGGCGATCGTGACGACGACGACGGCCGCGATGTAGCCGAGGCTGCCGATCCGCTCGAACGTGTCGCGGTTGACGAGGAAGAAGGCGCTGGCCGCGACCGGCATGACGAGGCCGGTGAGCAGCACGGCCCGGTTGCGGAAGATCTGGACGAGTTCGCTGTGGGCGATGGGGATCATTCCGGTGTCCGTTCGTGTTTGCCCGGTGACGTTGCAGGGTCAGGCGGATGCCGGGTCGGCGTCGATGGCGCGGAAGACGTCGTCGAGGCGGGTCGGCGCAGCGGACAGCTCACGAAGTTCGACATCGTGTGCGGCCGCCCAGTCGAGCAGCACCTTGAGGTCGGCCTGCAGGTCGAAGGTCTCGACCAGGTAGGACTGGTCCGCTCCGGCGACGGTCCGCATCGGCGGTGCCGGGACGTCGGGTGGAAGCGAGAAGTGGATCGACGCCGGGAGCATGCGGGTCAGCTCGGACACGGTGCCCTGGGCCTGCAGGACGCCCCGGTGCATCAGCCCGACGCGGTCGGCGTGCTGCTGGGCCTCCTCCAGGTAGTGCGTCGTCAGCAGGATCGTCGAACCGTCCTCACGCAGCTGTTCGACGGCGCCCCACACCGCGTCGCGGGACCGGATGTCCAGACCCGTCGTGGGCTCGTCGAGGACGATCAGCTCGGGTCGCCCGTACAACGGCGGTGGCGAAGTCCAGACGGCGTTTCTCGCCGCCCGACAACTGCGAGACCCTGGTGTCGGACCTGCGGGAGAGGTCGACGACCTCCAGCACCCGCTCGACGGTGTCCGACCGCCCGGTCAGTGCACCGATCAGCCGTGCGGACTCGGAGACGGTCAGGTCAGGCGAGAACCCGCTCTCCTGCAGCATGATCCCCATCCGGGGTCGCACCGTGCGTCGGTCCGACGGGTGTTCGCCGAACACGCGGACCGTGCCCGACGACGCCGTCCGGTGGCCCTCGATCACCTCCAGGGCCGAGGTCTTGCCCGCCCCGTTCGTCCCGAGCAGCGCGTAGACCTCGCCCCGCTCGACCCGCAACGACAGGTCCTTGACCGCGTGGAACTCCCCGTACCTCACGTCCAGCGCATCCACGGCGATCACGGGACCCGCGTCGGGGCCAGCAGAGGCGGGACGCCTCAGGGTGTCGATGCTGGTCATCACGGGGCCCTGTGGGGTTGGGGTCGGTCGACTCGTCGTTGCCATGTCACGAGGCTCTCCTGCACGCCGGCAGTTCGCATCGGTGACCGTCACCTAGTCCCGTACGTACATCCGCGTTCTCGTTCATCCCGTCACGACCTCGGGTCGACGACATAGGTGGCCTTCACCGATGCGAGGGGGTGACCATCGGGCGAACCTGGGGACACGACACGCGTCCGGCTCGGCGAGACACCGCCCCACCACGGCTCGGTCCGTGATGGCCCCGGCACGGCACGCATGACGCGACCACACACAGGAGCAAGGAGCCCGCATGAGAATCGTCGAGCACGACGTCCACATCCCCGCACCCCCGGACACCGTCTGGCAGGTCCTGGCCGAAACCGACCGCTACGACGAGTGGAACCCGTTCATGACCCAACTGTCCGGACGGCTGGCCGTCGGCGAGCAGCTGACGGTGACCATCCGGCCCGGAGGACGATCGCTGACCTTCCGACCCACCGTGCTCGCGATCGAGGAGGGCACCTTCGTTCGCTGGCGGGGCCGGCTCGGCGTCCCGGGCATCTTCGACGGCGACCACGAACTCCGCCTGGTGTCGCCGCCGGAGGGTGGGACCCGGTTCGTCCAGCGCGAGGTGTTCAGCGGGCTGCTCGTCCCGGTGATGGGCCGGGTGCTCGACGACACCGAGCCCGGGTTCGCCGCGATGAACGCCGCGCTCCGTGACCGGGCGGTCGCCCGTGCGGACGGGGCGGTCCAGCCATGAGGGGCACCAGGCCCTGATCCGACCCGGCGTGGACAGCAGCGCCTCGACCTGCCTCGATGACCGTCGCCTAGTCTCGTCGCGACCGAGGCGCGGCTGGTCGTGCGGGCACACAGCCGGCGGGCCGCGGTCGGGCATCCACGACGAGGACCAGCTTGGTGATCCTGGGCCGGCGCACCGAACACGAGGTGGTCGAGCAACTGCTGGTGGGAGCACGGGCCGGCCGCAGCGGCGTGCTGGTGGTGCGCGGGGAGGCCGGCATCGGCAAGACCGCGCTGCTGGACCACGCCCGCGACACGGCCACTGCCGACGGCTTCGGTTTCCGCGTGGAGGAGGCAGCCGGGATCGAGTCCGAGGCGCAGTTCGCCTGCGGCGGGCTGCACCAGGTGTGCGCCGGGATGCTCGACCGCGTGGGGGCGCTGCCCGAGCCGCAGCAGGCGGCCCTGGGCGTGGCGCTCGGGTTGCGGGATGGTGCGGCGCCGGACCAGTTCCTGGTGGGGCTGGCCACCCTGAACCTGCTGGCCGAGGCCGCCGAGGACGGGCCGTTGCTGTGCGTGGTGGACGACGCCCAGTGGCTGGACGAGGTGTCCGCGCAGGTGCTGGCGTTCGTGGCCCGCCGGGTGGAGGCCGAGCGGATCGCGATGGTGTTCGCGCTGCGCGATCTCGGCGACGCGGACGTCGACCCGTTCGCGGGCTTGCCGGAGTTGCACCTGGAGGGGCTCGGTGAGACCGATGCACGGTCGCTGCTGGACGCGGCGGTCCACACACCCATGGACGACCAGGTGCGCGACCGGGTGGTGGCCGAGGCGCGCGGCAACCCACTTGCACTCCTCGAGTTGCCGCACAGCTCTCAACTCGTGGAGCTCGCGGGCGGGTTCGAGCTGCCGGATGCACTGGACGTCCCGCGCCGGATCGAAGCGGGCTTCCGGCGCCACTCGACGAGCCTGCGGGCCGACACCCAGCTGCTCCTGCTGGTCGCCGCGGCCGAGCCGACCGGCGACGTGGCCCTGCTGTGGCGCGCGGCCGGGAACCTGGGGATCGCCGACGAGGCCGCCGCGCCGGCGGAAGACGCCGGCTTGCTGACCGTCGACAGCCGGGTGCGGTTTCGTCATCCGCTGGTGCGCTCGGCGGTCTACCGGGCCGCCACGGCTGCGGACCGTCGCCACGCACACCGCGCACTGGCGGTCGCGACCGACCCGGTCGGTCACCCCGACCGGCGGGCGTGGCACCGGGCGCAAGCGACGCTCGGCACCGATGAGACGGTCGCGGCGGAGCTGGAGCGCTCGGCTGGGCGCGCACGTGCCCGTGGCGGCCTGGCCGCGGCTGCTGCGTTCCTGCAGCGCGCCGCCGAACTGACCCCCGAGCCCAGACGCCGATCGACACGTGCGCTGGATGCCGCGTACGCCAAGCACGAAGCCGGTGCATCCGACGCCGCCCTGGAGCTGCTTGCGGTCGCGGCGAGCGGACCGCTGGACGACAGGCAACTCGCCCGTGCCGCGTTGCTGCGTGCCCAGATCGCGTTCCACACCACACGCGGCGGCGACGCACCAGGATTGCTGCTCGACGCCGCCAGGACGCTGGGCCCGATGGACGCCGCGCTGGCCCGTGAGACCTACCTGCAGGCACTCGAGGCCTCCTTCCACGCTGGTCGTCTCGGCCGAGGCCGAGGGCTGGTGGACGTGGCCGAGGCCGCCCTGGACGCGCCTGCAACGCCAACGCCGCCGCGGCCGGTCGATCTCCTGCTGGACGGACTGGCCATCAGGTTCACGCAGGGCTACGAGGCGAGCGTTCCCACCCTGCAACAGGCCCTGGAGGCACTGCGTACCCGCGACTCGCGAACCGGCGACGACAGCCGCCCCTGGCTGTGGCTGGCCTGCCACGTCGCGGCCATGCTTTGGGACGACGAGGCGCTCTACGTCCTGGCCAGCCGCGCCGTCCGCCTCGGCCGCGAGGCAGGCGCCCTGACCACGCTCGCCCCCGCGCTCAACGCCTTGTCCTCCGTGCTCGTGCTCACCGGCGAGTTTGCCCGTGTCGCCGAGCTGTTGGCGGAGGAGGACGCGATCACGCAGGCAACGGGTGCCCCGCTCATACCCAACGCCAGGCTCGTCCTGGCTGCCTGGCGCGGCCGCCAGGCAGAGACATTGGACCTCTACTCGACCATCGTCAAGGACGCGACGAAGCGAGGTGAAGGTTCCGCGGTCGGTTCGTCGCAGGTTTCGCTGGCATACCTGCACAACGGGCTGGGCCACTACGACGCCGCGCTCGCCGCCGCGGCGGCGGCGTGCGAATACGACGAGCTGGCGTTCAGCAGCGTTGCGCTGCCCGAACTCATCGAGGCGGCCGCCCGCGCCGGCCAGCCCGAGCCCGCGGCGATGGAGCAACTCGAGATCCGGGCCCGTGCCAGCGGTACGCAATGGGCGCTCGGGCTGGCGGCGCGGTCGCGCGCGCTGACCAGCACGGGGCCCACCGCCGAGGAGCACTACCGCGAGGCGATCGAACGACTCGGCCGCTGCCGGATGGCCACCCACCTGGCCCGCGCCCACCTGGTCTACGGCGAGTGGCTGCGCCGCGAGGGCCGGCGCCGGGACGCCCGTGAACAGCTTCGCACCGCACACGAGCTTCTTTCGGACATGGGCGCGGACGCGTTCGCCACCCGAGCCGCACGCGAGCTGCGCGCCACCGGCGAGCAGCCACGCAGCCGAACCGCCCGCCCGACCGACGCGCTCACCCCCCAGGAAACGCACGTTGCCCGGCTCGTGGCCACCGGAGCAACCTCCAAGGAGGTCGCCGCACAACTGTTCCTCAGCCCCCGCACGATCGACGCCCACCTGCGCAACATCTTCCAGAAGCTCGGCCTCAACTCCCGTCGACAACTCGCCGACTTGGAACTTCCCTGACCTCGCCGGCAGTCGAGGGGCAGCGCGATCCAGGCGGCACGACCGCGTGGCACGCGCGGCGGTCGGTCCTGCCGAGCCAGCAACGAAGAAGACCCTGTCGTCGTGGACGACAGGGCCTTCGAGACGTACCCCCGAGCGGATTCCATGGGCGGCCACCGGATGGTCCGCGCGCCCGGGAGCGCCGGCACCCTCCAAGAGGTGTTCCAGGACGCCTGCCAGAACTTCTACGGCCTGCACGGCCTGGTGAGTCCCATGGTGTTCGTCGGACGGCACTTCTGGACCGAACAGCAGCCCGCCCTGCCCCTGCTCGTCCCCTGTTCGCCGACACCGGCATGCTGGCGCTCGTCGACGACCCGGACGACGCGGTCACCTTCCTCCTCGACCACCCCCCGATCCCCCACGCCCGCGCCGCCTGACGGGACACGCGCGACGACGCTTGTCCACACGTCGTCGTATCGCCATCCTGTGCCCGCCGGTCGGCTCGTAGCGTCGTCAACGATCGCCGCCGTTCACGATGCGACGGCGTGACGCCACGCACCGTTGGACGACGGGTGGAGTCCATGAGCGGCAGCCACGCACCTCGGAGGTGCACCGTCGCGGGCTGCCACCGTCCGCACTACGCCCGGAGCTGGTGCTCGATGCACTACAAGCGCTGGTACCGGACCGGCGTGCCGACGGACGGCGCCCCACCAGCTCCCTGTGCCGTCGACGGTTGCGACCGGCAGTCCAAGAGCCGCGGGTGGTGCCACGCTCACTACCAGCGGTGGCGCGCCCATGGGGACGTCCGCGCCGGCGTGCCCCTGCGATCCATGCAGGACTGCCGAGCAGATGGATGCACACGACCGAGTCATGCCCGGGGTTTCTGTCAGACTCACTATCGCCGGGTCCTGGTCCACGGCCACCCGGTCGAGAACGAGCCGATCCGCGTCGTGACCGGTCAGGGGTGGCTGAGCCACGGGTACTGGTTCGTCCCCGTGGCCGGCTCGGACCGTGACCTCGCGAACGGCGCGAGTGCCATGGCCGAACATCGGTTGGTCATGGCACGGCATCTCGGCCGCGCCTTGTTCGCAGACGAAACCGTCCACCACGTCAACGGGGACCGGACGGACAATCGGCTGGAGAACCTGGAGCTGTGGAGTTCGGCACATCCCAGTGGGCAGCGGAGCGAGGACAAGGTGGCGTTCGCCATCGAGATGCTGGAGCGCTACGCCCCCGACCTGCTGAAGACCCCGTGAACGCGCGAAACCCCGCCGTCAATGACGGCAGGGCTTCGAGACGTACCCCCGATGGGATTTGAACCCACGTTACCGCCTTGAGAGGGCGGCGTCCTCGGCCGCTAGACGACGGGGGCAGGACACGTGTTCGCCCCGCAAGGTACGCGGGGCGAGTTGTTCAGCGGAGGATACCACTGACAGCTCGGGGGGAAGGACTCGAACCCTCAATAACTGGACCAGAACCAGCCGTGTTACCGATTACACCACCCCCGAATGAGGCGGCTGTGAATGGTAACGGCTCGCGGACGGTGGTGCGAGTCGACGACTGTCCACACGGTCGACACGAGCCTGCCCGTCCGGCCGAGGCAGCCGTAGCGTGAGGCCCCCCGGGGGCGGGTGAGCGAGGCACGGACGTGACGACACCGGACCCATGGCCTGGCGATCCGGCCGTGCTGGACGACCTCGTCGACCACGTCGAGCGCCTCGTCCGACGACTCGTGCGGCTGGGCGACGACCTGGCCGACGGCGTCCGCGCACTCTCATGGCGGGGCCTGGCCCGGGAGCGCTTCGACGACCTGCTGGCCACGCGCCTGGACGACCTCGGGGTCGTCGCGGACCGGCTCGCCAGGGCAGGCCACGACCTCGCCGACCGGCACCTCGACGGTGGCGGCCCATGACCGTGCGCGCGGATCCCCGGGCGATGACGGCCTTCACCGACGACGGCCTGCACGCGGTGCGCCGGACGGTCGAGCGACTGGACGACGCCCGGGCCCGCCTGCACGCGGCGACGGACGGTGACCCGGACGGACCGGCGGCGACGCTGAGCGGGATCCTGGACGACGTGGAGGACCTGCTGGGCGACCTCGCCCACCTGGTCGCCCAGCCGGCCGTCGTCGGGACGCGGTTCGCCCGTCTCGACCGCTCGTACGCCGTCGACCGAGCCGTGGCGTGGTCTATCCTGGCCGCTGCCGGGACGGATGGCGTGGCCGACCCGGACCTGGTCGTGGCCTCGCTGGCCACACTCCGGCCCGACGCCGTGGCCGGACTCTGGGCCGGCCTGTCGTCGGTCGACCGGCAGGCCGCCATTGCGGCACACCCCGACGTGCTCGGCCGTCTCGCCGGCATCCCGATCGACGTCCGCGACGGCTGCAACCGGGCGATCCTCCGGGACCACCTCGACGGCCTGCGATCCGCACGCGACCGCGTGCGATGGGACCCGACCGCCCTGACCGGCGCCGCCGCGTGGGACCCGGACCCGGGCCGGACCGCCATGGACCGTCAGATCGGGCGCCTCGAGGGACTGCTGGCGGCCGACCGGATCCTCGCCTTCGACCCGAGCGGGGACGGACGTGCGGTCGTGGCCTGGGGTGACCCCGACCGGGCCCGCCACGTCGCCACCATCGTCCCGGGCATCGGCACGACGCTGGCCGCCACGCCCCGACTGCTGCGCGAGGCCGCCGTCCTCCGCGACGCCGCGCGCGTGGTCGACGAGCGGGTCGCGACCGTCGCGTGGCTGGGCTACGACACCCCACCCGGCATCGTCGCCATCGGGTCCGGCCTGGCGACCGGCGACCCGCGTCCCCTGGCCGCTGCGGCCACCGACGCTTGGGCGGACGCCCAGCGGGCAGCACTGGTGGACCACGCCGCCGGGCTGCGCGCCACGAACCCGGGGGTGCACCACACCGTCGTCGGCCACTCCTACGGCGCCGTGCTGACCTTCCGCGCACTGACGCGGACCGGCGACGTCACGCCACTGGACGTCGACGACGTGGTGGCCCTGGGCGCACCCGGGCCCGGCGCCGGCGTCGACGACCTGGACGACCTCGACCTGCCCCGTGGCGTGGGCGTGTGGTCGGCGACCGCGGCCCTGGACCCCGTGCCACTCCTGCCCGGCGTGCTCGGTCCGGCGATCCACCGGTTGGGTGACCGGGTGCACCGCCTGCCCACCGACCGGAGCAACCGCGGGCACGCCGCCTACTTCGCCCCCGGCTCGGCGGCGGTGCGCGCGATGGCCGTGGTCGTGGCCGGTCGCACGCCGCGACCGCCGACGCGTCCCGACCAGGACCGTCGCCGGGACTCCCGGGTCTCGTGACGCCGCACCGCGCCGGGACCGGCAGGGCGCGCCCAGACATTCAGCCGTGCTCGCGGAAGCCACAGGACGAGTGGCTCCCGTCGCACCACGGACGGCTCGTCGATGCACCGCACCGGCACAGGCCGGTGCCGTCCGCGGGCGCGACGACGGTGCCGTCGGGCAGTCGGACCGACACCCCGCCACACAGCCGCAGCGGTCCGTCGTCCTGCAGGACCAGCGACGGCCCGAGGTCGTCGGGTACCGGGCCCGCGGCCGCGTCGGGCGGCTCGACCAGGCGGTCGTGGCCGAGCTGCCGGGACCGGTGGGTGCCGTCACAGAACGGACGGATCGCGGAGTGCCCGCAGCGACACAGCGCCACGTTGCCACGGGGATCGTCGGGCACCGTGACCTCACGCGTGGTCCCGCCTTCGCCACCGGTCGCCGACGCCGCACCGGCCCGGACCACCGGCAGGTCCAGCGGGACGACCGCGGGGCCACGATCCCGCAGACGCACCTCGTCCGGGCGGCCGTCCGGCTCGGCGACGCTCATGTGCCGAGCTCGCGGACCAGCACCCGGTAGGTGCCGAGCTCACGTTCCTCCGTGCCAGCGTCGACGAAGCCAATGCGCCGGGCCAGGCCGACCATGGATTCGTTCGTGGGCCTCGTGCGCACGACCACCGGCGTCGCGATGTCGAGGGAGTCGTCCAGCCGCTCGATCCCGGTCTCCAGCAGGCGACGTGCGATGCCCCGACCCTGCGCACGTGCCGCCAGTCGGATGTACACGTTGAGCACCCAGTCGTCGCGCCACCACAACCAGCGGAGCCCGCCCAGGCCCAGCAGGTCGCCGCCGACGGCCTCCTCCGGGTCGTCGTCCCCGGTCGCCGACCAGGCGAGCCAGTACCCGAATCCGTACCGGTCCCAGTGGGCGGCGAACCGCTCGAGGTCGTCGCGCTGGGCCGTCACCGAGGTGGTCCTGCCGGCCTCGGGCACGTCGACCCACAGCGCCGGGTCGGCGGCCAGCCGGAACACGGCCGGTGCCTGGGCAGGATCCGGACGCGCGAGGACCACCGCTGCGTCCGAGAGCCGCTCCGCCGCCGGCCACGCCGGCCCGGGCTCCGGGGGCGGGCGGGTCGCGTCGGCAGCCTCGGCGTCCATCGCCTCAGTCCGTGCCGGCCTGGATGTCACGAGCGATCGGCAGCGCCGCCTCGAGCCGCAACAGGACCACGGCCCGGTCCATGATCTCCAGGGACTCGAACAACGGCGGGGAGACGTTGGACCCGGTCACGGCGACCCGGATGGGCTGGGCGACCTTGCCGAACCCGATCCCGAGCTCGTCGGTCAGGCCACGCAGCGCCTCCTCGATCCCCTCGACGGTCCAGTCCACGTCGGCCAGCACGCGTGCCCCCGCCTCCAGTGCCTCGACGGCGCCGGCCTTGCGGAACACCTTGGCCGCAGCGGCGTCGTCGATGCCGACCTCGCGGAAGAACGGCGGGGCGTAGTCCGCGATCTCTGCCAGCGTCTGCATGCGCTCCTGGACCAGCGGGACCAGCGCGACCAGGGTGGCCATCTGTTCGTCGGTCGGTGGCGTGGCCACCACCGGCTCGAAGGTGGGGTCGGGATCGCCCTCGTCGTCGTCGGGGAGGTGCGTGCCGTCGAGATGCGGGACCAGCCGGTGGGCCAGCGCGTCCGGGGACAGGTCGCGGATCCGCTCGCCGTTGAAGGCGGTCAGCTTGTCGGTGTCGAACGCGGCCGCCGACGCACCGACGTTGGTGAGGTCGAACGCGGCCACGACCTCGTCGCGGTCCATGCGCTCACGGCCGTCCCGCGGTGACCACCCGAGCAGCGCGATGTAGTTCAGCAGGGTCTCGGGGAGGAAGCCACGTCGGGCGAACTCCTGGATCGAGACCGAGCCATGCCGCTTGGACAGCTTCTTGCGGTCCTGGCCCACCACCATGGAAAGGTGGGCGAAGGTCGACGGTGCCTCCCAGGACGGGTCCCGAGCCGGCAGGCCGGCCTCCGCGAGGGCATCGTCGAGCAGGTCGTCGGCCAGCAGCAACTCGTACAGCCGACGCTGGCGGGGCGTGACCGACAACAGGTCCTCGCCCCGGCACACCACCGACACGCCCTGGGCGAGGTCGTCCACGGCGTTGGCCAGCGGGTAGGTGACGGCCCCGTTGGACCGGACCAGGACGGGGTCCGACTCGTTGGCCCAGTCCCAGGTCACCTCCCCACGCACGAGGTCGTCGACACTGGTGGTCCCGGACGTCGGCAGCGCGAGGCGCAGCGTTCCCTCGGAGGCGTCCGGGACGGTGTCGCGCTTCACGATCGGGGGCAGGTCCGCGTCCCGGCGCTCCTGGCGCCACGCGTTCAGCTCGTCCGGTGACCGGTCGTCGTGATAGAGGTGGCCGCGGTCGGCGAGGCGGCGCGCCACGGCGCGGTGGAGGTCGGCGCGCGCGGACTGGCGGTACGGACCGTACGGACCCCCGACCTCGATGCCCTCGTCCCAGTCCAGCCCCAGCCAGCGCATCGCCTCGATCATCGACTGCATCGACGCGTCGGTGGCACGGTCGGCGTCGGTGTCCTCGATCCGCCAGATGAACGTGCCACCGGTGTGGCGTGCCCACAGCCAGTTGAACAGGGCGGTGCGGACGCTGCCCACGTGCAGCCACCCCGACGGGGCAGGTGCGAAGCGGACACGGACGGAATGCTCGGACACGGCGGGGACCTCGGGAGCTGCGGCAGGCGTGACCGCCGAGGATACGCGCCGCCACCCTCCCCTCCGTCGGCCACCGCCCGGTCCCGCCCGGGCCACCCCTGACTCCCAGGGGGCGTTCGTGGCCGACCAACCCGGCCGCGAACGCCACGACGGCCGACCAACTCCTCACTGACCCGCCACCACGGCGTTCCACGCCGACCAACCCGGCCACGAACGCCACGACGGCCGACCGACTCCCCACTGACCTGTCCCGGCCGGCGGCTAGAGGATGTCGCCGGGGACGTAGGCGGCGGCGTCGGGATCGGAGGCGACCAACTCGTCGACCCGGGCGACGAAGGCGGCGACCTGCTGGGGTGCCGTGCCGACGAAGTCCAGCGGGTCCGACAGCAGCGCCTCCAGGTCGGCCCGCGCCAGGCCCAACCGGTCGTCGCCGGCCAGGCGTTCGACCAGGTCGTTGTCGGCCGCCCCGGCGCGCATGTCCAGCGCCACGGCCACGGCGTGCTCCTTGATCGCCTCGTGGGCCGCCTCGCGACCGACCCCGGCCTTGACGGCCGCCATGAGCACCTTCGTGGTCGCCAGGAACGGCAGGTACCGGTCCAGCTCGGCGGCGATCACCGCAGGGAAGAACCCCAGCTCGTCCAGGACCGTCAGCGCGGTCTCGACCAGCCCGTCCAGGGCGAAGAACGCGTCCGGCAGCACCACGCGCCGGACCACCGAGCACGACACGTCGCCCTCGTTCCACTGGTCCCCCAGCAGCCCGGACGCCATGGTCACGTGACCCCGCAGGATCGTCACGAAGCCGATGATCCGCTCGCTGGACCGCGAGTTCATCTTGTGCGGCATGGCCGAGGACCCGACCTGGCCCTCCTTGAACCCCTCGGTGGCCAACTCGTGTCCGGCCATCAGGCGCAGGGTCGTGGCGAGGTTGCCGGGCGCGGATGCGACCTGGGCCAGCGCCGTCACCACGTCGAAGTCCCACGAGCGTGGGTAGACCTGGCCCACCGAGGTGGCGGTGGTGGCGAAGCCGAGGTGGTCGGCGACCCGGCGCTCGAGCTCGGCCACCGCCTCCGGCGAGCCGAGCAGGTCGAGCTGGTCCTGCTGGGTGCCGACCGGTCCCTTGATGCCACGCAGGGGCACGCGCTCCAGGAGGTCGTCGACCCGTCCGAGAGCGACGAACAGCTCCTCGCCGACCGTGGCGAGCCGCTTGCCCAACGTGGTCGCCTGCGCGGCGACGTTGTGGCTGCGCCCGGCGATCACGGTGGCCGACTGCTCCGCCGCCAACCGCGCGAGACGTGCCAGCAGGGCCACGATCCGCGCCCGGACCAGCACCAGGGCGTCACGGACCTGCACCTGCTCGACGTTCTCGGTCAGGTCGCGCGAGGTCATGCCCTTGTGGACGTGCTCGTGCCCGGCCAGCGCGTTGAACTCCTCGATGCGGGCCTTGACGTCGTGACGCAACACCCGTTCGCGGTCCGCGATCGAGCCGAGGTCGACGTCGGCGACCACCGCCTCGTAGTCCTCGATGACCCCGTCGGGGACGTCCACGCCGAGGTCGCGCTGGGCACCCAGCACGGCCAACCACAGCCGGCGCTCGGCCCGGATCTTGCCGTCCACGGACCAGGTCGCGCGCATGGCCTCACTGGCGTAGCGCTCCGCGAGCACGTTGGGGATCACGTCCATCGGTCCTGATGTCCTGGTCGTCGTGGGGTCGCCCCGAACGGTAGCCCCGGGCCGTCCCAGCCCGCGGGGCACCTCCCTGTACCCGGTCTATGGCCCCCCGGGGTGGTGGGCGAAGACCAGGATCCCGACCAACGCGATCGCCGCGAGCATGGAGATGAGGAACCCCAGCAGGACCGCGGTCAGCCAGGGGAGCCCGCCGAACCAGCCACTCGAGGAGGAGGGACTCCACACCAGCCGGAGCCACCACCGGGCGACCAGCAGTCCACCCACGACCACGAGGACCTGCAGGGTCACCACACCGGCCCCGCACCAGCCCGGACCACAGCCCGTCGCACGGAACAGGGCGACCGCTTGCACACCACCCCAGGTCATGACGGCAATGAGCAACCCGTTGGCCACGAGTCCCGCCACGGCGAAGAACCGAGCCAGGCCGCCGTGTCCCTCCGCGCGCGGTCCCGGCCAGCGCGTCAGGTCGGGGGCGGGCGGGGGCGGGCGGGTCATGCCAGCAGGGTGTGGACGTTCTCGGGCGGACGGCCGACGACGGCGCGGTCGCCGTCGACGACGATCGGGCGCTCGATCAGCCTGGGGTTGGCGACCAGCAGGTCGATCCACGCGGCCGGGTCCTCGCGCGGCCGATCCTTCAGCCCGAGGTCCTTCGCGACCTGCTCGCCGAACCGGGTCACGTCCCACGGCGCGAGCCCGAGCAGGTCCAGCACCCGGGCCAGCTCCTCGGCGTCCGGTGGGTCGTCGAGGTAGCGACGGACCGTGGGGTCGACGCCGGCGTCGGTCAGGATGCCGAGTGTCTCGCGCGACTTCGAACACCGCGGGTTGTGCCAGATCTCCATCGTCACGCTCCTCAGCCCTCGCGTCGTGGCCGGGCGATCACCGGGTTGACCAGCGACCCGACGCCCTCCAGCTCGACCTCGACGGTGTCTCCCGGCACGATCGGCCCGACCCCGGCCGGCGTGCCGGTCAGCACGATGTCGGTCGGCAACAACGTGATCGACTGCGAGATGAACGACAGCAGGGTCGGGACGTCGAACACGAGGTCTGCCGTGGTGCCGTCCTGGCGGACCTCGCCGTTGACCCGGCCGACCACCCGCACCGCATCGAGGTCCAGCCCCGTGGCGATCGCCGGACCCAGCGGCAGGAACGTGTCCATGCCCTTCCCGCGGGCCCACTGCGGCTCCGCGCGCTGCAGGTCACGGGCGGTCACGTCGTTGGCGGCGGTGACGCCCAGGACCGCCTCGGCGGCCTCCTGGGGCGTCGCCCGCGACAGTTGGCGCGACACCACGACGGCCATCTCGGCCTCGTGGTGGACGTCCTGGGTCAGGTCGGTCGGGATCTGCACCGGGTCACCGGGTCCCACGATCGCCGAGGTCGGCTTGAAGAACAGCAGCGGCTGCTCGGGCAGCTCCCCACCCATCTCGGCGGCATGGTCGGCGTAGTTGCGCCCGACGGCGACCACCTTGGTGGGGATCATCGGCGCGAGGAGCTTCAGGGTGTCCAGCGGCACCTGCTGGCCGGTGTCGGACCAGTCGCCGAACGGGTGGCCGTCGATCGCCCGGACGCCGGACTCGTCGACCACGCCGAACCGGGGTCCCTCGGACGTGGAGTAGCGGACGAACCTGGTCAACGACACACCTCGTGATGGGCGGGCGGGAACGATCCCGCACCGTAGCCGAGGCCCTGCCGTCTCCGTCCGCGCCCCTCCGCAGGGTCTGGCAGTCGAGTGTGCGGCCCGGGGCCAGCGGTGGCCGGGATCAGCACACTCGACTGGCGTCGCTGGACGTGGGAGCTGGACGTTGTGAGCGAAGCGAGCAACTCCAATGCGCTCGAGCGAAGCGAGGGCGCACGTCAGGGGAAGACGACGGTGCGGTCGCCGAGGAGGAGGATGCGGTCCTCGGCCCACCAGCGGACGGCACGCGAGAGCACGCGCCGCTCGGTGTCCTGGCCGAGCTCGACGAGCTGGTCGGGGGTGTGGGCATGGGTCACCCGGGCGACGTCCTGTTCGATGATCGGTCCCTCGTCGAGGTCGGCCGTGACGAAGTGTGCGGTCGCCCCGACCAGCTTGACCCCGCGTTCGTGTGCCCGGTGGTAGGGCCTGGCGCCCTTGAAGCCGGGCAGGAACGAGTGGTGGATGTTGATGGCTCGCCCGGCCAGCCGGGTGCACAGGTCGTCGCTCAGGATCTGCATGTACCGGGCGAGCACCACCAGCTCGACGTCGTGGCGCTCGACCAGGTCGAGGATCGCGGCCTCCTGGTCGGGCCGGGTGTCGCCGCTGACAGGCAGGTGGTGGAAGGGGATCCCGTGACGCTCGACCTGGTCGCGGAGGTCGTCGTGGTTGGACACGACGGCCGGGATGTCGATCGGCAGCAGGTCGTTGCGCCACCGGTACAGCAGGTCCTCGAGGCAGTGGTCGGTGCGTGACACCAGGACCATCACGACGGGGCGGTGCGCGACCGGGCGAACCCGCAGCCGGACGCCGGCGTCGCGACCGCCGGGCACCTGGTCGACGTCCAGTGCCGCGGCGACGAGTCGGGCCACCTCGTCCGAGTCGTCGGTGTCGGCATCGAACACCGTGCGCATGCAGAACAGGTCGGTGTCGGGGTCACCGAACTGGGCGTTCTCGGTGATGTTGCCCCCGACCTCGAGCAGCGCCCCGCACACCGCGTGGACGATGCCGGGGCGATCCGGGCAGATCAGGGTCAGGACGTGGCTGGTCATGGTCCCCTCGCGTGGTGGCCGGGGAGAGCCTACGGGGCGCGGTCACGGCAGGACGCCGCGGCCAGGACGTGTGCCCCCGGCCGCGGCTGCCGTCCCCGGACGGACGTCGTGGACGACCTGCCCGACGACCTACAGGCCGTCGATGAAGTCCAGCAGGGCCCGGTTGAACTCGTCGGGATGGCTGACGTTGATGCCGTGCGGGCCACCCTCGACGACGTGCAGCCGGGAGTTGGGCAGGGCCTCGTGGGTGCGGGCACCACTGGCCTCCAGCGGCACGATCTCGTCGGCGTCGCCGTGGATCACCAGGGTGGGGATCCGCACCAGGGACAGGTCGTCGCGGAAGTCGGTGCGCGCGAACGAGTCGATGCAGGCCAGCGCCGCGTCGAGGTCGGCCTGCCCCGCCATCTCGACGGCCTTGGTGCGCTTGGCCTCGCTCACCCGGACCTCGCCGTCGGCGGTGAAGAAGTCGGTGGTGAACTGGTCGTAGAACCCGTCGGGGTCGTCGGCCAGCCCGGTCTTCATCTCCTTGATCGCAACGTCGTCGAGCGGACCGTCCGGGTTGTCCGCGGTGGCCTCGAGGTAGGGCGGCACGGCCGCGGCGAACACGACGCCGGCCAGCCGGTCGTCGCCCCGCGTGCCGAGCTGGCGGGCGACCTCGCCACCACCCATGGAGAACCCGACCAGGACCGCGCCGCGCAGGTCGAGGTGGTTGAGCAGCACGTCGAGGTCACCGGAGAGGGCGTCGTAGTCGTAGGCGTCGCCGCTGTCGGATCGACCAAAGCCCCGCCGGTCGTAGGTGATGACCCGGTGTCCGGCGTCGACCAGGGCGGGCACTTGGTCGGCCCAGGCGTCGGCGGTGAGCGGCCAGCCGTGGATCAGCACGACCGGACGACCGTCGCCGCCGGAGTCCTCGACGTACAGGTCGATCGGGTCCTTGGAACCAAGGGTCACGGTGGACATGGACGAGCCGTTTCTTCGGGGACGTCGGACAGGAACGATCAGGGTGCGCCGACGGATCGGACGTCACCACGGTCGAACGTCGAAACGCCCCCGCAGGCCCGAATCAGGTCACGAAGAAACGCGAAATACATGGAGGAACACCCAAAGTTTTCCGGATCAGCGCCAGCCGGCCTGCAGGATCGCGTAGGTCCAGGCATCCGACAGCGCTCGCCACGACGCCTCGACGATGTTGGGATCGACCCCCACGGTCACCCAGCTGCCGACCCCGTCGGTCGAGGTGACCAGCACCCGGGTCACCGCATCGGTCCCGCGTGTCGCCTCCAGGATCCGGACCTTGTAGTCGCTGAGGCGGACCTGCTCGAGCTCGGGCCAGGTCCCGTTCACGGCGTTGCGGAAGGCGTTGGCGAGCGCGTCGACCGGGCCGTTGCCCTCGCCGGCACCCAGCCGGCGTCGGCCCGCGACCTCGACGGCCAGGATCGCCTCGGCCGGCGACTCGTCGTGGTCCACCGGCAGGTCGGCGTGGTCGCCGCGACCGGCGTCTGCCATCGCGACCCGCATGTCCGGGGCGCCACGACCCTCCCAACCCCCACCGACCGACACCCGGAAGTGCTGGGTGTGGAACGGTTCGTCGGACCGTTCCAGTCGGCCGGTCAGCCGGCGCAGGAGCAGCTCGAACGAGGCGTCGGCGGCGTCGTAGGTCCACCCCTGGGCCTCGCGTCGCTTGACCTCGGCCAGGACCGTGGCCGCCTCGTCGGGGCCGACCTCCAGCCCGAACTCGCGTGCCTTGAGGACGATGTTGGACCGACCGGACTGTTCCGAGACCACCAGCCGCTGGGCGTTGCCGACCTGCCCGGGGTCGATGTGGTTGTACATGTCGGGCGCCTTGGCCAGCGCCGAGGCGTGCAGGCCGGCCTTGTGCGAGAACGCGGTGTGGCCGACGTAGGGCTGCACGGACGGCGTGGCCTGGTTGCAGATGTCGGCGACGGCGTGGCTGACCTCGGTGAGGCGCTCCAGTGCGTCGGGCGGGACCACCGGCACGAGTTGCTTGAGCTGCAGGTCGGCCATCACGGTGAACAGGTTGGCGTTGCCGCACCGCTCCCCCAGCCCGTTCGCGGTCCCCTGGACCTGCACGGCACCGGCCTGCAGCCCCAGCATCGAGTTGGCGACCGCGCAGCCACCGTCGTCGTGGAAGTGCAGTCCGACGTCGGTCTCGCCGACCCGCCTGCGCACCTCGGTGACGACGTCGACGACGTCCCAGGGCATCGCCCCACCGTTGGTGTCGCACAGCACGACCGCCTCCGCTCCCGCCTCGGCGGCCGCCACGACCACCTCCAGGGCGTAGTCCCGGTCGCGGGCGAAGCCGTCGAAGAAGTGCTCGGCGTCGAAGAAGACCCGGCGGCCGTTGGCGACGAGGTGGGCGACGGACTCGGTCACCATGGCGAGGTTCTCGGACCGGGGCACGCCCAGGGCGTCGTCGACGTGGTAGCCCCACGACTTGCCGACCAGGCACACCACCTCGGTGCGGGCCTCCAGCAGGCCCGCCAGCAGCGGGTCCTCGGCGACGTCGTTGCCGGCCATGCGGGTCATCCCGAACGCGGTCAGCGTCGCCTGCAGCGGCGACTCGTCACCCTCGGCGAACCGACGGAAGAACGCGGTGTCCTTGGGGTTGGAGCCCGGCCAGCCACCCTCGAGGTAGTGGACCCCGAGCCCGTCCATGCGCCGGGCGACGCGGACCTTGTCCTCGACGGTGAGGTTGATGCCCTCGCGCTGGGTGCCGTCGCGCAGCGTGGTGTCGTACAGCACGGGTGGCGCGGCACCGGGCGCCAGGGCACGGGCGGCCTCGTCCCGGCTGGGGAGTGGGGTGTGGCTCACGACGTCCTCGATCCTGGAGTGGGATCGGCGTGGAGCCGGACGGTGGAACGCGGTGCCGGGGGTGCCGGCGCCGCTCCCGCAGCCCGGCACACGCCGTCTACGGGAGCGATCCAATGATGATGATGCCGTCGGCCCAGTGGGTCGACGGGCAGGCGACGCCGACCGGCGCACCGTGCAGGTGCGGGGAGGTCGGGGCGCTGTCGGGCTGCATGGCGGCGAACCTAGGGCGACGCTCGGCGCAGCGTCAAGCCGGACGGCTCAGCCGTCGTTGGCGACGTCGTCGACCCGGAAGCCGACCCGCAGGCCCACCTGGTAGTGCTGGACCACGCCGTCGTCGATCCAGCCACGGATCTCGTCGACCTCGAACCAGTCGAGGTTGCGGGTGGTCTCGGACGCCTTGGAGACGGCGGACTGGATCGCGTCCTCGACGGAGTCGCGCGATGAGCCGACCAGCTCGATCTTCTTGTACACGTTGGACATGCAGGTTCCTCATGGACGAGTGGTGCGACGAGGGTGGTGCGCCGGTCGCCGCAGGGCAAGGCCCCGCGGCCCGCGGCCCGGATCAGTTGCTGTCCAGCAGGCTGGCGCAGGTCTTGCAGAGGTCGGCGTCGGTCGCCGTGTGCATCTCGCCACCCGTGCCACACAGGGCCCGGTCGTACACGAACCCGCCGTCGTGGAGGGTGCGTGTCTTGAAGGTGGCCCCGTCGAGTGGTCGGAAGACGTGGGCCTTGCTCCCACTGCCCACGGTCACGAGCACGTCGTCCTGTTCCAGCGCTGCGTCAACGTCGGGCATCCACCACTCCAGGTCGCGAGGTCAGGTTCGAACGGGTCCGGTCGGGATCCGGGTCGCGGATCGGGTCGTGGCACACGCCTCACCCGTCGCCGGACCTGTTCCGGACGGTTCCAGCATAGTGCCCGTCCGCGCACGACGTGCGCGGATCGCACACTCAGAAATCGAGCGGGCACCACGGGGCGCGGTCGGTGGCGAAGATCCGGTGGAGGCGTTGGGCTCGGTCGTGCGACGCGATCTCGATCCGGCCGGCGGCCTCCAGCGTGAGCGGTGAGTACCCACCGAGCCAGAGGCTGGCGAGGTCGGTCACGGACAGCTCGACGTCGGCCGCGTCGTCGGTCGGCGTCACCTCGGCACCCTCCGGACCCGCCTCCAGCGACCACCGACGATCGTTGTCGGCGTGCTGGTCGTCGTGGACCTCCAGCACCAACCGGTCCGACGCGTCGTAGGACCGGGCCTCCAGCGCGGTCGGCACGTCCAGCAGGCGGACGAACAACGGGGGTGCGGCCCGCCGACGCAGCTGGACCCGGTCGAGGATCCGCCACGGGAGCGGGTCGTCGACCGGCCGGACCTCGGCCTCGACGGTCGTGACCAGGTCGATGCTGGCGACGTAGGCCCACAGGTCCGCCTCGGCCTCGGCATCCACGGCCAGCAGGTCCTTGACGGTCACGGTCGCGTCCGGGACGTCGTGGTCCCAGGTGCCCTCGTGGACCATGAACCGCACGACTCCCCGATCGCCGACGGCGGCGTAGCGCAGGGGCCGCTTCTCGGCGGCCTCCTCGTCCTCGGTCCCGGCCAGCCACCACGACGCGGAGCGGGCCAGCATCCCGGGTCGTCCGTCACGGACCTGCTCGTGGACCGCCGGACCCGCCGCCAGGTAGTCGTCGCGCGCCAGCTCACGGACCCGGGACGCGTCCCCGCCCGCCAAGCCGCGCAGCTGGGACTGGCGGATCGAGAAGTGCGTGCCGGGCACGGCCGCGCCGTAGCCGAACCGACCGTAGATCGGCGCCTCGGTCGCCCACAGGGCGGCCACCGGATCGGCGTGCTCGGCGGCATCCCGGTGGAGCTGGGCCATCATCGCACGCAGCAGGCCGCGACGGCGGTGGTCCGTGCGGACCGTGACGGCCGAGACCCCCGCGCAGTCGATCCGCGACCCGCCCGGCAACGACAGGTCGAACTCGTAGGCACCGGCCGAGGCCACGTAGTGGCCGCCGTCGTCGGTGGCCGTCAGGAAGCGTGACGGATGCGCGTGCTCGCGTCGGTGCCGGATGATCTCGTCACGTGGGACGTGGTGGAAGACGCGCACCCAGTAGCGGGTGAAGTCCTCCCACTCGTCCTCGGTGACCCGGCGCAGTTCGGGACGGTCACCACCGGTCACGACGACACGAGCTCGACCAGCCGGTCGCCGACCTCGACGGTCCCGGTGCTCGCGTCACCCCGCTCGGCCAGCCAGGTCGCGACGGCAGCCTCGACGTCGGCGGCGGCGTCGTGCTCACCGAGGTCGGCCAGCAGCAGCGACAGGGCCAGCACGGCCGCGGTGGGATCGGCCACGCCGGTGCCGGCGATGTCGGGGGCCGAGCCATGGACGGGCTCGAACATCGACGGGTGGGCTCCCGTGGGGTTGAGGTTGCCGGACGTGGCCAGCCCCATCCCGCCCTGCACGGCGGCGCCGAGGTCGGTGATGATGTCGCCGAACAGGTTCTCGGTCACGACGACGTCGAAGCGCTCCGGCTGGGTCACGAAGTACAGGCACGCCGCGTCGACGTGCACGTAGTCCCGCTCGACCCGGGGGTACTCCTCGCCGACCTCGTGGAAGGTGCGCCACCACAGGTCACCGGCGTGGACCAGCACGTTGGTCTTGTGGCACAGGGTCAGGTGCCGGCGCTCGCGGGCGTCCGCGAGGTCGAAGGCGTGGCGCATGATGCGCTCGACCCCGTGGCGGGTGTTGAGTGACTCCTGGGTGGCGATCTCGGCCGCCGTCCCACGGTGGACGGTGCCACCCGCACCGGCGTACACCGACTCCGTGTTCTCCCGCAGGACCACGAAGTCACAGCGCTCGGGGGTCAGGCCGGCGACCGGGGACGTCACCCCCGGGTACAGCTTCACGGGGCGGTGGTTGACGTACTGGTCGAAGGCGAACCTGATCCGCAACAGCATGCCGCGCTCGAGCACGCCCGGCGGGACGTCCGGCGTGCCGACCGCACCGAGGTAGATCGCGTCGGTGTCGTCGAGCTCGGCCAGGGTCTCGTCGGACAGGACCTCGCCCGTGTCGAGGTAGCGCCGCCCGCCCAGGTCGAAGTCGATGCGCGTGGTGGTGAACCCGTGGCGTTGCTCGACGGCGTCCAGGACCCGCAGTCCCTGATCGACGACCTCGGGCCCGATGCCGTCGCCGCCGATGATGGCGAGGCGGTGGTCGGTCATGGGGTCGGTCCTCGGTCGGTGGCTGCGTGGTCTCGGCCCGACAGCCTAGGGAGCCGATGCCGACCGGTGGATCGGGTCGTATCAGCGGACCGATCCGTCGACTCGTGGAGGGCCCCGGTCGCGACCGGCGACCGGGACCTGCGTCCCGAGCAGGCACCGACACCTTTCGTCGACGGCCCGTGCCGCCTAGCGTCGTGCAACGACGCCGTCCGTCATCCCGAGGAGAGCCACGCGATGAGCAACCAGCCACCCGCCCCGCCACCGCCACCCGACAGCGGGGGCGGCATGCCACCCCCACCCTCGTCGGCCGCGCCGGGCGTGGCCGCCGCCGACGTCGGGATCCGGCTCGGCGCCAGGATCATCGACTCGATCATCCTCGCGATCATCGGGACGATCATCCTCTCGCCGATCATCTTCGGCCTGATGTTCGCCGACGCCGACGGCGGGATGATGAGCGCGCTGGGCGGCGGGGGCTTCGGGATCGCCTCGATCCTGTACAGCCTGCTGGCCCTGGCGATCGGCCTGGGCTACTACGCGCTGTTCGACTCCAGGATGGGCGGCACACCGGGCAAGAAGATCCTCAGCCTGGGCGTGCAGGGTCCCGACGGGACCAACCCCACGATCGAGGAGTCACTGAAGCGCAACTCGTGGCTGGCCCTCAACGTGATCCCGGTGGTCGGCGGCCTGCTCCAGCTGGGCGCGGCGATCTACATCGCGGTCACCATCTCGCAGAGCGATTCCAACCAGGGCTGGCACGACGGGTTCGCCGGCGGCACCCGGGTCGTGCGCACCAAGTGACCTCGTCGACACCGTGACCCCGGGCGACGGCCCGCTGGACGACCGAGCGACACGCCGGCGTCTGCTGGCCGCGCTCGTGGGTGTCCATCCGTGGCTGGCAGATCCCGACTGGGGTCCGGCGGCCGTGGACCCGGGCACGTGTGATCGGTGTGGGCAGCACCCGCGCCTGGTGACCACCTGCGGGCCGGCGTCGTGGCGCGCCCTGTGTCGCGACTGCCTCCTGGACGTCGGGGAGGACGCGTTCTGCGCGGGCCACGCCGACGACGCAGCGGCGGCCGCCGACCATGCGCGCGACCTGCCCGACCAGTGGGCGACCCTGGTCCGGCTGGCCTGGGTCGCGGCGGGGCAGGTCCGGGCCGACCGGGCATGGCTGGACCTGGCCGTCGCGGACCTGACCGATCCCGGGCTCGCCGCGCTGGTCACCGGCAACGACCCCGCCGATGGTCAGGTCGACACCGGCTGACCGTGGAGGAACCGGAACGTCCAGGCCTGCGCGATGACCACGACGGGGAAGGCCACGACCAGGCCGATCCCGCACAGCAGCACGCCGATCGTGGTCACGATCGCCCCGACCAGGTAGAGCAGCAGGACGTCCACCACGTTGTCGACCGTGAAGCGGATGCTGGACATGATCGCCTCCCACGCCCCCTCGTCGCGATCCACGACGAAGAACAGGAAGAACTGGGCCAGGAACGCGAAGATGACTCCCGGCACGACGAACAGGAGCGACCCGACGGCTGCGACCAGGCCCACCAGCAGGGACGCGCCGACGATCGTGCCGAGCCGATCCGTGCTCAGCAGGGTCGACCACGCCAGTGGTCGGCCGTCGACGATCGCCAGGCCGGCGCGCACGATCCCGGCCTGGACGATGAAGGCCAGCGCCAGGTAGCCCAACAGGCCGACCACGGTCAGGACGCTGGCGACGATGCCCAGCGCGTCGTTGCCCGCGTCGACGGCGCTGCCGAGCAGCGCCACCAGGCCGAACCACAGCAGCCCGACGAGGATCGACCCGACGAACAGCACGGCCACGCCCGTGAGGATGGGTCCCACGTTGGCGCGGAAGGCGTCCCAGGCGTACTGGAACGCCACCATGACGTCGTAGCGGTCATCGGCGATCCTTCCGCGAAGGCGTGGGGCCGACCATGCTGGTCGGCGTCCCGGCGCGGCACAAGCACCCCGGACGACGGGCCGGCGCGCGGACGATCCCGGGCTGGACCCGGTGGCTACCGTCGGCGGCATGACCACCATGCTCCAGTCCGCGCGCTCCCGGGTCCTCGACGACCTCGGGCTGGACGCCTCGTCGTCGTTCACCTGGACCGGCGTGGAGCGCGAGGGCAACGAGGTCTCCCTGCACTGGGACCTGGACGGGGTCGGCCGGCTGACCGAGCGGCTCGTCTTCCACGGCGTGTCCCTGGACGGCACCGGTGTCCGACGCACCGCGATCGACCGGTCCCTGCGGCTGTTGCACCTGGTCGCGGGGGTGTCCTACCTCAAGACCACGCTGCCACCCGACCTGCGGACCGGCCCGATCTCGCCCGCCGTCCGTGACCTCCTGGCGGCGATCACGACCGACGGACTCGCCGAGCTGGCGTGGGACCACGACGTGGACCTGCGGGGCCACTTCACGTTCCCGGAGCCGGCCACCGCCCCGGAGGCGGCGGTGCCGATCGGCGCCACGGCCGGACCGCTGGTCCCGATCGGTGGCGGCAAGGACTCGATCGTCACGCTGGACGCGGTCGCCGACCACGAGCCCACGTTGTTCGCGGTCAACCCCCGAGGTCCGATCCTCCGGACCTTCGAGGCGGCCGGACATCCGACCGTGACGGTGGACCGTCACCTCGACCCCGAGCTCTTCGCACTCAACGATCGCGGCGCGGTCAACGGCCACGTGCCCGTCACGGCGATCGTGTCGGCCATCGCCGTGGTGGCCGCGGTCGCCGGTGGCCACTCCGCCGTGCTGCTGTCCAACGAGCGGTCGGCGGACCAGGCCACGGTCGTGACCGACGACGGCCGGGCGATCAACCACCAGTGGTCGAAGTCGTCGGCGTTCGAGCGGGCCTTCGCGCGGATCGTCGCCGACGAGGTCGCCCCCGACGTCACCTACCTGTCGCTGTTGCGGCCCGCCTCCGAACTGTGGATCGCCCGCCGGTTCAGCGAGTTGGGTTCCTGGGACACCGTGTTCAACTCGTGCAACCGTGCCTTCCACCTCCAGGGGCAGCGCCGCGAGTGGTGCGGCCACTGCCCGAAGTGCCGCTTCGTGTTCCTGGCTCTCGCCCCGTTCATGGGACGTGACCGGGTCGTCGGGATCCTCGGACGCGACCTCCTCGACGATCCCGACCAGGTCGACGACTACGCCGCACTGGCCGGGCTGACCGACCACAAGCCCTTCGAGTGCGTCGGGGAGGCGGAGGAGTCGGCCGCCGCGCTGGCCTCCCTCGCAGCCGACCCGGACTGGGCCGACGACGCCGTCGTGGCGGCCCTGGCGGACCGGCTCCCGGTCGGCCCCGACGCGCTGGAGTCGTTCCTGGCGACCCCGGACACGTCCGCCCTGCCGGCGCCGTGGGACCAGGTGCTGTGACCGACCTCCCCGACGACGACTGGCTGCGCGGGGCCGGCACGGTCGCCGTGCACGGGCTGGGGCGCGAGGGGCGCAGTCTCGTGACCGACCTCGCGACGTCGAACCCCGGCGCCGAGATCCTGGTGCTCGACGACGCCGCACCCAGCGACGACGACCGTCAGTTCCTGGCCGACGCCGGCGCGACGTCGGTGGTCGGACCGGACCAGGGGGTGGAGGTGGTGGGCGACGCCGACGTGCTGGTGCGCTCTCCCGGTGTCCCCCCGAGCCATGCCGTGCAGGTCGCGGCCCGGGCGGCCGACGTGCCGGTCACCACGGTGCTCAACGTGTTCTTCGCACGCCACCGCCCGACCAACGTGGTCGCGATCACGGGCACCAAGGGCAAGTCCACGACCACCACCCTGCTGGGGCACCTCCTTGGCGAGGCGGGCCGCACCGTCCGGGTCGCGGGCAACGTCGGGACGTCGGTCCTCGACCTCGACGTGGCGCCGTCCGCGCTGGACCACCTGGTCCTGGAGCTGTCGAGCTACCAGTTGGCGGACCTGCGCGGCCGACCGTCGCTCGGCCTGTGGCTCAACCTCCACCGCGACCACCACGGCTGGCACGGAGGCGGGGAGGCCTACGCGGCCGACAAGGGCCGGATCGTCGCGCTGTCCGACCGGCTGATCGTCAACGGCGCCGACGACCGGGTGCTCGCCCGCTCCCGGGACCATCGGGACCGCGCCCAGTTCGACGCGTCCGGCGACCCGATCGTCGCGGGACGACTGGGCGTCTCCCGCGCCGTCCTGCGCACGGCACTCGAGTCGTCCCGGCTGGTCGGCACCCACAACCTCGCCAACCTGGCCGCGGTGGTGGCCGTCGGTGCGGACCTGGGCGTCGACCCGGCAGCACTCCTGGGTGGACTGGCGTCGTTCCGGCCACTCCCCCACCGGCTCGAACTGGTGCACGACGACGGCCGGCGGTGGGTCGACGACTCGATCGCCACGATCCCGGAGGCCACGGTCGCCGCGCTCGACGCCTTCCCGGACACGCCGGTGACGCTGCTGGCCGGTGGCTTCGACCGCGACCAGGACCACGCACCGCTCCTGGCCGTCCTCGCGACCCGGGCCGGCGGCCCGGGCCCGGTCGTGGTCGTGGCCCTGCCCGACACCGGCCACCGGTTGGCGATCGACCTGGCCGGCGCCCATCCGGACGTCGCCGTGCGCCCTGTCCCCGACCTGGCGGCGGCGGTGGCGGAGGCGGACCGTGTCACCCCGCGTGGTGGCGTCGTCCTGCTGTCGCCGGCGGCAGCCAGCTTCAACCAGTTCCGGTCCTTCGAGGACCGCGGACACCAGTTCGCCACGCTCGCGCGTGCGCGGCCGGCATGACCCCACCCCCGAGGAAGGCCCCATCGTGCTCCCGACCGTGACCGTCCCGCGCGACGACGACGACGGCCCCCCTCGGGTCGCGGTCCACCCCGCCAGGCCAGCCCTCGAACGGGCCGTCGAGGACGCCGGCGGCCGGGTCGTGGCACCGGCCGACGCCGAGGCATTGCTGTGGTCGGTCCCGCACGACGCGGACGACCTCGCCGGCCTCCTCGACGAGCACCCGCACCTGCGCTGGGTGCAACTGCCCTTCGCGGGCGTGGACGCCTTCGTGGACGTGCTCGACGACGACCGGGCCTGGACGTCGGGCAAGGGCGTGTACGCCGACCCGGTGGCCGAGATGGCCCTGGCCCTGGTGCTGGCGACCCGCCGCGAGGTCGTCCGGTACGCGACCGCGACCGCGTGGGGTGACGACCACGGCGAGATGCTCTTCGGTGCCCGTGTCACGGTCCTCGGTGGCGGGGGGATCACCGAGGTGCTGCTGGACCTGCTCGCCCCGTTCCGCTGCGACGTGACCGTCGTCCGCCGCTCGGACCAGCCCCTGGACGGCGCGACCGTCGTGACGACCGACCACCTCGACGACGCGCTGGCCGACGCCGAGGTCGTGGTCCTGGCCCTAGCGTTGACCGACGACACGACCGGGATCCTGGACGCACGTGCGCTCGAGCTGCTTGCCGAGGGGGCCGTCGTCGTCAACGTCGCACGCGGGGCCCACGTCGTCACCGACGACCTCGTCGCGGCGCTCCGGTCGGGCCACCTGGCCGGCGCCGGACTGGACGTGACCGACCCGGAGCCATTGCCCGACGGCCATCCGCTGTGGGACCTGCCCAACGTCGTCGTCACCCCGCACGTCGGCAACACCGACGCCATGGGCGAGCGCCTGCTGGCGGACCGGATCCGCGACAACGTCACGCGGTTCGCCCAGGGACGGCGCCTCCTGGGCGCCGTCGACAGGGCGGCCGGCTACTGACCGTCACACCGAAGGAGCGCCGCATGAGCACCCACTCCCTGGCCTGGGTCGATGCCTTCACCGACCGGGCCTTCGGGGGCAATCCGTGCGCGGTCGTGTTCGACGCCGACGACGTCGACGTGGACACCCGGATCGCGTTCACCCGCGAGACCCGCCTGTCGGAGTGTGCGTTCGTGGTCGCCTCGTCGGTCGCCGACGTGGGCGCGCGCTACTACGTCGCCAGCGGTGAGATCCCGATGGCCGGCCACCCCACGATCGCCACCGTGACGGCCCTGCTGGACGCCGGCGTGGTCGAGCTGGTCGACGACGTCGCATCGTTCACCCTGGAGGTCGGCGCGGGTGTCCTGCCGATCGAGGTCGACGGGACCGCCGACGGACCGCCCCGCATCACGATGCAGCAACTCCGCCCGACCTTCGGTCGCTCGTGGGAGCCCGAGCTCGTCGCCCCCCTCGTCGGGCTCCGGGCCGACGACTTCCGCGCGACGCCCCGCACCGTCAGCACCGGCACCCCGTTCCTCGTCTCGCCGCTGGTGTCCCACGACGCGCTCCGGCGTGCCCGGCTGGACGTCGACGCCCTGCTCGCCTTCCACGAGGACCACGACGCAGACTTCTTCGAGCCGTTCCTGACCGCCATGGGCGGCGCCACCCCCGACGGCGACGTCTTCTCCCGGCTGCTGCTGACCCCGCCCGAGCCACCCGAGGACCCGTTCACGGGCTCGGCGACCGGCTGCCTGGGCGCGTGGCTATGGGCCGAGGGCGAGATCGACGGCCCCCGGTTCGTCGCCGAACAGGGCCACGACATGGATCGGCCCGGCCGGGCCGACGTGGAGGTGCTGGGACCACGCGACGACATCGCCGGTGTCCTGGTGGGTGGGACCGGGGTCGTGCTGGTGCGTGGCCAGGTCACCCTGCCCGACTGACGTCCCGGCCGGTTCGGTCGCAGCGCGCAAGGAGCGTGGATGGAGACGACACCGGTGGAGGTCACCCGCGACCGGGTGCTCGCGTTCCGACGGCGCAGCGGGGTGCTCACCCACCGGCTGCCCGCCGGGACCGACGCGGTGCGGCGTGCGGCCTGGGCGGGACTGCAGGACAGCATGCCGCGGGCCGCGCTGCTGTCGCTGCATGCGCGGGTGGCCGGGGTCGGACCCGACGCGCTCGACGATCCGGAACTGGAGCAGGTGTGGGGTCCCCGGTTCAGCGTCCACGTCGTCGCGACACGCGACCGGGCCGTGTTCACGCTCGGTCGACTCCCGACGGACGCGCGGGGGCGCGAGCGTGCCGAGGACCTCGCCGCCCGACTCCGTGACCTGCTCGACGACGGTGAGGAACTGGGCTACGGACATGCCGGCCGGGCCCTCGACGTCCACCCCAACGCCCTGCGGTACGCGGCGGCGACCGGGACGGTCGTCCTGCGATGGCACGGCGCACTCCAGCCGACGATCCGGGTGGTGGACCCGCCCCGGGTCGAGCCGCAGGACGCCCGCCACGAGCTGGCACGACGTCACCTGCACGTCGTCGGCCCCAGCACGCCCGAGGCCTTCGCCCGCTGGGCCGGCGTGGCCACGCGCCAGGCCCGGGTGACCTTCGACGAGCTCCGCGACGAGCTGGCGGCCGTGCGGACGGCGGTCGGAGACGGCTGGGTCCTGGCCGCGGACCTGCCCTCGCTGCGGGTTGGACCACCGGCTGACCCCGTGGGCGCGACCGACGACGGTGAAGTCGGGGGCGAGTCGGTCCGCCTGCTCCCGAGTGGCGACCCCTACTGGCTGCTCTGGGGCCAAGCCCGCGAGCTGCTGTTGGAGGAACCAGACCTGCGCGACCGGTTGTGGACGCCCCGCGTGTGGCCCGGCGCCGTCCTGGTCGGTGGCGAGGTCGTGGGCACGTGGCGCCGGGCGGGCGCGGACCTGGACGTGGACCCGTGGCGCGCCTTCACGGAGGCCGAGCGGGCGGCGGTCGAGTCCGAGGCCACGTCCCTCCCGCTCCCGGGACTCGACCGGCCGATCGTGGTGACCTGGACGTCCTGAGCCGGGGTGGTGCGTGGGCGGTGGCCCGAGGCCACCTCGCCGGCGCGGGTGGCGCAGCACGTGCCACGCCACCCGCCACCGACGGGCACGGTTCAGTCGACGACGATGACGTCGTCGCCCTGGACCAGGCGGTGGGCGTCGACGGTCATCGAGCCCTTGCCGATGCCGGCGACCGCCGAGGAGCTGCCCTGCTGCGACGACGTGGCCGAATCGACCCGCGCCTGGACCTCGACGTCATAGGTGGTGGCCGAGTCGAGCGGGTGCGCGACGAAGTTGAAGGCGTTGGCGTTCATGGTGCGCTGGATCAACTCGATGGTCTCGTCGTCGACGATCACCAATTCTCCGTCGACCACGTCGACGATGCCCTGCAATTCGGCACTCAGTTCCTGGTAGCGGTCACAGAAGACGACCTCACCGGGGTGGGCTTCCTCGCCGTTGAGCAGGACGCGAACGGTCACCGTGCCCTGGGCGGACGACGTGTCCTTGTTGCCACCGCGGGACCGGACCTCGGTCTGGGTGTACAGGCCGCACTGGAGCGAGACGTCGATGAACAGGGCGCGATTGCCGCCGGGGGGCTTGATCTGGCTGGACAGGACCGTCGTCCAGTCCTGGCCTGCGGTGTCCTCGACCAGGGTGACGTCGGAGACCGCGACGGTCGCCTTCCCGGACGGTGACTGGGCCTGGGCGGTGTTGGTGACCAGGGTGGCGATCACGAGCGCCCCGGCGAGGGCCAGGAGGAGCCCGCCGCGCCAGGCGAGTTGCAGCTTGCGTGTCATGGTGACATCCGTTCATCGATTTCGGGGAGAACCACGCACGCATGCAGGAAGCAGGCGTTGGCGTGGGAACCCCCATGCAACTGCCGGATGTCCACCTCCGCATGGGATCTTTGTCCTGTGTTTCCCCGGTCGATGACCCGTCATTCATGCCAGATGAGACCACGGCTCGAGCGGCGCATGACGGCGAGACGGACCGAGGTGTCAGTGCCCGTGCACGGGGATGGAGCCGTCGGCATCGTGGAGATGGCCGTGGGCCTCCATGGCGGCGGCCTGCAGGTCGAGCGCGTCGTCCGCGGTCAGGTCGACCCGGGCGACGTGCTCGGTCTTCGGGCCGTCACCGGTGTCCATCGCGCGCGCTCGCCGGATGACTGCGGCCGCCTCGGCGTCGATGTGGGAGTGCTGGGCGAGGTGCGCGGCCCAGTCGTGGACCTGGAAGTACTCGGTGAAGACCAGTGGGTCCTCGGCATGTCGGTACAACGACCACGACTGGGCGCCGGTCCGCAGGCGCTGGCGTCGCAGGTCCCGCATCACCGCGAAGAACTCCTGCAGGTCGTCGTCGTCGATCCTCCACGTCGTGGCCACGACCACCGGCGACCCGGGAACCCGGTCGGCGTGTCGCGGCACCGACCAGTCGTCGGGCGTCGAGGGCATCTCGACCTCGCCGAGCACCGGCATGTCGATGCGGGTCGTGACCAGCCCCAGGACCACGGTCACGATCGCCAGGACCCCGACGGCGTTGGCCGACCCGACCAACTCGGCGAGGGTGCCGGCCAGCACCGCGGCGATGGGCTGCATGCCCAGCGCCGCCAGCAGGTACACCGACATCGCGCGGCCACGCACCCACCGGGGCGAGACGATCTGCACGATCGTGTTCATCGTGGTGACCGTCCAGACCCAGGTCAGGCCGGCCACGAACAGCAACGACGCGGCCGACACGGGATCGCGCGCCACGAACCCGAACAGCATCCCGACCACGCCGTTGGCGACGATCGCCAACGGCAGGATCAGCCGGACCTTGTCACGGACCCACTCCCGGGTCAGGGCCCCGGTCAGCGATCCGGCGCCGAACACGCCCAGCAGGAGCCCGTAGCCGTTCGCCCCCAGCGCCAGGTCGTCCGACACGACGCTGGGCAGCAGGGTCTGGAACGCCGGGGCCGTCAGGTTGAACACCGCGGTGACCGCCACCACCATCAGGACTGCCCGGGTGAAGCGCACGAAGCGCAACCCGGTGCGGGTGGACTGCCACACGCCGGCCGTGGTCGGGTCGGCCGACCCCAGCTGCGGCAGGGTGAACAGGACGCCGATCACGGCGAGGTAGCTGATCGCGTTGGCGCCGAAGGCGATGTCGGCTCGCCCCGCCGCCACGAACAGGCCCCCGAGGGCAGGGCCGATCGCGCGCGCGACGTTGAAGCTGGCCGAGTTGAGCGCGGTCGCCGGAGCGACCAGGTCGTCTCCCACCAGGTCCGGGATCAGGGTCTGCAGGGCCGGGATCGAGATGGCGGTCCCCAGCCCCAGGCCGAACGTCAGGGCCAGCAGCACCTCGGGCGTCAGCAGGTCCGACCAGGTCAGGAACGCCATGATCCCGACCGACACGGCGGCGATCCCCTGGCCGATCGCGGTCATGGTCCGCCGGTCGAACACGTCGGCGAGCGCCCCGGCCGGCAGGGTCATCAGCATCCGGGGAAGGGTCATCGACGCGGTGACCAGCGCCACCATCAGTGGCGAGCCGGTCAGCTGCAGCATCAACCACGGGGCCGCGGTCAGCTGCAGGAACGTCCCGAGGTTGCTGACCAGGAAGGCGCCCCACAGGCGCCGGTACTCCGGCACCGCGAGCGGCGCGAAGGTCGACGGACGCAGCGCCGTGGGGGTCGAGGGTCCGCTCACCTGTCACCTCCTGGCCACGCGACGTCCGGGACGCGCCCTGTTCCGGACGCGATCGCGCCACCGGTGGGACCCGGCGGCGCCGGTGGCCAACGCCGCCCCGGTGGTCGGTGTTCCCGGCCCCGCTCCGACGACCGGCCGGTGCCCAGGCCAGCCGGTGCCCAGGCCAGCCGGGGCCCAGGCCAGCCGGGGCTCAGGCCAGCCGGGGCATCCAACTGGCGCGCCGGTCCTCGAACGCGGCGATGTCGTCCGCGCGCTGCAGGCTCAGGGCCACGTCGTCGAGCCCGTTGAGCAGCTTGTGGCGGGTGTGCGCGTCGATGGTGAAGTCCACCTCGAGGCCTCCCCCGGTGACCGTCTGCGTCTCGAGGTCGACCGTGACCTCGGTGGACGGGTCCCGGTCCACCATCTCGAACAGCTCCCGCACGGTGTCGTGGTCGAGCTGCACGGCGATGATCCCGACGTTGCCACAGTTGTTGCGGAAGATGTCGGCGAACGACTCGGCGATGACCGCGTGGAACCCGGCGTCCTCGATCGCCCAGGGAGCGTGCTCCCGCGACGAGCCCGAGCCGAAGTTGCGTCCGGCGAGCAGGATCGAAGCGTCGGCGTGCGCGGGCTGGTTCATCGGGAAGTCCGGGTCGGGTGTCCCGTCCTCGCGGTAGCGCCACTCGGCGAAGGCATACGGCCCGAACCCGGTCCGCTCGATGCGCTTGAGGTACTGCTTGGGGATGATCTGGTCGGTGTCGACGTCGTTGGCGTCGATCGGGCAGATCGTGCCGGTGACGGTGCGGACGGCGTCCATGCTGCGTTCCTCTCGGCGGGTCAGTTCAGGGCACGAACATCAACGAAGCGGCCGGCGATCGCGGCGGCGGCGGCCATGGCGGGGCTGACCAGGTGGGTCCGGCCCTTGAAGCCCTGGCGCCCCTCGAAGTTGCGGTTGGAGGTGGAGGCGCACCGTTCGCCGGGGGCGAGCTGGTCCGGGTTCATGCCCAGGCACATCGAGCAGCCCGGCGCACGCCAGTCGAACCCGGCCTCGACGAATACGCGGTCGAGGCCCTCGGCTTCGGCGGCCTCCTTCACCAGCCCGGACCCGGGCACCACCATGGCCTCGACCCCGTCGGCGACGTGCTGGCCGGCGATCACCTCGGCCGCCGCGCGCAGGTCCGACAGCCGCCCGTTGGTGCACGAGCCGATGAACACCTTGTCGATCGTGACGTCGGTGATCGCCTCGCCCCCGTCCAGGCCCATGTAGTCCAGGGCCCGCTCGTACTGGCGTGCCCGGGAGTCGTCCGTGGCGTCGGCGGGGGTCGGGACGGTGCCGGTCACGGGGATCGACTGCTCGGGGGTCGTGCCCCACGTCACGTAGGGCGCCACGTCGCCGGCGTCGACCTCCAACACGGCGTCGAAGGTGGCGTCCTCGTCGGTGGACAGGTCGCGCCACGCCGCCAGCGCCCGGTCCCAGTGAGCACCCCTCGGTGCGTGCGGCCGGTCCTTCAACCAGGCGAACGTGGTCTCGTCCGGCGCGATCAGCCCCGCCCGTGCGCCGCCCTCGATGCTCATGTTGCACACCGTCATCCGCTCCTCCATCGTGAGGGCGCGGATCGCCTCCCCCCGGTACTCGATGACGTGGCCGGTGCCGCCGGCGACGCCCAGGCGGTTCAGGACGTGGAGGATGAGGTCCTTCGCGGTCGTGCCCACCGGCAGGGTCCCCGACACGTCGACCGCCATCGTCTTCGGGCGACGCTGCGGGAGCGTCTGGGTCGCCAGCACGTGCTCGACCTCGGACGTGCCGATGCCGAACGCGAGTGCCCCGAAGGCCCCGTGGGTGGCGGTGTGGGAGTCGCCGCACACGATCACCATGCCGGGCTGGGTCACGCCCAGCTCCGGTCCGATGATGTGGACGATCCCCTGGTTGCGGGATCCCATCGGGAACAGCTCGATCCCGAACTCCGCACAATTGGCCGTCAGTGCGTCCATCTGTCGGACCGACATCTCGTCGGCCAGCGGGAGACGTCCGGCCGCCTGCTCGGGGTCGGTCGGGACGTTGTGGTCCATCGTCGCCAGCGTCAGGTCCGGTCGTCGGACGTCGCGCCCGGCCAACCGCAGGCCCTCGAACGCCTGGGGCGAGGTCACCTCGTGCACCAGGTGGAGGTCGACGTAGAGCAGGTTGGGGTCGTCACCCGAGCCGTCCCCGACGAGGTGGGCGTCGTAGATCTTGTCGATGATGGTCCGGGGCCCGGGGTGGTCGGCGGCCATGGCGGGGTCCTCGCGTCGCGTGTGGCCAGTCAACCGTCAGGACATGATCTTGTTCAACCCTTACAGCCAGCCGGCGTCCTACCGTGGGGGCGCTGGCCGCCGACGAGCGGTGGCCCGGACACGGGGACCATCGTGGGTGCACTGCTGGAGGAACTGGCACGACGGGACACGCCCTCGGGGCTGCTGACGCTGCGTCGCCGCGTCGAGCCGTCGCGCCAGGTCGACGTCTTCGAGGTCAAGCTCGGCGACGAGTTCCTGATGTCGAGCCTGTTCACGATCGGCGAGGAGGAGCTGGCCCGGCTCGGCCTGGACGCGGTCGAGGGCGACGACCTCGACGTCGTGGTCGGCGGCCTGGGACTGGGCTACACCGCCGCGACGGCGCTGGAGGACGACCGGGTCTCGTCGCTGCTGGTCGTGGAGGCGGTCGACACCGTGATCGACTGGCACCGCCAGGCCCTGCTGCCCGACGTGGGCGGCCTGGCCACCGACCCCCGCACGCGGTTCGTGCACGGCGACTTCTTCGCCATGGCCGCCGACGCCGGCTGGGATCCCGACACCGACGATCGTCGGGTCGACGCGGTGCTGCTGGACGTCGACCACACGCCGCGCCACCACCTCCATCCCGACCATGCCGCCTTCTACACGCCCGAGGGGCTGGCGTCGATGGCACGCTTCCTGCGCCCCGACGGCGTGTTCGCCCTGTGGTCGGACGATCCGCCCGACGACGACTTCGTCGCCACGGCGCGAGAGGTCTTCGACGAGGTCACCGCCCACGTCGTGTCGTTCGCCAACTTCCTCACCGGTGGGGAGTCCGCCAACACGGTCTACGTCGCCCGCTGACCACCGCGATCCGCTCGTCGCGGGTCGGTCGCGTGGCCCAGCCTCGGGTGGGGGCAGCACACGACGGGGCCGCAGCCGATCGGCTGCGGCCCCGTCGGTGCGTGGCTGGCGCCTAGCGGAACATCCGCGCCGAGACGGCCCGGAAGTCGACCTCCTCGGGGTGCTCCACGTCGATCTGGACGTCCCGGTGCCCGTGGCTGTCCTCGTAGGCCGCGGCGACGGCCTCGACCAGGGCAGCCTCCTCCTCCGGCGTCTGGTCCGGGGGCAGGTTGACCGTGATGCGGGGCACCCCGGGGGCTCCGGCGCGCGACGGCGGTTGGGAGGTCATGGGCGGAACTCCTCGCTGCGATGGGTGATCCGTTGCGAACGGTTCAGGGCGTCAACATACGCCTGGATGCTCGCGCCGACAATGTCGGTGGTGGCGGCCCGACCCGTGAAGGTGCCCCCGTCGGACACCTGGACGGTCACCGCGACCTCGCCGACCGCCTCGATCCCGGAGCCGACGGCGGAGACGTTGAACCCGGTCAGGGTGACGCCCTCGATGCCCACGGCGGCGCGGACCGCCTCGCACGCCGCGTTGACCGGACCGTCGCCGGTCCCGGTGCCCTCGGAGACCTCGCCGGTCTCGGCCAGGCGCACCCGGACCGTCGCCCGAGGGGGCTCGTCGCTGCCGGTGACGACCTCGAAGGACTCGAGCACCAGCGCGTCGTCGGCGGTCGTCGTCGACTGCGAGACGATGATCGCCCGCACCTCGTCGGTGTCGACCAGCCCACCCTTGGCGTCCGCGACGTCCTTGAAGCGCACGAACGCGTCCTGGAACTGCTCGTCGGTGAGGTCGAAGCCGAGCTCGTCGACGGCCTTGCGGAACGCGTGGCGGCCGGAATGCTTGCCCAGCACGATCTGCGAGCCGTCGACCCCGACGTCCTCGGACTTCATGATTTCGTAGGTCAGCCGGTCGGCCAGCACGCCGTGCTGGTGGATGCCCGACTCGTGGGCGAAGGCGTTGGCGCCGACCACGGCCTTGTTCTTCTGCACGCCGTAGCCGGTCAGCGACGACACCATCCGCGACGTGCGGGTCAGCTCCGGGGTGTTGACCCGGTGGTCCGCCCCCAGCAGGTCCTTGCGGGTGCGGATCGCCATCACCACCTCCTCCAGCGAGCAGTTGCCGGCCCGCTCCCCGATGCCGTTCACGGCCACCTCGACCTGCCGGGCGCCGTTGCGCACGGCCTCCAGCGAGTTGGCCACGGCCAGCCCGAGGTCGTTGTGGCAGTGGACCGACACGACCACGTCGTTGGCCTCGATCGCGGGGATCCGCTCGTGGAGCTGCTTGATCCACCGGCCGAAGTCATGCGGCAGTGCGTAGCCGACGGTGTCGGGGATGTTGACCGTCGTGGCGCCGGCCTCGACCGCTGCGGCCACGATGTCGACCAGGAACTCGAAGTCGGTCCGGGTGGCGTCCTGCGGTGAGAACTCCACGTCGTCGGTGTAGCTGCGGGCGAGTTCGACGGCCCGGATCGCCTGGTCGAGGATCTCGTCGTTGGTGGCCTTGAGCATGTACTTGCGGTGGATGTCGGAGGTCGACAGGAAGGTGTGGATCCGGTGTCGGCGCGCCGGGGCCAGCGACTTCGCGGCCGCCTCGATGTCGGATTCCTTGGCCCGGGCCAGGGCGGCGATCACCGGTGGTGTCCGTTCCGACTCGTCGTCGGACTCGGCATCGCGGGTGGCGTTGCCGACCACCTCGGCGACCGCCTTGACGGCGTCGAAATCGCCTGGAGACGCGGCCGAGAACCCGGCCTCGATGACGTCGACGTTCAGCCGGGCGAGCTGTTCGGCGATCTCGACCTTCTCGCGGGCGTCCAGCGAGATGCCCGGTGACTGCTCCCCGTCACGGAGCGTGGTGTCGAAGATGGTGATGTCGGCACCGAGGGCGTCGGTGGCGACGTGGTCGATGGGCTGTCCCATCAGGCATGTCCTCTTCTCGTGATCTGTCGATCAGGATCTGCTGCGTGCGCTCGGTGGCACGCCGGGCGTGGGCGTGGTTCCCGGTCATGCTCTCCGCGGTCGCTGTCGTGGTGGGACGGGACAGCGCCGCGGCGTCAAAGCAGCAGGAGGAGGAGAAGCAGGGCACCGAGCAGGGCCAGGACGGCCCCGGAGAGGTCGACCGGGCGCGCGACCCGGGTACGGACCCGGGTCGAGTGGCGGCGGTCGTCGTGGTGCTCCATGCAGCCAGTCTTGACCAGTGGTGGCCCCATGTGCAACCCGGGTGGCCGCCGACGTCCCTCTTCACCCCTCGTTCGCGCGTTGGACGCACGCATCGGCGAGCGCGAGCGCGTCAGCGCACGCTGCGCCGTGGCCCGGCGCGTGGCACACGGCGTCGAGCACCTCCCGACGACCGCGTCCCATGGCGCCGGCGGGCCACTTCCGGGCGAACGCGGCGAAGACAGCGCGCTGTAGCCTCGCGGACCGTGTCACCCCTGCTCATCGGAGGTCCGGAGGTGCCTCGTCCCCCTGTCGCCCGCCCCGCACGCGGAGCCCGTGGACCGGCGGTCCGGGTGCTCTGCGTCGTGGTCGCCATGGCCCTCGCCGGATGCGCCCAGGAGGTCCACGACGCCGCGTGGGACGACCTCGTGACGGCGCGCCAGCAGGACGCGATCGACCGGGGCTGGGTGCCCGAGTGGCTCCCCGAGGACGCGACGGACCTGGTCGAGCGCAACCACCCCGAGTCGGGCGAGGTCGTCGTGCGAGCCACCCTCCCGAGCGACGAGTGGCTCGACGCCTGCACGCCGACCGACCAGCCGCCGGCACGCCCCGACCTGTCCCCCGACTGGTGGCAGCCGGGACCGGACGGCGTGCCGCACACCTGTGACGACGACTGGTCGGCCCTGCGCGAGGCAGACCTGCTGTGGATCTGGACGCTGGGCGACACCGTGATCCTGGAGGACGACCCCGACGAGGACGAGTCATGACCGACGAACCCACCCTCGACCTGCCGGTCGCCTTCCCCGTGAAGCCGATCCTGGCCAAGCTCGTCCGCTCGATGCCGGAGGGCGACTTCCTCTACGAACCGAAGTGGGACGGCTTCCGCTGCCTGGTCTTCCGCGACGGCGACACCGTCGTGCTGCAGTCACGCAACGCCAAGCAGCTCGAGCGCTACTTCCCCGAACTGCTCGACCCCCTGCGCGCCGTCCTCCCGGAGCGGTGCGTGGTGGACGGCGAGTTGGTCGTCCCCCTGGACGGCGGGATCGCCTTCGACGCCATCAGCGAGCGGATCCACCCCGCCGAGTCGCGCATCACCATGCTTGCCGAGAAGACGCCGGCGAGGTTCATCGCGTTCGACGTGCTGGCGGTCGGCGACGAGGACCTGACCGGGCTGCCGATGGTCGAGCGTCGCGCCAGGCTCGAGGCGCTGTGTGACTGGTCGATGCCGGTGCACCTCACCCCGGCGACCACCGATGCCGACACCGCCCAGGACTGGTTCGACCGGTTCGAGGGGGCCGGCCTCGACGGGGTGATCGCGAAGCCGGCCGACGGCACCTACCAACCCGGCAAGCGTGCGTTGGCCAAGGTCAAGCACGAACGCACGGCCGACGCCGTCGTGGCCGGGTTCCGGTGGCACAAGGCCTCGACGCAGGAGGACCCCCAGGTCGGGTCGCTGTTGCTGGGGCTCTACGACGACGACGGCCACCTCCACCACATCGGGGTCGCCTCGTCGTTCAGCGAGACGCGCCGTCGGGAGCTCGCCGAGGAGGTCGCCGTGTTCGGGCCGCCCGAGCCCGGGACGCATCCGTGGCAGGAGTGGATGGACACCGAGGACTCGCCGCGCGGTGGCAACCGGTGGAACGCCACCAAGGACATGAGCTTCGAGGTGATCGCGCTGCAGGTCGCCGAGATCGCCTACGAACAGCTCGACGGTGACCGACTGCGCCACTCTGGCCGGTTCAAGCACTGGCGCAAGGACCGCGACCCCGACAGCTGCACCTACGACCAGGTCGAGGTCGCCACTCCCGCCGAGCTCAAGGACGTCCTGGCGGTGTGAGCGCCCGTCGAGTGTCGGATCCGTCATCGCCAGCGGGCACGAACTCCCCAACCGACGGGGGTTGGTCAGGCCGATGGGGTCGTAGGCTGGGGGTCGGTCGAACCGACGGGGGTGACGACGGATGATCAGGTTCCTGCTGGGGGACGAGCGGGTCGAGGTCGACGACGTCGACCCGAACACGACGGTGCTCGACTGGCTGCGTGCGTCCGGCCGCGTGGGCACGAAGGAGGGCTGTGCCTCGGGTGACTGCGGGGCGTGCACGGTCACGACCGTCCACCTCGCCGAGGCGCCCGTCGACAGTGCCGCGGACACCGCCGACCTCGACTACCGACCGGTCAACGCCTGCATCGCGTTGCTCGGCAGCCTGGACGGGTGCCAGCTGCTGACCGTCGAGGACCTGGCCGACCCCGTCACGGGCGATCTCCATCCCGTCCAGCGCGCGATGGTCGATCGGCACGGGTCCCAGTGCGGGTTCTGCACACCCGGGTTCGTGATGTCGATGTTCGCCTGGATGCACGGCGAGCCCACCACCGACCGCCACGACGTCGACACGGCGCTGTCCGGCAACCTGTGCCGCTGCACGGGTTACCGCCCGATCATCGCGGCTGCCCGCGACGTCGCGACCGCCCGTCCGACCGACCGTTTCGACGCCGCCGCGACCACCACCGCGGCGAGCCTGGCCGACCTGGCCGAGACGCGAGCCGACGACGCGGCGGCCTCGCTGGCCCACGGCGGCCGGCGGTGGACGGCGCCGCGCTCGCTCCACGAGGCGATCACGGTGCTGGCCGAGGAGCCCGCCGCGACGCCGGTCAGCGGTGCGACCGACCTAGCGCTCGCGATCACGCAGGACGACCGTCGGTTCGGGACGCTGGTCGACCTGTCCCGCGTGCCCGAACTGCACGTGCTGGAGGTGGACGAGGACCGGATCGTGGTCGGCGCGGCCGTGCCACTGGTGACCGCCGCCCCGGTGCTGGCGACGCACTGGCCGGCGGTGACCGAGCTGTTCGAGCGCTACGGGTCGGTGCCGATCCGCAGCCGCGCGACCCTGGGCGGCAACCTGTCCACGGCCTCGCCGATCGGGGACTCGCCCCCGTTGCTGCTGGCGCTGGACGCAACGGTCGTCGTCGCCGGCCCCGACGGACGACGACGGGTCGCCATCGACGACTTCTTCGTGGACTACCGGCGCACCGTGCTGGCCCCGGGCGAGCTGGTCGCGGCGGTCGAGGTGCCCACCCCGTCCGACGGCTGGTTCCTGTCGGTGTCGAAGGTGTCCAAGCGGCTCGACGACGACATCTCGGCCGTGTGCGGCATGTTCCACCTCGCCCTGTCCGACGACGTGATCACCGACGCCCGGGTGGCGTTCGGCGGGATGGCGGCCACGCCGGCCCGTGCGCGAGCCTGCGAGCAGGCCTTGGTCGGAGGCCGGCTCGACGACGCAACCCTCGAGGCGGCTCGGACGGCGCTCGCCGACGACTTCTCCCCCATCGACGACATGCGTGCATCGGCCGCCTACCGGACCAGGGTCGCCGGCAACCTGCTCGAGCGGGCGGTCCGGGAGGCGCGCGGGGAGGACCGGCTCCGGGTGACGACCGCCGCGACGTAGGGCGGAAGCCCTCCAGGAACACCGCGAGCCCTCCCCCGGCACTCACTCGGCTTGGAGGAACTCCAGCCGGTTGCCGAACGGATCGTCGACGTACACCCGCCGGTGGCCCGGGAACAGGTCGTCGGACCGTGCCCCGATGCCGGCGCCGGCGAGGCGCCCGACCAGGTCGTCGAGGTCGCCCACCAGGATCCCGGGATGGGCCTTGCGGGCCGGTGCGAACGGCTCCTCGACGCCCAGGTGCAGCTCGACCTCGCCGCCCCGGAACCAGCAGCCGCCACGCGCCGCCAGCGCCGCCGGCTTGGCCACCTCGTCGAGGCCGAGCAGGTCACCCCAGAACGCCCGTGCTCGGTCCTCGCCACCGGGCGGGATCGCGAGCTGGACGTGGTGCAGCCGCATCATCCGACCAACCCCACGACGCCCCAGACCGCCAGCGTGACGACGGCGATCGTCACGATCGCGACCAGCTCGGCTCGACTGCGCGAACCGCCGTGGTCGCGCTGTGCGCGCTCCTCGATGAAGGCCTTCGCGTCACGCTCGGTCCGGGTGCGGAAGATGATTCCGAGTCCGGAGCCACCACCAACCATGTGTTCGACCTGTCGCCGGTGCCACCTCCACCGTAGGGAAGACCGCGACGAGGTCGAACACGTTCGGACGAGGCCCGTGGTCCCACCGGTCGGACACGCGTCAGGTGGAGATGTCGGGGTGGGGCAGGGTGACGTGGGCGAGTTTCTCGGCGTACTCGAGCTGGAAGCCCAGGGGCTCGTCGTGGGACTCCTCGTAGATCGCGATGAACAGCGTCAGCGTGAGGAAGGGATGCGCACCCATCTCGAACAGGGTGACGTAGTCGTGCTCGACCAGGGCCCGGCGCTCGTCGTCGGCCAGCGCCAGCCAGGTGCTGTCCTCGCCGGTGTGGGTGCCCAGGATCCGGTTGGCGAGGGTGTCCTCCCACCAGGCGACCAGCTCTGCCGGCTCGTCGCGATAGCGCGCGACCAGCTCCGGGTCGCGGTCGACCGTGAACAGGAACTTGTTCAGCAGGTACTTGCTCATGCCGGCGCCCCCTGTTCGTAGGTCCGGGTCGGCGCACCCTCGGGTGGGCCCCCGGGATACCAGGTGAAGTAGGCCTCCATGGTGTGGAACAGGTCGAGCGTGTCGACGTAGTCGGCGGGCGTGTCGTCGCCGGCCGCGCCCATCATCAGCATGAAGTCCATGAACCCGTGGGTGGCGTTGCCCGGCTCCCACAGGTTCTCCAGGCTGACCCCCTCGAGGCAGTTCTGCGTGTCACACTTCGCGATCCACTCGACCGCCCGGCGGTCGAAGTCCGGGTCGGGCCCGGTCGGCCCGAACTGGCGAGGCCCACCCAGCTCCAGTGACAGGTGACCCGTGCCGATGATCGCGACCTTCAGGTCGGACTCCCACGACTCGACCAGGCTGCGGATCGTGCGCCCGAGCTCGACGAACCGATGTGGCTGTGGCAGGGGCGGCGCGAAAATGTTGGTGTAGATCGGCACGATCGGCAGGTCGGCCTCGGGCCGCAGCGTGATGATCGGGCAGGTGATGCTGTGGTCGATGCGCAACTCGTTGCTGAACGCCAGGTCGAAGCCCGCGTCGATCCCCTGGCGCAGGATGTGGGCCGACAACTCCTCGTGGCCCGCAAGGGTCATGCGCGGCAACCCGAACTCACGTTCCTCGTTGTGCCAGTTCGCGTCGTAGAACGGCGCCTTGCCGACCAGGAACTGGGGCATGTTGTCGAGCCACAACTGGTGGAAGTGGTCGCTGCCGACCATCACCAGCACGTCGGGATCGGCCGCGGTCAGGGTCGCCCGGAAGTTCGTGACCTTCTCGACCCACTCGTCGGCGAACGGTGGTCGCTCCTCGCCGGTCGCGTTGGACGCCTTGTAGTAGAACGGGTGGTGGGTCGAGGCGATGACGGCGACGACCTGCGCCATGGTGGGTTCCTGTCGGTCGGCGGTGGGTTGGGTGCGGCGCGCCCGGCGCGCCGCGGTGGGTCAGGTGGTCTCGGACGTGTCGGTGGTCGGGTCCACGTAGTCGGTGCGACCGTGGATCGACAGGTACATGTCGTTGGCGATCGGGTGGTCGACCTCCTCGGCGACCTGTCCGAGCACGCCGGCGGTCCGGGCGAGCAGGGCCGCACCCCGCAACAGGTGCCGCGGGAAGCCGGCGTCGACCAGCGCGGCGCCACCCACCCCGGCGCCGTTGAGGGGAAGCGTCCGACCGATGATCTCGCCGTGGACCCGCCCGATCGCGGCGAACAGCTCCATGCAGGGCCCGAACAGGTCCGCCTCGCGTGCGATCGTCGCGAGGCGCTCCACCCGGGGGTCGTGGGTGTGGGTCGGATGGCCCAGGCCGGGGATGATCTGCTTGTCGGCCCGGGCGGTCGACACCACGTCACGAGCCACGTCGTCCCAGCCGTCCTCGTCGGTGGGCAGGTCGTCGAGTTCGTCGACCGCGCGAGCAAGGAACTGGCCACAGTCCTCGGTCACGCCCAGGTAGCGCGACCCGCCCCCGAGGATCCCGGCGGCGACCGCGCCCTGCAGCGAGTCCGGCGCGCTCAGCCAGGTCATCCGGGCCGCGATCGCGGTCGGCACGAACCCGTGGTCGGCGAGGCTGGCCAGCACCGCTTCGAAGACGCGGACCTGGCCCGGCTCCGGACGACGCCGCAGCACCAGCCACAGGGCGAGCTCGCCGAACCCGACCTCACCCATGATCTCGTCGGCGAGGTCGTGGCCGAGCAGGGTGATGCTCGTGGCGTCCGAGGTCCCCAGCGACGTCCGGAAGGCGGGGCCGTCGCTCATGCCACGTCCTCGTCGTCGCCGGCCAACCAGGCCCGGACGTCGTCACCGTGCTCGTCCAGCAGCGGGGGCGCCGAGTGGTAGCCCGCGGGGGTGTCGGAGAAGCGGATCGGGTTGCGCACGCTCGGGATGCGCCGGTCGTCGTCGCCCACCTCCACCACCGGGTCCAGGCCCAGTTCGGTCGCGAAGGCAACGCCCTGGGGGACGGTCCAGACCGGGCCACCGGGAAGTCCGACCTCGCGGAACCGGTCGAACCACTCGTCGGTGGTGTGCTCGGCCAGCGGGGCCTCCAACAGCGGCTGGAGCTCGTCACGGTGCTCGGTGCGCAGGTCGCTGGAGGCGAAGCGTTCGTCGTCGACCAGCTCGGGGACGCCCAGGACGTCGCACAGCAGGCGGAACTGGCCGTCGTTGCCGGCGATGACGATGATCTCGCCGTCCTTGGTCGGCAGCGGCTCGTACGGAAACAGGCTGGGGTGGGCGTTGCCCATCCGGGTCGGGGTGACGTCCCCGGCGACGGCGGCACTGGACTGGTTGACCAGTCCGGACAGGGCCGACGACAACAGGTTGACCTCGACCAGTTGGCCCTCGCCCGTCTCGTCACGGTGGTGCAGCGCGGCGAGGATCCCGATGACGGCGTGCATGCCGGTCATGACGTCGAACACCGAGATCCCGGCGCGGTAGGGCGGCCCGTCGGGCGAGCCGGTCAGGCTCATCAGCCCGGACATGCCCTGCACCATCAGGTCGTAGCCCGGCAGTTTCGCCCCACCGGCCGTGCCGAACCCGGTGATCGAGGCGTACACGACCCCCGGGTTGGTCGCCGCGACGTCGTCGTGGCCCAGCCCGAACCTGGCCATGCCGCCGGGACGCATGTTCTCGATCAGGACGTCGGCCCGGTCGGCCAGGGCCCTGGCGGTCGCGAGGTCGTCGTCGTCCTTGAGGTTGAGCGCGATGGACTGCTTGTTGCGGTTCACGCCCAGGTAGTAGGTGGACTCGCCGTCCCGGACCGGCGGCATCCAGCTGCGGGTGTCGTCGCCCCCCGGGCTCTCCACCTTCACGACCCGGGCGCCGAGGTCGGCCAACAGCATCGTGGCGTAGGGGCCGGCGAGGATGCGCGAGAAGTCGGCCACGACCAGCCCGGCGAGCGGTCCGGTCGACGAGGACGAGGGGGACTGGGACACGCGTGGACTCCGAGGTGACCGTATGGCGGACAGATGTCCGAATGGTGGCAGCCCAGTCGCGGGGTGTCAAGGTCCGTGCGGGGAGCCTCGCTCAGGTGGCGGCCCGCAGGTGCGGGACCTCGTCGTGGAGGGCGATGTCGGCACCCACCGCGCTGGCGGCCTCGAGGAGCCGCGGGAGATGCTGGTCGACCAGGACCTCCCGCGACGTCTCGGCGGCGTGGCCGGTCGTGTTCAGGGCAGCGACGACCGTGCCGGCGCCGTCCCGCAGGGGCACGGCGATCGAGCGGATGCCGGGCGCGAGGTCCTCGTCGGCCATGGCCCAGCCGCGGGCCCGGACCTGGCGCAGCGCCGCGTCGCGCTCGTCGTCGTCGGGCTGCCATCGAGGGGTGATGCCCGACCGGCTGGGCTGGGCGAGCACGTCGGCCAGCTCGGCCGGGTCCAGCCCGGCCAGCAGCACCTTGCCCAGCGAGGTCTGCAGCGCGGGGAAGCGGGTGCCGATCGACACGGCGAAGGTGATGATCTTGGGCACGGCGACCCGGGCGACGTAGACGATGTCGGACCCGTCGAGCTGGGCGATGGACGACGACTCGTGCGTGCGGGCGACCAGGTCCTCCATGTGTGGACGGGCGAGCGCCCACAGTCCCTGGGCATGGACGTAGGCCATGCCGAGCTCGAGTACCCGGGCGGTCAGCGTGAAACCACCGTCCTGGCTGCGGACGTAGCCCAGTTCCTCGAGGGTGATCAGGATGCGGCGAGCCGTCGGGCGCGCCAGCCCCGTCGCCGAGGCCACGTCCGACAGCGACATCCGGGGCCGATCGGCACCGAAGCACCGGACCACGTCCAGGCCCCGTGCGATGGACTCCACGAAGTCCTTGCCCGCGTCACGATCGGCGATGGCGTCCCCCTCGCCGGACCCCGCGAGCGGTCCCGTGGCTCCCCCGGCCTGCGCGCTCCCGCATCAGGGCTGGTCCTGGTGTCGGCTCGCGGCCGCGACGACCAGCAGCCCACCCACCAGGCCCACGTTCTTCCAGAACTGGATCCGGTCAGCCTTCGCCTCCGCGGGGTCCTCGTCGCGCCACCAGGCGTGCGCAGCGAGCGTGGTCGGGACCATCAACCCGGCCACCGTCACGGCTCCCGCCGCGGGTGCCACCCCGGTGGCCACGGCCGCACCACCGACGACCATGCCGACGCCGTTGGCGCGCACGGCCAGTTCGGGCTCGGGGACGCCCAGGTCCCGGGCCAGGTCGACCCGACCGCCCGGCTCACGTGCCGCGTCGAGCCCGAGCACCACGAACGGTGCGGCGACCATGGCCCTGGCGATCGTGGTCAGCAGGCGCATCATGAGGCTCCTCGGTGGGTGCCGCCGGGACCCGTGCCGGGCGGATCTGGCGAAAGGGGTTGACAGGGGGAGGTCTCGCGCCGAGACTACACACGTCCGCCAAGCGGATCAACGTCCGCCATGCGTACACCGATGCAGCGAGCACCCAGCCCTGCCCGGTCCGGCCTCCCCCCGGCCGCCACTGACCGGGTGACGACCGAGGAGACCGACCAATGGCAGACGCCACCACCGCGACCGACTTCGACGACCGACCACTGGTCTTCCGCAACGGGCTGGTCCTGACGATGGACCCGTCCCTCGGGGACGTGACCGACGGTGACGTCCTGGTGGTCGACGGCCGCATCGAGGCGGTGGGGACCGACCTCGACGTCCCGGAGGGCACGGTCGAGGTCGACGCCGCGGGCGGGATCGTGATGCCGGGGATGATCGACACCCACCGGCACATGTGGCAGACCGCCATGCGTGGCTACGGGGCGGACTGGACCCTCACCCAGTACTTCGTCTTCTACTACCTCAACCACGGCAAGACCTTCCGACCCGAGGACATCCACGCCGGCAACCTCCTGGCCGGGGTGGAGTCGCTGGACTCGGGGGTGACCACCACGGTCGACTGGTCGCACGGCCTCCAGACCGTCGACCACGCCGAAGCCGCGGCCGACGCCCTGGAGTCCGTCCCGGGACGGTTCGTGCTGGCCTACGGCAACATCCAGCAGGGTCCGTGGGAATGGGCGCCCAGCCCCGACGTGGCGTCGTTCGTCGAACGACGGCGCGGCAGCCGCGACGACCTGCTGACCCTTCAACTGGCCTTCGACGTGACGGGGGACCCGGAGTTCCCCGAGAAGGCCGCCTTCGAGGCCGCACGCGAGCTGGGCCTGCGGGTCACGACCCATGCCGGCGTGTGGGGCGCCACCGACGACAACAGCATCCGGCTGATGTCCGAGCACGGCTGCATGGACGACCAGGTCACCTACGTCCACGCCTCCACCCTCTCCCAGGACTCCTACCACCGGATCGCAGCCTCGGGCGCGCACGCCTCGGTGTCGACCGAGAGCGAGCAGAACGCCGGACAGGGCTATCCCCCGACGTTCATGCTGCGCCGCCACCAGATCCCGATCTCCCTGTCGATGGACACCAGCGTGTGGTGGTCCGGCGACGTCTTCTCGGCGATGCGGGCGACCCTGAGCGCGGACCGGGCCCGCGAGCACTTCGACGCCCAGTCCGAGGGCGAGACCGTGGTGCACCACGCACTGCGCGCCGAGGAGGTGGTGCGCTGGGCCACGATGGGCGGGGCCGAGGCGCTGGGGATCGACGACCTGGTCGGCAGCCTCACCCCGGGCAAGCGGGCCGACGTCGTGCTGGTCAAGAACGACCGCAACCCGGCGATGTTCCCGATCCTGCACCCCTACGGCCACCTGGTGTTCCAGGCCGGCCGCGGCGACGTGCACACGGTCGTCGTCGACGGACGGGTCGTCAAGCACGACGGCGAACTGGTCGGCGACGACCTGCAGCGCGCGAAGGACGAGGTGTCGGCGACGGTGGACTTCCTCGCCGGCGAGCTCGGGCCGGAGGACTGGGCGGGCGGGATGAGCCCCGAGCTGCCCGAGCAGGAACTGTTCGACAACCCCTACCAGTACACCGACTGGGACGCCGGCCGCGGCGCCCGCGAGGTCCACGACGACTGACCGGCGGCGTCGCCCCGCGCCGCCCCTCGATCCCGCCCACTCCCCCTCGTCAGGGTCGGGATCGTCCACACCCCCGGACCCCGTGGTCCGGGGGTGTGCTCGTGGCCAGCGCACGGTCGACCTATTGTCCGTACAATTGTTGGCAGACGCCAGCGAACCCTGCCCACGAAGGATGTTCGACCCATGTGCCGTGCCGCGACCTGTTCCACCTGCTCCAAGACCACCTGGGCCGGTTGTGGCCAGCACGTCGACCAGGTGATGCGCGATGTCCCCGCCGGTGGACGCTGTGAGTGCACGCCCGAGGACCGCTCGTCGAACCGCGGGTCGGGATTCCTGGCCCGCCTGTTCGGCAACGGCTGACCCTGGCGGGGGCCGATCGCCCCGGCGGCAGCCGAGCGCGCTCAGCCCACGCTGACCAGGACCACCGCCAGCAGGGCCAGTCCCACCCCGGCCACCTGGACACGTCGCAGTCGCTCCCCCAGGACCTGGCGAGCGAGCAGGATGATCACGACCGGGTACAGCGACGACAGCAACCCGGCGAGTGCCAGCAGACCGGTGCGGGTCGCGAAGAGGAACAGGCCGTTGGCGACGGCGTCCAGGACGCCGGACAGGGTCACCTGGCCCAGGTCGCGACGCTGCGGCCAGGCGCGCCGCCGGGCCAGGGCCAGGACACCGAGCACCGGCACGCTCGCCATCTTCGCGCCGACCAACGGCCACAGCCCGGACCCGTCGGGTGACAGGTCGAGCAGGACGAAGAACGCCCCGAAGAGCAGCCCGGCCAGCAGGCCGAAGAGCGGGCCCGCGGCGCCTCCGGAGGCGACGTGGCCGCGGGCCCGGGCCAGCACGGACGCGGGCGGGGTGATCCCGGTCGGCGCCCCGACCTCGTGCTCGCCGGCGGGGTCGAGGGTCGACAGGACGACGGCAACCAGCCCGACGACGATCCCGACGACGGCCAGCGGGCCCACCTGCTCGCCACGGGCGACACCGACCAGCACGGGCAGCATCGCACCCACGACACCGGTCAGCGGGGCCACCACCCCCATCGGCCCGATGGCCAGTCCCCGGAAGTAGGCGACCAGGCCCGTGCCCCCGGCCACCCCTGCGAGCGCCCCGATCCCCAGGGCCGCGGCCGAGAGGTCGCCGCCGGCGAACGGCGCGAGCAGCAGCACGAATGCCAGGCCCGCAACCTGGGTCGCGACCGTGACGGTCAGTGCCGGCGCCCGGGTGGCCACGCGGCCGCCGAGGAAGTCGGCGAACCCGAAGGCGATCGCTGACGACAGGGCGAGCAGTGCGGCCACGGGACCCTCCACGGATGCCCGGGGGTCACGACGACGGCCTGCCGGGCGGCAGGGCACCCTACCCGTGACGGGCAGGGCCGTGCCGGCAGCCCGGAACCAGTGCAGGATCGCCCGATCCAACCTCGACAGGGAGCCATCGACGTGCAGCACCACGAGCTGACCATCACCACCGGACGCGAGCGCTTCACCGACCTCACCGCGGAGGTCACCGCGTTCGCCCGGCGACACGACGGCGACGGGTTGCTGAACGTGTTCGTGCCACACGCCACCGCCGGGATCGCGATCTTCGAGACCGGCGCCGGGAGCGAGCCGGACCTGTCCGGCGTGCTCGACGACCTGCTCCCCCGCGACGACCGCTGGCGTCACGACCACGGATCGCCCGGCCATGGCGCGGACCACGTCCTGCCCGCGTTCGTGGCTCCGTCGACCACCATCCCGATCCGGGACGGGCGCCCGCTCCTGGGGACCTGGCAGTCGGTGGTCCTGGTCGACACCAACGTCGACAACCACACCCGGACGGTCCACCTGTCGTTGGTCGGGGTCGCCTGACCACCGGACCTCAGGGCGCCGCGGGTGGGCGCCGACGCCACAGTGGGCGGCGGTACCGGGGCGCAGGCGGGACCGCGGCGGCGACCACTGCCGGGATCGCCGCGAGCAGCAGCGCCACGGAGCGACCCGCTCCGACGGCCAGCACCCCGAACAGGGCCGGCCCGACGACGAAGCCGGTGGCGCTGAACAGGATCGTCGTCGTGAACCCCGTCGTCGGTCGGTCCCAGAACACGCGTTGGCTCCACACCACGATCTGGCCGTAGCCCACCGTGAACCCGACGCCGAACAGGGTCGCCGATCCCAGCCCCACCACCGCCGATCCGGGGCCAGCGACCAGCACCCCGAACGCGGCGGCCATGGCCATCCAGCTCGCCGCCAGGGTGCGTCGCAACCCGACGCGCGTTGCCAGGTCGCCGGCGAAGACGCCGACACCACCGCCGACCAGGCCGAGCAGCGCCCACATGGCTGGTCCCGTCCAGCTGGGCTGGCCAGCGGACGCGATGACCGCCGGCACGAACGTGAAGTAGGCCGAACTGGCGAGCGCGGCGCCCAGGGTGACGACGAACAGCCGCACCGACCGTGGTGTCAGGAACCACCGCCAGGACGGACGCGGGCGACGTCGCACCGTGCGCGACGTCGAGGTCGCCAGCACGCGCAGGTTGACCACCGCGGCGACGACGCCCAGGGCCGCGAAGAGCACCCAGGCGATGCGCCAGTCGTCGTCGACGACCAGCACGCCGACGCTGGCCACGACCGACCCGAAGGGCGCGCCCGTGTTCACCAGCGACAGTGCCCGCGGCTGACTGGCCTCGGGCACCTGCAGGGACACCGCGTCCGCGAACGGCGCCCACGTGCCGCCGGCTGAGGCTCCGGCCAGGGTGACGCCCACGGCCAACGCCACCGGGCCGGGTGCCCCCGCCACCAGGGCCGCCCCCATCGACAGCACCACGCAGCCCGCCACGACCGGGACGCGGGCTCCGAGCCGGGCAGCCAGCAGGCCCGTGGCGACGATGACGGCGAGGTAGGCCGCCTGGGCTGCACTCGCGACGAATCCCAGGGTGGCCAGCGAGAGCCCGAACTCGTCCTGGAACGCGGGGACGAAGAGGCCGAAGGCCTGCCGTCCCACCCCGTAGGTGACGAGCAGAGCCAGGAGCCCGGCCCCGCCGACCCGGGTCGCGGGTTCCAGCCGGGGGCCACCCCGTGGACCACTCATCGGTCGACCTCCCGGCGCCCGTGCACGGACGGTGTCGCCGGCACGGACGCGTGCCGGACGAGGCAAGGCGTGTCCGGGGAACGAGGCGCCACGACCCCGATCAGAAGACCTGGTACTCGCGCGGGGCGTCGTCGGGCCAGGGCGGCTGCACGCGACGGAGGGCATCGGTCGCCAGGAAGTCCCGACGCAGGTCGGGGGGCATCACGTCGTACGGCGGGGTCTGGGACGCATGCACGGCCATGGCCCGCTCGCGCAGGTCGAGCAGGTCGCTGGTGTCCAGCAGGGTCGTGATCTGGTCGTCCGGTGTCCCGAGCTCACCGAGCCCGAGGTGCGCAGCCTCGGGGTTGCGTCGGGCCAGTTCCTCGACCCAGCGTCGCATGAGCCGTCGCGGGAGGCAGTGGAGGTAGACCCGCTCCGGAGACCACGACGCCGCCGCCACTGCGGCCAGCGTGGCGTCGCGGACCCGGACGTGGTCACGATGGCCGTCGCTGCCGTCCAGCGTCACGACGAGGGTCGGCCGACGGCGCTCGACCAGTTCCACCACCGCGCTCACCACGTCGTCGAGCGGTGCTGCGCACAGCGTGTCGGACGCCGGCTCGCCGTCCATCCCGGAGTCCCGCCAGTCCCACACCACGACGTCGTCGACCCCGAGCATCGCGGCCGCAGTGTGCAGCTCGGCCTCTCGCACCTCGGCCAGGCTCGTGCCGTCCGGGACGCTGCCCGGCGTCGGGTCGCCGGCCTCGCCCCGGGTTGCGCACGCCACCGTCACGGACGCCCCGCAACGGTGGACATGGGCCAACAGCGAGCCGGTCCCGAAGGTCTCGTCGTCGGGGTGGGCGACCACCACCAACATCCGCTCGTCCACCATCCGGTTCAGTCCGTCGTTGCTGGGGACTCGGCGACGCACAGGACTCCCCGGTTGCCGTCCTGGTCGGCGATCACCGTGAGCGACGGCGCGTCGGTGTCGTCGACGACCGTCCCACCCGCGGCGACGGCGGCGGCGATCCGCTGCTCGGCCACCTCGTGTGCCACGTAGACCTCGACGTGGAACCGCTGGCCCGACGTCCCGTCGTCGGAGGCGTCCCCGAACCACAGGTTCGGAACCCGCCCCGTCGCGTCCCGGATCTCGTCGCTGGGAGACCCGTGGCCCTGGGCCTCGGCGTTGCCGGTCAGCAGGGCGGCCCAGACCGGGGCGATGGTCGCCGACTGCCGCGTGTCCAGGCCGAGCTCGATCATGCCGACCGAGCCCGGCTCCGCCGCGACACCGTGGTCGACCGCGATCTCGGTGATCCGCCACGCGAGGTCGACGTCCTGCTGGGTCACCCACTGGAGGACGAGTTCGGTGCCGTCGTCGTCGCGGTGGACGGCGTCGTCGCTGACCAGCTTGAAGTCGACGTGGCCCGTGCCCATCGACACGCTGGGGTGGTGTCCCAGCGCGTCGCCCGCCTCGCCGACGGCGGCGACGAACCGTGCGCCGGTGCCGAAGTCGTCGACCACGTAGCGGGCGTGCAGTCCCTGGGCCAGCTTGCGCCAGTCGGCCAACCCGGCCTCGGCGATCTGTGCGTCCATCAGCATGTCCATGGCGCGGGACGCTATCCGTGGACCGCCGCCACTGCTCGCACCATCGGCCGGGTCTCCGACCCCGCGGGTCTCCTCCACCCGGGTGGACAGGTGGTCGGTGTTCGCGGGGCATCGCGGCCGCTCAGGCGACTCCAGCGAACTTCAGGAGGTCGGGAACGGTCACGTTGCCCGTGGTCGTGAACGGCGCTCCCGGGGTCCACGCCGGGGAGGCGTTGAGGTAGGACGTCGGATCGCCTGCCAACAGGCCTGCACAGACCTCGGCGACGATCCGGCCGCCGACCTCGCCCAGTCGCTGACCGCCCTGGGTGATCTCGGCCTCCTTGAGCACGTACCAGAACAGCGGGGCGTCGCCGCCGCCGGGGTGACCGAGCTGGCTGTCCGACATCGGCGCCGCTCCGAGCTTCTTGGCGACGGCCTGCCCGGACGGCAGGCCCAGGGTGTGGCCGCGCATGATGTTGCGGTGCGCGAGGTTCTTGAGCCCGGTCCCGACCACGCTCGATGGCATGTCGTGCAGTGGGGGAACGAGGTGGGTGTCGATCGTCCGGGCCATGACCGGTGAGGACCCGTCGATCTGGAAGTAGTGGTCCCAGTCGATGGTGTGGCCCGCCGGGAGCGGCCGGAAGCCCTGCATGTCCACACCACTGCCGAAGAACGCCACGTCCGGCCTGGACGCGTTGAGCGGGTAGGTCGCACGCACCATGGAGTGACCGAACCGGTACGCCGCCACGGAGAATTCCACGGGCATGAAGATGCGCTTCTTCCAGTCGAAGATCTTCGTGCGCACCGGCCGGTTCCCGTGGGGCTGGAAGATGTCGTCGACCAGGGCCTGGCCCACCACCCGGGGCAGGAAGTCGTGCACGACTGCCCACTGGTAGAGCCACCGGGTGAGCCGCTGGGCGGCAGCGAAGTCGCTCTCGCCGCCCTTCTTGAGGCTCGGTGTCGTGGCGATCCCGTCCAGCACTGCGTTGTGGAGGTTGAGGAAGGCCAGCTGCAACTGGGAGACAGCCGTGTTCTCGTCGTTGCGGGGATCACCGATCAGGGCCAGCCCGGCGCTGTCACGGGGCAGGTCGTCGGCCGCGTCGTGCTGGTCGATCCGGAGACGATCACCGTCGTAGATGCCCGGGGATCCGGTCTTGCCGAGCCCGTAGACGCAGTCGAGGTCGAAGAACGGGGTCCGGATGTCCTCGATCGTCGACGGGTCGACCGGGGACCCCAGGATCGAACCGTCGTCCAGGGTCAGGTCATGGTCGACGAACTGTCCGAAGAAGGTGTAGCCCGAGGGGATGCTCGACTCGCCCGCCGCGGTGTCCGGCGGATCATCGACCATCAGCCCGGCCATCTGTCCGGCCTGCTGGTCGGTCACGACCATCGACTTCACGTTGCCCTTGATCTCGACGAGACGACCGAAATTGTGCGTTCCGTCGTCGACCACCGCCTTGGTGATCTTCTTGTCGAGGTCACCGTGCCCGACCTTCTTGCCCTTGTTCGGCTTGCCCTTCCCACCGTCGTTCGGCTTGTCGTTTCCGCCCTTGCCGGGCTTCATGCCCTTGCCCGGCTTGTTCTTGTTGTCGCCCTGTTTTGGCATGTCCAGCCCCCGTGGATGTCGCCGGAGAATCCACCAAACAATCGCCCCGATGGAACGGGCGGTTCTCCAAAAAGCACCCTAGGTCTGCCTGATCGTTCCTGTAAAGAACAATCCTGAAGATTCGTCGAAAGTGGACGGAGTCTCGTCCAACCATTCGCTGGTCACGCTTGGGGACCATGGAGGCGTCGAGGTCGAGTGGGTTGGTGTAGTCGTCGTGGATGAACGCCACCGTGTGACGGTCCGGGTCCACGCCCTGCTCGACGAGCAGGTGACGGATCCCCGTCGGCCCGTCGTCGAAGAATCGCTTCGCGCGGGCGTCGGTGTCCACGAAGGTCACGCGCGGCCAGACGAAGGCTGGCGTCAGGTCGACGTACGAACCCCGGGTAGAGCACCTCTCGGACGTCCACGACGTCCGCGACTGCTGCATACAGGCCCCGTCGCGGACCCACCAGGCGGGTCTGTTCGTCCCAGAGCCGGCGTGTTCGATCACGCATGTCACCGATGTGGGCAGCCTCCGTCAGTTCCGTACCGAGACGATGTGCGGCAGATCGAGGCCCACCTCGCGGTGTCCAACGCAACGGTGCCCCGTCACCTCACCCGCCCCAGCGACGCATGGCTCGTCCTGCACGAACCAGGGCGACACGACCACACCGGCCGCCCCACCGTCTCACCCTAGGCGTGGGAAGTGTCGGCGAGGTCGCGTCCGTGGGCAGTCAGGGCCCAGATGACGGCGACGTCGATGGCGATGACCACCAACGCCCAGATCGGGTAGTAGGGGATGAAGGCGAAGTTGGCGATCGCGCTCAGTGCAGCAACCACGACCCCGACCGTGCGGGCCGCGAGGTTCCCGCCCATCACCCCGAAGGCCGACAGCAGCAGCACGACGCCCACGACCAGGTGGATCCACCCCCAGGTCGTGACGTCGAGGCTCAGGACCCATTCGGGCGTGACGGCGTAGATCTCGTCCTGGGCGATCGCGGCGATGCCCGCGATGACCTGGAACACGCCCGCGATCCCCATCATCATCGCGGCGAACATCGTCCACCCGACGGCCCAACCACTGACCTGGTGCTCGCTCATCCCACTGCTCCCCGTGCTCGGCGACAGTCCACCGGTGGCCTGGTGCCACCATGCGGCGAACCGTACGGTCATCCAACGTCGTCGGAATCATCCGAAGTGGGTGAATGGATCGGGCGGGACGGCCGAAACTGGGTGCTGGCGGAAGTGACCGTCCGTGACTCGCCGGCGTCGAACATGGTCAGCAGGTGCTGGGCGTACCCGTGCGATCGATCCGCCGTGAGGTGCATGAAGCGACCGAGGCCGGCCTTCGCCAACCGCGCCACCACGGGCTCGAGGGCGGTGCTCCCGGGGGGGTTGTCGTCACCCTCCAGGGCCAGGCTGTGCCACGTCTCATCGGCGATGGCGGCCTCGGTCAACTCGACCTGGCAGCCATCGATCGTGACCAGGCGCCGGTGCTTGACGACCTCGACGAGCGTCGCCCCGTCGCCCAGTGCAGACGGCCAGGGCACGGACCGCTTGTTCCACCGCTCGACCCAGCCGGACCCGCCGGCAACGAGCATCGGCTCGCAGCGTGTTCGGACCTTGACCTCACACGTGGTCCCGTTGCGGACCTTCGCGTTCCGGTCAGGGTGGCCCTCGTCCAGCAGGTAGCGGTCGACGCGTGTCGCCTCGACGTCGACCTCACCCAGCGTGGCGAACCAGGTCACGAACTCCTCGGGGATCGGGCCTGGTGCCCACCAGCGGCACTCGACAGTGGTTGACAGGGAGCCCCCCGGGGTCACTCGTCCACCTCCTGCGCGATCATGGCTCCTCCGATGACGTTGACCGTCGACAACGCATCCGCACGCCCAGGCCATCGTGGCCATCGTCTCCATGATCGCGACCATCGGCATCGCCCGGGTTGGATGAAACGGGCCGGCACGCCGATGCGTGAGCGCGTCGGTCACTCCGAGGCGATGATGGGACGGGACGCCCTCGAGGCGAGCAGTTGGTCGATGATCGCGACGTGGGCGATCAGGACCGCGGGGACGTACCAGCTGAGTGCCAGCCACATCGCGCCGAGGTCGAACTCGAGCAGGTTCGTCTCCAGCGCGATCCTGCCCACGTTGGCGAAGTCCAGCAGTCCGACGGCGGTCAGGACCCAGAGCAGCGGGACGGTCGCCGACGAACCGGCCCGGGCGAGCAGCAGGGCGACGAGCGCCAGCAGGGCCGAGGCGAGGTCGCCGGAGGACGCCTGTGCGAGGAGGTCGGTCGGCAGGGACGGGTCGACCTGCCCCTCGGCGATCAGCGTGAGGCCGGTGAACCGGAACATCTGGACGAACAGCAGGGGCTGCACGGCGAGCAGCAGCGGCAGCCGCGCCAGCCGCGGCCGGACGTACCAGGCGTAGAGCAAGGCGTAGGCGAGCGTGGCCATGCTCACCTGGATCAGCAGGATCGGGATGTTGCCCATGGGGGCACTCCTCGGGATCGAGTGACGGGTTCACCCACTGTGACTCCGTTGGCCGCACGAAATCATCGGTGGCTGCGCGGACTTCGCTACAACCGATGATCTCGCGCCGCCCAGCCGGTCACATGGGGTGGACGCCGACCAGGAGCGACGATGACCCGCACCCAGACCGACGACGGCGAGGCCGGCGACCTGCGCGACGCCCTCGCCGGCGACCACGACGCGTTCATGCGGGCCGTCACGCCCTACCGGAACGAGCTCCACCGCCACTGCTACCGCATGACGGGTTCGGTGGACGACGCCGATGACATCCTCCAGGAGACGTTGTTCCGCGCGTGGCGCGGCCTCGGCACCTACGCGGGGCGGTCGTCGTTCCGGGCCTGGCTTTACCGCATCGCCACCAACCGCAGCATCGACGCGCTCGGCGGCCGAGCCCGCCAGGAGCTCCCGGTCGCATGGGAGGGCCAGGAGGACGGGCTCGAGCCCATGTGGCTCCAGCCGTACCCCGACGACCCCGCCGACGTGGTCGAACGACGGGAGCACATCGCCACGGCGTTCGTCGTCGCGATCCAGGCGCTCCCACCGCGGCAGCGGGCTGCACTGCTGCTCAAGGACGTGCTGGGCTTCTCGGTGCCGGACATCGCCGATGCGCTCGAGACCACCCGAGCAGCAGTCAACTCCGCCCTGCAACGTGCGCGAGCCACCGTGGGCCACGCGACGGAGACCCGCTCGAGCACCGACGACGAGGCCGCGCTGCGAGACCAGTTGATGGACGCCTGGCAGCGAGCGGACATCGACGCACTCACCAGCCTCATGACACGCGACATCGTGATCACGATGCCGCCCGACCCACTGCGCTTCGACGGGCCCGCTGCCGTGGTCGCCTCCCTGGTGTCCATCGCGCCCGACGGCCGTCTCGATCGGATGCGCCTCCTGGCGTCGAGCGCGAACCAACAGCCCTCCGTGGGTCTCTACCTCCCCGACGACCAGGGCCGCATGGCCGCGAACGCCCTGATCACCCTCGGCACCCGGGACGACCGGATCTCCCGAATGACCGCCTTCCGCCTCTCACCCGGCCGCCTCGCCCGACACGGACTCCCCGTCGACCTTCCGATCGACTGAGGATCGCGACGACGGGCGACGTTGCGTGCCCACGACGAACTGCGCGGGCACGGCTTCCCGGTCAACCGCTGAGGCGACCGCCCCGCCACTGGTCGTTCCGCAGCCGTGGCACTTGCACAGCCGAGCGTCGTGTGGTTCGCTTGATATAAGCACACACTTATATAATCTCCCGAGGACGACCCATGATCGACGACCCCACCCACGCTGCACGACTCACGACCCGCGAGGTCCGGACGGGCTCGCGCGACGGCGAGACCACCCGCATCGTGGTCGCCCGGCGCGACTACGCCACCGACCGCCCCGACCTGTGGGACGCACTGACCGATCCCGAGCGCATCCCGCGCTGGTTCCTGCCGGTCAGCGGCGACCTCGAGGTCGGTGGCCGCTACCAACTGGAGGGCAACGCCGGTGGCGTGGTCGAGGCATGCGCCGAGCCGGAGGCGTTCACGGTCACGTGGGAGTACGGGCCGATGGTGTCCTGGCTGACGGTGCGTCTCGAGCCCGCCGACGACGGGACGACCCTGGAGCTGCGGCACGAGTCACCCGTCGATCCCGACATGTGGGACCAGTTCGGACCGGGCGCGGTCGGCATCGGCTGGGACCTGGCCCTGCTCGGGCTCGGCCTGCACCTCCAGACCGGCGAGGCGGTCGACCCGTCGGAGGGCGCGACGTTCACGATGACCGACGACGGACGGGCCTTCGTCGAGATCGCCGCGCGCGACTGGGGCGAGGCAGCCGCCCGCGACGGCGACGACCCCGAGACGGCCGAGGCCGCTGCCGCGGGCACCATCGCCTTCTACACGACCCCACCCGAGCCCCAGCCGGACGACGCCGACCCGGAGCCGTCCGGACCCGATGGTGTCGAGGGCTGAGTGACCGCGATCTTCGACGCCCTGGGCAACGCCACCCGCCGGCACATCCTGCGCGTGCTGGCGGGTGGCGAGTGCGCGGTCGGCGACGTCGTGGCCGCACTGCACCCGGCCCGGTCGATCTCCCAGCCCGCGGTGTCCCAGCACCTCGCCACGCTCCGCGACGCCGGTCTGGTCACCGTGCGAGCGGACGGACGACGACGCCTCTACGCCGTGGACGACGACGGCATCGCCACGGCCCGGTCCTGGCTGGCCGAACTCACCGACCCGCTGGCCGGGCTCGCCCAGCCCCTCGACGCACTCGAGACCGAGGTCGCGCGGGGTCAGCGTGATCGGCGTCGACGGACGTCGCCTGCTCGTCTCCCCGACGAACACGGCGGTCGCACGGCCTGACGGTCGGTTCGGCATGCTGTCGGCACCCGACCGAGCGGAACCGCCGTGGACCAGCGCCTCAGCCTCGTGACCCTGGGCGTGACCGACCTGGACCGGTCCCACCAGTTCTACACCGCCCTGGGCTGGCGCGGCACCGAGGTCCAGGAGACGGTCTTCTTCCAGGCGGGCCCCATTGCCCTGGTGCTGTGGGACCGCGGCGCGCTCGCCGACGACGCGGGCGTGGACGACGACGGTGCGGCCTTCGGCGGGATCGTGCTGGCCCACAACGTCCACACACGTGCGGAGGTGGACACGATCATCGACCAGGCCCGCGCCGCGGGTGCCGTGATCACCCGCGAGCCGGCCGAGACCTTCTACGGCGGGTACGCGGCCTGCCTGGCCGATCCCGATGGCCACGTCTGGGAGGTCGCCCACAACCCCGGCTTCACCCTGGCACCCGACGGATCGCTGGTGCTGCCCGACTGGGACGCCCAGGGCTGACCGGCCGACGTGCTCCCAGCGGAGGAGACGATCGTCCGCCACTAGGGTGGACAGACCCCACCGACCGGGGGACCGACCGTGCACGACAAGGCCGAACCGACACCCGCCGACGACCGAGCGACACCACGCTCCGGGGGCACCGGCTCTCGCCACGATGCCACCGCGCCGGGGGTGCGCACGGTCGGGGCCGGCGACAGCCTGCCCCACGACTCGGCCCACAAGCACGTCACGGGCGCCGCGATCTACACCGACGACGAACGTGCGCTGGACGGCGAGCTCCATCTCGCACCCGTCCTCGCCGACATCGCCCGCGGCACGATCCAGGCGATCGACACGACGACTGCCCGGGCGGTCGAGGGCGTCGTCGGGGTGTGGACCGCGGCGGACGTCCCGGGACGAAACGACACGGCACCGGTCTTCGACGCCGACCCCCTCATGGCCGACGAGCGCGTCAGTTTCTTCGGCCAGGTGGTCGCGGTCGTGGCTGCCGAGGACCTCGACACGGCGCGTCGTGCGGCTCGCCTGGTCGAGGTCGACGCCACGGCCGAGGACCCCAGCCTCGACCTCGCGACGGCCTTCGAACGGGGCGACCACCTCCGGCCGCCCCACCGGCAGGAACGCGGTGACCCCGACGCTGCCCTGTCGTCGGCGGCGCACCGGCTGTCCGGGGAGCTGGTCATGGGTGGCCAGGAGCACTTCTACCTCGAGGGCCAGGTCGCCCGGGCCGTCCCGGGCGAGGACGGGGACCTGTGGCTGTCCTCCTCGACCCAGAACCCGACGGAGATGCAGCACCTGGTCGCGCGGATCCTCGACCGCGACATGAAGTCCATCACGGTCGAGGTCCGTCGCATGGGGGGCGGCTTCGGGGGCAAGGAGACCCAGTCCGCCCAGGCGGCGTGCCTGGCCGCACTGGTGGCCGACGCCACGGGACGACCCGCGCGGATGCGCCTGCGACGCCACGACGACATGGTCACCACCGGCAAGCGCCACGACTTCCTCGGCCGGTGGGAGGTCGGCTTCGACGACGACGGCCGCATCACCGCGCTGGTCACCGACCTGGTCGGCAACGCCGGGCACTCCGTGGACCTGTCGGAGGGCGTGGTCGACCGTGCGATGTTCCACGTCGACAACTGCTACTTCCTGCCGGCCGCGCGGGTCAGCGGCCACACCGTCGCCACCAACACCGTGTCGAACACGGCCTTCCGGGGCTTCGGCGGACCGCAGGGGATGCTGGTCGGCGAGTCCGTCATCGAGGCGATCGCCCGCCACCGTGGCCTCGACCCCCTGGAGGTGCGACGGCGCAACTTCTACGCACCCGTGGACCGCGGCGACGGTCGCGACACGACCCACTACGGCCAGCAGGTCACCGACAACATCATCGCTGGCCTGGTCGAGGAGGTGGCGACCTCCGCGGACTACGACGCGCGACGGGACGAGATCGCCGCATCCAACGCTCAGTCGACGGTGCTGCGTCGTGGCATCGCGCTCACGCCAGTCAAGTTCGGGATCGCCTTCACGGTGCGCCACCTCAACCAGGCCGGCGCGCTGGTGCACGTCTACAAGGACGGCTCGATCCACCTCAACCACGGCGGCACCGAGATGGGCCAGGGCCTGTTCGTCAAGGTCGCCCAGGTGGTCGCCAGCGAGCTGGGCGTGGACGTGGCGCGGGTGCGGGTGTCGTCGGCGCGGACCGACAAGGTGCCCAACACCTCCCCCACCGCTGCCTCTGCGGGCACCGACCTCAACGGCATGGCTGCCCAGTTCGCGGCGCGAGAGATCCGCGGGGCCATCACGACCTGGCTCGCCGATCGCGACGACGTCGATCCGGACGACGTGGTGTTCGCCGACGACCAGGTCACCGTCGGCGAGCGGACCCTGCCCTTCGCCACCGTCGCCCACGAGGCCTACATGGCGCGGGTCCCGCTGTCGTCGACCGGGCACTACGCCACGCCCGACATCCACTACGACCGCGAGACCGGCTCGGGCCACCCCTTCTTCTACTACGCCTACGGCGCCGCGGTCAGCGAGGTCGTGGTGGACACGCTCACCGGCGAGATGAAGGTGGTCGCCGCCGACCTGCTGCACGACGTCGGCCGCTCCATCAACCCCGCCATCGACCTGGGCCAGGTCGAGGGCGGGTTCGTCCAGGGCGTCGGGTGGCTGACCACCGAGCAACTGCACTGGGCCGACGACGGCCGCCCCACCGTCACCGGGCCGTCGACGTACAAGATCCCGGCGATCGGGGACCCGCCCGAGCACTTCGAGGTCCGGCTGGTGCCGGACTCGGTCAACCTCGCCGACGTGGTCTACCGGTCGAAGGCAGTGGGCGAGCCACCCCTGATGCTGGCCATCAGCGTGTGGTGTGCGATCAAGGACGCGATCGCGAGCCTCGCCGACGGTGCGGTCGACCCGCCGCTGGCCGCACCCGCCACGCCCGAGGCGATCCTCGCCGCCTGCGACGCCGTGCGCGCCGACGGGGTCAACTGACGGCGTCCAGCGCGGCCAGCAGGTCCTCGACGGCCGGCGGTGGCTGGGCGGACAGGCGCACGTGTGCCGGGCGACCGAACGAGCTCGCGTCGCGCACGCGGATGCCCCGGGTGCGCAGGGCCGGCGTGACGGTCCCCGCGTCTCCCACCTCCGCCAGCAGCCAGTTGGCCGACGTGGACACGGTGGTGATCCCGCGATCGTCCAGGCCGTCGCGGAGGTCGTCCCGCCAGCGCCACAGGACCTCTCGTGTCCACGCCACCCAGTCCCGGGCCTCCGGCGACACCACCGCGTGCAGGAAGGCCACGCCGACCGCGGACACGATCCACGACGGCGCGGCGTGGAGCGTGGGCACGTCCTCGTCGAGCTCGAGCCAGCCGGCCCGCACCCCGGTGGTCCCGTGGGACTTGTTCGGCGCCCACAGGTGCCAGGCGTCGTCGGGCAGTCGCGGCGCGTCGCGGGCCAGCGGCCAGTAGGCCAGGTCCAGCACGAGACGGCACTCGACCTGTCGCGCGAGGCGGGCGGTCTCGGCCAGCCAGTCGGCCCCGGGGACCTCGCCGTCAGGATTGTTGGGTACGCACAGGAAGGCCACGTCGGCCTGTCCGAGCGCGTCGCGGAACGCGCCTGCCGAGTCCGCGACGACGACGTCGACCCCGGCGACCTCGGCCGCGTGGCGGTACTCGCCGAAGGTCGACGCCCGCACCAGGACACGTCGACGCGGACCGGGGAGGGCGACCCGCGCCACGACGCGATGGATCAACTCGGACGCACCCGCACCGACCACGATGCGCGACGGGTCCCGGCCACGCTGCGAGGCGATGGCCGTGCGGACGGCCGTGTAGGCCGGGTCCGGGTAGCCACGCACGTCCGCGGCCGCAACGGCACGCCGAGCGACCGGGCTGGGACCCAGGGCGTTCGCGTTGGTCGAGAAGTCCCATCGGACGGGCGGCCCGCCGTCCGCACCTCCGTGCACCACCCCGGTCACGTCCACCTCCGCAGCTGGCGGATGCCCACCCGCAGGACCACGGCCAGCACGGCCGCGACCTCCGCTGCGCGCGCGACCGCGTCCGCCACCCGGGCGACGTCGTCACCGCCGGGGGCCCGTCCGCCGGGGTTGAGGTCGTACATCCCCGGCTTGCCCAGTCGCAGGTCCCGGTCGACGGCGACGGCCGCCATGGGCCATCCGGCGTTGGGGGACGGGGTCAGCCGCGCCTGCTGTCGCACCTGCCGACGCCCGTCACCGTCCAGCATCGTCGGAGGTGCCAGCAGCACGGCGGCCAGGCGGGCCGGCACGAGGTTGCACAGGTCGTCGAGTCGCGCGGCGGCCTTGCCCCACCACTCCCACGGAGGACCGCGGTACCCCCACGACGCGTCGGCCGTGTTGACCAGCCGGTAGGCCGTCGCGCCGGGCAGGCCCGCCACGGCCCAGGCCAGCAGCGGGCCGACGACCGAGTCACCGGTGTTCTCGGCCAGCGACTCGATGGTCGCCGCACGCAGGGCGTCGACGTCCAGGTGCGCGGGGTCACGACTGACCAGGGACGTCACGGCGGACCGGCCGGCCGCCGGACCGTCCCCCAGTGCTGCTTCGACCCGACGACCCTCGGACCGGAGCATGGCGTCGGCGAGGAGCGTCGACAGCAGCGCCCCCTCCACGGGCAGGGCGAGGCCGATGGGCAGGCGACCCACGGCCCGATCCACCACCCGCGCTGCCACCGTCACGACCAGCAGGCACCCGACCAGGGCGCCCGCCCCTGCCGCCGTCGCCGCGAGGGGCGACGTCGCCCGGTCCCGCGACCGCGCCGCTCGAGCGAGCAGCCGGCCCATCCCGACCACCGGGTGCAGCACGGGTGGCTCGCCCAGCGTCCGGTCGACCAGCAGGGCGACCAGTGGCACCGCTGCGGTGGCGGCCGGCGCCCGCGCACGCCCCTGCATCGTCTGCTCCACGTCGACCACCTGCGTCCTGCCGCGAGGCTAGAACTGGCCCTCGGCCGCCGCCGTCGACGACGGACCTACACTTCGCGACCATGACGACGATCCGCACCGCCGGCCCCGACGACGCCGCGACGATCCTGGCGTTCATCCACGCGCTGGCCGTCTACGAGCGCGAACCCGACGCCGTGGAGGCGACCGAGGCGTCCCTGCGGGCCCAGCTCGCCGCGGACCACCCACCGTTCCACTGCCTGGTCGCGTCCGTCCCGGGCGAGGACGGCAACCGTGACGTCGGGATGGCGCTGTGGTTCCCCACCTACTCGACCTGGACCGGGACTCCCGGCATCCACCTCGAGGACCTGTTCGTCGAGCCGGACGCCCGTGGCAGCGGGGTCGGGCTGGCCCTGCTCACGGCGTTGGCGGACGAGGTGGTCGCCCGTGGATGGGGGCGGCTGGAGTGGGCCGTGCTGGACTGGAACCAGCCGGCGATCGACTTCTACGACCGGATCGGTGCGGCACCGCTGTCGGAGTGGACGACGTGGCGCCTGGCCGGCGACGACCTGCACGCCCTGGCGACGAGGACCTGATGACCGACCACCGCCGCATCCCCACCCGCCCGGTCGCGGACCCGGCCAACGTCGTGACCACCGAGCACGGGCGGATCACGGTGCTGGCCGACGGCCTGGTCCGCCTGGAGTGGGACCCCTCCGGCACCTTCGAGGACCGTGCCTCCCAACTCGTGCTCCACCGCGACATGGCACCGGTCGAGCACCGCGTCGTGGACGGTCCGGACCGGCTCGAGGTCATCACCGACCGCTTCCACCTCACCTGGGACCGCCAGGCGTTCTGGTCGGGCGGGGTGTCGGTGCGAGCCCGCGGCGGCGTGAGCAACTACCACAGCACGTGGCGTCCCGGCGCGGACCTGACCAACCTCGGCGGCACCGTGCGCACCCTCGACGAGGTCGACGGCCGCACCCCCCTGGACGCCGGCCTCCTGTCGCGCGACGGCCTCGCGGTGGTCGACGACTCGCACACGCTCCTGCTGGACGACGACGGGCACCTGCGATCGCGCCGACCCGACACCACGGACCTGTACGTGTTCGTGTTCGGCCGTGACTACGGGGCCGCACTCGACGCGTTCCACGCCGTGTCCGGCCCGCAGCCGTTGGTCCCCCGCTGGGTGCTGGGCAACTGGTGGAGTCGCTACCACCCGTACTCCGAGCAGTCCTACCTCGCCCTGCTCGATCGCTTCGCCGCCGACGGCCTGCCCTTCAGTGTCGGCATCCTGGACATGGACTGGCACCTGGTCGACGACGTCCCGGCGCACCTCGGCAGTGGCTGGACCGGCTACACGTGGAACCGCGCCCTGTTCCCCGACCCGCCGGCCTTCCTGGCCGAACTGCACGAGCGTGGCCTGCACGTCGGCCTCAACGTCCACCCCGCCGACGGCGTCCGCGCCCACGAGGACGTCTACGAGGCGATGGCCAACCGGGTGGGGATCGACCCGTCGTCCGAGCTCCCGGTCGCCTTCGACCCCACCGACCCGGAGTTCCTGGCCGCCTACTTCGAGGAGGTCCACCACGGGCTGGAGGCCGACGGCGTCGACTTCTGGTGGCTGGACTGGCAGCAGGGCGAGGCCTCGTCCATGCCGGGGCTGGACCCACTGTGGGTGCTCAACCACCACCACTGGCTGGACTCGGGTCGCGACGGGGGCCGCGAACTGACCTTCTCGCGCTGGGCCGGGCTGGGCAGCCACCGCTACCCGGTCGGCTTCTCGGGCGACACGGTCGTGAGCTGGGAGTCGCTGGACTTCCAACCCGAGTTCACCGCCACGGCCGCCAACGTCGGCTACGGCTGGTGGAGCCACGACATCGGGGGCCACTTCGGCGGGGTGCGCGACGACGAGCTGGCGACCCGCTGGGTCCAGCTCGGCGTGTTCTCGCCGATCATGCGGCTGCACGCGGGTGCCGACGAGTTCAACCGCCGGGCCCCGTGGGACCACGGCATCGCGGCCCGGGTGGTCATGGAGGACTTCCTGCGCCTGCGCCACCGGCTGGTGCCCTACCTGGCCACGATGAACCACCGCACCCACCGCACGGGCCGGTCGCTGGTGACGCCGATGTACCACGACCACCCGTGGGAGGACGAGGCCTACCAGGTCCCCAACCAGTACCGGTTCGGCTCGGAGCTGCTGGTCGCGCCGATCACCCGGCCGGGCCACCCGGTCGCCGGGCTCGGGCGCGCGGCGGCGTGGCTGCCACCCGGGCGCTGGGTCGACCTGTTCACCGGGGTGGTCTACGACGGCGACCGCCGGCTGCTGCTGCACCGTCCGCTCGAGCAGGTCCCCGTCCTGGCCGGCTTCGGCACGATCCTCCCGGTCGTCCCGTCCGATCACGTGGCCAACGACGTGGCGATCCCCGAGGCCCTGGAACTGGTGGTGGTCCCCGGAGCCGACGCCAGCTTCACGCTGGTCGAGGACCGCGACGACGACCTGGCCGTCGAGACCGAGCTGACGTGGGACCAGGCGGCGGCGACCCTCCGCATCGCGGCACCCATCGGTGCCGTCGAGCTGCTGCCCGAGGAACGCGACGTGTCGGTGGTGCTCGCAGGTGGCTGCACGGTGGAGGACGCCCGCGCCACGGTCGGCGACGACACGAGCGCGGTCGAGGTCACCGCGCCACGGGACCCGGTCACGGGGGCGGTCCGCCTGCGGCTCGGACGGGTGCCCCGTGGCGCCACGGTCGAGGTCGTGCTGACCGGGCGGCTCGTGCCCACCACCCACGATCCGCAGCGTCGGTGCTTCGACCTGCTGGACCGCGCCATGATGGACCGTCCACGCAAGAACCGGGCGCTGACGCGGATCCGGTCCAGCGCGACCCCGGCCGACGCGGTGCTGCAGTTGCGGGCCGTGGACCTCCCCGAGGTCGTCTTCGACGCGCTGGCCGAGGTGCTCCTGGCGAGCGCGACGGACTGACCGGCCGGGAGACGGGGGCCGTCGGGCCGTCGCTGCCGGGGACGGGCTGTCTAGGGTGGTCGGCGTCCTCGACACGGAGCACACGCATGGAACTCGGCGCCTTCTCGATCTCGCTGGCGGTGACGGACCTGGAGGCATCCCGTGCCTTCTACGAGACCCTCGGGTTCGTCGTGGTCGGTGGCGACGCCGACCAGGGCTGGCAGATCCTGCGCAACGGCGAGGCGATGCTGGGCCTGTTCGCGGGCATGTTCGACGACAACGTGCTGACGTTCAATCCCCGCATGGGCCAGGACATGCAGCCCCGACCCGACGGCGACGACGTGCGCGACATCCACGACGCCGTGGTCGAGGCCGGCATCCAGCCCGAGTACGGCGCCCCCGGCATGGACGCGCCGGAGGAGCCGCTGGCCGGTGGCCACGGCAGCGCGGGGCACTTCATGGTGCGCGACCCGGACGGCAACCTCGTCCTCGTGGACCAGTTCGAGCTGCCGGGCTGAGCAGGACGAACCAGGACCGATGATGGCCATCACGATCGAGCTCCGTCGCCACACCGACAACGACGGCGACGCACTGACGGACGACGGCGTCGCCGCGGCCCTCGCCCTGGGCCGCTCGCACGTCGGCGAGGACTGGACCCTGGTGGTCTCCACCGGGGCCCAGCGTGCCACCCAGACCGCGGCCAACGTGCTCGCGGCGGCAGGGTCGTCGGTCGCGGACGGTGTGCTCGTCGAGCCCGGACTGCGCTCGGCCGACGAGGAACGGTGGCGGGCCGCCTACCGACGCGCCGGCTCGGGGGAGCTCGACGCGCTCCGCACGGCCGATCCCGCGTTCGTCGACGCCGAGGTGGTCACCCTCGGCGCTGCGCTGGGGCGGGTGGCGGACCGCCTCCCGGAGGGCGGACGGGCCCTGGTCATCGGTCACAGCCCGACCAACGAGGCTGCCGTCCTGGGGCTGACCGGCACGACGCTCGCCCCCCTGTCGACGGGCGCCGGGGCGATCCTGGTGCGCGCCGACGGCGACTGGGCGGTCACCCCGGTCGATGCCGCCTGACGATCGTCCAGGTCGCCATCGACCCGACGCAACCCCCTGTTGACGGGGGTTCCGTCGATGCTCGAAAAAAGGTGTTGACATCGCAGGACGAACGTGGTGTAGTTCGCACGAGCGGGGATCGTCGCACGACCGATGGGTGCAGCCAGGGACGTTCGAACCCTCCCCGCCCGTGGAACCGACACACGTCGAGCCCACGCCGCGCCGTGTCGGAGGACCGACCATGCACGGCCTGACCGTCCCCGTTCTGCGCCCGTCCGGCGTCCTTGCCGGCGCGCGCATCCTCGTACCCAGGAACGTTGGGCGTGCCATGCCGTCGTTGGAGGTCGCGTCGTCCGTCGGCGTGTCTCCGGTCACCCCCGTCACGGCGCTCCGGAGCCGGTCTCCCGACCGGCCCCCGGCGCGGTGGATCCCACCGGTCCCAGGACCACGGGCCCACCCCTCCCACTGACAGGAGGCGTCCATGGACGCACGCACCACCAACCTCAGCCGCAGGCGGTTCCTCGGCATGGCCGCCGGTGCCGCCGCCGCGACCTGCCTGCCGTTCGGCAACGTCACGGCCTTCGCGGCCCCGAAGAACGGTGGCAACGGCCGCCTGGTCGTGCCCGGAAAGATGGGCACGATCACCTACACCCAGCGCGACGTGCCCGGTCGCATCGGCATCGCCGCGGCCGCCAGCCTGGGCGTGTCGCCCACCATGGGCTACCTGGGCGGTCCCGACTTCCCCAACGACCCCGACGACCTCGGCGACCTGGTCCCGCTCCCGGGTGGCTGGCACGAGCTGTTGGAGTACCTCGCCAACCTCGGCTACAAGCAGATCGAGTTCGCCGGCTACGGCCAGAATGCCGCCAACCCCGGCGGGGCCGCTCCCAATCCGGCACCGGGAGGGGTGACGACCCCCGAGTCACGGGCCGCCTACCTCGCCTACGCCCACGTGCTCCGCGGCTTCCTCGACGAGTTCGACCTCGAGGCCATCGGCAACCACGGGTTCATCCCCAACACCTGGCCCGGGCCCGGCAGCGCGAACGGAGCGATGTCGGAGAACGACTACAACCGCTACCAGACCGAGCTCGAGTTCGCGGCGATCCTCGGCACGCCGTTCATGGGCACGGGCAACGACCCGACCAGTGCCAACAACCGCAACGTCGAGGCATGGGACCTCGCGGGCGAGAAGTGGCAGGCCCTCAACGAGCTTTCGCTGCAGTGGGGCATCCACCTGTACCCGCACAACCACTCGCCGGCCTACAACTTCCTGCAGGACGGCCCGATGGTCGAGGTGACCGAGCACCGCACCACCGGGGAGCCCATCGCACCGACCATGGTGCGCGCGGAGTCCGGGAAGCGGCTCATGCAGCACTACCTCGACATCACCGACCCGGACCTGTGCCTGGCCGAGCTGGACATCTACTGGGCCCACGTCGCGCAGCACCAGCACCGCTGGCGCTACGACGAGAACGGCAACCGCGTCGAGGACATCTTCGACCCGCTGGCCCAGGTCGCGACGCAGACGCATCGCTACCCGCTGTTCCACGCCAAGGACGGCGCGGAGACCGGCCAGGAACCGGGGGTCGGCAACGGCTACGGCATCGTGCCGTTCGGGACCGGTGACATCGGGTTCCAGAACTTCTTCAAGAACATGGGCGCGAAGGGGTCCCACAACCCCAACTACGAGCAGGACAACGCACCCGGCGGTGGGTCAGACCCCGGCCGGTCGCTGCGCCACTCGGCGATCAGCGCCGGCAACATGACCGCCCTGCGCGGCTGACGCAGGTCTCGGCAGCTGCCCCTGTCCGCCACGGCGGGCAGGGGCAGCGTCGTGCCGCACCGTGGTCCGTACGCCAGGCACGGACCGCCCGTCACCGCTCGGCGGCGTCGTCCCCCGCCAGGGGACGCGCCCGTCCCTGGTCGTGCATGAACGTCAGGACGGCCGCGACCCGCCGGTGCACGTGGGGTTCGTCGGACAGGCCCAGCTTGAGGAACAACGACGTCGAGTACTTCTCGACCGAGGACTCCGACAGGCCGAGCCGGTCCGCGATGGCCGCATTGGTCCGGCCCTGCGCCATCTGCTCGAGGACCTGGCGCTCCCGGTCGGTCAGGTCCCGCAGCGGGGACGACACGCGCCGTGCCGTCTGCGACACCATCGCCCCGACGACATCCGGATCGATCCACGACCCGCCCCGGGCGACGGTCCGCACGGCCGCGACCAGCTGCGCCGGGTCACCGACCTGCTCCTTGAGCAGGTAGGCACGACCCGCGGTGCCGTCGCGCAGCAGTTCCATCGCGTAGGCGGCCTCGGCGTACTGCGACAGCACCACCACGCCCACGTCGGGGTGGGCGGCCCGGATCCGGTGGGCGGCCTCGATGCCCTCGGTGTGGTGGTCGGGGGGCATGCGGATGTCGGTGACGACCACGTCGGGCAGCTCACGCTCGACGACGTGTTCCAGCTCGACGGCCGTGCCCACGGCGGCCACCACCTCGATGCCCTCGGCCTGGTCGAGCGCGCGACGCGTGCCCTCGCGGACGAGGTAGTGGTCCTCGGCCACGACGATCCGCAACGGCCCGTCCACGGTCACGACCTCCCCACGGGGAGCACGGCGGTCACCGTGGTCCCCCGGTCGGGGCCGCCGACGACCTGGAACTCTCCGCCGAGCGCGGTCACCCGCTCGGCGAGGTTGGACAGTCCGTTGCCGCCGAACCGACCGTCCCTGTCCGGTCCGGCTCCGACCCCGAATCCCCGCCCGTCGTCGTGGACCGTGATGTGCAGCGAGTCGCCGGCTCGTGACAGGGTCACGTCGACACAGGACGCCTCGGCGTGCTTGAGGCTGTTGGCCAGGGCCTCGGCCACGGTGAAGTAGCCAGCCCCCTCGACCTCCTCGGAGGCACGCAGCGAGCGCAGCCGTGGGTCGGCCCGGAGCGTGACCGGGACCGGATTGCGTGCGGCCAGGGACTCCACCGCCGCCAACAGCCCGCGGTCACTGAGCAGGCTCGGGTGGATGCCTGCGGCGAGCTCGCGCAGGTCCTTGAGGACCCGGCGCAGGCCGACCTGGAGGTCCGCGAGGTCGGTCGCGGCCGCGGCCGGGTCGTGGTCGAGGTCACGGCCGACCTGGCCGGCCTGGCTGATCAGGGCGACCAGCTCCTGCTGGACGCCGTCGTGGATGTTGCGCTCGATCCGTCGGCGCTCCACCTCCTGCGCGCGGACCAGCCGGGTCCGGGACGCGGCGAGCCGGTCGGCCTGGCGGGCCAGCTCGGCGGTGAGGCGCACGTTGCGGACCGCCAGCGCCGCCTGGCGGGCGAGCGTCTCGACGACCAGCCGATCGTCGTCGGTCAGGTCGCCGTCGCGCCGCGGACCACACTCGACGGTCCCGAGGTGCTCCCCCTCCAGCTCGATCGGCACGGCCAGCACGGGAGGCGTCGGCGGGGGTGCATCGTGCGAGCTGGCCGGCGCGGCAGGACCGTCCAGGTGCACCCGCGCCCACGTGAGGCCGAGCCCGTCCTCCAGGGTGGCGGCCATGCGTGGGAGCAGGGTCTGCAGGTCGTAGGTCTCGGCCAACGTCGCGCCCAGCCGGGCGATGACCTGCGTCGGGTCACCCCGCGATCCGAACACCCACCGGTCGGCCACCACCTCCAGCCGGGCCCGCGCCGGTTGGAACAGCAGTGTCGCCACCACCGTCAGCAGGATCGCCCAGCCGATCGACAGCCGTCGACCCGCAGCGAAGCCCACCGCGGCGGCCGCAGCCGAGTAGGCCCCCGCGATCGCGACCCAGAGCAGGCCGTACACCAGGGAACGCCGCAGGACCCGGTCGACGTCGATCCCCTCCGGCCGCAACAGGGCGATCGCGACCGCGATGCCGCTCATCGCGGGCAGGCCGATCGTGACGAGGCTCACGAGGAGGGGCGCGCCGTCGCGGACGACGAGGTTGAGCGCCACGGCGAGCAGGCTGACCAGGACGGGGACGAGGAGCCACCGCGCCTGGCGTCGCCGGGCGTCGTCGAGCCGCCGGTACCGGAGCCCGAGCAGGATCCACGCGACGAACGAGAACGAGTCGAGCCACGCGCCGAGGTCGCCCGCCGCCACCGGGTCCAGCGCGACCGGGAGCACGTGGTAGGGGTTGTCGGCGGGCGGGATGTCGACGTACCACGGCACGGACACGACCGGCGTGGACATCGCCAGCAGCATGGGGACCGCGAACAGCGCCCACGACGCCCGTGGCACCCAGCGCTCCAACCGGTTGGTCGGACGTCCGTCCGGGAACAGCACGAACAGGTGCATCGCCGCGACGGCGGTCAGGGCCCACGACAGCCCACCGAGCAGGTCGCACGTGGCGATGGCTGCGTCGGCGGCACCGAGGGCGTCCAGCGCCGACAGGGCGACGTCGAACAGTTGGATGAGGGCCGTCCCGCCTGCCAGCACGCCGAACCACGAAGACAACGCCAACTCGGGTCGACGAAGCCGGACCACGGTCGCCGCGGCCAGGCCCGTCGTGGTCGACGCGATCCAGAAGACCTCGCCCCAAGCCCCCGTGGCGACGACCAGCCCGCACTCCACGACCGTGGCGAGCCAGCCCAGGCCGAGGACGACGTCCGGCGGCCAGCCGCCGGCTCGCGTGGTGGGCACGGGCGACAGACCGGCCGCCGGCCGATCATCGGCGCGTCCCCGTCCCCGTCCCATCGTCGTCCCATCCTTGCAGATCGGACGTCCGCGCGCGATGGGGCGGCCCACCGACCCGGGTGGGGCTGGCCGGAACGCCTGGTCGGTCAGGCGAGGTCGTCGAGGTCCTCGCGAGCGGTGACGGCGGCCTGCTCGGCCTCGGTCGCGCGCCGGGATGCCGCGTCGGCCTCCTCGTCAGCCCGCTCCGCGGTCTCGCGTGCCTTCGTGGCGTGGTCGGTGGCCCGGGAGGCCTGGGACGCCAGCTCGTCCGCCAGGGTCCGGGCCTGGCGAGCGGCGCGGGCCTGGGTGTCGGCGCGCGCACGCGCCGCCTCCACCTCGCGGA
>NZ_JAHOPH010000008.1 GCF_019798055.1 Salsipaludibacter albus | reverse complement strand
CCCCGCCCCGAACCCCTCCTGCAAGGAACGTCGTGGACTTCGCCACTGCCCGCCGCGTGCTCGACGCCCGCGGACCCGGCCGCATGGTGCCGGACCTCTCCCGCATCACCGCGCTCATGGACCTGCTCGGCAACCCCCAGCAGGACCTGCCGACCATCCACGTCACCGGGACGAACGGCAAGACCACCACGACCCGGATGATCGCGGCGCTGCTGTCCGAGCTCGGGCTGACCACCGGCACCTTCACCTCGCCCCACCTGCAGACGGTGCGGGAGCGCATCCAGGTCGGGTTGCAGCCGATCGCCGAGGAGGACTTCGCCCGGACCGTCGAGTCGGTCCAGCACGTGGCCGAACTGGTGGACGCGACCGGCGAGGACGTCACGTTCTTCGAGCTGCTGGTCGCCATGGCGTTGTGGACCTTCACCGACCTGCCGGTCGACGTCGCGGTCGTCGAGGTCGGCATGGGTGGTCGGTGGGACGCCACCAACGTGGTGCGTGGTGACGTGGCCGTGATCACGCCGGTCGACGTCGACCACCGCGAGCTCGGCGATCGGCGCGCCACGGCCGGGGAGAAGTCCGGGATCATCAAGGCCGGTGGTCGGGTCGTGGTGGGGGAGCAGGACGACGAGGTCCTGGCGATCGTCACCGCCGCGGCTGGCGAGGTCGACGCACCCGTCCGCGTCTTCGACGAGGACTTCGGGATCGAGGACCGGGCCATCGCGATGGGCGGCCAGCAGGTCGACCTGCGGATCGGCGAACGCGTGGTGGCCGACGTGTTCCTGCCGTTGCACGGCCCCCACCAGGCCGAGAACGCCGCGATCGCGCTGGCGGCCGTGGCCACGTTCCTCGGGCCGTCCTTCGACGAGGTCGACGACGACGTGGTGCGGGCCGGGTTCGCACGGGTCGACTCGCCGGGACGCATGGAGGTGGTGGCGCGCCACCCCACCGTCGTGCTGGACGGCGCGCACAACCCGCACGGGGCACGGGCCACCGCACTGGCACTGGACGAGGCGTTCACGTTCCGCAACGTCGTGCTCGTCATCGGGTGCATGGCGGACAAGGACCTGCCCGGCATCGTCGGTGCCTTCCGGGACGTCGTCGACCACGTGGTCGTGACGGCCCCCGACTCGCCCAGGGCCGCCACGGTCGCCCAGATGGCGGCCGTGGCCCGCGAGGTGTTCGCCGGGACGGGCATCGCGGTCGAGGAGGCCGCCGACGTCGCCGAGGCGCTGGAACTGGCCACCGGGGTCGCCGGTGAGGGCGACGGCGTGGTCGTCACCGGGTCGCTCATGACCGTCGGTGCCGCACGCGACGTCCACCTGCCCGCCTGACCCGCCGACGCGTCCGCAGCACCGCGGGGCGTTGCGTACCGTGTCCGGTCGACGTGGTGGCCGACGAGCCACCCTCCCACGAGACCATCTCGACACCCGACCGAGACCCGACCCGGACAAGGACGTCCCATGGCAGCCGAACAGACCCTCATCCTCGTCAAGCCCGACGGCGTCGCCCGTGGGCTGGTCGGCGAGGTCGTCAGCCGCATCGAGCGCAAGGGCTACACGATCGAGGCGCTCGAACTGCGCACGCTGGAGCGCGAGACCGCCGAGGAGCACTACGGCGAGCACGTCGACAAGCCGTTCTTCGGCGAGCTGGTCGACTTCATCACCTCCGGCCCGCTGGTCGCGATGTGCGTGTCCGGCGACGACGCGATCGTCGGGATGCGCACCATCATGGGTGCCACCAACCCGATCGAGGCGACCCCGGGCTCGATCCGCGGTGACTTCGCCACGGTCATCGGCGAGAACATCGTCCACGGCTCCGACTCGACCGAGTCGGCCACCCGCGAGCTCGGCATCTTCTTCCCCGACCGCGTGCCCGGCTGACTCGCACTGCTCCGGTTCTTCCTGGCCTCCGGGCACGTTGGAGTTGCTCGCCAGGGGCTCGCAACTCCCGCTTCTGAGCTCGGCTGAATCTCGCCAAACCCCGTCGAGCGTGACCCTTCGGTGCAGACTGTTGCCCGATTCGGTCACGCCCGGCGGGGTGGTGTGGGTCAGGTGGGGGAGGGGCCGTCGGCGAGGAGGGTGGCGTAGCGGTCGAGGTCGACGTTGCCGCCGGAGACGATGACGCCGACCCGCTGTCCCGCGACGTCGTCACGTCGGGCCAGGGCGGCGGCCAGTCCCAGGCAGCCGGTCGGCTCGACCACCAGCTTCATGGTGGCGGCGAACCTCCGCATCGCCTCGACCAGTTCGTCGTCGGTCGCGGTGAGGACGTCGTCGACGTCGCGCTGGATGATCGCGAAGTTGTGCTCGCCCAGGCTGGGCGTGGCCGCGCCGTCGGCGATCGTGCGCGGGGGGTCGATGCGCACGACGTGCCCGGACCGCAACGACTGCTGGCCGTCGTCACCGGCGGCCGGCTCGACCCCGTACAGCCGGCAGTCCGGGGCCAGTTGCCTGGTCGACAACGCCGTGCCGGCCAGCAACCCGCCGCCACCCAGTGGCACGAACAGTGCGTCGAGCGTCCCGACCTCCTCGAACAGCTCGAGCGCGGCCGTGCCCTGGCCGGCGATGATGTCGGGATGGTCGTAGGGCGGCACCAGCGTCATGCCACGCTCGGTGGCCATCCGGCGGCCGATCGCCTCGCGGTCCTCGGTGTAGCGGTCGTAGGTCACCACCTGCCCGCCGTAGCCCTTCGTGGCCGCCACCTTGGACGCGGGAGCGTCGGTCGGCATCACGATCGTTGCCGGCATCCCCAGCTCGCGCGCCGACAGGGCGATCGCCTGGGCGTGGTTGCCCGACGAGAACGTGACCACGCCGGCATCACGCTGGCGCTCGTCGAACCGTGACAGCGCGTTGAACGCCCCGCGGAACTTGAACGCGCCCATCCGCTGGAGGTTCTCGCACTTGAAGACGACCTGTGCACCCACCTCCTCGTCGATCCGTCGCGACCGCAGGACGGGCGTGCGGTGGGCGGTGCCGGCCAGGCGGTCGGCAGCGGCCCGGACGTCGGCGAAGGTGGGCAGCTGCGGCACGGTCGGCCTCGAGGTCGGGGTCGGCGGCCTGCGGGTGGACCGGGTCCGGGTGGGCAGTCGCCGAGCCGGTCGGTCACCGCGGGCACGCGACGGAGGATGGCCCGACAACGACCCGGAGCGCAACCCGGACCTCGTCGGTGTGCCCGCGTTCGTGGTCCTCATCGGGGGTTGCACACACGGGGCCGGCGGATGTGTCACCCTGTGCCGTCATGAACCAAAAGCTCCGGGTCCTCCCGTTCCTCGTTGCTGCGCTCGTCGTGCTCGTGGGCGGCGTCGCGCTGGGTCGCGCCCTGTCGCCGGACGCGGCGGGCGACTCCGTGGCGGCGGCACCGCGCGACGAGACGCCCTCGCCCACGCCGTCGTCGTCCGATCCCACGACCGACCCCACGTCCGGTCCGACGGAATCGCCGACCCCGTCGCCCACGCCGTCACCGACCCCGACCGCACCGCCCGACCTGGCCGGTGGCGTCAGTGCCCCGTGGGGCGAGGTCGAGGGCCTGACGATGTTCCGGGGCAACCCGACGCGGACCTGGTACGGCACCGGTCCGATCCCCGACGAGCTCGAGGTGCAGTGGCGGTTCCCCGACGAGCCGATGTGTGGCAACTCCCCGGTCGCGGGCGAGGACAAGGTCTGGTGCGGGACCGGCTGGACCGGCCAGCCGCTGGTGTGGGAGCGGCCCGACGGCATCACCGAGGTGATCCTGGGTGCCTTCGACAAGTCGATCCACTTCATCGACGCGGCGACGGGGGAGCGGACCCGGCCCGACTTCGACATGGGCGACATCATCAAGGGCACCGTCACGCTCGACCCGGACGGCTACCCGCTGCTGTACGCCGGGTCGCGTGACGACGAGTGGCGGATCATCGCACTGGACCGCGAGGAACCCACCGAGCTGTACAGCCTCGCGGCCGACGCCGTCCCCGGGATCTGGAACAACGACTGGGACTCCAACCCGGTCGTGGTCGACGACATCGTCTACGTCGGAGGCGAGAACAGTTGGTGGTTCGCCATCGAGTTGAACCGCGACACCGATGACGACGGCCTGGTCACCATCGACCCCGAGATCGTCTTCGACATGCCCGCCTTCACCGACGAGCTGGTCGCGCAGGTCGGGCGCCAGCAGTCGGTCGAGAACTCCACGGCGATCTTCGAGGACCGCGCCTACTTCGCCAACTCCGGCGGTCGCGTGGTCGGGGTCGACATCTCGGACCTGCCCGACGACGCGGAGGTCGTGTTCGACTTCTGGATGGGTGACGACGTGGACGCCTCGATCGTCGTCGACGAGACCGGCGACATCTACGTGGCGGCCGAGATCGACCTCGCGACGGACCGGGGCGAGGAACTCGGCCAGCTGGTCAAGCTGGACCCCGACGAGCCCGACGACCCGGTCGTGTGGAGCCTGGACGTCCCGGCCTCCGGCGGGTTCGACGGTGGCATCTGGGCGACGCCGGCCCTGCGCGGCGACCGGTTGTACGTGTCCACCAACCCGGGCGAGCTGTGGGTCGTCGACCGCGACTCGGGCGAGATCCTGTGGTCCGACGACGTCGGGGGGTGGGCGCAGTCCTCGCCCGTCCTCGCGGGCGACCGTCTCCTCCTGGCCGTGAACTGCTTCACCGAGCCGGCCCTGCGGGTCTACGACATCTCCGATCCCGACAGCCCCCGCCAGGTCTCGGACAACGTCGTGACCCAGGGTTGCATCGAGTCCACGCCAGCAGCGTGGGGTGGCCAGATCTTCGTCGGCTCGCGGGACGGCTACCTGTACGCGCTGACGGAAGCCGGGGCGGACGACGCGTCGACCCCGGCCGACACCGCCACGCCATCCGAGGAGTCCACCGCCGGCCCCGACGGCTGACCGCCTCGCTCCTCCGCCACGACCCGCAGTCCACACCTTCCCCGAGTGGGTGCGGTTTGGTGCGGTTTCCGCTCGGTCGTGCACCCGCTTCGGTCCGTCGGGGCACGTCGGGGAGGAGTGGGTGCGGTTCGGTGCGGTTTCCGCTCGGTCGTGCACCCGCTCCTGGCACTGGGCGGCTGGGGCCGACGGCTGACCACGCCGTCCACAGGTGCGAAGACGGGGCATCGGGGTGGGATCGTCGTCGGGCATCGTCGGGGGATCGACCGGCGAGGACCGATGACGACGATCGTGACGCATCAGCAGGACCACGTGGGGCAGGATGCATGGAGGCAGGGGGCGCGAGGTGGGGTCGCCCAGGCCGAGCCGCGCTGTCCTGCCTGCGTCGCGGCGACGGCCCGGGCGGTCGACGCCGCCGCGGGGGAGCGGCTGGCCGTCACGTCACCGGAGTCGGCCGCCACCGTCGTCGCGCCGGTCCTGGCCGGGCGGGATCGCGAGGCGTGCGTCGCCGTCGCCCTGGACACGCGCCATCTCGTGCTCGACGTCGGCGTGGTCAGCATCGGCTCGCTCGACCACACCTTCATGGCGCCACGCGAGGTCTACCGTGATGCCCTGCTCGTCAACGCGGCCGCGGTCGTGGTCGCCCACAACCATCCGTCGGGTGACCCGACCCCCTCGGCCGACGACGTGGCGGTGACGACCCGCCTCGCCCGGGCCGGGGAGGTCGTGGGCGTGGACCTGCTCGACCACCTGGTCGTCGCAGGCTCGCGCTGGCAGTCCCTGGCCAGGCAGGGTCACTGCTGAATCGTGGCCGGCGTTCATCGGGACGGCCGTCCGGACGGGGGGCGATCGGACCAAGTCCGTTCAAAAACAACACTGGCAACACTGGCAACATACGGACTCGGTAGACTACGGTGCACCTGCCGAACCTCTCGCCATGACGCGCGAGGGGTCAGCGTGCAACCGGCCATCCAGCCGTGTGTCGATGGTCCGGTGGCAGCGATATCTTTGGCCCGACAGGGTCGGGGTGTCATGCAGCGCTGCAACCGGTCCGACGTCCGGCCGCGCGTCCGGTCCACACACGTCCGGCCGCCCGACCGCACCTCCGTCCATGCCTGCTGACAACGTTTCGTCCGAAGGGTCCGCTTCGTGGCCTCCAAGTTCTCCAACATCCACATGCTCGGCCGTGACATGGCCGTCGACCTCGGCACGGCCAACACGCTGGTCTACGTGCGGGGTCGCGGCATCATGCTCAACGAGCCCTCCGTGGTCGCCATCAACACCAAGAACGGCGCGATCCTGTCGGTCGGGGCCGAGGCCAAGCGCATGATCGGCCGCACCCCCGGCCACATCATGGCGATCCGGCCACTCAAGGACGGCGTCATCGCCGACTTCGACGTGACCGAGAAGATGCTGCGCTACTTCATCCAGGCCGTGCACAAGCGTCGGTTCCTGGCCAAGCCACGCGTCGTCGTCTGTGTCCCGTCGGGCATCACCGGGGTCGAGCAGCGCGCCGTCGAGGAAGCCACGATGTCGGCCGGCGCCCGCGCCGCCTACATCATCGAGGAGCCGATGGCCGCGGCCATCGGGGCCGGCCTGCCGGTCCACGAGCCGGCCGGCAACATGGTCGTCGACATCGGTGGTGGCACCACCGAGGTCGCGGTCATCTCGCTGGGCGGGATCGTCACCAGCCAGTCGATCCGGATCGGCGGCGACGAGCTGGACGACTCGATCATCTCCTACATCAAGAAGGAGTACTCGCTGATGCTCGGCGAGCGCACCGCCGAGGAGATCAAGATGGCCATCGGGTCGGCGTTCCCGCTGCCCGACGAGCCCCACGCCGAGATTCGCGGTCGCGACCTGGTGTCCGGGCTGCCCAAGACGATCGTCGTGTCGTCCGAGGAGATCCGCAAGGCCATCGAGGAGCCGGTCAACTCCATCGTCGACGCGGTCAAGAACACCCTGGACAAGACCCCGCCGGAGCTCGCCGCCGACATCATGGACAAGGGCATCGTGCTGGCGGGGGGCGGTGGCATGCTGCGCGGCCTCGACGAGCGCCTCAAGCACGAGACCGGGATGCCGATCCACATCACCGACTCCCCGCTGTCGGCGGTCGCGGTGGGTTCGGGCAAGTGCCTCGAGGAGTTCGAGGCCCTGCGCAAGGTGCTGATCTCCTCCTCGCGGGGATGACCCGGCACGCCAGCGCCCGTCCCGCGGGCGCGGCCCGACCCTGATCCACGCCCGACCGTCGACGAGGAAACCCGGTGTTCCAGCGACGTCGCGCGCGCATCCTGCTGGCCGTCTCGGTCGTGGTGGTGCTGGTGCTGGTCACGGTGGACTTCCGCTCCGAGGCCGGTGGTGACGACCTGGGAGGGCGGCTGCGCAACGGCGTGTCCGTCGTGCTGGGTCCCGTGCAGGACGGCCTGTCGACCCTGGTCCGCCCGATCGCCAACGCGGCCGGCAACGTCGGCGAACTCTTCTCGATCCGCGCTGAGAACGCTCGCCTCCGCGCGCAACTCGCACAGGTCGAGGAACGACGACTGTCCTACGACGACGTCGTCCGCGAGAACGAGGAACTGCGCGCCCAGCTGGACTTCCGCCAGCGCAACGAGCTCGAGACCGTCTCGGCCCACGTGACCGCCCAGGGCGCCTCCAACTTCGAGTGGACGGCGACCATCGACGTCGGCACCGACGACGGGATCCGTCCCGACATGCCCGTGACCGACGGTGACGGCCTGGTGGGACGGGTCATCGCGACCGCCAGCAACTCCTCGCGTGTGCTGCTGTCGATCGACCCCAACTTCGGCGCGTCCGTGCGCATTGCCGAGACCGGGGTCATCGGGTCGCTGCAGGGGGACGGCAACGAGCCGATGATCTTCGAGCCCCTGATCACCGACGTCGAGATCGAGGTCGGCCAGGAGATCGTGACCTCGGCCTACCAGGGCGGCACCTTCGTGTCGGGCATCCCGGTCGGGGTCGTGACGAGCGCGGAGGTCGAGGACGGACAGCTGTCACGCACCGTGGACGTGCTGCCCTACGTCAACTTCTCGACCCTCGACATCGTCTCGGTGGTGCTCACCGAGCCGGCGGCCCCCGACGAGCCCCTCGAGCTCGATCCCAGTCCGTCGTTCTCGCCACCGCCCGTGGACCCGCAGCGCTCCGAGGCCGAGGTGCCCACCATCCCGCCACCCGTCGACGACGCGGACGGCGCCGGCGAGTCCACCGAGCCCGACGCTCCGACGCCCACCGACGGGCAGGACACCTGATGGCGCGTGCCCTGGTCATCGGCCTGCTGCTGGTCATCGCGGCGCTGGTGGAGGTGTCGCTGCTGCCGGTGCTGACCGTGTCGGGCTTCACCCCCGACCTGCTCCTGCTGCTCGTGATCGCCTTCGCCCTGGACGACGGGGCCCTGACCGGCGTGCGGGTCGCCCTGCCGGCGGGGCTGCTGACCGACCTGTTGTCGTCGACGACGCCACTGGGCCTGTCCGCGCTGGTCTACCTGGGCGTCGGCTACGGGGTCGGTGCCGCGCGCCCCTACCTCGCGCCCGAATCGCTGACCGCGCCCACCCTGTTCGCCGGGGCCGGGACGTTCCTCGGGGTCGGCGGCTACGGGATCCTGTCCGCCCTGCTCGCCCGAGCCTCCGCGTCGGCGCTGCTGGTCGCCGAGGCCGCCCTCGTGGCCACCGTCTACGCGATCCTGTTGGCCCCGGGGGCATTTGCCCTGACTCGATACGTTGACCGACACTTCCCCGTCGAGGTCCCGTCCACCAGCGGATGACGGCCGCCGGTCCCGGATCCCGACGGCGTCGCAACCTCGACACCGATCCGGACGTCGGACCCCACGACCTCCGGTCGAACGCCCCGGGCTGCCCACCGGCACCCGACCGGCAGCGACCCGCCCGCCCCCCGGCCACACGCCCGCCGCGACATCCAGCAGGTTGACCAGCATGGCACAAGACGACTACTCCCCGGGGTTGCGCCTCACGGTGCTGACCATGGTGATGGTGGGTCTCGTCGTGGCCCTGGTGTCCCGGCTGTACTACCTGCAGGTCCTGGCCGGGGACAGTTTCGAGTCGCTGGCCGTGCAGAACACCACGACCCAGGTGACCTCCGAGGCCCCGCGCGGTCGCCTCCTGACCTCCGACGGCAGCGAGCTGGTCCGCAACCGGATCGCGCTGGCCGTCAGCGTCGAGCGCGACCGCTTCCTCGACCGCATCACTGGCGAGCCGCTGGACGACCCGCAGGTGCAGGCGACGCTGGAGCGTCTCGCCGCCCTGCTCGACCAGCCCGTCGACGAACTGGTGGAGTCGATGCAGTCGCTGTCCCGGTCGGTGTTCCGACCGGTGCCGGTCGCGGTCGACGTCGCGCCCGAGGTCGTGTTCAGCGTGCAGGAGCACCCCGAACTGTTCCCCGGCGTCGTCGCCGAGCGCCTGCCCATCCGTGAGTACCCCCAGGGCCAGACCGCGGCCCACCTGGTCGGCTACACCGGCGAGATCACCGAGGGCGAGCTGGCCGACGAGCGCTGGCTGGACTTCGACCCGGGCGACGTCATCGGCAAGGCCGGCATGGAACGCGTCTACGACCAGGCGCTCCAGGGTCGTGAGGGCGTGCGCCGCATCGAGGTCAACGCCAGCCGGACACTCGTCGGCGAGATCTCCAACACCCCGCCCGTGCGGGGCAACGACGTCATGCTGACCCTCGACCTCGAGCTCCAGCAACAGGTCGAGCAGATCCTGGCCGAGGGCATCGCCACCGCCCGCGAGGACTTCGTCTTCGAGCTCAACGACGGCACCGAGGTGCCGGTCGAGGCCACCGGTGGCGCCGCGATCGTGATGGACCCCACCACCGGGGCGATCCGCGCCATGGCGTCCAACCCCACCTTCGACCCACGCGGCCTGGCGTCGGGCTCCTCCGAGTACTTCGACTACTACTTCGACCGCGACGACCTGTACGGCGATCCCGGTGTGAACCGGGCCGTGGGTGCGACCTACCCGCCGGCGTCGGTGTGGAAGGTGGCCTCGGGGCTCGGTGCCCTGCGTGACGGGCTGTCGCCCAACGACGAGGTGGGCTGTCCCCCCACGCTCGAGGTCGGTGGGCGCGAGTTCGACAACTGGAACGACGAGGACGAGGGCGAGATGGACCTCGCCGCCGCCCTCCAGCGTTCCTGCGACACCTTCTTCTACCGGCTCGCGGCCGATCAGTGGGCGCAGGAACGGGCCCAGGAGGAGGAGGGCGCCGACGTGGACGACATCGACGAGGTGTACGCCGACGCCGCCCGCGAGTTCGGCTTCGGGGACACCGTCGGACTGGACATCCCCGGCGAGGCGACCGGTCGCGTCCCGGACCGTGAATGGCGTCTCGACTACTGGTTCGAGACCAAGGACCTGAGCATCGAGGAGGGCGACAGCATCAACGGCTCGTGCACGATGGCCAACGAGGTGCTGTCGTCGGGTGACCCCAACTACGACCTGTACCGCGACCTGTGCGACTTCGGCCACATCTGGCGTGGTGGTGACGCGGTCAACATGTCCATCGGCCAGGGCGACGTGCTGGTCACGCCGCTGCAGGTGGCGGCCGCCTACGGCGCCGTCGCGACCCGCGGCACCGTGATGCGCCCCCACCTGGGCGAGCAGATCCTCGACCCGTCGGGCGACGTCGTGGAGACCATCGAGCCCGAGACCTACACGACCATCGACGCCCCCGACGAGTGGTGGGACGAGCTCCAGCAGGGACTGGAGGACGTCGTGATGTCGGAGGAGGGGACCGGTCGCGTGCCCTTCGACGGCTTCCCGCTCGACGAGTACCCGATCGCCGGCAAGACCGGCACCGGCCAGGCCGGCTTCGACGTCGAGGAGGACCGGGAGCAGGTCCCGTACTCGTGGTTCGCGTCCTACGCGCCTGCCGACGACCCCCAGTACGTCGTGGTGGTCGTGATCGAGCGTGGTGGTGGCGGTTCCCAGACCTCGGCGCCGATCGTGCGTCGCATCTGGGAGGAGATCTTCGACCTGCGCGCCACGCAGATCGAGGCCGGCCCGGACGACGTGGACTGATGATGGACTTCATGACCGCCTCGATCGCTCCGCAGCGAGCCGTGGAACGGCGAGCCAGATCATGAGCGACACCTACTTCGGCAGCGATCGCACCCGGCGGATCCAGCGTGAGCAGGTCCAGAGCCGATGGATGCGTGCCTACGAGCCGATCCGCCACCTCGACCCGATCCTGGTCGCGACCGCGCTGGTCCTCACCGGGATCGGCATCGCCATGATCTTCTCGGCCACGACCACCCGGGTCGGCGAGACCGGTGCGCCCGACCTGTCGTTCGTGCTGCGCCAGCTGGTCGCCTTCGGGGTCGGCATCGTCGCGATGATCATCACCGCGGTGCTGGACTACCGCTGGATCAGGGCGCTCGCACCGATCCTGTACGGCGGCTCGATCATCCTGCTGGTCGCCGTGCTCCATCCGGCGGTCGGCACGCTGGTCAACGGCTCGCGTCGCTGGATCAACATCGGCGGGTTCAGCCTGCAACCGTCCGAGCTGGCCAAGATCGCCGTGATCGTGGCCGTCGCGGCACTGCTGCACGAGCGGCGTGGTGAACCGACCATGCGGACCCTGCTGGCCTGCCTGGCGTTGGCCGCGGTCCCGGCGGGGCTGATCTTCCTCGAGCCCGACCTGGGGTCGGCGATCGTCATCGTGTGGTTGCTGTTCGTGATGTTCCTGGTCGGTGGGATCCCGTTCCGGTGGTTGGCCGGCCTGGCCGTCGGCGGCATCGGCGCCGTCGTCTACGCCTTCGTCGGGGGCTTCATCGAGTCCTACCAGCTGGAGCGACTGACGGCCTTCCTCGACCAGGGCAACGTCGGCGAGGCCGGCGGTGCGCTGTACCAGCTCAACCAGTCGATGATCGCGATCGGGTCGGGACAGCTCGCCGGGCAGGGTTATCGGCAGGGCACCCAGAACGCCGCTGCCTTCATCCCGGAGAACCACACCGACTTCATCTTCACCATCGTCGGCGAGGAGTTCGGGTTCGTCGGGTCGCTGGTGATCCTCGGCCTGTTCGTCATCCTGATCTGGCGAGGGGTGCGGATCGCGATGATGTCGCGTGACCTGTTCGGCACGATCGTGTCGTCGGCGATCGTCGGCCTGCTGGGCCTGCAGGTGTTCGTCAACGTCGGCATGACGATCGGGATCGCCCCCATCACCGGCATCCCGTTGCCGTTCGTCAGCTACGGCGGCACGTCCCTGATCATGTGGTTCGCACTCGTCGGACTCCTCCTCAACATCCACATGCGCCGGTTCTCGTAGTCGAGGGTCGTCTCCCACGTCGTCGCTGCGCTCCTCGTGTGAGTCTCCCGGACCCCCCACGCTGGCCGCCCCGGACGGCTCGCTCCTGGCCGGTCGCGCCGTCGGGAGGCGGGCGGCCAGATGTTCCCCCCAAGGGGGGAACCCCCGTTCGCGCGTGCCATTGCGTGCGTGGTGGGTGGTTCGTCCGGCTTCTGGCCTCGGCTCGCTTCTGCCGGCCGGGGGACGGTCGCCTCGGTCGTGGGGGTGGGCGTGGTGCGCTAGCCTCGCAGGGACACGTCGGTGTGGGTGCCGTGCAGCTCCGGACACTCGCCGGCCTCCCGAAACGGGGGCTGAGCAGGCCCGTCGACAGCGCCGGTCCTCACCCCGCACACGACCTATCCATCGGAGCGCCGCATGCGCGCTGCAGCCCCCCCGACCACCCCTGACGCCGCCGACCTGGACGCCATCCGGCGTCCACGTGACCCGGTCGTGCCCCCGTCGTACTGGGACGTGCTCGAACGGCTGTTGCCGGACGTCTCGCAGCCGGCCCAGTACGTGGGTGGCGAGCACAACCAGGTCGTGACGCCGTGGGCGCGCGCCCGGACCCGCTGGCTGCTGTGCTATCCCGACACCTACGCGATCGGCCAGCCCAACCAGGGCATCCAGATCCTGTACGAACTGCTGAACGAGCGTTCGACGAGCCTGGCCGAGCGGGCCTACGCCCCGTGGTTCGACCTCGAGGAGAAGATGCGCGAGCGCGGCATCCCGACGTTCTCGCTCGAGCACCACTATCCGTTGTGGGCCTTCGACGTGTTCGGGGTGACCCTCCCGCACGAGCTCGGCCACACCAACCTGCTGAACCTGCTCGACCTCGGCGGGGTCCCGATCCACGCCGCCGACCGGACCCTGGACCACCCGATCGTGCTCGCCGGCGGCCACGCCGCGTTCAATCCCGAGCCCCTCGCGCCGTTCCTCGACGCGGTCGTCATGGGCGACGGCGAGGAGGTCGTGCTCGAGATCGACGACGTGCTGCGGCGGGCCAAGGAGGACCGGGTCGCCGGTCGCCTGGCCGACCGCACCGCGCTGCTGGAGCGGCTCGCGGGTGTCGAGGGCGTCTACGTGCCGGCCTTCTACGAGCCCCGCTACGCCCCCGACGGCACCCTGCGCGCCACCGTGCCGGTCCATCCCGGTGCCCCGACGCGCGTGCCCAAGCGCACCGTGCAGGACCTCGAGGACTTCCCCTATCCGCAGAAGCAGATCGTCCCGATGACCGAGACGGTCCACGAGCGCTTCTCGGTCGAGATCTTCCGGGGCTGCACCCGGGGGTGCCGGTTCTGCCAGGCCGGCATGATCACCCGACCGGTCCGCGAGCGTCGGCCCGAGACCATCCAGCGCCTGGTCACCGAGGGTGTCGCCGACACCGGCTTCGAGGAGGTCGGGCTGCTCAGCCTGTCGTCGGCCGACCATGCCGAGATCGGTGACATCGCCCGCAACCTCGCGGACGTCTACGAGGGGACCACCACCTCGCTGTCGCTGCCCTCCACGCGGGTCGACGCCTTCAACGTCACCCTGTCCAACGAGCTGGCCCGCAACGGCCGGCGCACCGGGCTGACCTTCGCGCCCGAGGCGGGCAGCGAGCGGATGCGCGCGGTCATCAACAAGATGGTGTCCGAGGAGGACATGCTGCGCACCGCCGAGATCTCGTTCGCCAACGGCTGGCGCCACGTCAAGATGTACTTCATGGTCGGCCTGCCCACCGAGACCGACGAGGACGTGCTCGCCATCGCCGAGATGGGCATCAAGGTCTACGAGATCGCCCAGCGACACGGGCGGGCGAACAAGGCGACGATCTCGGTCGGGGGGTTCGTGCCCAAGCCGCACACCCCCTTCCAGTGGGCCGCCCAGGACACGCCCCAGGAGATCCAGCGCAAGCTCGACCTCATCCTCGAGCAGATCAAGCCCCACCGTGGCCTGCGACTGCGGACCAACGACCCCGAGGAAGGCGTCATCGAGGGCCTGCTCGCCCGCGGCGACCGCCGGGTGGCACCGGTGGTCGAGCGTGCCTGGCGCCTGGGCGCGACCTTCGACGGCTGGCACGAGTCCGAGACCCTGCCCCAGTGGCACCAGGCCCTCGCCGACGTCGGCATCTCGCTGGAGGAGGCCTCCCACCACGAGCGTGGTGAGCACGAGGCGTTCCCGTGGGACCACCTCGACGCGGGGCTGGACAAGCAGTGGCTGTGGGACGACTGGCAGGACGCCATCAGCGAAAAGGCCCTGGACGACTGTCGCTGGATCCCCTGCTACGACTGCGGTGTGTGCCCCGGCCTCGACATCCAGCACGACACGGCCTACACCAACCCCGAGACGCGTGGGCCCAGCCTGCCGATCCTGGCCAGCGGCCCGGCCACGCCGGCCTCCCCCGCACCGCTGGGCGGCAGCCCCGACCTGCCCACCTCGGCGGCGCGACTGGAATCGCCGTGAGGCTGCGGATCCGCTACACCAAGCAGGGACGGGTGCGGTTCATCTCCGCACGCGACCTGTCGTCGGTGTGGGAGCGCGCACTGCGTCGCGCCGAGATCCCGATCGCCTACAGCCAGGGCTTCACGCCCCACCCCAAGGTCTCCTTCCCCGACGCGCTCCCGGTGGGCTACGCCTCCACCGGCGAGTACGCCGAACTCACCCTTGCAACCGACATCGATCCCGGCACCGGCCTGGCGCGGCTCTCCGCCGCCCTGCCGACCGGGATGGACATCACCACCTACCTGGTCGTGCCTGACGGTGCTCGCCGATTCGCGAAGTACCTGCAGGCCACCCTCTGGGACATCGCCTGGGAGCCGGACGTCGACACGACGCCGGACCTGGTCGACGACCTCCGCCACCGCGCCGACGCCCTGCTGGCGTCGGACGCCGTCGAGGTGGTGCGGCACCGCCCCAAGGGCGACCGCATCCTCGACGTGCGACCACCGCTGGTGGACGTCGCCGTCGACCCGGGCGACCCCTCCGAACCCCGTGCCATCTTCCGTGCGGTCCTCCGCAACGACGGTCCGACCATCAGACCGACCGACCTCAAGGTCGCCCTCGACGGCCTCGCCGACCATCCCCTGCCCGATCCACGTCTGTACACCCGCGTGGCGCAGGGAGCGGTGGTCGACGACGGCGTCGTCGAGGCGCTGACCCAGCAGGTCGAACCCCTGACACCGGGTCGCCACGCGGAGGCTGCTTGACCAAGCGAGCCTGCCTGTGACCACCAACTCCGACGCCGATCCCGACGCCACGAGCGCCACCGGGACCGCTGACGCACCGTCCGATCCAACTCCCGACACCCGCGACGACAGCGAGTCCGGAGGCCGTCGACGTCGTCGTCGCGGCCGCCGGGGCAGCCGCGGCGGCCGTGGGCGTGGCCAGTCGTCCGCTGAGGCGACCACCCAGGCGGACACGACCGACGACACGTCCCGGCGTGGCGGCAGTCGCTCCTCGTCCGGCTCGCGTCGCGGGGGCTCCTCGCGTCGCAGCAAGGGCGGGTCCAGCCGGGGCTCGCGTGACGGCGGGTCCGCACCGGCCGAGGCCACGTCCTCCAGGTCCTCGAAGTCCTCCAGGTCCTCGAAGTCGTCCAAGTCCTCGAAGTCCACGTCGAAGTCCTCCGGGGGGAAGTCGTCGTCGAAGGGCGGCAACGGGTCGAAGTCCGGTGGCGCCGACGACCGGGGCGAGGGCACGCGCATGGCCGCCAAGCGCGGTCGTCGGCCCAACGGTCGACACGTCCAGGGGGTCTCCGAGGACCTGCGTCGCGCCCTGCGGAGCGGTCCCCCCAAGACCATGCTGGTGTCGGCCGACGGCACCCGCACCCAGATCGCCGTGCTCGAGGAGCGCAACCTCGTCGAGCACCACGTCACCAACGTGGAGGACCGCACCCTGGTCGGCAACATCTACATGGCCCGGGTGCAGAACGTCCTGCCGGGCATGGAGGCCGCCTTCCTCGACATCGGCACCGGTCGCAACGGGGTGCTCTACGCCGGGGAGGTGCTCTACGACGACCTCGACGTCGAGGAGGGCTCCACACCACGCATCGAGGACGCCCTCAAGCCCGGCCAGAAGGTGCTCGTCCAGGTGACCAAGGACGCGATGGGCACGAAGGGTCCGCGCCTGACCATGCAGCTGTCACTGGCCGGTCGCTACACGGTGCTCGCGCCCAAGTCCGACGTCTTCGGGATCTCCCGCAAGCTCACCGACAAGGAGCGCGACCGGCTGCGCACGGCCGTCAAGAAGGTCAAGCCCGCCGAGCACGGCGTCATCGTGCGCACCGCCGCCGAGGACGCGCCCGAGGAGCTGCTCGAGGCCGACCTCGGCCGGCTCCTGCGCGTCTGGGCCGGCATCGAGGAGAAGGCCGCCAGCGCCGCGGCGCTCACCCCGGTCTACGAAGAGCCGCCGTTGCACGTCAAGCTGATCCGCGACAGCTTCGGGGCCGAGTACGAACAGGCGATCATCGACGACGCCGAGATCCACGATGCGGTCGTCGAGTACCTGTCCGAGGTCACCAGCGACGAGGCCGACAAGGTCCAGCTCTACGGCATGGCCCGGTGGGAGCGTGAGCACCCCGAGGCCGCCGAAGCCGCCGACAGCGACGAGGACCGGCCCCGGTTCGCGCCCCTGTTCGATGCCTACAACGTCACCGAGCAGCTCCGCAAGGCCCTGTCGCGCAAGGTCTGGCTGCCGTCGGGTGGCTACCTCATCATCGAGGTGACCGAGGCGATGAAGGTCATCGACGTCAACACCGGGAAGTACACCGGTGGGAAGCGCTCCAACCTCGAGGAGGTCGTGTTCAAGACCAACCTCGAGGCCGCCGAGGAGATCGTGCGCCAGCTCCGCCTGCGGGACATGGGCGGCATCATCATCATCGACTTCATCGACATGCTCAAGAAGGCCAACCAGGACCAGGTCGTCGCCACGCTCAAGCGCGAGCTCCTGCGGGACCGCACCAAGACCCGCGTGTCCGACGTCTCCCGCCTGGGCCTGGTGCAGATGACCCGCAAGAACGTCAGCCACGGCCTGCTCGAGTCGTTCGGCCACCGGTGCGAGACCTGCGACGGCACCGGCTGGACCACCGAGTTCGACTAGGTCGGGCACCCGCTGGAGGCGGGTGACCGAGAAGGCCCGTCGAGTGTGCGGATTGCGGCCGCGGGTGGCCGGGATCCGCACACTCGACGTGTGGGAGGGTCCTCAGGCGTCGGGGTCGAGGTCGGGGTCGGCGTCGAGTTCGGCCTCGAGGTCGGCGCGGAGCTCGGCCAGGAGCTCGTCCTCGTCGGGGTCCGATTTCGAGCCCATGACCATCAGCAGGGCCCCCACCAGCGAGATGTTCTTGGCCGCGTGGACCGTCTGGGCGGTGCGCTCCTGCTGGCCGTCGGCCTCGTTGGGGTTGTGCGCGAGGATGGTCGCGGGGACCAGGTTGGCCAGCAGCGCGGTGGCGGACAGGCGGGGGAAGATGCCCAGCGCCATGGTCAGCCCGGCGGCGACGTTGGTGGTGTGGTGGATCTTCTCGAGCAGCTCGGGCTCGGGCAGGTCGTTGGCCTCGGCGACCTCGGCGACGTGGCCGGAGTTCTGCAGGCCGTTCACCCCGGTCTGGATGAAGATGGTCGACAGGGTCATGCGGCCGAGCGTGGAGAGGAAGGACATCGTGGTGCGTTCCTGACTGGTTGGCGTGGTCTCGCCGGAGTGTAGGAGCCGGCCTCCGGCCGGCGTCACGGCCCGTCCCACCCCAGGTCCCCGATCCGATGTGGCCGCGACGGGAAGGTCACGGGCCGGGGATGCGTTGGCTCGTCCGCACCCGGGCCCCGGTCGACCCGACTCGGCCCCGGTCCGGGATCCGCCAGATCCGCCAGACCCGACGTCCGACCTCGGAGCTCGACCGTGCCACCATCCTCCCCGCAGCGCGACGCCGATCCCGCGTCGCTGCGTCGTGGCATGCAGCTGATCGCCCTCCAGCTCCGACAGGCACCTCGCGGGTTCGCCTGGGGGGCCATCGGGACCGCCCTGTACGCGGTGATGACCGTCGCGTCCTCGCTGGTGATCGGGTGGATCACCGACGACCTCATCCTCCCCGCCGCCGACACCAGCCCGACCGCACGGGCGATCGCGATCGGTGCGGGCGTCGTGCTGGGGGTCGCCCTGCTCAAGGCCGTCGGCGTCGTCGGCCGGCGACTCGGCGCCTACGTGGCCCAGTACGCACTGCAGCGGGACGACCGCCGGGCCGTCACCCGGCGCTACCTGTCCCTGTCGTTGCCGTGGCACCGGCGCCACCCCACCGGGATCCTGCTCTCCAACGCGTCCTCGGACATCGAGACCGCCGCCTTCGTGGCCGCCCCGCTCCCCATGGCGCTGGGCGCGGCCCTGATGCTGCTGATCACGGCCGTCCTGCTGGTGACCACCGACCCGTGGCTCGCCGCCATCGGCTTCGTCGTGGGCCCGCTGCTTGCCATCGCCAACCACCGGTTCTCGCGCAGCATGCGGGCCGTCGCGAAACGTGCCCAGTCCACCCGTGGGGATGTCGCCGAGGTCGCCCACGAGAGCTTCGACGCCGCCCTGGTGGTCAAGACCCTCGGTCGTGAGCACGCCGAGATCGCCCGGTTCGACGACGAGACCGGGCGCCTGCGCGACCACCTGATCAGCCTCGGACGTCTGCGCGGCGTGTTCGACCCGGTGGTCCAGGCGCTGCCCGACCTCGCGATCCTGGCCGTCCTCGCGGTCGGCGCGTGGCGGGTGCAGCTGGGCGTGTTGACGGCGGGCGAGCTGGTCACCTTCGCGTACCTGTTCCGGCTGGTCGCCCTGCCGATGCGCTCGTTCGGCTGGCTGCTCGGCCAGCTCCCGCAGGCCGTGGTGGGCCACGACCGGATCCAGCACGTCCTGCAGGCCGACGAGCGCGTCCACTACGGCAGCGAGCGGCTGCCGTCCGATGCCGCCCTCGCAGCCGACGCCGAGGACGTCACCTACATGCACCCGGCGAGCACCCGCGAGGACCTCGACCACGACGCGGGGAGCGCCCCCCGACCGGCTCCCGACCCGGACCGCCTCGAGGACGGGGTGGCGCCGGCCTACACCGGCGACCCGGAACGGGGCGTGACCGACCTGGACCTGCACGTCGAGCCCGGCCGCACGCTCGCGGTCGTCGGCGCGACCGGCAGTGGCAAGACCACCCTGACGTGGCTGCTGGTGCGGCTGTTCGATCCCGACAGCGGCACGATCCGCCTGGACGGCGTCGACGCCACCACGCTGGACCGCGACGCCCTGGCCGCCGACGCCACGCTGGTCTTCCAGGACGCGTTCCTGTTCGACGACACCATCCGCCACAACATCACGCTCGGTGCCGACGTCGCCGACGAGGAGGTGGACTGGGCCGTGCAGCTCGCCGCCGCCGACCGGTTCGTCGACGAGCTCGAGGACGGGCTGGACACCGTGGTGGGGGAGCGGGGCGCATCCCTGTCCGGCGGGCAGCGCCAGCGCGTCGCCCTGGCCCGGGCCCTGCTGCGTCGGCCCCGCCTGCTGGTGCTCGACGACGCCACGTCCGCGGTCGACCCCACGGTCGAGCAGGCGATCCTGACCGGGCTGGCCGCGGCCGACCTGGACACGACCGTCGTGCTCGTGGCCTACCGCAGTGGCTCGATCGCGCTGGCCGACGAGGTCGCCTTCGTCGCCGACGGCGCGGTGGTCGGTCGCGGCACCCACGACGAGCTGCTCGCCACCGACCCCGACTACGCCGCACTGGTGGAGGCCTACGACACCGACCGGTCCGAGCTGGCCGAGCGACACGGCGGCCGCGACGACGACCGCGTGGAGGTGGGGCGATGAGCACCACGACCGCTCCGAACACGGAACGCCTGGACGCAGGTTCCGCGCTGCACACCGTCCGACGTGGGCTGCGCCTGTCGCCGGAGCTCCGGCGTGGGCTGACCGTGACCGTGTTGCTCGCCCTGGTCGCCACGGCCGGCCGCGTGGTCGTGCCGATCGCCGTGCAGCAGACCATCGACAACGGGTTGGGCATCGGTGCGGGCACCACGGCCGTCGACCTGCCACTGGTCGTGCGTGCGGTCCTGTGGGCCTCGCTGGCCGTCCTGGTCACGGCCCTGTCGACCGGGGCGATGAACATCCGGTTGGCGACGGCGGTCGAGACCGCGCTGGCCAACCTGCGCGTGCGCACCTTCGGCCACATCCACGACCTCTCCATGCTCCACCAGGCGAGCGAGCATCGTGGCAACCTCGTGGCCCGCGTGACCTCCGACGTCGACGAGGTGTCGAGGTTCATGCAGCGCGGCGGCCTCAACCTCCTGACCGCCTCGGCCCAGCTGGTCGTCGCGGCGGTGGTGATGCTGGTCTACTCCTGGCGGCTGACGATCGTCGTGCTGGTCCTGTTCGTGCCGTTCGTGCTGGCCGCGAAGTGGTTCCAGGGCCGGCTCACGGTGGCCTACACCGACGTGCGCGAGCGCCTCGGGATCCTGCTCGGGAGGCTCGCCGAGGTGGTCGTCGGCGCCCCGGTGATCCGCGCCTACGGGATCGAACACTCGATCCAGGAGCGGCTCGACGACGCGATCGAGGACCACACCGACGCCGCCCTGCGAGCCGGCCGGCTGTCCGCGCTGTTCTCCGGGACCGGCGAGTCCTTCTCCGGCGCCGCCACCGCCGCGGTCGTCGTCGCGGGCGTCGTCTTCGTCGGCCTGGGCGCGGAGACCCCGGGGACGGTCGTCGCGATGCTGTTCCTGATCTCGCTGTTCGTCGAGCCGGTCCAGATCGCGGCCGAGACCGTCAACGAGGGCCAGACCGCGGTGGCCGGCTGGCGCCGGGTCCTGGACGTGCTCGACGTCGCGCCGGACGTGGCCGACCCGGGCGAGGACGGCCTGGTGCTGGACGACGCACCGGTCGGCGTGACCTTCACGAGTGTCGGGTTCCGCTACCCGCGGCCGGGCGAGACCGCCCGCGAGGCGTCCAGCCCCACGGTCCTGGAGGACATCACTGTCAGCATCCCACCCGAGCAGCACGTCGCCGTCGTCGGCGAGACAGGATCGGGCAAGACCACCTTCGCCAAGCTCCTGACCCGGCTGATGGACCCGTCCACCGGCACGGTCGAGGTCCAGGGCCGGCCGATCGACCGGGTCGCGTTCGGATCGCTGCGCCGTCACGTCGTGATGGTGCCCCAGGAGGGCGCGTTGTTCGCCGGGACCGTGCGCGACAACCTCCTGCAGGGCGAGCCGGACGCCACCTCCGACCAGTTGTGGAGCGCGCTCGACGACCTCGGCCTGGCCGACTGGGTGGCGTCACTGCCCGACGGACTCGACACGCCGGTCGGGGACCGGGGCGGCGCGTTGTCGGCCGGCGAGCGCCAACTGGTCGCGCTGGCCCGGGCCTACGTCGCCGACCCACGACTGCTGGTGCTGGACGAGGCCACCTCCGCGGTCGACCCCGCCACCGAGGTCCGCCTGCGTCGTGCGCTGGACGGCCTGACCCGGGGGCGGACCACGGTGACCATCGCCCACCGGCTGTCGACGGCCCAGTCCTCGCAACGCGTGCTGGTGTTCGACCACGGCCGGCTGGTCGAGGACGGTCACCACGACGACCTGGTGGCTGCGGGCGGCGTGTACGCCGACCTGTACGACTCGTGGGAGGCCGGCACGGCGGGGCGGGCACCCACCGGCTGATCTCGGTGGCGGTGCCCGGCCGATCCGGCCACCAGTAGCCTGCTCGCCGGCGGGGCGTGGTCCCGTCGCCGACCACGCACCGACGCCAGCCGACCCGGGCGCCCGAGTCGTCACACGGTCGGCATCGACCACCCACGGGGTGAGGCCATGACGAGCACCGACGCGGCGACCGACCGGCAGGCCGGCACCCCCGACATCCCGCAGGTCGCCGAGCAACCCACGACCTCCCCCGACGAACTCGACCGGGCCGTGGCAGTCGTCGCCGGGGCAGCACCCGGATGGGTCACGTCCGACCTCCCCCGACGACTCGCCCTGCTGGAACAGGCGCGGGGCGACACGCTCGCGGCGGCCGAGGACTGGGTCCTGGCCGCGCAGGTGGCAAAGGGCATCTCGCGCGACCAGCGGGCGATGGGCGACGAGTGGCTGGGCGGTCCCGCACTGGTGGCCCGCAACCTGCGCCTCCTGCACCAGACGCTGACCGACGTGGTGACCACGGGCCGGCCGCAGCCCCCACGGATCGAGCAGCGTGACGACGGGCGGACCGTCGTCCACGTCCTGCCGGCGGACGGTCGGGACCGCCTCCTGCTGCCGCGCAGGACCGGCCAGGTCGTGATGCGGGAGGGGGTCACCGTTGCGGAGGTCGAGTCCCGGATCGGCGAGGTCCACCGGGACGGGCACGAGCCGCCCCACGAGGGCGAGGTGGCGGTCGTGCTGGGCGCCGGCAACGTGTCGTCGATTCCCCCGATGGACGTCCTCGCCCAGCTCTACGGGCACCTCCGCACGGTCGTGCTGAAGATGAGCCCGGTCAACGACTGGCTCGCCCCGCACCTGCGCCGGGCGCTGCGGGCGTTCGTGGACGCCGACCTGGTGCGGATCGTCTCCGGCGGTCGCGACGAGGGCGCCCACCTGGTCGGCCACGACGACGTCGCGGCGGTCCACGTCACCGGGTCGGACAGGACCCACGACGCGATCGTGTTCGGGACCGGCGAGGAGGGCGCTCGCCGCCGCGCGGCCGACGAGCCGGTGATGACCAAGACCTTCACTGCCGAGCTCGGCAACGTCTCACCCGTGATCGTGGTCCCCGGACCCTGGACCGACGACGACCTGGCCGCCCAGGGCGACACCATCGCCTCGATGCTGGTCAACAACGGCGGCTTCAACTGCGTGGCTGCGCGCGTGGTGGTCACGCACGTCCACTGGAACCGACGCGGGCGGCTGCTGGATGCCGTCCGGGCGTCGCTCGCCGAGGCGGAGGACCGCCAGGCCTGGTACCCGGGCGCCGAGGAGCGCCACCGGGAGCTCGTCGCGTCCCACGACCGGGTCGAGGGGTTCGGGGGGACGGCCCCGGGCAGCCTCCCCTTCACGCTCCTGGCCGACCTGGACCCGTCCGACACTGGTCACCTCGCCTTCACCCACGAGGCGTTCTGCGGGGTGTTCGGCGAGGTCGGGCTGGACGCCCCCCGGTCGGTGGTGGACTACCTCGAGGAGGCCGTGGACTTCGCCAACGACGTGCTGTGGGGCACCCTGTCGGCCTCGATCCTGGTGCATCCGCGGAGCCTGCGGGACCCGGCGATCCGGGACGCGGTGGAGCGGGCCATCGACCGGCTGGAGTACGGCACCGTCGTCGTCAACGACTGGGGCGGGACCGCCTACGGGACCGTCGTGCTGCCCTGGGGAGGTGCGCCCGGACGGAGCCGGACCGACATCCAGTCCGGCACGGGGTTCGTGCACAACACCTGGCTGCTGCCCGACGACCTGGTCGAGAAGTCCGTGCTGCGCAGCCCGTTCCGTCCGACCCCGGGCAGGATCACCTCGCACACCCATGCGCGCTCGGCCGAGGTCGGGCGCCTGTTGACCGAGTTCGAGGCCACGGGACGCACCAGCCTCATGGCCCGCCTCGCCGTGGCCGCCGCCCGGGGCTGAGCCGCCGGTCGTCGATCAGCCGGGGGTGTCGCCTCCGACCGAACGGACTCGCCAGGTCGCGCGCGGCTTGGGGTCCCCGCCGCACGACGTCATGGCGGGTGGCAGCTCGACGCGATCCAGCACCACGACCTCGCGCCCGGCCGGCGACGTGACGACCACGGTCGCGGTGGCGCCATCGTGCCGGCTCGACACGACCCGAACGGCGGCGGGATCGGTGAGGTCGTGGGCGCGACGCACCGTGACCTCGGCGGCCTGGGCTGGTCGTGACAGGGCCGGGTCGCCGCGGTAGTGCGCCAGGTGCAGCCGGCCGTCGAGCAGGTCGTCGAGCAGTGCCTCGGGATCGTCGACGAACCCGTACACACCGCCCGTGGGGAAGGCCAGGATGCTGGGTGCGAAGCGGTGACCGCTGGTGTGCGAGGTCTCCCAGACCACGTCCGGTGCCCGTCGGGCCAGCGACGCCACCATCGGGCGCCCCCACAGCGCACAGCAGGCGTCCCGACGCGAGTGCGTGCACACCGCGACCAGCGGGTCGGTGACCTCGGTGGCGCCTGCCGGGGCTCGGTCCGCGGTCACCACTGCCAGGTCGAGGTCGACCAACTGCTCGACCGGCAGGTCGAGGCGCGCCAGCCAGCCGGCCCGCACGTTGGCGAGGTACACGGCTCGGCGTGCCTTGCGCGTCCGGTCGGGTCGGCGCACGGCCTGGTAGCGCACGCCGTGGGCCTCGGTCTGGCGCACCAGGTGGGCGACCACGCGCTCGGGGAGCCCGCCATCGGCCAGGGCGTCGCGGCCCCACGGGCCGGGGTCCTCGACCAGGACCCACCACGGGGCCTCCGGCGCGGTGCCGGCCAGCGGCTCGTCGTCCCGCGCCACCAGGGCACAGCGTTGGTCGGGGTCGAGGACGTCGGACACGCGGCACACTTCCCTTCGGAGCGGGGGGTGGGCCGGACGACGGTGCTCCGGAACCCACGAGTCGGGGCCGTCCGAACGGTATCGACCCCCGGCTGGCACGCCCGCGGGGGCTGCGATAGCCTGTCGTTCGTTGCGGTTCCGCGGTGCGGAGCCGCCAGTCGTGTCGTTTCCCACCATCGGCAGCGCCCCGCGCCACCCCTGACCGGGGCCACCGTGCGCCCGCCTGCCCAACCACATCTCGCAGGAGTCCACCGTGTACGCGATCATCGCCACCGGCGGCAAGCAGTACCGCGTCGAAGAAGGCCAGGAGGTCGTCGTCGAGAAGCTCGGCGGTGATGTCGGCGACTCCGTGTCGCTGCCCGTCGTCCTGGTCGGTGACGGCTCGGAGGTCACCACCGGCGCCGACGTGGCCGACCGCACGGTCGACGCGACCATCACCGGCCACGACCGCGGCAAGAAGATCCGCGTGTTCACCTACAAGAACAAGTCGCGCCAGCACAAGCGCCGGGGGCACCGCCAGCACCGCACGACCATCAAGATCGACAGCATCTGACCAGCTTCCCGGTCCCGGGACCGGCATCGAGAAGGACTCACCATGGCGCACAAGAAGGGCGGCGGCTCGTCCAACAACGGCCGCGATTCCAAGGCGAAGCGACTGGGCGTCAAGCGCTACGGCGGCCAGGAGATCCGGGCAGGCGGCATCATCGTGCGCCAGCGCGGCACCAAGATCCACCCCGGCGAGAACGTCGGGCGCGGTGGTGACGACACGCTGTTCGCGCTGGTGGACGGCTCGGTCCGCTTCCGCAAGTCCGGCAAGCGCACCTTCGCCAATGTCGACGCGCATCCGGCGGACGCGTAACGCTCCGCTGAAGGTCTGATCCACCACGACCACTGAGGACTCGCTGAGGCGGGGGCTCCCCATCGGGGGGTCCCCGTCTCGCGTTCCGGCCGCAACGCCGCAGCCGGCCTATCGTCGACCACCGACCACGAGGAAGTGCCCGTGTCCGACGCCGTCGAGTTCATCGACTCCACGCCCATCCATGTCCGGGGTGGGCGCGGGGGCAACGGTGCTGCCTCGATGCGGCGCGAGTCCCACGTGCCACGTGGCGGTCCCGACGGTGGTGACGGGGGCCGTGGCGGCGACGTGGTCCTGGTCGCGAAGCGCGGCCAGGCCTCCCTGCTCGACATCCAGCGCAATCCCCATCGCCGTGGCGACGACGGTGGGCACGGTTCGTCGCAGCGCAAGTCCGGTGCGGCGGGCGAGGACGCGGTCGTGACCGTGCCGATCGGCACGGTCGTGCGCACCCGTGACGGCCGACTGCTGGCCGACCTGACCACCGACGGCCAGCGCTTCGTGGCGGCTGAGGGCGGCCGGGGCGGTCGTGGCAACGTCGCGTTCGCCAACCGCCACCGCCGGGTCCCGCGGTTCGCCGAGTACGGCGAGGAGGTCGAGGAGCGCAGCCTGCAGTTGGACCTCAAGGTGATCGCCGACGTCGGGCTGGTCGGCTTCCCGTCGGCCGGCAAGTCCTCGCTGGTGTCCCGCCTGAGCGCGGCACGTCCGCGCATCGAGGCGTGGCCGTTCACGACCCTGACCCCCCACCTGGGCATGATGCGGGCCGGCAACCGTCCCGACGGCAGCCCGATCGACGTCGTCCTGGCCGACGTGCCCGGCCTGGTCGAGGGTGCCAGCGACGGCAAGGGGCTGGGGCACCGGTTCCTGCGCCACGTGGAGCGCTGCCGGGTCCTCCTGCACGTCCTCGACACCGCGCCGTTCGATCCCGACCGTGACCCGCTCGTCGACCTCGCCGTGCTGCGTCGTGAACTGGTCGCCCACGATCCCGAGCTGGCCGAGCGGGTCGAGGTGGTGGTGCTGAACAAGGTCGACCTCCCCGACGGGCGTGCCATGGCCGACCTGGTCCGGCCTCGCCTTCAGGACGAGGGCTGGGAGGTCTTCGAGGTCTCCGCGATCTCCGGGGAGGGACTCGACGCGTTGCGCTACCGGCTGGGCGAGCTGGTCGCGGCGGCCCGGGACACCGACCCGACCGCGACCGACGACGGCGACGAACCGGTCGTGATCACCCTGCGCGAGTCCGGTCCGGACTACCGCATCGGACGGGATCCGTCCGGCGCCTACGCGGTCGTGGGCCGACGCATCGAGCGCTGGGTCCAGATGCTGCCGATCGACAACCCCGACGCGGCCCGGTACCTGCAGGGTCGCCTGCGTCGTGCCGGCGTGGTGTCGGCGCTGGTCGACGCCGGCGCGCGCTCCGGCGACGAGGTCGTCATCGGCGAGGCGGTCTTCGACTTCCAACCCGAGCTGGACGACCTGCCCGCCGAGGAGCGGGCCGAGATCCTTGCCGGCGAGTTCGACGACGACGACCCCGACGAGGTCGAGGGAGACATCGTCGTCGACGCCGTCGACGACGCGGGTCGCTGACATGGCCGAGCGTCCCGGGCTGGTCGTCGTCAAGGTCGGGTCGTCGTCCCTGCGTGGCCCCGACGGGTTGCTGGACCGCTCCGTGGTGGCCCGGCTCGGCCACCAGCTCGCGCGGGTCCGGGCCGACGGCTCCCGGGTCGTGCTGGTGTCCTCGGGTGCGGTCTCGGCCGGCATGGGGCTGCTGGGGCTGCACCACCGCCCCCGGGAGCGCGAACTGCTGCAGGCCTGTGCCGCGGTCGGCCAGGCCGAGCTGATCAACGCCTATCAGCACGTCTTCGACGACCACGGGCTGTCCGCCGCCCAGGTCCTGCTCACCCAGGACGACTTCGTCGGGCGTGGGCGCTACCTCGGGGCCCGTCGCACCCTGCGCCGGTTGCTGGAGCTCGAGACCATCCCGGTCATCAACGAGAACGACACCATCGCCTTCGACGAGCTGGCGTACGGCGACAACGACCACCTCGCCGCCCTGGTGGCCTCGATGCTGCATGCCGACCTGCTGGTCGTGCTGTCGGACGTCGACGGCGTGCACGACGCGCCACCCGGACGTCCGGGGGCCCGGGTGATCCCGCGCATCGACGACCCCGCCACGCTCGACGACGTCCTGGTCGGCGGCACCGGGTCCCACGTCGGGTCCGGAGGCATGCGGACCAAGGTCGACTCGGCCCAGGTGGTGACCTCCTCGGGAGGCGCGGTGGTGATCGCCAACGCCGCACGTCCGGACGTGGTGGTCGACGCGGTCGCCGGCCGGTCGGTGGGCACCCTGTTCCCGGCCCGGCCACGCGCGAGCGACGCCCGTCGACTGTGGATCGGCTTCGCCCTGCGGATCCGCGGCCGGGTCGTCGTCGACGCCGGGGCCGTCGAGGCCCTGACCCGTCGGGGGACCTCGCTGCTGCCCGTGGGCGTGGTCGACGTGGACGGCGACTTCGTGGCCGGATCCTGTGTCGAGATCACCGGGCCCGACGGCGTGGCGGTGGCCCGGGGGCTGACGACCCTGGCGGCCGAGGACCTGCGGCTCATCGCCGGTCGCTCGACCACCGAGGCACGCGAGGCCCTGGGCGCCGGGCGCATCCGCGAGGTCGTGCACCGCGACCAGCTCTTCGTCTTCCCCGACCACCGGGCTGCCCGGGGCGACGCCTGAGCCTGTCGCCGTCGCGTCTCGATGGTCCTACGCTCATGGCCACGTCACGAGGGGAACGACATGGTGTGGATGTGGGTGGGGCTTGGCCTGCTCCTGGTCGTGGCCGTGTTCGTCGCGGTGACGTACAACGCCCTGGTCCGGCTGCGCAACAAGGCCGAGGAGGCATGGTCGGGCATCGACGTCCAGTTGCAGCGGCGCGCCGACCTCGTGCCCAACCTGGTCGAGGCCGTCAAGGGCTACGCCGGCCACGAACGCGAGACCTTCGAGGAGGTCACCCGCGCCCGCCAGGCGGTCGTGGCTGCCACCGGACCGGCCGAGGCCGAGCAGGCCGACTCGATGCTGGTGGCCGCGCTGCGCAACATGTTCCTGCTGGCCGAGGACTACCCCGAGCTGCAGGCGTCCGCGAACTTCCTGGCCCTCCAGCGCCAGCTCGCCGTGCTCGAAGAAGACATCGCCTTCGCCCGTCGCTACCACAACGCCGTCGTCGAGGACCTCAACACCCGGATCGAGACCTTCCCGTCCGTGCTGGTCGCCGGACCGCTCGGCTTTGCCCGCAAGCCCTACTTCGAGGCCGGGAAGGACGAGCGTTCCGTGCCACGCGTCGACCTGTCCGACGGCGGACCGGTCGGGGACACGCCACCGTCGGAGGAACCCGGCGCGAGTGGCGGGTCGTGGCCGACGAGCCCCGCATGAGCACGAGCACCCGCGCGTCACGCGTCCGGGCCCTCGGGGCCGCACTGCTCGTCGTCCTGCTCGCCGGCCTGGGCCTCGCCGGGTCCGTCACGGTCGCATCGGCCCAGACCTCCGGACCGTGGACCATCACCGACTACGACGTCGACATCACCATCCTGGACGACTCCACCCTCGAGGTCACCGAGGCCATCGACGTGGACTTCGAGGGTGACCAGCGGGGGATCTTTCGCTACTGGGACGTGCGTGAGGCCCTGCCGAACCCCCTGCCGCCCGACTCGACCATCGAGCTCGACGGCGACCCGGCCGACTACCAGCGCGCGACCGAGATCGACGACCTGGCGGTCTCGTCGCCCAGCGGCGCACCGACCGACGTCGACCTGTCGACGTCGGGCGACGAGCTGACCGCGAGGATTGGTGACCCGGACGTCTACGTGACCGGACCGCAGTCCTACGTGATCAGCTATCGCGTGCGTGGCGCCATGAACGGGTTCACCGACCACGACGAGCTGTACTGGGACCCGATCGGCACGTGGCCCGTCCCCATCGACGACCTGCAGGTGGCGGTCCACGGTGACGGCATCGAACAGGTGGCGTGCTACGCCGGCAGCGCCGGCACCAGCGACGTGACGTGTCCGGCGACGTCCGACGACGCGGGCGCGACCTTCACGTTCGGGCAGGTCCTGCCCGGGGCGTACCCCACGATCGTCGTCGGCCTCGACCCGGCCGCCGTGGACGTCACCGACCCCATCCTCGTGCGTCGGCCGGACCTGGCCTGGGCGTTGTTCGGCAGCCCCTACGCCATCCCGGCCGCACTGCTGGTGCTGGTCCTGGGCGTCGCGCTGGCGTCGTGGCAGATCTGGCGCGTGGGTCGTGACCGGGTCGCGGTCGGCGGGGTGACCGCCGGCGGTGCCGTGCGCACCGACGAGGACGGGCAGCGACTGGCGCTGTTCGCCAACCCCGTCGTCCCGGTGCAGTTCCGCCCGCCCGACGACCTGCCGCCCGGGATCCTCGGCGTCGTCGTCGACGATCGAGTCGACCCGGTCGACGTGTCGGCCACGATCGTCGACCTGGCCGCACGGGGCTACCTCACCATCGCCGAGGTGGATCGCGGTGGCTGGTTCTCCAAGGACGACTGGGAACTGTCCCGGACCCCCGGGGCCGACGTGTCCGCGCTCCAGGCCTACGAGGCCGAGCTGCTGACCGGCCTGTTCGACGGTCGCACGGAGGTGAACGTCTCGGAGCTGAAGGGCACCTTCTCCGGCACCTACCAGTCGGTGTCGACGATGCTCTACGACGTGGTGACCACCCGTGGGTGGTTCCGCCGCAACCCGAAGCACGCCGCCGTGCCCTTCATCGTCGTCGGGGTCCTCGTGCTCGTCGCGGCCGTCGGCGTGGCCGTGGTGACCTGGTCACGCGGGCTCGCCGCGATCGCCCTGGCCCTGGGCATCGTCGGCGTGGTCACCCTGGCCGTGGCCCGCAACGCGCCGTCCCGGACCGTGGCGGGGTCCCGACTGCTGGTCGAGACGATGGGGTTCCGCGAGTTCGTGGAACGGGCGGAGGCCGACCGGATGGACTTTGCCGAGAAGGAACAGATCTTCGCGACCTACCTGCCCTACGCCGTGGTCTTCGGCGTGGTCGACCGCTGGGCCAAGGCCTTCGCCGACGTCGGCGTGGACATCCAGCACGCCGTCGGTGGCTACTACACCGGGGTCGGCGTGTTCGACGCCGCGCGGTTCTCGGCCGGCGTGAACTCGTTCTCGTCGGTGTCGTCCAACGCCGTCGCGGCCGCGCCCCCGTCCTCGTCCGGGGGCGGGTCCGGGTTCTCCGGCGGGGGCAGCTTCTCCGGGGGCGGCGGCGGTGGTGGCGGCGGCGGGGCCTGGTAGCGCCGTATCCTGTGGGGAACCATTCCCCAGGAGCCCGTGTGGCCGAGTTCGCCTCCTACGACGACGTGCACGACCGCCTCGCCGACGTCGACTACCTGACCGACGAGCGCATCGACACCGTCGTGTGGCTCGCCCAGCGGCTGGGCAAGCCGATCCTGGTCGAGGGCCCGGCCGGCACCGGCAAGACCGAGCTGGCCAAGGCGGTCGCGGCCGCCCGTGGCGCCGACCTGGTCCGGCTGCAGTGCTACGAGGGTCTCGACGAGGCCAAGGCGCTGTACGAGTGGAACTACAAGAAGCAGCTGCTGCGCATCCAGGCCGGTCGTGACGGCGAGGACTTCGACGACGTCCACGACGACATCTTCGGCCAGGACTACCTGCTGGAGCGGCCGTTGCTGCGGGCACTGCGGGCCGAGCGCGACACCGTCCTGCTGATCGACGAGGTCGACAAGGTCGACTTCGAGTTCGAGGCGCTGCTGCTCGAGATCCTGTCCGACTTCCAGGTCACCATCCCCGAACTGGGCACCGTGACCGGCACGCGCCGCCCGTTCGTCGTACTGACCTCCAACAACACCCGGGAGCTGTCCGAGGCGCTCAAGCGTCGTGCGCTGTACCTCCACCTCGACTACCCGACCCCCGCACGGGAGGCCGAGATCGTCCGACGTCGCGTCCCCGAGGCGTCCGCGGCACTGGTCGAGCAGGTCGTGCGGGTGGTCCGCAGCCTGCGCGCACTGGAGCTGAAGAAGGCGCCGAGCGTGTCCGAGACACTGGACTGGGCTGCGACCCTGGTCGAGCTGGGCTACGAGTCGGTCGACGACGAGGCGCTGTCGCGGACCCTGAACGTGGCCCTGAAGTACCACCAGGACGTGACCCGGGCCACCAGCCACCTGCAGGTCTCGCCCCGGCCCGAGCTCAACTGAGGTGTCCTGCCCGACCGTCCCGGTGACCCGATGACCGCCCGGCCCGCGCCCGACCAGTCCGACGCGCTCGGTGAGCCCGATGACTCCGGCCTGTTCGACCGCACCCTGGCCTTCGTGGGGGCCCTGCGGCGCGCCGGCGTCACGGCGACCCAGTCCGAGGCCATCGACGCGGTCCGTGCACTCGGGGAGGTGGACCTGCTGCGTCGCCCGGTCGTCCGCGAGGCACTGGCGACCGTCACGGTGTCCTCCGGGGGTGACCGTCGCACCTTCGACGACCTGTTCGAGCTGTACTTCCCGGCCCGGCGTGTCCCCTCCGACGGGGAGGCGCTGCCGGCCGAGCACGTCGGCGAGGACGGGGAGGTGGACCGCGACGCGTTCGACACGGCCCTGCTCGACGCGTTGCTCGGCGGTGACGACGACGCGGTGCGGCGCCTCGCCCGCGAGGCCGTCGACGCCTTCGGCCGGGTGGAGGGACGGGACGGCCAGCCGGCCTTCTTCTCCTACCGGGTCCGTCGCGCGCTCGACCCCCACACGCTGCTCGACTCCCTGCTCGAGGCCCGTGGTGCGACCGACGACGACGCGCGGGCCCAGCGCCTGCTCCGCGACGAGTTCGAGGAGCGACTCGCCGAGTTCCGACGCGAGGTCGACGCCGAGATCCGCCGCCGGACCGCCGAGCGCTCCGACCTCGACGACCTGGCCGACCGGGTCGTCAAGCCGGCCCTGGACGAGGTCGACTTCTTCCGCATGACCGCCGCCGAGGCGGCCGAGCTGCGCGCCCAGGTCGCCCCGCTGGCCCGCAAGCTCGCGACCCGGACCCAGGTCAAGCGTCGGCGTGGGCGGGACGGTCGCCTGGACGTGCGGCGCACCGTGCGTCGGTCCCTGTCGACGGGGGGCGTGCCGATGGACCCGGTGTTCCGTCCCCGCAAGCCCCACAAGCCCGAGCTGGTCGTGATCACCGACGTGTCCGGGTCGGTGGCCTCGTTCGCGCGATTCACCCTGATGCTGGTCCACAGTCTCCAGGAACAGTTCTCCCGGGTGCGGTCCTTCGCCTTCATCGACACGCTCGACGAGGTCACCGAGCTGTTCGAGGGGCGCGACTTCGACGAGGCGATCCGGCGGATGAGTTCCGAGGCCGACCTGGTGTGGCTCGACGGCCACAGCGACTACGGGCACGCCTTCGAGGTCTTCCACGAGCGCTTCGTCGACGAGATCACCCCGCGGTCCACGGTCCTGGTGCTGGGCGACGCCCGCAACAACTACCGGGCGTCGTCGTCGTGGGTCCTGGCCGAGATCGCGACCCGCGCCCGTCGCGTCTACTGGCTCAACCCCGAGTCCGCCGCCTACTGGGGGACCGGGGACTCGATCACGGCCGACTACGCCCGCCACGTCGAGGACATGGTCGAGGTGCGCAACCTCCGCCAGTTGGCCGATTTCGTCCGGGAGCTGACATGAGTCGCCACGTCGGCCTGCTGGGCGGCACCTTCGACCCGGTGCACCTCGGCCACCTCGTGGTCGCCGACGTGGTCGCCGACCGGCTCGGCCTGGACGAGCTGCGCCTGCTGGTCGCCGGCGACCCGTGGATGAAGGACTCCGAGTCGGCCGCCCACCACCGGGTGGCGATGGCCCGGGCGGCCGTGGCCGACGACCCGTGCCTGTCGGTCGACGACCGCGAGACCCACCGGGACGGGCCGACCTACACCGCCGACACGCTGGAGATGCTCCACGAGGAGGAGCCCGGCACGCGTTTCGTGTTCCTGCTCGGTGCGGACGCCGCCGCCCACCTGCCGGCCTGGCGCCGGATCACCGACGCGCTCGAGCTCGCGACCTTCGTGGTCGTCGGCCGTCCCGGCAGCCAGCGCCCGATCCACGAGTTGATGGACCGGGTCACGTGGGTGGACGCGCCGCTGGTCGACATCTCCTCGACCGGGCTGCGAGCCGACGTCGCGTCCGGGCGCTCGGTCCGTTACCGGGTCCCGGACCCGGTCCGGGACTACGTGGCGGAGCACGGCCTGTACCTGCCGGGGTGAGTCCCCCCACCCTGCCCACCCGACGGGCCGGGTGTGGTGGCCGGGGGTCGGGTCGCACACCTGCAGCGCCGGGGGTCGTGTGGTTGGATCGTGGGGAGGCGCCGCCCGGGATCCCGGTGTCGGCCGGACCCGTGAACCACCACAAAGGACCGCCGTGCCCGCAACATCCGAGGCCATCGAACTGGCCGTCGAGGTCGCCACGGCCGCCGACGACAAGTTGGCGTCCAACCTCGCCCTGTACGACGTCGCCGACGTCCTGGCCGTCGTCGACGTGTTCGCGATCGCGTCCGCGTCGTCGGACCGCCAGGTCCGGGCCGTGGTGGACAACATCGAGGAGCGCCTGCGCGAGACCGGGGATCGACGGCCGCTGCGTCGCGAGGGCACGCCCGAGTCCGGCTGGGTGCTGCTGGACTACGGCGACGTGGTCGCGCACGTCTTCCAGACCGACCAGCGGTCCTTCTACGACCTCGACCGCCTGTTCTCCGACGTCCGGTCCTTCGAGCCGCTGACCGGCGCGGTCACCCGCGAGGCGACCCGCCTGGACGACGACGACCCGTCCGAGGACCTCGCCGACGCGATCGAGAGCGCCCGGCCGCCCCGCGACGACGAGGCGCCCGACGACGTGTCCGAGGTCGGGGCCGACGGTGGGGACGCGGTGGGGGCGTCGTGACCCGCGTGCTGCTGGTGCGCCACGCCGAGTCGGTGTGGAACACCCAGCGACGCCTGCAGGGCCACGGCGGGGTCGGGTTGAGCGAGACCGGCCGCCGCCAGGCCGAGGCGCTCGCGGGATGGCTCGCCGGCACCATCGGGCCCGCGCCCGTGGTCTCGTCCGACCTCGCACGGGCCCGCGAGACCGGTGAGGTCGTCGCCACCGCGCTGGGCGCCGACCTGCAGGTCGATCCGGACCTGCGCGAGCGGTCGTTCGGTGACTGGGAGGGGCGCTCGGTCGAGGACCTCACGGCCGAGGACTCCACGTTGTGGCAGCGTTTCGCCGACGGCGAGGACGTCGCCACGGAGGTCGGGGGCGAGTCCGGACCGGACCTGGCCGGGCGGGTCGTGCCGGCGATCCGGCGTCACGCCGACGGGGTGGAGGCGGTCGTGCTGGTCACCCACGGGGGGTCGATCTGGCATGGGCTGCATGCGCTGCTCGACCTGCCACCTCGCACGCTGGGCGGGGTCGGCAACACCGCGGTGTCCGAGGTCCTGATGGTCGACGGGCATGCCTGGCTGCAGTCCTACAACGCCCAGCCGCACCTGCCGCCGGACGACGGCCCCGTGCAGGTTCCGCGCGAGTTGCGCAGCCGCGCCTGACCGGCCCGCAGCTTCGGGCAGGCGAGGGCTCAGCAGCCCCGCTTGGGATGGCACTTCGGTGGGCCACCCCCATCGCCACCGTCCCCGCCGCTGGCCAGCGTCGCGGGCGGACCGGTCCCCGCGTCGTTGACCGCCACCACCTCGACCTCCCACGACCCCTTGTCGACCCCCGCCAGGACCAGGGTCGTGCTCGTGGCCGGCACCTGGCGGGTCTGGCCACTGCGGACCTCGGTGACGCGGTAGCCGGCGAGCTGGTTGCCCCCGTCGTCGGTCGGTGGCGACCACGAGATCGCCAGCTCGTCGCGCTTCTGGGTCGTCGCGGCCAGGTTGCGGGGTGCCGACGGCACGTCCACCGTGGTGGCGGTGGCGCTGGCGCCGTCGCTGGTGCCCGCCCGGTTGCGGGCCCGCACCGTGACGGTGACGGTCTCGCCGGGATCGAGGCCCTCGACCACGTACTCGTGGACGTCGCCGGCAACCGTGGTGCCGCCGCCGACCCCCACCTGCAGGAGGTAGTCGGCGATCGTGGCACCACCGTCCCACTCGGGTGGCTCCCACGAGACCATGACGCGGCCGACCCCACCGACTGCGGTGACCTCGGTCGGCTCGGAGGGGGGCTCGGCCCAGTCGCGGATGGTGGCCGTCGCCTCCTCGCCCCTGCCGAGCGCGTTGCTGGCGGTCACGACGACCGCGTCGCCGGCGGGCACCCACGGCAGCTCGACCAGGGTGGTCGCGGCATCGACCGTGGTGGCCCCGCCGGCGTACTCCACGCGGTACCCCGTGACCGGGCTGCCGCCGTCGTCGGCGGGTGGCTGCCACGCCACCGTGACCACGTCCTGCCAGAGGTTGGCGACGAGTTCGACGACCGGGCCCGGCGTGGTCGCGACCGGCGGCACCTCGACGAACGCCTCGCTGCCCCAGCCCGCCTGGTTGACCGCCATGACCTCGATGAAGACCCGCTGGTCGGGTGCCGCCGGGACGGACACGCTCCGGGTGTCGGCGGTGAGCTCGCGGACCGCCATGTCGGGATCGTCGTCGTAGCTCCACCGGACGACCCACCCGACGATCGTGCCCCCGCCGTCGTGCTCCGGTGGGCCCCACGTGACCCCGATCTCGTCACCGTCGCGGACGGCCGACAGGTCGGTGGGCTCGCCCGGGACGACGACCAGGAGCTCGATGTCCGCGTTGGCCCACGGCCCCGGACCCGCCGCGTTCACGGCCCGGACCGCGACCTCGGTGTCGTCGGGGACGTCGTCGGCGTCGAGGTCGAGGTACGTCGAGTCCGGCTCGACCGACCAGACCTCGTCGCCGACCTCCACCTCGTAGGCGAGCAGGGGCAGGGCACCCGTCGGCTCGGGCGGGGCCCAGTCGATCCACAGGTCCGGCCCCGCGAGGGTCGCGGTCACGCCGATCGGGGCGGCCGGGACGCCCCATTCACCTGCGTCGGCCTCCCAGGCCCCGATGTCGACCGTGGCCGTGCCGTCGCCGTCCCCGTCCCGGACGCGCGCGTTGCCGGCGAGGTCGCCCGTCGGCAGTTCGGGTCGGAACACCCCGGCGTCCACCAGGGGCGATCCCGGGGCCGGCACGAAGGTGCCGGGGACGAAGCCCGGGGCCGCCTCGACGTTGCCGTCGTCGGACGACGGCGCCGTGCACGCCCCGGTGAAGGCCGCACCCGTGCCGGACCAGAACAGGTTGTGCTGCAGCGTCGGCGTCTCGTGGCCGTAGGACGCACCACAGACGACGGTCTCGGGATCGTCACCCGTGAACACGTTGTCGACCACGTCGATGGCGGACGTCCAGCCGTCCAGCAGCAGTGCCGCACCGCCGTCGTCGGACGTGGACCCGACCGTGTTGCCGGCCAGCGTGTTGCCCACCAGCACCCCGGACGGCGTGCTGCTGGGTGCGAGCCACCAGATGCCGCCACCCTCGAAGTGGGCATGGTTGCCGGAGATCTCGTTCTGCACGATCCGCGGGGACGTGCCGTTGACGATGCTGATCCCACCCCCGCGTCCGTAGGACACCGTGTTGCCGGTGATGTGGTTGCCGATGATCTCGACCGCCCCCGCCGCGAACAGGTCGATCCCGCCTCCGGGGCCGCCCCCGTTGAGATGGTTGTCGGCGATCACGTTGCCGGTGATGGTCGTCGTCCCACCCCCGTCGCCACGGACGCGGATGCCGCCGCCCCCGGACCCGCCACTGCAGCCCTGTCGGAAGTTGTCGCGGATCGTGTTGTCGGCAATGATCGGCGACCCGAACGCGACCGCGATGCCGGCCCCGGAGCAGGCCGCGTTGTCGACGACCACGTTGTCGCGGACCGTGGGCGACGCACGGTCGATCCTGACGCCGCCCCCCTCCCCGCTGCCCAGCGACACCGACCCGAGGCCCCCGCGGATCGTGAAGCCGGCCAGGACGCTGGCCGGGCCCTCGTCGTCGTCGAAGGTGACCACCGTGCCGTCGCGGTACCCGTTGAGGACGGTCGCCTCCGGGCCGTTGGTGGACCGGACCGTGATGGCCTTGCCACCGAAGTCGAGCAGCTCGGCGTACTCGCCGGGCAGGACCTCGACCACGTCACCGTCCGCGGCCGCGTCGATCGCGTCCTGCACCAGGGCGAAGTCGACCTGGGCGGACGTGCCCGGGGGTCCGACGCGCCACGTGACCGCGGCGTGCGCAGCCGGCGCGGGCAGCAGGCCGACCAGCAGGCCGGCGAGTGCGGCGAGGGCCAGGACGAGGCGGACGTGCGGTCGTGTCGGCACGGACATGGCGGCAGTCGATGGCACGTTGCATCCCCCCGGGGTGTCTCCGTGGGCAGGATGCTCGACGAGGGGGTCGCGGCTGTCAAGGGACCCGGGTCCCGTCCTGCCCTCCAGGGCGGGATCGCCGTCAGGCCCGCGCGGCAGTGGCCAGGGGTTGCAGGTCGTTGTCCACCGCGACGATCGTGTCGTCGGACACCGCGCCCGCCGCCGCGATGACCGCCGAGGCCCGCCGGCGGGGCACGGTCGACAGGATCATCTCGACCGGTCCACGCATCCCTGCGCCGGTGAAGACGGTGGCGCCGTAGCCGGCCTCGCGGATCGCGGTGGCGATGGCGGCACCCGTCGCGCCGTCGTGGCGGGCGTCGGCGTAGATCCGCACGGTCACCATGCCCAGGCGGAGCCGCTCGACGATCGTGGTGCCGAGCAGCGTGCCGAGCATGATCCCGGCGACGTAGCCGATCGCCTTGGCGACGGTGACGTCCGCCAGCACGATCCCGGCCGCGGCCAACCAGGTCCCGCCCTCGAGTGCGTGGAACACCGCGGCCAGCCACTTGCGCCCGTTGACCGTGAAGACCGTGCGGAAGACGTTCAGCGTGACGTCGACGACCCGCAGCGACGCGACCAGCAGGGCCGGGAGCACGATCGTCCAGGCGGACGCCACGGCGTCAGCGAGATCGGGGGACAGCAGGTCGGTCATCGGCTCGAGGTTGGTCGGGGTCGGTGTGCTGCCCGGGGAGCGGTGTCGCGAGGACGGCCGGGGGTCGGGCGCGACCACCCACGGTGACCGACGACGGGCGTCGCGGCGTCGTCCGGCGTGGTCGCCCGGCCACCATCGCGGCCGGTTTCCGCTCGCGTCAGCGAGGTGAGGTGGCCGTGGGACGCTCCGTCGCGTGGTCGAGGACGAGTCCGTGGCGCGCGAGCAGCGTGAGCCCACCCGCGATGGCCAGCGCCCCGGCCGACAACAGCCAGACGAGGTCGTAGGACGCCTGCGACGCCACCTGTCCCGCGACCAGCGGACCCAGGGCGGCACCCACGCTCAGGCCCGTCTGGGTGATCCCGGTCGCCTGTGCCGGCGCGTCGGGGTTGAGCCGCATCACGGCGTAGGTCAGCAGGCCGTTCCAGCCCCACGAGGCGGCGAACGCGAGGATCGTGACCAGCGCCAGCATCGCGCCCTGTGGCTGGGTGGACAGGGCGACGAACCCGACCACGGCCAGCAGCATCGCGCCGGCGACTGCCCGCAGGTGGCCGAACGGCAGGCGGTCGGCCGCGATGCCCACCACGATCCGTGCCACGGCACCGACGGCCGATCCCAGTGCCAGCAGCAGCCCGGCGGTGCCCTCGAGGCTGCCGGCGGTGACGACGGCGTCGACGTAGAACACCGACGACGACTGGCCCGCCGCGGTCGCCAGTCCGGCGGCTGCGGCCAGCAGCCACAGCGAGCCACGACGGCTCGCCAGCACACCGCGGGGTGGCCGGGCGGTCGCCCGGGCCGACGAGCGGCCACGCCGGGACAGGGAGGCGACGACCAGCGGCAGGCCCAGCACGGGGGCCGCAAGGAAGGCGAACCGCCAGCCGACCGTCAGGGCGATGGCGGGCACGGCGAACCCTGCCAGCATGGTCCCCAGCGGGACGGCGCCCTGCTTCACGCCGACGGCCGTGCCGAGGTGGGTCGGCTCGACCGCCTGGGCGAGACGCATGTTGGCCGACAGCTGCGAGATCGCGTTGCCCGGACCACCCAGCACCATGGCGACGACGATCGCGGGCGTGCTCTCGGCCACGCCGACCAACACCAGCGAGGCGACCGCGAACCCCACGCCCAACCAGGTCGAGGTCTGGACGCCCAGCGACTCGATCCGGCGGTTGGCGAACGCGTAGACCAGTGCGGACACCCCGAAGAAGCCGCTGGCCGCCAGTCCGAGGTCGGCCGGCGACATCCCGACGTCGCCCCGCATCGACGTGGCCAGCGCACCCAGCAGGAACGGTGCGAGCATGCCGAGCGTGGTCTGCAGGACGGCGATGACGGTCGGGCGGACCGGCGAGGTCGCGCGGGAGTTCATGGGCGGACTCGTGGGGAGCGGGCGGCTGGTGGGACGACGAGGCCGGTGCCGACCGTGCTGGTGACCCGGCCCGGTCGGTCCGGCGCCGCCGCCGCCAACGCGGCACCGGGGCCGATCCATCCCCCGACACCATGCGAAGGGGGACGTCGAGTGTGCGGCCCGCGGCCTGATGCGGCCGGCAGGAGCACACTCGACGTCCCTCGGGGTCAGCCCCAGAGTTCGCGGAAGGCCGCGGAGGTCCGGCGCAGCTCGGCCGCGGTGCCACGTGCGACGACCCGGCCGGCCTCCAGCACGACCACGTGGTCGGCCCGGGCCAGTGCGGGACGCCGGTGCGACACCACCAGGGCCGTTGCCGGCTCGTCCACGTCGAACAGCCGCGCCCACAGCGCGGCCTCGGTCTCGACGTCCAGCGCCGACGACAGGTCGTCGAAGACGACCAGTTCCGCGCCCCGCACGAGCATGCGGGCCGCGGCCGACCGCTGGACCTGGCCGCCCGACAGGCGCATGCCGCGGGGCCCCACCATGGTGTCCAGCCCGTCGGGCATCGTGGCCAGGTCCCGGGTCATCGTGGCGGTGTCCATGGCCGCCCACAGTCGCTCGTCGTCGCCGTCGGTCCCCATCAGGAGGTTGTCGCGCAGTGCCATCGAGAACAACCGGGGGACCTGTGGGGTGTACGCCGCCACCGGCGGCACCATGAACCGGGCCGGGTCGTCGACCGTGCGACCGTGCCAGGCGATCGTGCCACGCTCGGCCGGCAGGAGCCCCAGCACGGTCTGCAGCAGCGTGGTCTTGCCGGCGCCGACCCGACCGGTCACCACGACCAGTTGCCCGCGCTCGACCTGCAGGTCCACGTCGTGGATGCCGCCGGCGGCATCGGGATGGACGTGGGTCAGGCCTCGGACCGCCAGCAGCGGCGCGTCGACCCGGTCGACGACGCCGACCCGCGTGGCTGGCGCGGTCGGGACGGGCAGGGACTCCTCCAGCTCGGAGTGCACGGTCAGGTCCCGCCAGGTCGACCCGTCCATCAGGTCCACCATGCGGTCGAAGGAGACCCCGGCCTGGCGGATCCGGGCGAGGAAGGTCCCGATGAAGAACGCCGCGAACGAGGTGTGCGCCAGCAGGATGCCGAACAGGGCGAAGTCGCCCACGCTCAGCCCGGCCGCGCCACCCCGGGCCAGGGAACCGGCTGCCAACAGCAGCACCAGGCCCGTGCCCACCGTGCCGGTGGTCTGGCCCATGGCGTCGGTCGCCGCGGTCAGCGTGCGGTCCCGCACCATCATCACGCGACGCCGGTCGTTGAGCCGGGCGAACCGGTCCAGCACCGGGCGCTCGGCGCCGTTGACCTTGATCGACTGCGTGGCCGACAGGGTCTCGCCCAGGAATCCCGCGACGGCCTCGGTGGTCTCGCGAGCCGACTCGCGGTACCGCCGGATCCGGTTGGCCAACGTCCACACGACCAGCAGCACCACGACCATCGGTGCGAAGGCCACCATCGCCAGTACCGGATCGATCCGCGCGAGCAGCACGAACGACACCGTGGCCGACACGATCGACCCGGTGAAGTCCACGGACAGGTCGAGCGCCTCGGTGGTGTGTTCGACGTCGTCGCGGAACCGGCTGACGACCTCGCCGGGGGACTCCCGCACCGGGCGGGCCCCGGGCAGGGCGAAGATGCGGCGCAGCATGGAGCGCTGCATGCCGGCACCGGCCCGGAACAGCAGCCGGGCGTGCCACCACATGCCGAAGAAGATCCCCGCCAGCCGTACCAGCAGGTACGCGCCCAGCGCGATCACCACGGTCACCAGGGTCCAGCCCGCCTGGTCGGCGCTGGTGCCGTCGAGCCCGTCGAAGTACTGCTGGGCGATCACCCCGATCATCACCGGCCAGGTCCAGTTCAGGGTCCACACGGCCAGGCTGATCGGGTAGCGCACGGGCTGGTTCGCCATCAGGCGCAGCAAGGGGCGTAGCCCGCCAGCGGTCGTGGTGGCATCGGGTCCGCGTGCATGGGTGGTCGTGGTCATGTCAGCACCTCCTCGAGGCCGGTTGCCAGCAGGTGGGCGTAGCGGCTGTCACGGTCGGCACGCAGCCGCTCGCGGGGACCGTGCTCGACCACGCGGCCGTCGGCCATCACCAGCACGTCGTCGACCCGTTCGAGCGTTCCCAGCCGGTGGGCGATGATGACACCGGTGCGGTCGCGCAACAGCCCGTCGACGGCCCGTTCCAGCCACGCCTCGGTGGCCGGGTCGAGTCGCGACGAGGCTTCGTCGAGCACGACCAGCCCCGGGTCGCGCAGGAACACCCGGGTGAAGGCCAGCAGCTGGGCCTGGCCCGCGGACACGCCCACGCCGTCGCCGCCCAGCCGGGTGTCGAGCCCGTCGGGCAGGGTCGCCAGCCAGTCGTCCAGACCGAGGGTGGCGACGGCCTCGACGAGCCGGGCGTCGTCGATCGAGGGGTCGAAGAAGGTCAGGTTGTCGCGGACCGTCGCCCGGAACAGTTGCACGTCCTGGGTGACCATGGCCACCCGGTCGCGCAGGTCCGCGGCCTCGGCCGTCTCGACCCCGCCGACGCGGACGTGGCCGGTGTCGGGGTCGTACAGCCGGGTCACGAGCCGGGCGAGCGTCGACTTGCCCGACCCGGTCCGGCCGACGATGCCCAGCACCCGTCCGGCCGGCACCTCCAGGTCGATGTCGTGGAGCACCCGCGGGGCGTCGCCCTTCGGCTCCGTCCCATCGTCCGGACGGGCGTCGTGGTAGGCGAAGCCCACACCGGTCAGCGACAGGCCCAGCGGCCCGGTGGGCAGGGGGGTGGTCCCGGCAGGTGGCAGGGCGGTCGGAGTCGCCAGCAGGTCCTCGACCCGGGCGATCGAGGCCCCGGCCTTCTGCAGGTCCTGCATCTGCTCACGGATCTCGTGCAGCGGGTGGCCGACCATCTCGGCGTAGTTCAGGACGAGGTAGACCGTGCCCACGGTCATCGTCCCGACGTCGAGCTGCCAGGCGCCCAGCACGAACACCGCGACCAGCAGGAGCACCTGGAGCACCTCGCTGGTGCCCCACATCAGTGCCCAGCCCATCCAGCCACGGACGTGCAGGGGCATCCAGGTGCGCAGTTGGTCGGCGAACCGCTCCTGCATGTAGCGGCCGCCGCCGTTGCCGGCGATGTCCTCGGTGCCGTCGACCTGCTCCCCGAGCTGGCCGAAGGTCTCGGCCGCGACCGCGCGCTGGCGTCGCCACCAGGGCACGGCGATGGCGTGCAGCCGGCCCATCGCGAGGATGCCGAGGCCGACCAGGACGCCGAGGGTCACCCCGACGAGCCAGGACTCGCGCAGGAGCAACACGACGATGCCCGCGATCAGCACGCCGTTGCCCACGACCTTGACGACCATCGCCGAGAAGAAGTTCGACAGGGCGGTGACGTCGCCGTCGACCCGCTCGAGCAGCTCACCCGGGGGGTGCTGCTTGTGGAAGCCGAGGTCGAGGTGGAGGACGTGGTCGGCGAGGTCCGCGCGCAGGTCGTTGGTCGCCCGCCAGCCGACCTCCTCTGCCACCCGGGTCGCTGCCACGGCCAGGCCCATGTGGGCGAGCGCGGCGAGCACGACCATGCCGGCCAGCCAGACCAGGCGGTCGGTGGCCGTGCCGGCCAGCGCGTCGTCGATGATCGTGCGCACGACCTGCGGGATCGCGAGTTGCACCGCGATGTCGCCGAGCACGAGCACGGCGAGCAGCGCCATGCGGGCACGATGCTCGCGCAGGTGGGTCGTCAGGAGGGCGAGGTACGCCCGGACCGGGATCATGGTGGTCGCCTGGTGGTCGGTCGCCCGTGGTGGGCGAGGATGGTGCGGGAAGGGGGACACGAAGAAGGGCCACCCCGATGGGGCGGCCCGCGTGACGGAGGTGGTCGTGGCTACACGACGGCACGCGGACGGGCCCCGAAGACGGGCGCGGCGATCGGGCGGCGCGTCTTCATGGAGCCCTCCGTGGTCGTGGTCCTTCCCGCGACCAGGCAGATCGCGGTCCGGTGACCATGCCCGAGCGACCCCCGGATGTCAAGGGGCGCCTGCCGGGACGTGCGCTGGCCGTCGTCGTGCCACGCGCTCAGGTCGTGCTCGACACCTCGGTGTCGGCCGGCTCCCCGGTGACGATGGCGACGGCGTTGGCCAGCGTGGTGCGGGCGATGGCGTCGAGTGCCTCGCGGGTCAGGAACGCCTGGTGGGCGGTGATCAGCACGTTGGGGAACGTCAGCAGCCGTGCGAACCGGTCGTCGTCGATGATCTCGTCGCTGCGATCGGTGAAGAACAGGTCCGCCTCCTCCTCGTAGACGTCCAGTGCCAGCGAGCCGATCCGACCGGACTTGAGCCCTTCGATCACGGCGTCGGTGTCCACCAGCGGTCCACGACCGGTGTTGACCAGCATGACGCCGTCACGCATCGTGTCCACCGCGGCCGCGTCCACGAGGTGGTGGGTGTCGTCGGTGAGCGGGCAGTTCAGGGTGATGATGTCGGCCTGCGCACAGGCCTGCTCCCACGACACGTACTCCGCGCCGAGTTCCAGCAGGTGGTCGTGGCGGTAGGGGTCGACGCACAGGACCCGGCACCGCAGGTGCCACAGCAGGCGGGCGACGATGGCGCCGATCTGGCCCGTGCCCACCACGGCGACGGTGGTGCCGGCAAGGTCGAAGCCGACGAGGCCGTCCAGGGCGAAGTTGCCGTCGCGGACCCGGTTGTAGGCCCGGTGGATCTTGCGGTTGAGCGCGAGGATGAGTGCCAGGGTGTGCTCGGCGACGGCGTTGGGGGAGTAGGCCGGGACACGCAGCACCCGCAGCCCGAGGCGCTCGGCGGCCGCCAGGTCGACGTTGTTGAACCCGGCGCAACGCAGCGCGACGCCCTGGGTTCCGCCCTCGGCCAGCACCTCCAGCACGTCGGCCGACAGGTCGTCGTTGACGAAGGCGCACACGACCGGTGCGCCACGGGCGAGCTCGGCGGTCCGGGCCGTGAGCCGGGTGTCGAGGAAGACCACCTCGATGCCGTGGTGCTCGACCGCGCCGAAGCCCTCCCGGTCGTAGCGCTGGGCCGAGAACACGACCATGCGTCGTGCGTCGTCGCGTGGCTCGTTCGGCGTCATCCCGGTCCTTCGTCGCCCTGGCTGGCGACCCTAGCCGTGGGGGCCGAGGGGCCTGCGACGGGCGGTGACCGCGCGTGCGACGGCTCGACTGAGTCGCTCGACCTCCTGACCCCGACCCGGCGTGCTTGCCTGCAGGGACCCGGGGGGTCGCCCGGTGTGCCACGGTCCGTGTTCGCGCACCGCCTCGCGACCTGTCCGGACCGACCGATGCGACCAGGAGTGCACCGATGCGATCGAGAACCCTGACCACCCGGCTGCTGGGCCTGGCCCTCTTGCTGGCCGGGCTCCCCGCCAGCGCCGGGCCGGACGAGCCCGTCCGCTTCGCCACCTTCAACGCGAGCCTGAACCGCTTCTCGCAGGGCCTGCTGCTGGCCGACCTGCAGACCGTGGCCGGCGGGGGCAGCGTGCCCCAGGTGGAGGCCGTGCTCGAGATCATCGCCCGCAACGACGCCGACGTCCTGCTGGTCAACGAGTTCGACTTCGACCCGGCCGCGGCGGACCTGTTCGCCGACCTCACCGGCTACCCCCACCACTTCACCGCACCGTCCAACACCGGGATCCCGTCGGGCTTCGACCTCAACAACGACGGCAGCGTCGGTGGCCCCGACGACGCGTTCGGGTTCGGGTTCTTCCCCGGCCAGTACGGGATGCTCGTGCTGTCCCGGTATCCACTGCCCGAGGCACGGACCTTCCAGGAGCTGCTCTGGGCCGACATGCCCGGGGCGTTGCTGCCCGAGCTGGACGGCCAGCCGTGGTTCACCGACTCAGAGCTCGAGGTCGTGCGCCTGTCGTCGAAGTCGCACTGGGACGTGACCGTCGACGTGCCGGGCCGCCAGGACGTCCACTTCCTGGTCTCGCACCCCACGCCGCCGGTGTTCGACGGTGCCGAGGACCGCAACGGACGTCGCAACTCCGACGAGATCCGGTTCTGGGTCGACTACGTCCAGCCGCAGTCCGGGGACTGGATCAGCGACGACGACGGGGTGTCGGGTGGGCTGGCGCCGGGCAGTCGGTTCGTGGTCGCCGGTGACCTCAACTCGGACCCGGCCGACGGGGACTCGCTGCCCGGGGCCATCAACCAGCTGCTCGACACGCCACAGGTCAACACCAAGCTGACGCCGACCAGCGAGGGCGCGGTCGAGCAGACCATCCTGCAGGACAGCAACAACGTGCTGGCGACCGCCCAGTACGACACCGCGGACTTCGGGGAGGCCGAGTTCGACGGGCCTGGCAACCTCCGGGTCGACTACGTCCTGCCGTCACGCCAGCTCAGGATGCTCGACGCTGGCGTCGACTGGCCGACCACCGACGACCCCGACTTCGACGAGGTCGGCGTGTTCCCCTTCCCGAGCTCGGACCACCGGCTGGTCTGGATCGACGTCCAGGTGAACTGAGGCCTGCGGGGGCGGGGCCTCGGCTCCGCCCCGGCACCCGCCGGGCCGTCGACCGGACGGGGACGCATGGCCGACGCCGGGTTGGCGTCGAGGCGAGGTGGGCGGGTTCACTCGGGGCCGACGGAAGGGTCGGTCATGGCACGCAAGCCGCCGGGTCAGACGTGGGAGTCCTTCGTGGACAAGCAGATCCGCGAGGCACAGGCGCGGGGCGAGTTCGACGGCCTGTCCGGCGCCGGCCGCCCGATCCCCGACCTCGACCGGCGCGCCGGGGAGTCATGGTGGATCAACCGCAAGCTGCGCGAGGAGCGCGTCACCAACGTGCCGCCGGCGCTGGCGTTGCGACGCGACGTCGACCGCGCGCGTGAGCAGATCGCGGCAGCCGACAGCGAGGCGGAGGTGACCGCCATCGTCGACACGATCAACACCCGGATCCGCACCGCCAACGCCACGATCGTGTCCGGACCGCCGTCCGACGTGTGGCCGCTGGACCTCGAGCGCGTGCTGGCCCGATGGCGCGCCGACCGCGGCGATCACGACCGGTGAGCAGCATCGCGTCCGGTCTCCATGTGCGTTGGGCGCACGACTTGGCACGAGGTGTCGATGGCGCCATCCGGTGTTCGTCGGCATGGATGAGGACGGCAACGGGCCGTTCCCGACACGAGGAAGACCGATGACCCAGTACCTGCTCAGCGTCCACCACGAGGGCCTCGACTTCCCGGAAGTGGCCGACGAGGACCTGCAGCGCCAGTTCGCCCAGGTCGACACCTTCAACACCGACCTGCAGGCGTCCGGCCGATGGGTGTTCGCCGGTGGTCTCGAGCCGCCGTCGACCGCCACGGTGGTCGAGTCCCGGGCCGGGGAGGTGGTCAGCACCGACGGGCCGTTCGCCGAGGCCAAGGAGTACATGGGCGGCTTCTGGGTCATCGAGGCGGCCGACCTCGACGAGGCCATGGCGCTGGCCGCAGATGCCAGCACCGCGTGCGAGGCGCCGGTCGAGGTGCGCCCGTTCCAGGGCGAGTGAGCCCGACGGCCCGGGACGAGGTCGACCGCGTGTTCCGACGGGAGTCGGGGCGCGCGGTCGCCACGCTCGTACGCGTGCTGGGTGACGTCGACCGGGCCGAGGAGGCCGTCCAGGAGGCCTTCGCCCGGGCCCTGGACCGCTGGCCCACCGCCGGGATCCCCGACAACCCGGCCGGCTGGATCGTCACCACCGCACGCAACGCCGCGATCGACGACCTCCGACGCGAGTCCGGGCGACACGAGCGACACGTCCTGGCGACCGGGGTCCACGCCGCCGACCACGTGACGGTGCCCGAGGAGGTCGAGATGGTGCCCGATGACCAGCTCCGACTGCTGTTCACCTGTTGCCACCCCGCCCTGGCGCCGGACGTCCAGGTCGCGCTGACCCTGCGCCTGCTGGGTGGCCTGGACACGGGCGAGATCGCCCGTGCCTTCCTGGTCCCGGAGCCCACGATGGCCCAGCGCCTGGTCCGCGCGAAACGCAAGATCCGTGCCGCCGCCATTCCCTACCGGGTCCCGGGTGACGCCGAGTTGCCCGACCGGCTCGCGGCCGTCCTGGCCGTGCTGTCGCTGGTCTTCACCGAGGGTCACCGGGCCACGACCGGGACCGAGCTCGTGCGCACCGACCTGTGCGACGAGGCGATCAGGCTGGCGCGGGAACTGGCGACGCTGATGCCCGACGAGCCCGAGGTGGCCGGCCAGCTGGCGCTGTTCCTGCTGGTCGCCGCGCGGCGGCGAGCGCGGACCGCCGGGGGGGTGGCCGTCCTGTTGGCCGACCAGGACCGGTCCCGCTGGGACGCCGCGATGGTGGCGGAGGGCCACGCGCTCGTGCGTGCCTGCCTGCGACGCAACGCGCCCGGCCCCTACCAGCTCCAGGCCGCGATCCAGGCCGTCCACACCGATGCGGCCACCGCGGAGGAGACCGACTGGGGCCAGGTGCTGGCGCTCTACGACCAGCTGATGGTCGTGCTGCCCACCCCGGTCGTGGCACTCAACCGTGCCGTCGCCGTCGCCGAGGTCGAGGGTGTCGGCCCGGCGCGGGACGTGGTCGACGACCTGGCGGACCAGCTCGGGGGCTACGGCCCGTTCTGGGCCACCCGGGCCGAGCTCGCCGCCCGCGACGACGACCTCGACACGGCGCTGGCGGCCGTGGACCGGGCGCTCGACCTGGCCACCAGCCGACCGGAGCGCGACCACCTGCGTCGGCGCCGCCGCACCTGGGCCGACGGCTGACGACCTTCAGGCCGGGCCGACGTCGGCGGGGAGTGGCTCGAGCAGTGCCAGGAGCCAGCGTGGGACGGCCGCGCGATCCGGGTGGTCCATCGGCTCGTTCTGGACGGCCCGGGCCCACGACATCGCGCGCATGACGGCGCCCAGGTGGCGCGCCATCCGCAGGTCGCGGCGCAGCCGTCCGGGTGGGGCGACGTCCGTCCAGGTCTCGAGGTAGGCCGCGACGAGCGGACCCAGGTCGTCCGCCAGGGACGGCGTGTGGTGGGGGATGCTGCGCAGCGTCGTCGTCATGCTCGCGAACGGGTGGCCGAGCGCCGCGTCGCCCCAGTCCACGATGCGGGGCCCGCCGACGAGGACGTTGTTGCCGTGGAGGTCGTCGTGCTGGATCGCGTCGGCGACCGGCGACGTCACGAGTTCGTCGACCGCCGCCTCGAGCCGCGGCCGGTGTGCGGCGAGCCGTCGCTCGTCCGTGATCGTCAGGCCCCACGGTCGACCACGCCCGACGAGCGTGGCGTCGGCCAGCAGGTCGTCGAGCCGTGCGAGCAGTTCGTGGCCCCGCGCGTCCGGCACGCCGGCCGTCCGCAACGCCTCGACGTGGTCCTCGGTGTGGCGCTGCAGCCGGGCGTAGGTGCGCAGTGCGGCACGCCAGGCGGGCGCGGCGTCCTGGCCACCCTCGAGCGTGCGCAGGACCGGGCCGCCGTCGTCGAGCACGATCCAGCCCCGGTCGGCGTCGGCTGCCCGGATGCCGGGAACGGCGTCGGGGGCGAGGCCGGCCAGCAGGACGAGGACGGCGACCTCGTGGCGACTCGCCGGCGGCATGGCCTTCACCCACGGTCCGTCGTCGCCCATCCGCCCGACCACGGACCACGGCCGGGCTTGGCGGACCTGCCAGTCGTCGCGGCCGAGCGTCGTCGCGAGCCAGGCGTCGAGGTCGGTCCGGGAGCTCGCGAACCAGGCCGGGACTGCCGGCATGGCCTCAGGCACCCGGGTGGTTCCCCGGGCTGGTGGTCGAGGAGGCATCCGTGTCGTCGTCCGGGTCCTCGACGTCCGGGGTGGCGTCATGCGGCTCGTCGTCGAGTGCGGTGGGGCCGTCCGGGCGGTCGTCCGTCGCGCTGGCCTCGGCGTCCCGCTCGCCCGGTTCGTCGTCCGCGGCGTCCTCCGGCAGGACGCGCACGTTGGAGGTCTGTGGCTGGGTCGCGCTGGGAGGCATCGCCTGGGCGGCGAAGCGGTCGGCCCGGCGTGATCCGGTGGCGAGGATCCAGGTTCCCAGCAGGGCGATGACGATCGACCCCCACTGGGCACCGGTCAGGCCCGCCACCGTGGCGTCGTTGGTGCGGGCGAAGTCGGTCAGGAACCGCCCGATCCCGTACCAGGTCAGGAACAGGCCCATGATGGTGCCCGGGACCAGTGGATGGTTGCGGTCGCCGGCTCGTCGCAGCAGCACGGCGATGACCGCGAGCAGGACGAGCAGGTGGAGGAACTCGTAGAAGGCGGTGTTGTGGATCGTCTCGCCGATGGCGGGCTCCGGCTCGACCGTGCCGCCGCCGCGGTAGGTCATGCCCAGGAAGAAGTCGGTCGGCCCCCCGAAGTGCTCACCGACGGCCATGCACCCGATGCGCCCGACGCACAACCCGATCGCCACGCCCAGGGCGGTCCCGTCGAGCACGGCCCAGCGGTCGGCGTCGTCGTCGTAGTTCCCCCGTGACCACCACCAGGTCGCGATCGCGCCGAAGATCAGCGCGCCGGAGAACTGCATCCCGCCTTCCCACACGGCGATCACGTCGATGGGGGACTGGATCTCCTCGAGGTGCGACAGCACCCAGGTCACCCGGGCACCGATCAGCCCGACGATCGCGACCTTCGTGGCGAGGCTGGTGTACTCGTCCGGGTCGATGCCCCGGTTGGCCACGTAGCGAGCGGCGACCACGACGCCGAGGATGATGCCCAGCGCGACCATCAACCCGAAGGTCCGGATCGTCAGCGGCCCGAGCTGGAAGTCGGGGAAGGTGTGGTAGGGCACTTGGGCGAGCAGAGTCACGGAGTGGCCTCGCGGGGGATGGAGGACGAACAGGATGTCCACGGACCCACAGGATGCCCGACCCCGCCACCCCCTGCCGACACCCCCACCCGAACGGGAGCCAGGCCGCAAAGGGGGGCCCGCCTGAAAGCGTGGTTCGCAGCAGAGAGCTGCGCTGCAGTTGCGAGGGCTTGCCCGAGCACACTGCAATGCACCCGGACGAAGACTCGCCGGAGCGGCGTGTCACGTACGGGTGCACGTGGACCTGAGGGGATTTGAACCCCTGACCCCCTCCATGCCATGGAGGTGCGCTACCGAACTGCGCCACAGGCCCGTGGGTGCGGCCGGCCACGATACCACCGGGGCCGTGGGCACGCGAACCCGACAGCACCGACGTCACCCACGACCCAGGCGGACGAATTCTCCCGGTTCGGCGACGTTGCGCCTAGGCTCGTCGACACTGCGGGGAGCAGCGTCACGGACCCGGCGGGGCACCGGCCGCACGCCGACCCTCCTGCCCACCGCACCGTCCCGTGCAGTCGCCGATCGCACCAAGGAACCCCCATGTCCGCGCTCACCGACGTCCTCGCCTCCGTGGACGGCCTCCGGGAGGACGCCGCCCGTCGGGTCGCGGCCCGCTTCGACTCGGTCGCCGAGCTCGCCGGGGCCGACCCCGCAGACCTCGAGGCCATCCGGGGCGTCGGCCAGGTGATGTCCGGTCGCATCCTGCAGGCAGCCATGCAGGCCCGGGCCCGGGTGGACGATCCGGGGCGGATGGCCAAGGACGCCAACGCCAGGACCGCGGCGACCGCCGACAAGGTGATCGACACGGCCGGCAAGGTGGCCGGCGGCACGATCGGTCGGACCTCCGGCACGGCGCGCGAGGTCGTCGGCGACGCCGAGATCACGGCGCGGACCGGTGTCTACCGCATCCATGCGAAGTCCGACGAGACGGTCGACAAGGCGGTCGAGGCGGTCGAGGGCACCAAGTTCGTCGCCAAGTCGGTCGCCGACCGGGCGGTGGACACCGCGATGAGCCTCGGTGGCAAGGCCGTGGAGGTCACGGGGGCAGTCGCCAAGTCCACCCTGGAGCCGGCCCGCAAGGTCCTCGAGGGACTGCTGGGCCGTGACCGGGACGAGGACTGAACGCGGCCGCACCGGGGGTCGTGTCCGCGGCCTCCGCACCGGCTCGCGTGACCCCGAGAACGGCCGCAGGATCCCGTGGTTGCCGCGATAGCCTTGCAGGCCGCACCTGTGCCCCTCCCACCGTCGCCGGAAGTGTTGATCCCGATGAGCCCAGACGCGCACGCCGACGCCACGACCGGACCCGACGCGTCCGTCGCGCGCTACGACCCGCTCGCGATCGAGCCACCGATCGCGTCGCGCTGGGTCGACGAGGGCACCTACGAGCTCGACTGTGCCGGTGACGACGAGCGGTTCTACGCCCTGACGATGTTCCCGTACCCGTCCGGCGACCTCCACATGGGCCACGCCGAGATCTTCTCGATCCACGACGCCCTGGTCCGCCACCTGCGCATGACCGGCCATGCGGTCCTCAACCCGATCGGATGGGACGCCTTCGGGCTCCCGGCCGAGAACGCCGCCCGCAAGCGGGGCGAGAACCCTGATGAGTGGACTCGTGCGAACATCGAGGAGCAGGCAGCGTCGATCCGCCGGCTCGGATTCAGCTTCGACTGGTCGACCCGGCTGCACACGTGCGACCCGGAGTACTACCGCTGGACCCAGTGGATCTTCCTCGAGCTGTTCCACGCGGGGCTGGTGGATCGCAAGGAGGGGCTGGTCAACTGGTGCCCGGGGTGCGAGACGGTGCTGGCCAACGAGCAGGTGGTCGACGGGCGGTGCGAGCGCTCCGACGACCTGGTGCAGCGTCGGCCCCTGACCCAGTGGTACTTCCGGATCACCGACTACGCCGAGGAACTGCTCGACGACCTGGACACGATCGACTGGCCGGACCGGGTCAAGTCGATGCAGCGGAACTGGATCGGCCGGTCCGAGGGCGCCGAGATCACCTTCGAGGTCGCCGACGACTCCGACGACGAGGTCGTCGTCTACACGACGCGGCCGGACACGATCTTCGGGGCGACCTACTTCGTGTTCGCGCCCGAGCACCCACTGGTGCTCGCCCGGATGGCCGACGACCCCGGCTATGCGGACTACCTCGAGGAGGTGTCACGCCGGTCCGACATCGAGCGCCAGGCGACCCTCGGGGAGGACCGTCGCGACAAGCGCGGCCACCGGCTCGACTTCGACATGGTCAACCCGTTCACCGGCGAGACCATCCCCGCCTTCGCGGCGGACTACGTCCTGATGGACTACGGGACCGGCGCCATCATGGCCGTCCCGGTCGGCGACCAGCGTGACTTCGAGTTCGCGCGGGCCAACGACCTCGAGGTCCGGGTGATCATCCACCCGACCGACGACGAGGGCAACCACCTGGACCCGCTCGATCCGGACACCATGGAGGAGGCCTGGGTCGGTCCCGGGACGATGGTCGGCTCCGGCGAGTACGACGGGATGCCGTGGCAGGAGGCCAAGGCGGCGATCATCGACGACGTCGCCGACAAGGGCTGGGGTCGTGGCACGGTCAACTTCCGCCTGCGCGACTGGCTGATCTCGCGCCAGCGGTCGTGGGGTGCGCCCATCCCGATGGTCCACTGCGCGTCGTGCGGGCCGCGGCCGGTGCCGGCCGACCAGTTGCCGGTCGAGTTGCCCGACGACCTCGACTGGACCGTGTCGGGTTCGCCGCTGGCGGCCCACCCGACGTTCGCCGAGACGACCTGTCCGGACTGCGGCGGTCCGGCCCGCCGTGACACCGACACGATGGACACCTTCGTGGACTCGTCGTGGTACTTCCTGCGCTACCTGTCTCCGACCGACGACACGAGGGCGTGGCCACGGGAGAAGGCCGGCGCCTGGCTGCCGGTCGACCAGTACACCGGCGGCGTCGAGCACGCCATCCTCCACCTGCTCTACGCCCGGTTCTTCGTCAAGGCCCTGCGCGACCGTGGCCACGTCGCCGCCGACGAGCCCTTCCAGGCCCTGCTCAACCAGGGCCAGGTGATCCTCGACGGCTCCCGGATGTCGAAGTCGCGGGGCAACCTGGTGCGGCCGGGCGACGTCTCGGAGGAGTACGGCGCCGACACGCTGCGGGGCACGATCCTGTTCGCCTCGGCGCCCGAGGACGACATCGACTGGGCCGATGTCTCGCCGTCCGGGATGAACAAGTGGCTCGCTCGGGTCTGGCGTCTCAACCTCGAACTTGGTGACGCCGAGGTGGCCGACGGGGGGGCCGACGTCGACGTCGCCGAGCTGCGTCGCGCCGTGCACCAGCGGATCCTGGCGGTCTCCGACGACTACGACCAGTTCAAGTACAACACCGCCATCGCCAAGCTGATGGAGATCACCAACGCCACGATGGACGCCGAGCGGGCCGGCGTGGCCGGCGGCGCGGTCCGCGAGGCACTGGACGCGGTCCTGCTGATGCTGGCGCCGATCTGTCCCTTCATCACCGAGGAGCTGTGGCAGCGTCGCCACGGTGCGTCGGTGCACGACCAGGCATGGCCACGCGCCGACGAGTCCCTGCTGGAGGTCGACACCGTCGACGTGATCGTGCAGGTCAACGGCAAGGTCCGTGGCAAGGTCGCGGTGGCCAGCGGGGCCGACGAGTCGGTCGTGGAGGCCGCGGCGATGGCGGACGACAACGCCGCGAGGTTCCTGGCCGAGGGCGAGGTCCGCAAGGTGATCCACGTCCCCGACCGCCTGGTCAACTTCGTCGTGGCCTGACGGGCGGAGGGCTCAGCTCTCGACGAGGGCGCCGTCGACCATCTTGACGATCCGGTCGCCGAGGTCGGTCACGCGTTCGTCGTGGGTCACCATGATCGCGGCGACGCCGCGGCGGTCGACCTCGTCGCGCAGCAGCTCGACCACCTGGCGGCCCAGCTCGGAGTCCAGGGCGGAGGTGGGTTCGTCCACCAGCAGCAGGTCCGGGTCGTTCATCAGTGCGCGCCCGATGGCGACCCGCTGGCGCTGACCGCCGGACAGCTCGTCGGGGACGTTGTCGCCCCGCCCGCCCAGGCCGAGCTCCTCCAGCAGTTGCTCGGCACGGTCGCGGGCGTCACGGTCGACCCGGCCGCCTCCCAGCTGGCGCACGGCCAGGAGGTTCTCGGTGGCCGACAGGAACGGGATCAGGTTGACCGACTGGAAGACGAACCCGATCCGGTCCCGTCGGACCGCCGAGCGCTCGTTGCCCTCCAGGTCACCCAGCTCGACGTCGCCGAGGCGGATCGAGCCCGACGTCGGGGTCGCCAGGGCGCCGGCCAGCGTGAGCAGCGTGGTCTTGCCGGAGCCGGACGGTCCCTCGAGGACGAGGAACTCGCCGTCGTCCACGGACAGGTCGACGTCGTCGACGGCCACGATGGTCTGCTCGCCGGAGGGGAACTCCTTGCGAGCCTTGTCGATGGTCAGTGCGGGCATGGCAACAGCCTCCTCAGCCGATCGCGTCGGCGGGGTCGATGCGCAGGATGCGGCGCAGGGTGCCGAGGGCGCCGAGCACGGCGACCACGACGGTGGCCACGGCCAGGACGGCCAGGCGCGCCGGCACGATCACCAGGGGCAGGTCGGGGGGCACGAGCAGGGTGAGGCCGATCCCGAGCCCGATGCCCAGGACCACCGCGAGCGCCGCGACGGCGACGGCCTGGGCGGCCAGGCCGGCGACGAGGTCTCGGGTCCGGGCGCCGATGGCCTTCAGGACGGCGTAGAGCCGCACGCGCTCGATGGTCAACAGGACGAAGAAGAGCGCGACCACCAGCAGGGTGACGACGAAGGTCACGCCGATGATCCCCTGGAAGGTCGAGGACTGCTGGGTCACGACGTCGTCGGCCGCGATCACGTCGTCGACCGTCGCGGCCGCCAGCCCGTCACCGGTGCCGGCGAGCTCGTCGGGGGTGGCGTCGCCGGACACGACGGCCGCCTGGGTCGTGGCCCGCTCGGTCGGGTTGACGGTGTCGGCGAGTTCGAGCCAGTCGTCGGCGGCCACCCAGATCGTCGGCGAGCCGGCCGAGACGTCCCCCACGAAGGTCGTCACCGTGAGCTCGCGCGCGTCGGGTCCGACCGCCAACGTGTCTCCCTCCTCGACGTCCACCAGGTCGGCGAGCTTGGCGTCCACGACGGCCTCGCCGCTGGTCGGCGGCTCGGGCAGGGTGTCGGTCGCGAGGTCGTAGCCGACCAGGACGACGTCCTGGACGTCGCCGTCCACGGATGCCGTCGTGGCGACGGTCGACAGGCGTCCGACCTCCTCGACCCCGTCGACCTGCGCGAGGGCCTCGACCGTGCCGTCGGGCAGGCGCGATCGTGAGGGTGCGAGGTCGGCGTCGTCGGACAGCACCAGGACACGGTCGCCCTGGGCCCGCAGGACACCGGTCTGGGAGCGGGACAGGCCGTCGAGGAAGGCGCCGAGGACGACCAGGAGGACGACCAGCAGGGTCATGGCGACCAGGACCGGCAGGAACTGTCCGAACCGACGGCGCAGCTCGCGGATCGCGATGCTCATGCCAACCCTCCGCCCCGCACGGCCTCGACCGGCTCGATCCGGAGGATCCTGCGCACGGAGAGCAGCCCGGCCAGCAGCCCGAGGACCAGGATCGCCACCGAGGACGTCACGACCGTGGTCGGGTCGAGTCCGGCCCCGAACACGTCCTGGAGCGCGGTCAGCAGCCCGGTCGCGATCCCGGCACCCACCAGCACGGCCACGCCGACGACCATGACGACCTGGACCAGGACGGGCACCACGACGTCGCGTCGCCGGGCGCCGACGGCTCGCAGCAGAACCAGCGCATCGCGTTTCTGCACGGTCAGGATCTGGAAGAACACGGCCGTGACGATCGCGACCACCAGGTAGAGCAGGACGTACAGGATCGAGAACGACCGGGTGATCGTGCCCGCACCCGGCAGGCTGGTCACGGCGGTGGCGGCGTCGACCGCCTCGACCCCGTCGACGGCACCGGTGATGTCGGCGGCCAGCGTGACCGGGTCGACCCCGTCCGCCACGGTCACCGCGATCGCGGAGGTCGGCAGGGGGACCGGTGCGCCGGCCCGCGCCTCGGTGGCCTCGGCAACGACGTCGCGGGTCGTGAACAGGGTCGGCAGGACGTTGAACGTGGCGCCCTCGGCCTCGCCGACCACGTCGACCGGCACGCCCGCCAGCTCCAGGCCGTCGGTGGGCGGTGCGGCGACGAACCCGCTGACCGCCAGGATCGCGTCGCCGGAGTCGGCGATGGCGCTGCCGCTGGACAGCTCGGCCGGGAGCGCGGGGGAGTCCGGCTCCACGGCGATCACGGCGGTGGGCTCGTCGCCGACGTCGAACACCGTGAACGTCACCGGACTGGCGACGGCCACGCCGTCGACGCCGGCCACCGCGTCGGCCACCCCGTCGTCCACGACCGATGCCTGGGGATTGCGCCGCGCGGCGTCGTCGTAGACCCACACGTCGGTGTCGCCGGCCTCGTACGCGCCGGTCAGGCCCCCGGTCAGTGCGCCGGCCACCGCCTGGAAGAACAGCAGGAGGAGCACGAGGAGGCCGACCGCACCACCCAGGAGGGTGAAGCGGCCCAGCGAGCGTCGCAGTTCGGCGAAGGCGAGGAACATGGCGTCAACTCTATACGACACGACGTCGTGTCGCAAAATAGCGATCGCGGCCTACACTGCCGGACATGCCGAAACTGTGGGCCGACTCGCTGGACGAGCACCGTGCACTGGTGCTCGAGCGACTCGTGGACGCCTACGTGTCCCTGGTCGCCGAGCAGGGCGTCGAGGGCCTGACCGTCGCGGCGGTGGCCGAGCGGGCCGAGCTGGCCAGGTCGGCCGTCTACAACCACGTCGACCACCTCCACGACCTGGCCCTGCTGCACGCCGAGCACACCATGGCGTCGTGGCTCGGCCCCCTGCAGGAGCGCGCGGCGGCCGGGGCCTCGGCCTGGGAGCTGCTCGAGGACCTGGTCCGCAACTCGCTGCAGGTCTTCGCCGAGGACCCCCTGGCCGGCATGGACCTGGCCAGTCACCTCGACGACGCGCAGGCGGCGCGCCTGTCCGAGCTGTTGGGTCCCATCCGGGAGCACCTCCAGCAGACGGTCAGCCGCGGGGTCACCGACGGCGAGTTCGTCGACCTCGACCCCCGTGCGCTCGCCGGGTTCGTCTGGGCGTGCATCTCGGGGTACCGGACGATGGTCGGGACCATGGGCATGCCTCACGCGGTCGCGGCGGACACCCTCGTGCCCCTGCTCGGCCGGGCCGTGCTGGCAGTGCCCGGTGACCTCACCTGACCCGACGACTTCTGGTCGTCAGGCGACACATCTCGCGGCCTCCACCCGGCAGATGGCCATTGACTCCGTTCGGTCCCACTCCATAAGTTTGGTGGGTCGACGAATTGCGTGGGTCGTGCAGGGATCCGCACCGCGTCGGCATCCGACCGCACCGGCGCCCCCGCGCCGTCGTCCCCCGAATGGGAGAGTCATGAGAGTTGCTCGACAATACGCCCCTGCACGAAGGCTGATGGTCGCCGTCGTCGCCGCCGCCATGCTGGTGGCCGCGTTCGGCCTGGCGCCGTCGCCCGCCCAGGCCCAGGCCGACGAGGACTACGAGGTCCTGGTCGTGGGCAAGACGCTCGGCTTCCGCCACGGCAGCATCGACAACGCCACCCACGCGATCATCGACCTCGGTGAGGACAACGGCTTCACCGTCGACGTGTGGGACCCGCCGAACGACTCCGGTGGCTGGTGGGGTCCGGGCTCGCCGGGCCAGCCCGAGCTGACCCTGGACAGCACGCCCTTCACGAGCGCCGAGGACCTGGCGAAGTACGCCACGATCGTCTTCGTGTCGCCCGTCGACAACACCAACAACATGGACCCGGAGAAGCCACGCCTGCTCGATGACGACGAGCTCGCCGCCTTCCAGGGCTACATGCGCGATGGTGGTGGCTTCGTGGGCATCCACGCCGCGACCGACACCATGCACACGGTGCCGTGGTACAGCGAGATGACCGGCGGCGGCGCGCGCTTCGCCGGCCACCCCCAGCAGCAGACCGCGACCATGCGCGTCGAGGACCCGACCCACCCGTCGACCGAGATGCTGCCACTGGCGTGGGAGCGCTGGGACGAGTGGTACAACTTCACCGCCAACCCGCGTGCGGACGTCCACACCCTGATCACGCTGGACGAGTCGACCTACGACCCGGGGCGCTCCGCGATGGGTGACGACCACCCGTTGAGCTGGTGCCAGAACTTCGAGGGCGGCCGCTCGTGGTACGAGGGCGCCGGCCACACCGACGAATCGTTCGAGACCGACACGCTGTTCCTCGAGCACCTGCTGGGTGGCATCGAGTGGGCTGCCGGTGTCGCCGGTGACGCCGGTGACTGCCGCACCTTCGGCGAGGTCGACGACATGCTGTCGTCGGTCGACTCCGACCACCGTCGCGTGGAGGTCCTGCTGCCCAAGATCCAGGACCGCCTGGACGCGGCGCACGCGGCCGAGCTCGAGGGTGACCACGAGACCGCGGCCGAGCTGCTCGAGGGCGCACAGGGCATGGCCAACGCCGTGGACCGCGACCTGTCGGACAGCCTGGCTGACCTGTGGGAGTGGCAGGAGGCCGCGGCCGACGCCACCTCGTGACCTGATCACGGTGCCGGGCACAGCCGGCACCCACACGAGCGCCCCCGGGATCTCCCGGGGGCGTTCGTCCTGTGTCGAGGCCGAAGTGTGTCGATGAGCAAGAAATAGCCGTTGACGTCGTTCGGTGGGAGGGATAAGTTTGGTCGGTCGCCCGAATTGATCGTGCAGGGGTTGCTCGGCGACATCCCGGTCCGGCAACCAGGTTCGGACCACCCTGATGGGACTGCCAATGAACGATGCGACCCTGCGTCATCCGATCCCCCTGGTGATGCGACGACTGCTGATCGCGGTCGTCGCCGCCACGCTCCTCGCCACGGTGTTCGCCGTGGCCCCACCGCCCGCCCAGGCCCAGGCCGAGGACTACGAGGTCCTGGTGGTGGGCAAGACCCTGGGCTTCCGCCACTCCCACATCGACGAGACGACCAACGCGATCATCGCCCTGGGCGAGGAGCACGGGTTCACCGTCGACGTCTGGGACAACCGCCAGCCCGCGCTGACCCTCGCCACCACGCCGTTCACCAGCGCCGAGGACCTGGCCAAGTACGCCACCATCGTCTTCGTGTCGCCGGTCGACGGCACCAACAACCTCAACAACCCCACTCGTCCGCGACTCCTCAACGACGACGAGGCAGCCGCGCTCCAGGGCTACATCCGTGCCGGTGGGGGCTTCGTCGGGCTGCACGCCGCAACCGATGCCATGCACACCTATCCGTGGTACAGCGAGCTGACCGGTGGCGGGGCACGGTTCCGCAACCACCCGGCCCAGCAGACCGCGACCATGCGCGTCGAGGACCCGACGCACCCGTCGACCGAGATGCTGCCGCTGGCCTGGGAGCGCTTCGACGAGTGGTACAACTTCACGACCAACCCGCGTGAGGACGTCCACGTCCTGATCACGCTGGACGAGTCCACCTACAACCCGGGCTTCGGGGCGATGGGCGCCGACCACCCGTTGGCGTGGTGCCACAACTTCGAGGGCGGGCGCTCGTGGTACGAGGCCGCCGGCCACGTCGAGGCGGCGTACGTCGACCCGACGTACCTGGCCCACATGCTCGGAGGCATCGAGTGGACCGCCGGTGTCGTCGGCGACGCCGGTGACTGCCGCACCTTCAACGAGGTCGACGCCATGCTGGCGTCGGTCGACGCCGGCTCGCGGCCGGCACAGGTCCTGGTCCCGAAGATCCAGGCACGCCTGGACGCGGCGCACGCGGCCGAGCTCGCGCTCGACCACGCGACGTCCGCCGAGTTCCTGGAGTCCGCGCAGGGCATGGCCCACGCGGTGGACACCGACCTGGCACACGCGCTGGCCGACCTGTGGACCTGGCAGGAGGCAGCCACGGCCGCCACTGCCGGAACGCCGTGACCTGACGGGCTCATACGGCCCACGAGCGCCCCCGCGGACCTCCCGCGGGGGCGCTCGTCCGTGCGGGGCGTCGTCGCCTCAGTCGTCCGCGCGGCGCCCGACCCTCCACGTGGTCAGCCAGGCAAGCCCACCGGCCACCAGCAGGGCGACCAGCGCCGGACCGGCGACGGCGTCCAGGGGGGTGGCCCCGGCGGCCAGTGCCGTGTTCACCGCCAGGGCCAGCGGCAGCACCAGGGCCAGTGCCAGCAGTGGTCCGGCCACCACCCAGCCGACCAGCAGGAACACGCCGGGCTCGGCGTGGAGCAGCCACTGCAATGGCGGCGACTCCCGGGTGGCGGTCAGCCCGGCGGCGGCCGCCAGGAGCACGCCCACCGCGATCGCGGCCAGCAGGGCGGCCGGCACGGCGGCGCCGTCCAGGACCCCGGACAACGCACCCACCGCGACGGCCACCACCCCGGCCGTGGCCATGGTCACGGCCGGGACAGCGAGGTGCTCGGGCGTGACGTCCACCGGTCGCAGCGGGGTGAGCTCCTCCAGCACCGGTTCCTCCAGCTCGATCCGCAGTGGCTCCACCAGTTGTCCTGCCACCCCGGAGACCGCGACGACGGCCACGACCAGCGCCGGGATCGCACCGCCGAACACGGCCACCAGGCCCGCGGCGGCGACCACGACGACCACCGTGCGCTCCACGGCGCCGGGACGACGCAGCAACGAGGCGAGGTCGCGTCGCGCCACCAGCGTCCAGCGACGATGGCTGCGTGGCAGGGGCACGTCCCGGACGCCGACCAGCCAGCGCTGGCCCGCGCGCCGCAGCTGGGCGATGGCCCGGGCGTCGAACAGCGCCGCCGAGGCGGAGACCGCCGAGGCCGCCCCTGCCCGCCGGACCAGCTCCTCGTCCGCGATCCCGCCGAGCCGGTGCAGGGCCAGCCGGGTGGCCACCGTCGCGGTGGCGACCAACAGTCCGGTCGCCAGCCACGGCGAGGGGCCACCGACCGACACGGCGGTCGCCACGGGTGCGGCGGCCCAGCCCCACGGGGTGGTCCACGTCGCCAGGTCCGGACGCACCGCGGCGAGCCAGGACAGGGCGGCGACCACGAGCAGGGCCACCGGCGTCGTGCGCAACACCGTGCGTGCGAGGCGGTGGGAGGACTCCACGGCCAGCGCGAGGGTGCCCACGAGCATCCCGAGCGCGCCGAAGCCCAGGGTGGTGGTGGCCACGGTGGTCGTGGCCCCGGTGCGGACCTCGAACGCCACGACCGTGCCGACCGCCAGCCCGACGACACCCCCGACCAGGGCGAACAGTCCCAGGCCGGCCACCAGCCGGCGTCCCAGCAGCACCCGGCGGTCCAGTGGTGCGGGCAGCAGCCACGCGGCCTCGGGACGGGACACCAGCACCGGTCCGGTCCAGGTCCCCAGTCGCATGCCGACGACCGTCAGCACCAGGGCCAACGCGACGACGGCGGCCGGCAGGTCCGCCAGCACGTCGCCCGACACCGGTGGGGCCTCCAGCCGGGGGCCGTCGATCGTGCGGGCGACGGCGGCGACCCACAGGCCGCTCACGACCGCCACCACGTAGACCTGGTAGGCGAACCGCCGGAGGATGTCACGACCGGTCGGCCCGGAGGATCGCTGTCGGACGAACGCCCGGACGGCGCGGACCCGGTCCCGGTCGTTGCCGGTGGCACCGCTCACGTCAGCCCCAGCTCCGTGACGGCCGCGCCGTCCATGACCTCCGCGAAGCCACCGTGGTCGGCGACCACGCCGTCGTGCAGCACGACGACCTGGTCGACCAGGTCGGCCGGGAAGTCGAGCTGGTGGGTGCTGAAGACGACGGCTGTCCCCGCGTCACGACGGGCCTGCAGCGTCTCCCACAGCACGCCCCGCGTGTGCGGGTCCAGGGCGCGGGTGGGCTCGTCCAGCAGCACCAGGTCCGACGGCCGGAGGAACAGGCAGGCCAGCTGGAGCTTCTGACGCATCCCGCTCGAGAGCTGGTCCGGCAGGAAGCCGCGGCGGCGGGACAGGTCGAAGCGATCGAGCAGGTCGTCGGTCCGCACGACGCCCTCGTCGCCCAGTCCGTGGGCCGTGGCGACGAACCCGAGGTGGTCCTCGACGGTGAGGTCGGGGTAGAACAGTGGCGCGTCCAGTGCGAAGGCCACCGATCGGCGCACGTGGCGCCGACCGCCCTCGGTCGTGGTCCGGCGTCCGGCGACCTCGACGATCCCGCTGGTCGGGTCGAGCCTGCCCGCCGCCAGCCGCAGGGTCGTCGTCTTGCCCGACCCGTTGCGGCCGACGACCATCGCGCAGGATCCGCGTGGGACGACCATGTCGAGGCGTTCGAGGGCGACGACACCTCCGAACTCACGTCCGACGGCGTCCAGGCGCAGGGCCGGGGGAGTGGCCACGCTCCACCACCTCCCGTCGGACGTTCGGGGCCGGCGCGCACGGTAGCGAGGACCGGGTGCGGTTCAGCCGCCCGGATCGACCGAGCGGTCTCGGCCCGTCGTGCGTCAGGTCGCGATCGGCGCGGCCAGGACGGCGTCGGGGATCCGGAAGGCATCGACCAGGTCGCCCGCGACCGGTGCCAGTTCGGCGCACAGGTCGTCGATCGTGCGGGTGATGGCCTTCGAGCGTTCGGCGGACAGCCGCTGGTGCTCCTGGAACCACCCACGGTCGGCCTCGATCGTGGCGAGGGCGTGCAGGTCGCAGACGGTGTTGAGCACGGCGCCCAGGTCGCCCTCGGCCTCGTCGACGGCGGTGGCGAAGGCCTCCATCACCCGCCGCTCGACGTGGGCCCGGGCAGCGGCCAGCATGTGGTCCTGGCAGGCCAGGTAGACCGCGAACTCGTCCGCGTCGTCGTCGGTGGCCCGCTCCATCCGTCGGGCCAGCGAGCCGAGCACGTGCTCCTCGCGCCAGGCCAGCATGGCCAGCTGCCAGTCCCGGTTGCGCAGGCCCGTCTCCGGACCCGACTGGTCCCGGTCGACCAGGTCGCGGACCCGTTCCCACGCCGTGCGCACCGACGTCCGCTCGACGATGGTGTCGATGACCCGGGAGGTCAGGAAGCCGACCATCCCGCGCAGGTCCAGCGACCCGAAGTCGTCGGCGAACCCCGACAGCAGCGCCTTCGCCACCTGCAGGAGCAGCACGGTGTTGTCGCCCTCGAAGGTCGTGAAGACGTCGGTGTCCGCCTTGAGCTGGCCCAGCCGGTTCTCCGACAGGTAGCCCAGTCCACCACAGGCCTGGCGGGCGGCCTGGATCGTGTCGGTGGCGTGGGCGGTGGTCATCGCCTTCATGCCCGCGGCGTGCGCCTCGAGCGGGCGACGTCGCTCGACGTCGTCGTCGGCGAACACGTCCGCGAGTTCGTGGGCGAGTCGTTGCTGTGCGGTGTGGAGGGCGTAGGTCCGGGCGAGTCGCGGCAACAGCTCCCGGCGGTGCGTCGGGTAGTCCATCAGCCGGACACCGCGCCCGTCGGGGCGACTGAACTGGGTCCGTCGCAGCGCGTGGCGGACGGCGATGGTCAGTGCGGACTTGCTGGCACCGACCGCGGCACCGGCGATCGAGACCCGCCCCTGGACCAGGGTCCCGAGCATCGTGAAGAACCGCCGGTTCGGGTTGTCGATCGGCGAGTCGTAGCCGCCGTCGGCATCGACGTGGCCGAACCGGTCGAGCAGGTTGGTGCGGGGCACGCGGACGTGGTCGAACCAGATCCGCCCGTTGTCGACCCCGTTGAGCCCCATCTTGTGCCCGCAGTCGGTGATCGTGATGCCGTCCAGGACGGTGCCGTCGTCGTCCCGCAGGGGCACCGCCAGGCAGTGCACGCCGTGGCGCTCGCCGTCCACGACCAGCTGGGCGAACACGGCCGCCATCCGGCCGTCGTCGGCGGCGTTGCCGATCCACTCCTTGAAGTCCACGTCGGGGTCGGGGGTGTGGACGACGAACTCGTCGGTGTCGGGGTCGAAGGTCGCGGTGGTGCCGAGGTCCGCGACGTCGGAGCCGTGGCCCCGCTCGGTCATCGCGAAGCCGCCCGGCAGGTCCCCGCTGATGATGTCGGCGAGCCAGCGCTCGTGGTGCTCCTCGGTCCCCAGGTGCAGGATCGCCCCGCCGAACAGGCCGAACTGCACCCCGGCCTTGATCAGCAGCGACAGGTCGCCATGGGCGAGTTCCTCGAAGGTCGCGGTCGCGCCCACCAGGTCGGACTCGCCGCCGTACTCGGCCGGCAGCCCGACGGCGAACACCCCGTCGTCGGCCAGGGCTTGCAGCCAGTCCCACACCTGCGCTCGGTGCGTGGTCGTGTCGAGCCCGAAGCGTGCGGTGACGTCGTGCTCCACCAGGAAGTTCCGGGCCCGTGCACGGGTGGCGGCCTGGTCGCCGTCGAGGAATCCGCCGAGACCGGAGCGGTCCCGGGTGGCGACCGGTGGTGCGTCGGACCGCGCGTCGGTCGTCGGCACCCGGTCGTGGTCGGGCTCGTCCGACGCGTCCATCCCGGGGTCGCCCGGGCCGTCCTCCAACCCGGGATCCGCGACGGACTGGTCGGTGCCGGGCGAGCTGCCGGGCGGGGGCGTCATGGTCTGCTCCTCAGCGCGGCGCCCGCTGGTGCCGACGGCCACGTCGGGCGCACGATCATCGACCACCATCGTGTCGGATGCGCGCCCCGGGTGCAGGCCACCGGGGGCCGATCGACCAACCCCAGTCCGTGCGCCTCCGGCTCCGACCCCCCGTCGAGTGTGCTCCCCGCGGCCGCCCGTGGCCGGGATGCGCACACTCGACGAACAGTGGTGTGCCGCTCCACGGCGTCCGAGCGCAGCGAGGACGCGCGTCAGGCGATGACGGGGACGCGGGTCATGGCGTCGGCGACCTTCTCGGTCGGGTAGGGCCGGTCCTCGAGCTCGCCCGACAGGTAGGCGTCGTAGGCGGCCATGTCGAAGTGGCCGTGTCCGCACAGGGCGGTCAGGATGACCGTCTCCTCGCCGGTCTCCTTCGCGCGCTCGGCCTCCTGGATCGCCATCGCCAGCGCATGGGTCGGCTCGGGCGCCGGCACGATGCCCTCGGTGCGGGCGAACTGGATCGCGGCCTCGAAGCAGGCGGTCTGTCCGATCGACGTGGCCTCCATCAGCCCCAGTTCCTTGACGTGGCTCAGCAGTGGGCTCATCCCGTGGTAGCGCAGGCCACCGGCGTGGATCGGGTCGGGGACGAAGTCGTGGCCGAGGGTGTGCATCTTCAGCAGGGGCGTCATCCCGGCGACGTCGCCGAAGTCGTAGCGGTACTCGCCACGGGTCATCGACGGGCAGGCATCCGGCTCGACCGCCAACAGTCGCGGCGACATCGTGCCGGCCATCTTCTCCCGCAGGAACGGGAAGATCAGCCCGGCGAGGTTGGAGCCGCCGCCGGCGCACCCGACGATGAGGTCGGGGGTCTCGTCGACCTTGGCGAGCTGGGCCAGCGCCTCCTGGCCGATCACGGTCTGGTGCAGCAGCACGTGGTTGAGGACCGAGCCCAGCGCGTACTTCGTGTCGGGGTCCTGCGCGGCCATCTCCACCGCCTCGGAGATGGCGATGCCCAGCGAGCCGGGCGAGTCCGGGTCCTGGGCCAGCACGGCACGGCCCGCTTCGGTCAGCTCGGACGGCGAGGAGTGGATGTCGGCGCCCCAGGTCCGGATCATCGACGCGCGGTAGGGCTTGCCAAGGAACGACGCGGCAACCATCCACACCTCGCACTCGATGCCGAACTGTGCGGTCGCGAACGCCAGGGCGGAGCCCCACTGGCCCGCACCGGTCTCGGTCGTGATCTTCTTCGTGCCCTCCATGGCGTTGTAGTACGCCTGGGGCACGGCGGTGTTGGGCTTGTGGCTGCCCGCCGGGGACACGCCCTCGTACTTGAAGTAGATCCGCGCCGGCGTGTCCAGCGCCCGCTCGAGGCGTCGCGCCCGGTACAGCGGCGACGGCCGCCACAACCGGTAGACCTCCCGGACCTCCTCGGGGATCTCCACATACCGCTCGGTGGTGACCTCCTGCTCGATCAGCGCCATCGGGAACAGCGGGGCGAGCGCCTCGGGCCCGATCGGCTCGTGGGTGCCCGGGTGCAGCGGCGGCGGTGGCGGCTCGGGGAGGTCGGCGACGATGTTGTACCAGTGGGTCGGCAGCTCCGACTCGTCGAGCAGGATCTTGGTCAGGCCGTGGTCCGCCATGCGCGGCTCCTCCGTGGTCGGTCGTGGCGCGGGCCCCCGGGACGACGCGCTGGCGCCACGATAGGCGTGGGGGTGCGGGTGCGCCCAGCGCTACCGTGGGCCCGACGAGCCGACCCAAGGACCGGTCCCAGGTGCCCGACGGACGTGTCGCGGTCGTCACCGACTCCACGGCCGACCTCCCCAACGAGGTCGCCGAGGAGTGGGGACTGCGCGTGGTGCCGATGTCGGTGACGTTCGGGACCACCACGGAGATCTCGCGGGTCACCATCTCCGACGAGCAGTTCTACGAGCGGCTGGACGTCGCCACGTCCCTGCCGACCACCGCCCAGCCCAACCCCCACTGGTTCATCGAGGGGTGGCAGGACGCCGCCGACGACGGGTGCTCGGCGATCGTGTCGCTGCACGTGTCGCGCGAGCTGTCCGGCACCGTGTCGCAGGCGCAACGGCTGGCCCCCGACGCGGCCGTGCCGGTCACGGTCGAGGATTCTCGCCAGGTCGCGGGCGGGCTGGCGTTGATGGTCCTCGCCGCGCTGCGGGCAGCTGAGCAGGATGCGCGGCCCGACGAGGTGGTCGCGGCGGCGACGGCGGTCCGCGACGCGGTGGTCAACATGATGGTCGTCGACACGATGGACTACCTGCGGCGCGGTGGTCGGGTGACCGGGGCCGCGGCGACCATCGGCCGTGCGTTGCGGGTCCGGCCCATCCTGGGGGTCGACGACGGCCGGATCGAGTCGGTCGGACGCGCACGCACGATGCGCTCCGGGATCGAGCGCATCGTCCAGACGATCCACGACCGGCACGGGGACGTTCCGCTGTCGCTGGTGGTCACCCACGCGGTGGCGCCGGAGGCGGCCGATCTGGCACTGGAGATCGCCCGCGAGCGCCTGGACGTCGCCGCGTCGTTGACCAGCGTGTTCGGACCGGTGCTGGGGACCCACACGGGCCCCGGCGCCGTCGCCCTGGCCGCGGCACCGGCGAGCCTGGTCGGCAGTCCGACAGAGGCCCCGGACTGAGCGTCGTCCACAGACGGACCGGTGGGACCCCGCGGGAACCCGGCGGTCGCGCATGCTCTGGCCGTGGATGCCGACTGGTTCGACCGTCTGGCCCACGACCTGGCCGCCACGCGGGCCGAGTTGCTCGGGCTGGCGCTGCTGGTCGTGGGTGGCGTGGTCCTGACCGTGCTCGTCGTGGGCCGGGTCGAGGGTGCGGCCGGTGGCGGGGAGGCTGCCGAGGGGGTCTTCGGTGTCGGTGACGAGACCGGCGTGGCCGAGGGGCCGTCGGGGAGCTCGACCGTGGACGTGGCGTCGCAGGACCCGTCGGCAGGCCCTGCTGTCGGGGCCGGATCCGACGACGTGGCGGGTGGGACCGGGGGGTCGGATCCCGGCGTCGGTCCCACCCCGGGGGCTGCTCCTGTCGGCGTCGTGGTGGTGCACGTGACCGGTGCGGTCGTCGCACCGGGGGTGCTCGAACTGCCCGCCGGCGCACGGCTGGTCGACGCGGTGGACGCCGCGGGTGGCACGACGGCCGAGGCCGCCACCGACGTCCTCAACCTCGCCGCCGAGCTGCGCGACGGGCAGCGACTGCACGTGCCGACGACGGTCGAGGCGGCCGCGGCGGAGGGGGACGGCTCGGGCAGCGGGACGAACGAGGACGGCTCGGAGGAGCCCGGGCCGGTCGATGGCCAGGTCGACGGTGGTGGCGGGCCAACGGCTCCCGTGGACCTCAACCGGGCCGGCACGACCGAGCTCGAGGCCCTTCCCGGCGTGGGGCCGGTCCTGGCGGGGCGGATCGTGGCTTGGCGGGAGGAGCACGGCGCCTTCACGTCGGTCGGGCAGCTGCGCGACGTGTCCGGCATCGGCGAGAAGACGTTCCAGTCCCTGGCGCCACTGGTGGTGGTGTCGTGACGGCGGGTTCGGACTCGCGTCGCCACGAGGGGCCGCCCGGGGGACCGCCACTGGTGGAGGGGCCGACGCCGCTGGTGGCCTGGGCCGCGGGCGCGTGGATCGGTGCGCTTGCGGGGTGGGCGGTCGCAGCGCCCGGGGCGACCCGGACCCTGGTGGTGGCCGGGGCTGCCATCGCCGGCCTGGTGGTCGCGCTGGCGGTCGTGGCGATGGTCGGTCGTCACCGGGGCGCGGTCGGGTCGGGCCGGGATGGCGCGGGGAAACGACCGCGGGGTGGTCGCCGCGCGGATCGCCGGCGGCTGGTGCACACGCTGGTCGGACTGGTGCTGGTCGCGGCGGTCGCCGCCGGTGCGGCCCAGGCACGGGCGACCGCCCTGGAGCGAGGTCCGCTCGCACGACTGGCACAGCAGGGCGGCGGGGCCTCGGTGCTCGCCACGGTCGCCTCCGAGCCGGCACTGCGCGACGACGGCACCTCGTGGGTGCTGGTCACGGTCACGCGGGTGGGCCACCACCACGGCCGCTGGCGGGCCCTGGTCGCGGGCCTGCGCGACCCGCCGACGGTGGGCGATCGCCTGCGCGCCACGGCCACGGCCCGTCCGCTGGACAACGACGGGTTCGAGGGTTCCCTGCGTCGCCGCCACGTCGGCGTGGCGCTGGACGCGGACACGTGGGCGCCGGTCCCATCTGCCGGCGGGGTGCTGGGCGCGATCGACGCCCTGCGGACCGACGTGCGCACCGCCGCGCGCGCCGGCCTGTCGGGGGACCGGGCTGCCCTGGCCACCGGCCTGGTCACGGGCGATGTCCGTGGGTTGTCTGCGGACGCCGACGACGGCATGCGCGCCACCGGGCTGACCCACCTGGTCGCGGTCTCGGGCTCGAACGTGGCACTGGTGCTGGGCGTGGTCGCCGCCGTGGCGGGTCGGTGGCCGCGTCGGCTGCGACGTGCGGCCCTGGTGACGGCGCTGGTCGCGTTCACCCTCACGACCCGGGTCGAGCCGTCGGTCCTGCGCGCGGCGACGATGGCCGGTGTCGTCCTGGCCGGGGACCTGCGCGGCGTGGCTCCCGATGCGGTGCACGCGCTGGCCGGCACGGTCCTCGTGCTGGTCCTGGTGGACCCGGCGTCCGCCGGTTCCCTGGGTCTCGTGCTGTCCGCACTGGCGACGGCCGGCGTGCTGGTGGCCGCGCCCGCCCTCGCCCGACGGCTGCCACGATGGCTGCCGCGGGCGGTCCGCCTGCTCCTGGCAGCGACCCTCGGCGCCCAGGTGGCGGTCGCGCCGGTCCTGCTGGCCACCGTCGGCGAGGTGCCGCTGGTATCGATCCCCGCGAACCTCGTCGCGGTCCCGGCCGCGGCGGTGGCCGCCGTGGTCGCCACCGTCGCCGCGGTGACGGCGCCGGTGCTCCCGGGCGTGGCCGCGGTCGTGTTCGGCCTGGCCGACCTGCCGTTGCGGGTGGTGCTGGCCGTGGCTGCCAACCTCCGGGGACCGGCCATCACGCCCGACCGTCCCGTGCTGGCCGTCGCCGCGGGCGTGGTGGCGGTGGCCCTGCTGGCTCGACCGGGTGGCCGACTCCGGCGGGTCGCCGTGGTGGCGGTCGTGCTCGCGGGTGTCGCGCTCGGGCCTCCGGCGACGTGGGTCGGTGCGCATCTGGGCTGGGGCGTTCCGGACGTGCTGTCGGTGACGGCGATCGATGTCGGCCAGGGCGACGCGATCCTGGTCACGACCTCGTCGGGGCACCGGATGCTGGTCGACGCCGGTGGTGACGACGCCGCGGCGACGTGGCTGCGTCGACACGGGGTCGGCCGACTCGACCTCGTCGTGGTGACCCATCCGCACGCCGACCACGTCGGGGGACTGCCGGACGTGGTCGCGCGCGTGGACGTCGACCGTGCCTGGGTGGCGGCCGACCCGGACGGGTCCGCCCCGACCCTCGACCGGGTGGCGACCATCGGCGGGTCCCGGCCCGTGGGGTGGCCCGACACCACGACCGTCGGCGTCGTGCGGGCAGGGTCGGCGCTGCGTCTCGGCTCCGCCACCGTGGAGGTGCTGGGACCTCCGACCGGCCCGGTCCTGGCTGCGACCGAGGGCGCGGCCAACGATCGCTCGGTGGTGCTCCGGGTCGTCGAGGACGACCGGGTCGCCCTGCTGGTGGGCGATGCCGAGGTGACGGCCCAGCGCTGGCTGCTCGACCACGTCGACGACCTCCGGGCGGGCCTGCTGAAGGTCCCGCACCACGGCGCCGCCACCACCGAACCGGCCTTCCTCCACGCGGTCGCGCCCCGGGTCGGGCTGGTGTCGGTCGGTCGGGACAACGACTACGGCCATCCCCACCCACGCCTGCTGGGGTGGCTCGACGACCTCGACGTGGTGGTCCACCGCACCGATCGCGACGGCACGGTCACGCTCCCCGTCCCGCCGCCTCGCCCGGTCGTCGGGGCCGGCTCCATGGAGCCACCCGAGCCCGCGGCGATGCCCGAGCCCGCGGCGATGCCCGGGGACGGTCACCGCCCCCGGGCACCCCGGGACCTCAGCCGAGGTCGGCGCACTGACCGGTCGCGGGCCCGTGCACCTCGTTGGGTGCCTGCAGGTCGACCGGTGCCGGGTCGTTGCCGGAGCAGCGCAGCGGTCCCTCGACGGTCGTGCCGGCCACCACGGGGTCGCGGTCGGTGGTCGAGTCCACCAGGGTCAACGGTCCCTCGACCGTGCTCCCGACCACCGTGACGTCGTGGGTGGTGCCGGTCAGCGACACCGGTCCCTCGACCGTCGTGGTCAGCAACTGCACGGTGGCCGCCGAGGACGCCCGGACGGGTCCGGCGATCGTGGCGTCGGTGGCGACCAGGCTCGCGCCCGCGGCCACGACGACCTGGCCGCTGACCGTGGTGCCGTCGATGCAGGTGACGCCGGACGCGACGACCAGCCTGCCCGAACGGGGCGCGCTGATCGTGTCGGTGCAGGCAGGCGGCTCGGGCAGCAGCGTGGCGACGAAGCCCTCTGCGGCGCCGATGTTGCCGGCCGGGTCGATGGCGCGGTACTCGATGAGGTGACGGCCGTAGCCCGGTGCGGCCTCGTCCCACGGCACCACCCGGCTCTCGCCGAGCTTGCCGTAGACCAGCGACTCGATCTCGGTGCCCTCCGCGGTGAACAGGAACGGCGCGTCGGCGTCGGTCGGCCAGCCGAAGTAGTTGAACCAGCCGTCGCCGTTCTGGCGGAACTCCGGGACCACGTAGCCGTCGGTGTCGTCGGTCGCCTCCAGGCCCATGGTGAACGGCCCGTTGAAGACGTACTCGGGGCCGTCCGGCGTGGTGATCTCCAGCAGTGGCTCGGACAGCTCGTAGCTGACCTGCGGGTCGGTGGCGTCGACCTGCCACTGGCGGCTGTCGACGACCGCCCCGCTGGCCGGATCGACCAGGTCGGCCTGCAGCGTGTGGGTGCCGGTCAGCCCGAACGGCTCCAGTGCGAGGTCACGGTCGTTGCCGGGGTTGGACACCTCGGACCCGTCCAGGGACCAGTCCACCTCCCAGCGCTGGTCGACCGGGTGCGTGGTGTCCACGTACACGACGTCGGTGGCGCCGACCGGCTCGGCGGTGCTGGTCGACCCGGTGATGGCGGGCTCGACGTCGCTGACCTCGGTGACCAGGCTCGCGTCGACGGTCCAAGTGCGCGTGGCCGTGAGGGCGTTGGAGCTGCGCACGGCAGGGTCCCGGACGAAGGCGGTCGGGTCCACGACGGTGGCCGTCACGGTGTGCTGTCCGTCGAGGTCGAGCGCGCGGAGGTCGAGGCTGCGGGCGTTGGCCGTGTCGGCCAACACCTGCCCGTCGACCCTCCAGGTCACGTCCAGCTCGTGGCTGACCGGGTGCTGGGTCTCGAGCCACACGACCCGGTCCGCCCCGATCGGGTCGGACGTCGGCGTCGAGGACTGCACCAGCGACGTGCGCGACGAGATCCGCTGGGTCATCCGCTCGCGCGACACCTGGTCGAAGTAGTAGCCCAGCGACTTCATCATCGAGTGCTGGCTGGGACGCCAGATCCCGGACCCTGCGTACATGCCACCCTCGTAGCGACCGATGACGCCACCGGACTCGCTCTCCTCGCCCAGCCAGCGCCACCACTTCGCCTGCTGGTCGAGCATCTGCTGCTCGGTCCGCAGCGTGTGGTGGATCGACGAGGGCTCGCCCCCGGTGTAGGGCGCACCCTCCTCGCCGCGGCCGTAGTAGTCGTACTCGTCCTGCAGTCCGCCCAGTGAGTGGCCGAGCTCGTGCGGGGTGATGAGTGCCGACAGGGCGTTGCCACCCGACGCGGTCGCGTACGAGCCACCCGCCCCGCCGTAGGTGTCGCTGTTGGCGATGGCGAGCAGTTGGCGGTTGCTCGACCCGACGCCCTCGACCAGGTTGGCGTAGTCGATCGCGGCACGACGGTCGACGGTCAGGAGCCGCTGGACGCTGTTGGGGTTGCAGCCCCCCCAGAAGCCCATGTCCAACGGGGTGTCGAACTCGGGCGAGTCCAGGTCCGGGTCGCAGTCGACACCACTGTCGGGCGACTCGATCTCGATCGCGTAGACGTTGACGTACTCGCGATAGGACTTGAACGGCTCGATGCTCCACAGCACGTTGAGGTGCTCGTCGACCTGGGCACGGAACCGTGGCATGTCCTCGGCGGTGTAGCCGTCGCCGAGGATGACCAGGTTGAACCGGGCCGCCGGGGGACCGGTGACCTGGATCGGGACCACCGTGGCGTGGGGCGCCTCCTGGGCGACCGCCGCCATCGGGACGGTCATCGGGGCGGCCACGACGGCGAGCGCCACGGCGGATCGGAGCAGCAGGCGTCGCAGCATGGGGGGACCTCCGGGGGGACAGGGGGCGAGGTGGCGGCCACCCTAGGCATCGGCGTTTGATCTCGTCAAACACCCGGGTCGTGCGTGTGCGCTGGGGCCGACATGGGTCGCCGCGCCAGGTGACCCGGTCCTGGTCGTCGGCGGTCGTCCGTGGCCCTCACTCCACCAGGACCGGTGTCAGCACCCAGATCGCCTCGGCGTCGACGTCCCCGTCGTTGCGGATCGCGTGGGGCACGGTCGAGGTCACGTGGATCGAGTCGCCCGGGCCCAGCCGGTGCTCGACGCCGTCCACGACGTAGACCAGCGTTCCTGACAGGAGGTGACAGAACTCCTCGCCCGGATGCGTGTAGGCGGTGTCGTCACGGTCGCTCGGCCGGACGGTCACCCGGAGCGGCTCGAGGACCTTGCCCGGCGACGGGACCGACAGGAGGCAGAAGGTCCGGTCCGCGGATCCGAGGTCGACCACCGCTCCCTCGCCGGCCCGGGTCATGTGGGGGAGGGGGCCGTCGGGCGGCCGGTCGTCGGGCGGCCGGTCGTCGGGCGGCCGGTCGTCGGGCAGGCCGTCGTCCCCCGGGACGAAGAAGGTGGCCAGCGGGACCTGCAGGGCGTCCGCCACCTTGCCCAGCGTGGTGATCGCGATCGCGGCCAGTCCGCGCTCGACCTGCGACAGGTAGCCGGCGGACAGCCCGGACGCGGCCGCCAGTTGGCGCAGCGACAGGTCGTGGTCGACCCGGAGCCGGTGGATCGACGCCCCGACCTGGCGGACGGCCTGCTCACCCGTCTCGCTCATCGCCCGGTGCCCCGGGTCGACCGGGACGCACGTCGCGGCGCGGCCACGCCTCGGGCGGCCGACGGGGTCGGCGCGGGCACGGCGGCGGCAGGGGACAGGGTTCGGGGCGCCGTCACGGTCGACCTCCACACGGTGCGGGCTGCTGGTGGGTCCCGGGGGCTCGGCCAGCGTAGGTCCCGGTCGTTGCGTCGTCGGCGCCGTGGCGGGTCCCAGCCCCGTTGTAGCCTGCTGCGCATGCCTCCCGTCCACCTCGTCCACGGCGACGACGACCTCCTCCTGCACCGGGCGACGACCGACCTCGTCGACCGGCTCACGACCGAGGACCCCGAGCTGTCCTTCGACGTCCACGACGTCGCCGACCTCGAGCACCTGCCCTCGTTGCGGACCACCTCGTTGTTCGGTGACCGCACCGGCATCGTGGTGCGGGGCCTCGAGGGGCTCAAGGCCGACGACGAGCTCAAGGACGAGATCACCGAGTACGTGGAGGCTCCGGACCCCGACGCCGTGCTGGTGCTCGTCGCGCGTGGCACCAACAAGATCCGGGCGATCGTCAACCGGGTCAAGAAGGTCGGCGAGATCCACGAGCACAAGCGTCCCGCCGACTGGAAGGGCGACGCGTGGGACGCGCTGGTGCGTGACGAGTTCGCCCGGCGTGACGTCCGGGCCGACCGGACGGTCGTGGCCGCGCTGCGTCGCCACGCGGGCACCGACACCAGTGCCATCGCCAGCCAGGTCGCCCAGGTCGTCGCCACGCTGGAGCCGGACGCGACCCTGACGGCCGAGCACGTCGACGACGTCATCGGGGGCCACGCGACCGAGTCGACCTTCACGCTGGTCGACGCGGTCGTGGACCGTGACGTGGTGGCGTCCCTGGTGGCGTTGCGCGGCCTGCTGGAGGCCGACGACGAGCCGGTGATGATCGCCGGTGCCCTGGTGTGGCGGTTCCGCCAGCTGCTGACCATCCGGGCCGGTGGCGACCACAGGGCCGCCGGGATGTCGCCGGGGCAGTTCCGGCGTGTCCAGCCCCTCGCCAACCGCAACTTCAGCCCCGGCGAGCTCGCCTGGTGCCAGGACCGACTGGCCCGCCTGGACGTCGACCTCAAGGGCGGCAGTGCCCTGGACGCGCCACTCGTGCTCGAACTGGCCGTCCTCGACCTCGCCACCCCCCGCGACGTCGGTGCCCCCTTCAACCCCACCGCCTAGCTGCGCATCCTTCGGACGCGCGTCAGGCCAGGGTGTCGACGACGTCGCGGACGGCGGCGACGGTGGCGCCGAGGACGTCAGAAGGACGGACGTCGTCGCCGTGCAGGGCTCGCAGCGCGGCGGCGATCCGCGGGCGCAGGTCCACGACCCGGGGAGCACGCGAGCCCAGCACCTGCGCGCCGTCGGCCAGCACGACCGCCGCGGCGCGCCGACGCAGGCCGGCGAGGTCGTGGCGCAGGGCCTCGCCATGGCGGCGTGACCAGTCGGCGTCGGTGGTCGTGCTGCGGCCGAGGTGGCGGGTCACGGCGTCGTCGAGGTCGGCCAGGTGCAACCGATCGGTCACCACGTGCAGCGCCGCGAGTGCGTCGCGGACCCGGCCGGCCAGTCCGTCCGGCACGTCGTCGTCGCGGAGGTCCAGCACCGTCCCGCCCGGCAGGTCGTCCTTCCGGTCGTCGTCTCGGTCGTCGCCACCCCGGTCCGGGACGCGGGCATCGTGGCGTTGCGAGTCGGTGGTCGGACGGGCCGGCGCGCCGGTCACCAGCGCGGTCACGTCGGCCAGCCGCGCGAGGTCACCGGCCAGCGCCGCGGGTGCGGCGAGCTCGTCGGGGACCAGGTCGTCCAGCAGCTCGACCCGTCGTCGCAGGACGGCGCCGGTGCAGGTGTCCTCGAGGTGGCGTCGCAGGGCCATGGCGACCGGCCGATGACGGGCCACCACCTCGTCGATCGTGTCCGGCCCGACGCCACCGTCGCGCAGCAGCGCCCGTGCGACGTCCTGCTGCAGGGTGACCAGCGTCGCGGCCACGTCGGCGAGGGTCGTCGCCGGCACGACGGTGGCCTGGTCCTGCAGCCGGGCCCACCAGTCGTCGGCGTCGAGCACCTGTTGGGCCGCCCACAGCGCCGCCACGACGGCCGTCGGGTGCACGTCGGCCTGCATCGCGACCTCGTCGACGTGGGTCGGACCGACCCGGTCGACCAGCGACGAGGCCACCCGCAGTGCGGTGATGTCCGGCGCCAGCCGGTGACCGTCGACGTCCGCGGCCGGGTGGTCGTGGATCGCCGGGGCGAAGTAGTCGTGCAGGGCGGGACGGCAGGCCGTGGCGTCGACCATCGCACTGTCGACGACCGCCGCGGCCAGCGACCGCTTCGTCGCGGCCATGACGGTGGCCAGCTCGGGCCGGGTCAGCCCGCCGCCCGCTCCGGCACGTGCGTCCATCTGCTCACGCGACGGGAGCAGGTCGACCTCACGGTCGATCACCCCGCTGGCCTCCAGCCGGTCGAGCTGGCGGGCGTAGGCCCCGATGTCCTCGGCCGACCGGTCCTGTTCCCGCGACAGCAGCCACACCTGGGCGTCGACGTCCCGGCACACCGCCGCGACCACGTCGTCGGTGGCGGCGTGCAGCACCTCGTCGCGGTCGGCACGGGTCAGCGACCCCGCCCGGATGGCGGGGGCGAACAGGATCTTGGCGTTGACCTCGCGGTCCGAGATCGCGACGCCCGCAGCGTTGTGGACCGCGTCCTGGTCGATGCGGCCACCACGCCGGGCGTACTCGATCCGGCCACGCTGGGTGATGGCCAGGTTCGCCCCCTCGCCGAACACGCGGGCGTTGACCTCGTCGGCGTCGACCCGGATGTCGGCGTTGGCGCGGTCCCCGACGGCGTCCTCGGTCGACGCCTTGACCATCGTGCCGATGCCACCGGCGTAGAGCAGGTCGACCTGCAACCGCAGGACCGCCCGCACGAGCGTGTCCGGGGCCATCGACCGCTCGTCGGTCCGGAGCAGCTCACGGACCTCCGGGGTCAGCTCGACCTCCTTGGCGGTGCGCGAGGCGACCACGGCACCGCGCGAGCGCACGTCCGGGTCGTAGTCCTGCCACGACGACGTGGACAGCTCGAAGAGCCGTCGGCGTTCGGCGTACGAGGCCGCCGGGTCCGGATCAGGGTCGATGAAGACGTCGCGGTGGTCGAAGGCGGCCAGCAGCTTCAGCGTCCGGGAGGTCAACAGCCCGTTGCCGAACACGTCGCCGGACATGTCCCCGATCCCGACCACGGTGATCTCGTCGGTGTGGATGTCCACGCCGAGCTCGCGGAAGTGGCGGGCGATCGCGGTCCAGGCCCCCTTGGCGGTGATGCCCAGGGCCTTGTGGTCCCACCCGCTGGAGCCGCCACTGGCGAACGCGTCCCCCAGCCAGAACCCGTGTGCGTCGGCGATGGCGTTGGCGGTGTCGGACAGCCGGGCGGTGCCCTTGTCGGCGGCGACGACCAGGTAGGGGTCGTCGCCGTCACGACGCCGGACCCCGTCCGGGGTGACGACCTCGCCGTCCACCACGTTGTCGGTGACCGACAGCAGCCCGTTGACGTACACGGTGTAGGCGTCGGTGATGGCGGCGACGCGGTCGGCCGGGTCCGACGGTGGCTCGTGCAGGACGAACCCGCCCTTCGCACCGGTCGGGACGATCATGCTGTTCTTGACGATCTGGGCCGCGACCAGGCCCAGCACCTCGTCGCGGACGTCGTCGGTCCGGTCCGAGGCGCGCAGCCCCCCACGGGCGATCGGTCCTCCGCGTAGGTGGATGCCGGTGGTCAGCGGCGACGTCACCAGGATCTCGGCGTGGGGGACCGGGGCCGGGACGCCGGGCAGGTCCGACGAGCGGAACTTGCAGGCGAGCACGTCCACGACCCGACCGTCGGCCAGGGTGACGCCGCGGTCCGGGGCGAAGGCGTTGGTCCGCAGGGTCGCGGTCACCGCGGCGGCGAGGTCGGCGATGATCCGGTCGTCGTCGAGGCTGGCGACCCCGTCACGCACCGTCTCGAGCATGTGGAACGCCCCCGGTTCGTCCTGGGGCGTGGCGTCCGGGGACAGCCGGGCGGTGAACAGGTTGGCCAGCCCCCAGGCAGCGTCCGGATTGTCCCGCAGCGCCGCGTCGATCCGGCTCGCCGACCACGACGTGCCCAGCAGGCCCAGCAGGTGGCGGTGGGCCCGCAGCCAGTCGACCTGCTGCCACGTCAGCGGGGTCGAGGCGACCAGTCCGAGGAGGCCGTCCGTGGCGGTCGTGCCCGCCAGTGCCGCCAACAGGGCATCGTCGAGGCGCCCGGCGCTGGTCATGGTCCCGGGGCGACGGGCGGTGACGCGCAGTCGTTGCTCGACGGTTCCGTCGGCCGTCGTGGCGGCGGCGTCCACGACGTGGAAGCCGAACGCCTCGACCGCGGGCAGCAGGTCGGACAGGTCGAGCCGGGGGCCGTCCCGGCGGACGACGACCTCCCAGCCGTCGTCGCGTGGCTCGAAGGTCGCCCTGGTCTCGGCCGCACGGTGGGTCGGGGCCGGGGGAGGGGACGCGTCCGACTGGCTCGACGTCGGGGTGGTGGTGCCGCTGGCGGTCAACCGCAGGCCTTGGATCGTCGGTGAGGCTCCGGGCGACGGCGCGACACGACGACAGGGGTCCGCACGTCGGCGACGAACCACCGGCGCGACGATCCGGACCCAGTCCACCACGAGGCCGGTCCGCGGTGGGATGTCGTGTTCCCCCGTGGATCACGGTCGTGGCCGTGACGGCGCCATTGCCGTCGTGGCGAGCCTACTTGTCAGCCCGCTGTGCGAACAGGACCCCCGAATGCACGAACGGACGCCACCACGGGCGTCCGTTCGGAGTCCACGCGGCAGTCACGGGAGTCGGGTCTCAGGCCTCGAGCTCGGCCAGGCGGCGGGCCATGCGGGACTTCTTGTTGGCCGCGTTGTTGGCGTGGATGATGCCCTTCGTGGCCGCCTTGTCGAGCGCACGCGAGGCGACGGTGAACGCCTCGCGGGCTGCGGTGGCGTCCTCCTGCTCGGCGGCGACCCGGAAGCTCTTCAGGTCGGTCTTCAGGCGGGTGCGGACACCCTTGTTGCGGTCGTGCCGGGTGGTGTTCTGGCGGTTGCGCTTGATCTGGCTCTGGATGTTCGCCACGGCGGGGCCTCGACTGGTCGTGAGTGGGAGGGTCGTGCGAGGAGTCACGGGCGCTTGCAGGCGCGACGGCGCGCCGCGCGAGTGCCTCGACGACGGAAGGACGACAGGGTAACCCCTTCCACCCGGGTGCGGCAACACGGACCCGGAGCCGCGATCGGGGAGGATCGAGGAGACAGGGCCCGTCGGTACGCTCGCGGTTCGCGCGTTTCCCACCATCTGAGGCCCTGCCCCGTCGTGTATCCCATCGACCGCATCCGCAACTTCTGCATCGTGGCGCACGTCGACCACGGCAAGTCGACGCTGGCCGACCGCATGCTGCAGGTCACCGAACTGGTCGATCCCCGTCACATGCGTGCCCAGTACCTCGACAAGATGGACATCGAGCGCGAGCGCGGCATCACCATCAAGGCCCAGACCGCCCGGTTGCCGTTCAACTTCCCGGCCACGCCCGGCAACGACGCGACCCATGCCGGTGCGCGCGGGTCCGGCGAGTACCTGCTCAACCTCATCGACACCCCCGGCCACGTCGACTTCTCCTACGAGGTGTCCCGGGCGATCAACGCCTGCGAGGGTGCGATCCTGCTGGTCGACGCCGCCCAGGGGATGGAGGCGCAGACGATCGCCAACCTCTACCTGGCGGTGGACGCCGACCTCGAGATCATCCCGGTCCTCAACAAGATCGACCTGCCGGCCGCCCGCCCCGACGAGGTCGCCCGGGAGATGACCGCCATCATCGGCGGCGACCCCGACGACGTGATCCGGATCTCGGCCAAGACCGGCGAGGGCGTGGACCGCGTGCTCGACGCGATCGTCGAGCGGGTGCCGGCCCCGACCGGCGACGTCGACGCCCCGCTCCGGGCGCTGGTGTTCGACTCGGTCTACGACTCCTACCGCGGCACCCTGGTGTACTTCCGGGTCGTCGACGGCACGGTGACCTCCGGCGAGGCGATCCGGATGATGGCCACCGGCTTCACCGGGGAAGTGGACGACCTCGCGGTCCACTCGCCCGAGGAGGTCGCGATCGACGCACTCGGGCCCGGCGAGGTCGGGGTGCTGTCGGCGGCCATCAAGGAGGTCAGCGAGGCCAAGGTGGGGGACACGGTCACGCTGGCCGATCGTCGTGCGGCCAACGTGGTCGCCCTGCCCGGGTACCGCGAGCCCCTGCCGATGGTGTTCTCGGGGCTGTACCCGATGGACTCGGGGGACTTCCCGATGCTGCGCGAGGCGCTGGACAAGCTGCGCCTGAACGACTCGTCGTTCACCTTCGAGCCCGAGACCTCCGCGGCGCTGGGGTTCGGGTTCCGCGCGGGGTTCCTGGGGCTGCTCCACCTCGAGATCATCACCGAGCGGCTCGACCGCGAGTTCGACATCCCGCTGGTGACCACGGCGCCGAGTGTCAGCTACCGGGTCACGATGCAGGACCCGAACCAGAAGGGGCTGCCGGCGCTGGACGAGGAGGGCGACGAGGTCGTGCAGGTGGTCTCCAACCCCCAGGACCTGCCCGCGCCCAACGAGATCCTGCGCGTCGCCGAGCCGATGGTGCACGCGATGATCCTGGTGCCCAACGACTACGTGGGCCCGATCATGCAGTTGTGCGAGGGCCGTCGCGGGACGATGGAGTCGATGGACTACCTCACCGAGGAGCGGGTCGAGATGCGCTACCTGCTCCCGCTGGGCGAGATCATCACCGACTTCTTCGACCAGCTGAAGTCGCTCAGCCGGGGCTATGCGTCGCTGGACTACGAGCCGACCGACTACGCCGCGGCGGACCTGGTGCGGGTCGACGTGCTGCTCAACAAGGAGCCGGTCGACGCGTTCAGCGCGATCGTGCACCGCGACAACGCCTACGAGTTCGGCAAGAACATGGTCGAGCGGCTCCGCGGGTTGATCCCGCGGCAGATGTTCGACGTGCCGATCCAGGCCGCGATCGGGGCCAAGGTGATCGCCCGCGAGACGATCAAGGCCCGGCGCAAGGACGTGCTGGCCAAGTGCTACGGCGGTGACGTGTCCCGCAAGCGCAAGCTGCTCGAGAAGCAGAAGGAGGGCAAGAAGAAGATGAAGGCCGTCGGTTCCGTCGACGTCCCGCAGGAGGCCTTCGTCGCCGCCCTCCGCTCGACCGGCCCCACCTCCTGACCGGCGTTTCGGCCGGTTGGGTCCGAACGCCGAGGGGACGTGTCACGCAACCGGGGTAATGTTACCTCCAGACGGAAGGTGACCGGCGCGTCGGCCAGTGCGGCCGGTCGGGCCGTCGCCACCGGAACCCCCACGACCGGTGACCACATGGCCCGCACCCCACGCGACAACCCCTTCACCCCCGGCTTCGGCAACCTCCCCCGCGTCTTCGCCGGCCGCAAGCCCGAGTTCGCCGACCTCGAGCTGATGGTCGACCGCCTCGCGACCGGCACCTACGAGCAGGCCCGGATGGTGACCGCCGACCGTGGCTTCGGCAAGACCAGCCTGCTGCGCGAGTTCGAGCAGGAGCAACGCGAACTCGGTCGCTGGGTCGTGCGGGCCGCCGCCACCCGCGGCGACGCCGTCATCGGCCGGCTGTGCCGCCAGCTCGCCGACCTGGTCGCGCGCGAGGACCTCGCCGCCAGCATGTCGCACGGGCTGCGGGAGGCCCTGCGTCGCCTGGCCGGCATCGAGGTCGGGCCCGGCGGCGTGTCGATCGACCTCGCCCCCGACGACGACGTCGACCGCGGCGGCGAGCTGGCCCGGCTGCTGGAGGGCGCCGCCCGGCTCGCCCGTGACGACGGCAACGTCCTGCTCGTGCTGGTGGACGAGGCGCAGAACATCGGGGTCGACGCCATCGGCGAGTTCTTCTACGCCGTCCAGGAGGTCCAGGGCATGGTGGTCGAGTCCCGGGACGACCGCTCGGGGGCGCTGCGACGCGACAGCCTCCCCCTGGGTGTCGTCGTGGCCGGGCTGCCGGGCCTGGTCGACCGCCTCCGCCGGGCCGGGTCGACCTTCGGCGAGCGCTCCCGCCCGGTCCGGCTGGGGCCGCTGTCCCCGGGCGACCTGCGCGAGGGGCTGCGCGCACTCGTCCGTGACGGGGGCGCCGACATCGACGCCGACGCGCTGGACCTGTTGGCCGACGCCTCCGGGGGTTACCCGTACTTCCTCCACGTCTACGGCCAGCAGGTCTACAACGCCGGCAGTGGCGAGGTGATCACCGTCGACGAGGTCCGGCGTGGCGTCACCGCCGCCCAGCCACTGGTCGACGACTTCTACGAACAGCGTCTGCGTGAGCTCGGCGACCGCCAGCGCGAGTACCTGCGTGCGGCCGCCACGGTGCCGCCGACCCAGCGCACCACCCCCGGGATCGCCGCGGCCATGGGCACGACCTCGTCGGCCCTGGGGTCGACCCAGCAGGCCCTGGTCGACCGCCACGGGTTGCTGCGTGCGACCGGCGACGGCCACCTCGAGTTCGCCCTGCCCGGCCTCGACCGCCACCTCGCCGACCGCTGAAGTCTCGTCGTGCTGCCAACGGCGTTCGGTCCGGATGGTGTCCGGGTGGAACGCCAGACGGCGGGGGAGGTCGAGGTCCTCGTTGGCGTTCGGCCCTGGTGCTGTCAGGGTGGAACGCCGGGCGGTGGTCTCGGCTCGGCGCGTCGGCGTTCGGTCCGGGTGCTGTCCGGGTGGAACGCCGGACGGCGCTCTCGACGTCCAGGGGTCGGGCAGACTGGCGGGAGCCGAGGAGGAATCGATGGGTGACGTGGTGACGACCGAGGTGGACGGGCACGTCCTGGTGATCGGGGTGGACCGGGCCGACAAGCGCAATGCCTGGAACATGGCCGTGATCGAGGAGGTGTCGGCGGCCTACCAGCGGCTGGCGGACGACGACGAGCTGCGGGTCGGGGTGCTCCACGGGCACGGTGACCACTTCTCGGCCGGGCTGGACCTGGCCGAGGTGGGACCCCACGTCGCCGAGCACGGTCCGGGGGCGCTGGGCGGTGGCGGGGTCGACCCGTTCGGCGTGTTCGGGGAGCCGGTCGACAAGCCGGTCGTGCTGGCCGTGCAGGGCATCGCGTTCACCCTGTCGATCGAGCTCGCGCTGGCCGCCGACATCGTGGTCGCGGCCGACGACGTCCGGTTCCGCCAGCTCGAGATCGGGCGCGGGATCCTGCCGTTCGGTGGTGCGACGATGCGTGCACCGCGCCAGCTCGGGTGGGGCAACGCCATGCGCTGGCTGTTGACCGCCGAGGAGTTCGGTGCCGCCGAGGCCCACCGGATCGGCCTGGTCCAGGAGGTCGTGGCGCCCGGCGAGCAGCTCGACCGGGCGACCGCGCTCGCCCACCTCGTCGCGCGCCAGGCACCGCTGGGTGTCCGGGGCACCCTGGCCAACGCCCGGGTCGCCCGGGCCGACGGCGACGCCGCGGCCGCCGACCACCTGCGGGGCCTGCTGGCCGAGGTCCTGGCCTCCGAGGACGCCGCCGAGGGGGTCGCCTCGTTCCTCGAGCGCCGGGAGGCACGCTTCACCGGCCGGTGAAGCCGGCCCCGGGCCCCCACGCGGGAGACATCCCGGCCCGGTCGAGCCGGGCGATACCGTGATCGGTCGACCGGGAGGGACCGATGCTGAGAGAGACCGGACTGCACGCCGCACTGGTGATGGCGGCGATCGTGCTGGTGGGCACGATCCTCGACAACGTGGCCGTCGGTGCCGCGGTCGGCCTGCTGGCCGCCGCGCTGGTGACCCGGCAGTGGCCACGCCGGACCCTCGCCGAGCAGCCCGCGACCGACGAGGTCGCATGAGTCGCGGCGTCGCCTGGGCGATCGCGATCCCGATCGGGCTCGCGCTCGGGTTGGCCCTGGACGACCTGGTGCTGGGCGTGCCGTTCGTGATCGCGTTCGCGACCGCCTTCGGTGGCTTCCGGGGCCTGGGCGCGTCCTCCGACGAGCCTGACGGACCGAGCCGGGGCGATGGCTGACGACGTCCGTCGGTGGCTGGACCACCCCGTCGAGTCCGGCACCGCGGCCGGGTTCGGCCTGTACCTCCACGTGCCGTTCTGCAGCCACCGCTGTGGCTACTGCGACTTCGCGACGCACGTCGCCGACCCCGCCGATGCCGATGCCCAGATGGCCCGGTATGCCACGGCGCTGCGGCGACGACTGGTGCGCGTGCTGGACGGTGGGCGCGACGGTGCCGGCGAGCATCCCTGGCCCACCGTGACCTCGGTGTTCGTCGGTGGCGGGACCCCGACCCTGCTGCCGCCGGACGAGCTCGCGTCGATCCTGGCCACGGTGGACGACCACGCCGACCTCGCCGACGACGTCGAGACCACGGTCGAGGCGAACCCGGAGACCGTCGGCCCCGCGATGTTCACCGCCCTGGTCGACGCCGGGGCGACCCGGGTCTCGATGGGCGCCCAGTCGTTCGCGCCCCACGTGCTGGCCACCCTCGAGCGCGGCCACACGGCCGACCGTCCCGTGGAGGCCGTGGCCGAGGCACGTGCCGCCGGCATCGCGCAGGTCAGCCTCGACCTGATCTACGGCACGCCGGGCGAGACCGACGACGACTTCGCCCGCAGCCTGGAGGCGGCCCTGGGGGCAGGGGTCGACCACCTGTCGGCCTACGCCCTGTCGATCCACACCAATACCCCGTTCGGTCGTCGACGCGCCCGCGGTGAGCTGCCCGACGTCGACGACGACGTCGCCGCCGACCGCTTCGACCTGGCCCGTGACCGCCTGGCCGCGGCCGACTTCGAGCACTACGAGGTCAGCAACTGGGCCCGGACGCCCGGGACACGCTCACGCCACAACGTCCTGTACTGGCGCCATGGGGACTACCTGGCCTTCGGGGTCGGGGCCCACGGCCACCTCGACGGCCGGCGCTGGTGGAACCCGCGAGGCGTGGGCACCTGGCTCGCGGCGGTCGAGGCCGACGAGGATCCCGCGGCGGCCACCGAGCAGCTCGACCTCGACGAGCGACGGCTCGAGCGGCTGCTCCTGGGGCTGCGGCTGCGCGACGGCCTGCACCCCCACGACGTCCCGCCGCTGGACCCCCTCGCCCTGGAGGACGCGATGGCCCACGACCTGGTCGAGACCGCGTGCGGCCGGGTCCGGGCGACCGACCGCGGCTGGTACTTGCTCGACGAGGCCGTCCGTCGGCTCGCCTGATCGCGTGCCGTGGACCCAGGCAGCCGGCCATCGTCCTGCCGGGTGCCGGCCATAGGCTCGACCACGACGAGGATGCACATGATGGGTGACCACCTTCCCCCGCCGGTCGGCCGAACCGACGACCGGCCGGACCACGACGGGGACCGTCCCGAGCCTGGCGACCGGCCGCCTGCTGCACCGAGCATGGACGGACCGCCCCCCGCACCGGCGGTGGAGCCGGTCACGACCGCGGCCGAGGGGGTCACCGCCGACCTGTGGGCGTTCCGGTTCGCCGACCCCGTCATGGCCCAGGAGGCCCTGCTCGCCGCCATGCGCATGCAGTCCCACAAGCGTCTCAAGCTGGACGACGCCGCGATCGTCGTCCGGGACGGGCGGGGCCGGATCCGCATCACCCAGACCCGCGAGATGTCGACCGTGCAGGGGGCCATGTCCGGCAGCTGGGTCGGCCTGCTCGCCGGGATGTTCGTGCCCGGCGGTGGTGCGCTGGTCGGGATGGCGATCGGGGCGGCAGCGGGTGGGTTGTTCGCCAAGCTGCGGGACAAGGGCATCAACGACGACGAGATGAAGCAGTGGGGTGAGCAGCTCGGGGACGGCGAGGCCGCCCTGTTCCTGCTGGTCGAGGACTGTCACCAGATGCGCGTCCTCCACGAGGCGTCGAGGTTCCCGGCCACCCTGCTGACGTCCACCGGCGACCCGGAGTTCGCCGACAAGCTGCGGGAGCGCTTCGCCGTGGACCCCTGGGGACCCTGACCCGCTCCTCCTGCAACGACGAAACCCCGTGGAAGGATCCCACGGGGTTCCGTCAGGCGATCGTGTCTAGCGGCGGCCGGCGAAGTAGGCGGCGGCGGCGCCGGCGGCGATGGCCAGCACCAGCACGAGGCCGACCTTGCCCGAGCCGCCACCGTCGGAGTCGTCGTCCTCGGGAGGTGGGGGCGGTGGTGCCAGCGGCCCGCCCGCGGCGGGCTGGTTGGTGGCGGTCGTGCCGAACGCCCGGGCCAGTTCCTCGGCCTGGATCCGTGCCGACTGGCGCTCGGCGTTCGTCGCGGCCTTCTTCTTGCGACCCGAGGAGGCCTTCTTGAGCCCGAACCCGGCGGCGACGACGGCTCCGAGGCCACCGAGCACCTTGGGTCCGATGTTGCCGGCCGCCTGGCCGGCCATCTCGGTCACGACGTCGGGCACCGAGTCGACCAGGGCGTTGACGTCGCGCTCGAGTGCGGCCTTGGTCTGCTCGATGTCACTCAGCGCTTGATCTGTTGCCTTGCCCATGCGGCGTCCTCCTTGATCTTGTCGGTCGCCACGCTCGGGGCGGAAGACCCCTTGGTGGCCTGCGAACGAGCGATGAGCAGCGCGATCAGCGTCAGGAGCAGGAACACGCCCCCGACGATCAGGTACGCCGCCCAGTCGGGGACGACCCGGGTGAGGCCCAGGGCCCCGGCCACGCCGAAGAACCCGACCATGTACAGCGCCAGCACGGCCGCGGCCCCGCCGGCACCGGCCGCCTTGCCGAAGTGGGCGGCGGCCTCGGACAGCTGGGCCTTGACGAGCGCGATCTCCTGGCTCACCAGCGTGGTGAGGTGGCCGACGATCCGGGTGATGGCCTCGGCCGGGTTCTCCGACCCGCCGCCGGACCCGCCGGAACGCGGCGATCCCTGTTGACTCATGGTGGGCTCCTTCCTTCGCAGGGACGGTAGGGGATCGACTGGTGCGGTGCGAAGGCCCGATCGGGAAATCCGCCCCACCCCGGCGCTCGCGCCCGCTCGCCGTCCCGCCGACCGCCGGCACGCCGCCACCGGGGAACGTCGTCGAGCGACGGTTACGATGGCCGTCGGCGAGGAGCAACGATGCACGACGACGGGATCGCCCTGGACCTGGACGAGCGCAAGCAGTTGATCCTGCGTGCGATCGTCACCGAGTACATCGCCGGCGGCGAGCCGGTCGGGTCGGCTCGCGTGGTTGCGGTCGCCGGCCTGGACTGCTCGGCCGCGACCGTGCGCAACGAGATGGTGGTGCTCGACGACCTCGGCCTCATCCGCGCGCCCCACACCTCCGCCGGCCGGGTGCCGACCGACGCCGGCTACCGCGCGTTCGTCGAGATGCTGCGCGAGACGGCCCGTCACAGCAGCATCGAGACCAGCCAGCGCGAGCTGGTGGGCCAGCTCCTGTCGGCCGCCACCGACGTCGACGACCTGCTCGACCGCACCACGACCGTGCTCAGCCAGCTCACCCGGCTCGTCTCGCTGGTGATCGCGCCGGTGTTCGACGACGCCCGGCTGAAACTGGTCGAGCTGGTCTCCCTGACCCCGCACTCGGCCCTGCTGCTGCTGGTGTCCGACACCGGGTCGGTCACCAAGCGGGTGCTCGAGCTCGGCGAGGCCACCAGCGACGACGACGTGACCCGGGTCCGCGAGGCACTTCGCCCCCGGCTGGTCGGCCGTCCGATGGGCGAGATCGCCGAACTCGTCTCCGGCCTGGTCGACGAGGCGCCCGCCGAGCTGCGCAGCGTGCTGTCCGCGGTCGCCGCGGTCGCCGCGTCCTCGGTCGCCGACGAGGCGGTGACGCGCATGCTGGTGTCCGGCCGCGCGTCGCTGGCCACCGAGGGGCTGCCACGCAACGACCTGTCCCGGGTGCTGGCCCTGCTCGACGAACAGTCGACCCTGGCCCGGGTGCTGGACACCTCGGCCGGGGACGAGGACTCGCCGGTCGTGCGGATCGGCCAGGAGCACGAGCTCGCCGACCTCGAGTCCACCTCGCTGGTGGCGCAGCGCTACCAACTGGTCTCGGCCGGTGCCCTGGGGGTGCTGGGGCCGACGAGGATGGACTACGTCAACGTGCTGGCGACCGTCGGCGCGGTCGCCGAGCAGCTCCAGGCCACGCTCGCCGACCTGTCGAGCTGAGCCGCCCACGCGCCGGGGTGGCGGCTGGCCGTCGCCGCGTGCGACTCAATACCATCGGGTGTCCGGTGCCGATCGGCGCCGGTTCCTGCCTGTCTCCTCCTCCACCACGAATGCCGCGATGACTGACCTCTACGAGAAGCTCGGCGTGTCCCGTGACGCGTCGGAGGCCGAGATCAAGAAGGCCTACCGGGCCCGCGCCCGGTCGGCGCATCCCGACGCCGGTGGTGACGAGGAGGAGTTCAAGCAGGTCCAGCACGCCTACCAGGTGCTGTCCGACGCACAGGCCCGGGCTCGCTACGACCGCTTCGGCGACGACGGTACGCCCAACGGCCGCCGGGCCCAGGACCCGTTCGGGTTCTCCGGGGGACAGGGCGCCGGCTTCGGTGGCATCGGCGACGTCATCGACGCCTTCTTCGGGCAGGCCTTCGGCGAGCAGCCCCGGCGCGCCCGCCAACGCTCCAGCCAGGGCCGCGACGTCCTGGTCCGCACCGAGATCGAGCTCGCCGACGTGCTCACCGGCCTGAGCCGCACCGTCGAGGTCGAGGTGCCCGGCACGTGCCCGGACTGCGACGGCTCCGGCTCGGCGTCGGGCCGTGGACCCGTCACCTGCGAGGCCTGCAACGGCCAGGGCCAGGTCCAGCAGGTCGTGCGCACCGCCTTCGGCCAGCTCGCCACCGCGGTCCCGTGCGCGGCCTGCCGTGGGACCGGCTCGGTCGTCGCCGACCCGTGCCCGACCTGCGAGGGCGAGGGACGGGCCATGGACACCTCGTCGATCACCGTCGAGATCCCGGCCGGCATCAGCGACGGCGACCGCCTCCGCGTCACCGGATCGGGCGAGGCCGGTCGCAACGGCGGGCGGCCCGGAGACCTCTACGTCGAGGTGCGGATCGCCGACCACGAGATCTACGAACGGGACGGCCGCACCCTGCTGGGCGAGGTCGTCCTGCCGTTCTCGCAGGCCGCCCTCGGTGCCACGCTGACCGTGCCGACCCTCGACGGGGACACCGACCTGGACGTGCCGGCCGGCACCCAGCCCGGCAGCGTGCTGACCATCCGCCGACGCGGCCTGCCCGCGACCGGCGGGGGCAGCCGGGGCGACATCCGCCTGACCGTCCGGCTGGAGGTCCCCCGCAACCTCACCGACGAGCAGACCGAGCTGCTCGAACGCTTCGCCGCCATCCGCGGCGAGGACGCCCCTGGGGCGTCCGGGCTGTTCGGCCGGCTCCGGCGCGCCTTCTCCTGATCGCGCTGGTCGACCGGTGACCCCCTACGTCCTGCTCGCCGACAACGCCCTGGCCGACGCGGTCCCGGGCAGTGTCGTGGCCCTCGACGACGACCAGCACCACCACCTCGTGCGGGTCCGGCGCCACCGTGACGGCACCGAGGTCACGGCCAGCGACGGCACCGGCCGCGAGGTCGCGGCGGTCCGCGACGGTCACTCCCTGGTCGTCCGGTCCGTCACCGACCGGCCAGCGCGTGGCCCGGTCCTGGAGGTGTGGCAGGCGCTCGGCAAGCAGCGCAAGCACGACGAGGTCGTGCGGATGCTGACCGAGGCCGGTGTCGACGCCGTCACCGCCGTGACGACCCGCCGCACGCAGGTCGACCTCTCCGGCAAGGCCGAGCGGGTGCGCGAACGCTGGCGGTCCGTCGCCGACGCCGCCTGCACCCAGTCCCGCCGGTCACACCGCCCGCGCGTGGAGGGTCCGGTCGAGCTGGCCGAGCTCGTCGCCGACCTGGCGTCGTCGGCACCCACGTCGACCGATGCAGGCACGTGCGTCCTGGTCGCCGATCCGTCGAGCGAGCGGTCGCCCCTGGACGCGCTGCCGGCCGACCTCCCCGAGCGGATCGTGCTCGTGGTCGGGCCGGAGGGTGGCCTGGCCGAGGACGAGGTCGCCGACCTGGTGGCCGTGGGTGCGACCGGGGTGACCCTGGGCCCGACCGTGCTGCGGACCGAGCACGCCGGGTTGGTGCTCGCGGGGGTCGTGGCCGCCGGCACCGGACGGATGTCTGCCCGGTGACGACCCGGGCCGTCGGCAGCCCTCGCCCGGTCCGGGGGCGGCGTCCGTGCGGCGGGGGCCGGAGGTGGGCGTCGGCCCGGTGCCGGCGCCGTCCACGGCGCTACCCTGCAGAAGGCCGAACACTCCTGCTTCCGAGCAAGGCCACCTGATCTTCGTGTGCACCACGCCCGACCCGGCGGCGGCTGCGTGAGCGAATCCGCCGCCACCGCCCCCCACGCCTCGCCCCCTGGCTCGACCCCTGGCCCGACCACGGACTCCACGACGGCCCGGCTCGACGTGCCCGGCGACCAGGACATGGTCGCGCTGCTCGGGCCCGGTGACCGCCTGCTCGACCTGGTCGCCGACACGCTCGACGCCGACATCCACGTCCGGGGCAACGCCATCACCGTGTCCGGTGCACCGGACACGGTCGATGCCGCCATGACGGCCTTCCGCGAGCTCCTCGACATGCTGGACTCCGGCCACGGGCTGGACGAGCCCACCGTGCGCCAGGTCCTGCGCATGGTCACCGACGACACCGACGACGACCTCACCCCGGCCGCCGTGCTGTCCGAGGCCCTGCTGACCCACCGTGGACGCACCATCCGGCCCAAGACCATCGGCCAGAAGCGCTACCTCGACGACATCCGGGCCAACACGGTGGTGTTCGGGATCGGTCCGGCCGGGACCGGCAAGACCTACCTCGCCATGGCCATGGCCGTCCAGGCGCTGCGTGCCCGCCAGGTCAACCGGCTGGTGCTGACCCGTCCCGCGGTCGAGGCCGGCGAGCGACTCGGGTTCCTGCCCGGGACCCTGCACGAGAAGATCGACCCGTACCTCAAGCCGTTGTGGGACGCCCTGCGCGACATGATGGACACCGAGGAGCTGGTCGACCACGTCGATCGCGGGACCATCGAGGTGGCCCCGCTCGCCTACATGCGTGGTCGCACCCTCAACGACGCCTTCATCGTCCTCGACGAGGCCCAGAACACGACGCCCGAGCAGATGAAGATGTTCCTGACCCGGATCGGCTTCAACTCCAAGGCCGTGGTCACGGGCGACATCTCCCAGACCGACCTGCCCGGCGGGACCCGGTCCGGCCTGCGGGTCGTGCGCGACATCCTCGACGGGATCGACGGGATCGCCTTCGCGCGGCTGACGGCCGGCGACGTCGTGCGCCACCACATCGTCCAGCGGATCGTGGAGGCCTACGAGCGCCACGACGAGTCCGCGCGGGACGACACGTCGGATCCACGCTGATGACCGTCGAGTTGACCGACGAGCAGTCCGACGTCGAGGTCGACCACGAGCGGCTGGTGGCCCTGGCCCGACACGTGCTCACCGACCGACGCGTGCCCGACGACATGGTCACGAGCCTGCTGCTGGTGGACGTCGACACCATCGCCGGGCTCAACGACACCCACATGGGCAAGCCCGGCCCGACCGACGTCCTGGCCTTCCCCATCGACCAGCCCGGCACGACGCCGCCCGACGTCCCGGCGATCCTGGGCGACGTCGTCCTGTGCCCGCGGATCGCCCACGACCAGGCGGCCGAGCTCGGACGCGCCGGGGAGCAGGAGGTCGAGATGCTGGTCGTCCACGGCATCCTCCACCTGCTGGGCATGGACCATGCGACGCCCGACGACGAGCGCGAGATGTTCTCGCTGACCGACGACCTGCTCGCGTCGTTCGCGGACGACCGATGAGCGCACCGGGCTCCGGCCCGCCCCGACGGGGTGGGACGTCGTGACGGCGGTGCTGGTCGTCGCGGTGGTGGTCGGCCTGGCCGCCAGCGCCTGGCTGGCCAGTGTCGAGACGGTGCTGGTCCTGCTCGACCCGGTCACGGCCGTCGGGGCCGGCGCCGATCGTGACGACCGGCTGGCCTGGCTGGTCGAGCACCGTGGCACCGCGCTGAACGCGACGCTGCTCGCCACCGTCGTCGTGCGGGTCGCCACCACGCTGTGTGCGTACTTCCTGGCGAACCTGTGGCTCGACACGGTGCCCGCTGCGCTGGCCGCCGGCGTCGTCGTGGTCGTGGCCGGGATCGTCCTGGCCGAGGTGGGGCCCCGCACGCGCGCCCAGCGGGACCCGATCGCGGCGGGTCGCCGGCGGGCCCGTGGTGCCCGCAGGCTGGTCCGCGCGCTGGCGCCGATCGCCGGGGTGCTGGTCGCGCTGGGACGGGTCCGGGCCAGTGGCGACCAGGGCCCCTATCCGGACGACGAGGAGATGGAGGGCGACGAGCCCGAGCCGTTCGAGGACGACGAGCGCGCCATGATCCGGGCCATCTTCGAGCTGTCGAACACGATGGTGCGCGAGATCATGGTCCCGCGACCCGACATGGTCACCGTCGAGGCAGACACCACCTTCGACGAGCTGGTCGCCCTGCTGATCGACTGTGGCAAGTCGCGCGTGCCGGTGTACCGCGAGGACCGCGAGCACGTGATCGGGATCATCTACGCCAAGGACGTGCTGGAGCGACTCGCGAGTGGACGTCGCCGTCGCTGGATCGACCTGCTCCGCCCCGCGGCGTTCGTGCCGGAGACCAAGCCGGTCGACGACCTGCTCGAGGAGCTGCAGGCGGCCTCGGTCCACATCGCGATGGTGGTCGACGAGTACGGCGCGACCACGGGGCTGGTCACCATCGAGGACATCCTCGAGGAGATCGTGGGCGAGATCGTCGACGAGCACGACGACGAGACCCCGCTGGTCGAGGTGGTCGACGAGCGCAGCCTGCGCATCGACGCCCGGCTGCCGGTCGACGACCTCGCCGAGCAGCTGGGCACGAACCTGCCCGACGACGACTGGGACACCGTCGGTGGCCTGGTGGTGGCCGCGTTCGGGCGGGTCCCGTCCCCGGGCGAACGCGTCGAGGTGGACGACATCGAGTTCCACGTCGAGACGGTGACCGGACGACGGGTGGCCCGCGTGCTTGCGGTCCGACGCGAGCCGGCAGCACAGGACGACACGGTGACCGAAGGAGTGCGTGCATGACCGACCAGCCAACCGGGGACGACGGTGCGGGGGACGAGCCCGTCGACGGGCGTCGCCTGCGGGACTGGGTCGACCGCGCCAGGGTGCAGTCGTCCCGGGCCCACGCCGTCTACTCCGACTTCCCGGTGGGTGCGGTCGTGGTGACCACCGACGGGAACTCCTACGACGGTGTCAACGTCGAGAACGCCGCCTACGGGCTGACCATGTGTGCCGAGCGGGTCGCGATCGGCTCGATGGTCGCCGCCGGTGATCGCTCCGGCATCGCCGTCGTCGCGGTTGCCGGTCGCGGTGAGGACCCGTTGACCCCCTGCGGCTCGTGCCGCCAAGTGATCGCGGAGTTCGCCACCCCCGGGACCCTGGTCGTGTCTCGGGGCCGCGACGGCGACCTGGCTCGGTGGACGGTCGAGGACCTGCTGCCCGAGGCGTTCGGTCCGTTGCGGCTGGCCGCCGGGTCGCGGTCGCGAGATGACGGCGGCGACGCACCCGCCGACGACCCGTCGGCCGACGCAGACCCGTCGGCGGCCGCGGCTGTCGCCGGTCCGACGAACGGGGACGGATCATGACCGAGCTCGACCTCGAGGCCATCCTGGCCGGGGCGGACGAGGACCTGCCACCCGGTCATCGCAGCGGGCTGGTCGCCCTGGTCGGCCGTCCCAACGTGGGCAAGTCGACCCTGCTCAACGCGCTGGTCGGCGAGAAGGTCTCGATCGTGTCGGACGTGCCCGGCACCACCCGCAACGCGATCCGTGGGGTGGTGACCCGCGACGACGCCCAGGTGGTGTTCGTCGACACGCCCGGGCTGGCCAAGCCCCAGTCGCTGCTGGCCCGGCGGCTCAACGACGTGGTCCGGGACCACCTCGACGGCGTGGACGTGGTGGTGTTCCTGGTCGACGTCGAGGCCGGCATCGGCCGCGGTGACGAGTTCCTGGCCAGGGTCGTGCGCCAGGTGCGGGCGCCGGTCCTCGCCGTGGCGAACAAGGAGGACCAGGTCCGCCGCGACCCGGCCCTGCCACCGCAACTGGTGCGGTTGGCCGAGCTCGTGCCGGACGCCGAGATCGTCCCGACGTCGGCGCTGGACGGGTTCAACGTCGACGTCCTGCTCGAGCTGATCGTGGCCGCCCTGCCGGAGGGTCCGCGGATCTTCCCGACCGACCTGGTCACGGACCAGCCGGAGCGGTTGTTCGTGGCCGAGGTGGTGCGCGAGAAGTACCTCGGGCGCCTGCGTGACGAGTTGCCGCACTCGGTGGCGGTCGTGGTCGAGGACATCCGCGAGATCCCGGTCGACGACGACCCCGACGACCCGGACGATCCCGGGGAGATCGCGCTGGTCGAGATCGACGCCAGCATCTACGTGGAGCGTGACAGCCAGAAGGGCATCGTCATCGGCCATCGGGGCGCCACCCTGCGTGACGCCGGCACCGAGGCCCGCCGCGAGCTCCAGGCCCTGTTCGGTGCCAAGGTCCACCTCGACGTCCGCGTCAAGGTGGCCAAGGAATGGCAGCGCGACCCGAAGCAGCTCCGCCGCCTGGGGTACTGACGCCCTGGGTGCTGAGTCCCGGGGGCACTGATCCGGGGATCGTCCATCCCCTGCGGGTCGCGTACCGTTGACCCACGTGCGACCGCTGGAGGCGACCGTGAACGTCTTGTTGAACCTGCTGTGGCTGGTGCTGGCCGGGTGGTGGCTGGCGCTGCTGTACGTCGTCGCCGGCGTCATCAACATCATCCTGATCATCACCATCCCGGCCGGGATCCAGTCGTTCAAGCTGGCCGGGTTCGCGCTGTGGCCGTTCGGCCGCGCCGTCGTGCCCATCCCGGGTCGGTCGCCGACCATCTCGGCCATCATGAACATCATCTGGCTGTTCACGGGCGGGTTCTGGCTGGCGGTCGCACACGTGATCGCCGGGGTGCTGCTGATGATCACGATCATCGGGATCCCGCTGGGCGTCGCGAGCATGAAGATGGCCGGGCTCGCCCTGGTCCCGTTCGGCAAGCAGGTCGTGGACCGCAGTCGCGTGACGGCCACCGGCGACGCGATCGTCGTCGGCGGCTGAGCGAGCGGCAGGTGGAGGTCGAGCCGCCGCGAGGCATGGGCCAGCGCATGGTCACGCGGTTCGCGGCCAGCGGCCCGGGATCGTGGGTGTTCGCCCGGTTGCTGCACCACGTCGACCGTCCGGTCCATCGCCTGTCGCGCGGTCGCCACACGGCCACGAGCCTGGTGTCCGGACTGCCGGTGGCGATGGTCACCACGACCGGTGCCCGCAGCGGGCAGTCGCGCACCGTCCCCCTGGTCGCCGTGCCGACGTCGGACGGCCTGGCCGTGGTCGCCTCCAACTACGGCCAGCCACGCCACCCGGGCTGGTACCACAACCTGGTGGCAGACCCCCACGGGACCGTGTCGGTCGACGGTCGGTCGTGGTCCTTCCGGGCCGAACTCGCCGAGGGCGCCCGTCGTGACCGGATCTGGGCCCGGTGCCTGCGGATCTACCCCGGCTTCGCCACCTACACTCGCCGGGCCGCCGACCGCGACATCGCCGTCTTCGTCCTCCTGCCCACCTGACCCGGCGCCGTGGCCACGACGTGCAGGAGGTCGGCCCGGGACGGGGTCAGTCTGGGCGTGCCGCGTCGAGCGTGGCCTCGAGCGTGGCCGCGAACAGGTCCCCGGTGGCGTCCTCGTCGAGCCATCGGAACTGGCCGTTGAGCTCGAGCGCGACCGCTCCGTGCAGGACTGACCACCAGGCGAGGGTGCGGGCCGCGAACGACGCCGAGACCGGGACCGGCGCCTCCTCGCTGATGGCCTCGGCGAGGCGGTGCAGTCCGTGGGGCGGATCCGCCAGGTCCGGGACGTCGAGGTCGCCGGACTGCCAGGCCACGTACGCGGGCAGGACCAGCGCACGGGCCATCCGGGCGTTGGCACGGGTCGTGGCGCCGTCCAGCGGTGCGGCGTAGCCCTCGATCGGCTGGCCGAACAGCAGGTGGAACTCGTTGGGGTGGGCCAGCGACCACGTGCGGTACGTGCGCCAGGTCGCACGCAGGCGGTCCAGCGGGGGGGCGTCGGCGTCCGCAGCCTCGGGGACCTGGCGGGTCCGCCCCAGGTCCGAGACCTCCTCGGCCAGGCCCTGGGCCAGGAACAGGTGGTCGGCGAGGTCGGTGTAGCCGTCGGTGATGAGCATGGTCAGCAGCGCGTCGCGCCCGTCGTAGTAGCGATACAGGCCGGCGGGGCTGATCCCGACGTCACGCGCGATCGCGCGAAGGGACAGGTCCGCCGGGCCGACGGCCCGCAGTTGGTCGCGCGCCGCCTCCCGGACCGACGCCAGCAGTTCGGTGCGGAGTGCCTCGCGTCGTCCGACCACGATGCTGCCTCTCGGTCGGGGCCCGGGGTCGTGCGCCCATCGCCCACGATGTTACCACCCCTTTCTTCGTGAACACTGTCCACATAAGATGCGAACAGTGTTCACGTCGATGGTCGACGAGCCGGACACGGAATCCAGGACGAACGGAGCGGGTCATGACCACGCAGATCCTCGACGTCACGGTGCTCGGGGCCACGGGCGGTATCGGACGGGCCATCAGCCGGGAGCTGGCCGACCGCGGCCATCGCGTCACCGGCGCGTCCCGCAGTGGGGGACCGGTCGGCGACGACGTCGCCTCGACCACGGTGGACCTCACCGACCGCGCGGCCGCGATCGCCGCCTGCCGGGGTGCCGACGTGGTCGTCATGGCCGCCCAGCCGCCCTACCAGGACTGGCTCGAGCACTTCCCCCCACTGCTCGACAACGTCCTGGCCGCCGCCGAGGAAGCGGATGCCCGGCTCGTGTTCGTCGACAACCTCTACATGTACGCCCCCGCGGCCGGACCACTGGCCGAGGACTCGCCGGAGCACGCCACCGACCACAAGGGCATGCTGCGCCGTCGCCTCGGCGAGACGGTCCTGGCCGCGCACGAGTCGGGCCGGGTCCGCGCCACCATCGGCCGTTTCAGCGACTACTACGGCCCCGAGGGCACGAACTCCGGCCTGTACATGGTCGGCATCGCACCGGGGCTGGCTGGTCGCCGTCCGCGTGGCCTGTTCCAACTCGACCAGCCCCACACCTTCCACTACCTGCCGGACGCCGCCCGCGGGTTCGCGACCCTGGTGGAGGACGACCGCGCCGACGGGTCCGCCTGGATCCTGCCCGCCGCCCCCGCGACGACCCAGCGCGAGCTGCTGCAGCTGGTGGCCGACGAGACCAGTGGGAAGCGCCCGGGCGTCGTCCCCGGGTGGGCGCTGTGGCTGGCCGGACTGTTCGACCCGATGCTGCGCGAGTCACGCTCGGTGGTGGTCCAGTACGACCGCCCCTGGGTCGTCGACGCCAGCCGGTTCGACACCACCTTCGGGTCGATCGACATGACGCCCCACCGAGTGGCGGTGGCCGAGACGGTCGCGGCCTTCCGGGACACGTCGGCCGACGGGTCCAGCTCCGACGCCTCCGACGCCTCCCACGCCCACGCCCGTGCACGGAACTCGGCATGACCGCCTCGGCCGCCCCCTCGCCTGCCGGATCCGAACGATTCGGTGGTGAGCCGCCCACGGGACACGCGACGGCGACCCCTCGCCGCCCTCGCCGCCGGGTCCTGCGCGTGCTCGGAGCCGTCGTCCTGGTGCTGGTCCTGCTGACTGCGGCGGGCGTGTGGTTCTCGCCGATCGGTGATCGCCTGCGTGCCGATGCGGCTGCCCAGCCGCCCGTGTCTGGTGTCGAGGACGTGTCCATCGCCGACTCGACGTTCTCGCCGGCGTCATTGGCGGTGCCGGTCGGGACGACCGTGACCTGGACGTGGGTGGACGGCGAGGCCCACGACGTGGTCTTCGCCGACGGTCCCCGGTCCGACGTCCAGGCGAGCGGGTCGTGGACCCGGACGTTCGACGCGCCGGGCGAGTACGCGTTCTCGTGCACCCTCCACCTGTTCATGGACGGACGGGTCGTCGTCACCGCCGAGTGACGGCCCACGCGACGCGTCATGTCCAGTGGGTGCAGGACCGTGCGGAACGTGCACCGTTCTGCACCCGCTCACCGGCTGGTCGGTCGGGGTTCCGCGAGTGGGTGCAGGACCGAGCGGGATCCGCACCGTTCCGCACCCGCTCACGTGGTCGGGGCCCGCCGTGCATCCGCCAGTCCCGGGGGGGACCTGCCTCAGGCAGCCCGGGCCTCCTCGGCCTGCATCCACGCCACCGTGTCGGCAACGCACTCCTCGAACGGTCGCCACGTGATGCCGAGGTCCTCCTCGGCCGCGCTCGAGTCGCCGCAGGCACGCTGGAGGGAGACCCACAGGCCCTCGGGACCGCCGCCGAGGTCCCAGCCGAACCGGGCGCGGGCCATCCCTGCGAGCCGGGTCGCCGCGGTGGCGACCGGTGCCGGGACCGCCATGGTGCGGCGCGGCCGGCCGGCCGCCGTGGTCACCGCGTCGACGAGCTCGGGCAGGCTCGGGCAGTACGGCGCCAGCACGTAGCGGCGCGGACCACGTCCGGGCTCGACGAGGGCGGCGTGGGCGGCAGCCACGTCACGCACGTCGACCAGTGCGATCCCGGTGCCGCGGGGGAGCATCGACATCAGCCCGCGCATGCAGGCCCGGGCGAGCAGGTGGGACTCGCCCTCGTGCGGGTCGTGGGGCCCCCACACGCCACCCGGGTTCGTGATGACGACCGGGTGGCCGTGGTCCTGCAGGGTGCGTGCGTAGGCCTCCTGCCGGGCCTTGGACCCGGCGTACGGGAAGGGCGCGTCGCCGGGGGCCGTCTCGGTGGTCAGCACCTGGCCGACCTCGCCGTCGTGGATCAGTGCCAGGGTGGACGACACGTGCACGATCGGGTCCATCCCGGCGTCGATCGCCGACTCCAGGACGTGGCGCACCCCCCGCTCGTTGGTGCGGGCGATCTCGTCGGCCCGGTCCGGGTCGAAGGAGTACACGCTCGCGGCATGGACGACCGCGTCACACCCCGACAGGCCGGCCTCGATCGCACCGCGGTCGGTCATGTCGGCCAGCGCCACCTCGACGACGTTGGGGTCGACGCCCAGCGGCTCGAGCGCGGGGGCTACGCCGTGGACCCGGCGAGCGATGATCCGGACGTCGTGTCCGGCGTCCAGCAGGGCCGCCACCGTGTGGCTGCCGACGAACCCCGTTCCTCCCGTGACCGCGACCCGCATCCCGTGCCCCCACGTTCGTTGAACCTCGACGTCCTGCGGTCACCCTAGGTGGCGAAGGACGTCGGGTCGGCCAGGAAGGCGTCACGACAGCCCGGGCCGCAGAACCACACGGTGGTGCCGTCGTGGTCGACGTGCAGCGAGGCAGGAACGGTCGCGACGGTCATGCCACACACCGGGTCGATCGCCGTGTCCTCGGAGGTGTCGCCCGCACCATCCGTGACGACGACCCCGGCGTCGGGGTCGTGCGCGTGGTCCGGGCCCGGGGCCGCCTCGGCTCGATCGGCGCGGGCGGTCACGATCCCGGCCAGGATCGACACGGCGACCTCGTGCGGGGTCGACGCACCGATGTCGAGGCCCGCCGGGGTGTCGATGCGGGCGGCCTCGTCGACCTCCAGCCCCAGCGACGCGACCACCGCGTCGCCACGGCGCGGGCTGGCGACCAGTCCGACGTACGCGACGTCGGCCGCGACCGCGGCGGCCAGGGACTGCTCCTCGTCGCGTCCGTGCGACGCCACCACCACCGCGGCTGCGCCGTCCGGCACCGCGCCGTCCCAGCGCTGCACCTCCCAGCCGATCGCCGCCCCAACCTCGACCAGGGCCCGGGCGATCGGGGAGTCGCCGACCACCACGGCCAGCGGGGTCGGCAGGTCGGGTTCGAGGAAGACCTCCAGGGTCCCGCCCGAGAGGCAGTGGTTGTGCACGACGACCTTGCCGTCCTGGGCCGGTTCGGGATCGGGGGTGATCCGCACCAGCGCCGATCGGCCGGTGCGCAGGACCCGCAGGGACTGCTCGCGCACGGTCGCCTCGGCACAGGTGCCACCGACGAAGCCCTCGATGGTGCCGTCGGCCAGCACGACCGCCTCGTCACCCGGGTTGGCCGAGGTCGGCCGCTCGGCCAGCACCACGCGGGCGTGCACGAACGGCTCGCGGGCGGCCCGGAGCTCCTCGGACCGCCGCACCAGCGCGGTCCCGCTGCTCACTCGATGGCCAGGTCGGTGCGCAGTGGCGAACCCTGCATCGCACGCCACACGGCGGCCGGGGTCAGCGGCATGTCGGCGTGGCGCACCCCGATCGCGTCCAGGACGCTGTTGACCACGGCCGGCGGCGAACCCACCGTGGCGGACTCGCCGACCCCCTTGACGCCGATCGGGTGGTGCGGTGACGGGGTCACGGTCTCGCCCAGCTCCCAGCTCGGACACTCCATCGAGGTCGGCAGCAGGTAGTCCATGAACGACCCGCCGAGGTGGTTGCCGTCACGGTCGAAGGCCATCACCTCCATCAGCGCCATGCCGATGCCGTCGGCCAGCCCACCGTGCACCTGGCCCTCGACGATCATCGGGTTGATCCGCGGGCCGCAGTCGTCGACCGCGATGAACCGCCGCACCTTGACCTCGCCGGTGGCCGTGTCGACGTCGGTCACGCAGATGTAGGCGCCGAAGGGATAGGTGAGGTTGGGTGGGTTGTAGACGGTCTGGGCGTCGAGGTGGCCTTCGACGCCCTCGGGCAGCTCGAGGCTGCCGTGTGCGGCGAAGGCGGTCTCCTGGATCGTCTGGCCCTGCTCGGGGGCCCCACGGACGAACCAGCGGCCCGGCTCCCACTCGAGGTCGTCGGGGTCGCACTCCAGGGCGGTCGCCGCGATGATCCGGGCCTTGTCACGGATCCGGTGGCTGACGACCGCGGCCGCCGCGCCCGACACCGGGGTCGAGCGCGAGCCGTACGTGCCCAGCCCGAACGGGGTGTTGTCGGTGTCGCCGTGCACGACCTCGATGTCCTCGGGTGGGATCCCGAGTTCCTGGGACACGATCTGGGCGAAGGTGGTCTCGTGGCCCTGGCCCTGGGACTGCACGGAGATCCGCAGGATCGCCTTGCCGGTCGGGTGGATCCGCAGCTCGCAGCCGTCGGCCATGCCCAGGCCGAGGATGTCCATGTGCTTGCGTGGCCCGGCCCCGACCCCCTCGGTGAAGAACGACAGCCCGATGCCCATCAGCATCGTCGACTCGCCGTTGTCGTACGCGGCCCGGACGTCGGCCTGCTCGTCACGCAACGCCTCGTAGCCCGCCATGTCCAGCGCCTTCTGCAGGGCGCGCGGGTAGTCGCCGGAGTCGTACTCCCAGCCCGTCGGCGTGGTGTAGGGGAACTGCTCGGGCTGCAGCAGGTTCTTCATCCGCAGTTCGGCGGGGTCCATGTCGAGCTCGTCGGCCAGGCAGTCGACCATCCGCTCGACCAGGTAGACCGCCTCGGTGATCCGGAACGAACACGCGTAGGCGACCCCGCCCGGGGCCTTGTTGGTGTAGACCGCCCGGACGTTGCAGTGCGCCGCGCCGTAGTCGTACGAGCCGGTGAAGATGTGGAAGAACCCGGCCGGGTACTTCGTGGGCTGGGCGACACCGTTGAAGGCGCCGTGGTCGGCCAGGACGTCGACCCGCAGGCCGGTGATGGTCCCGTCGGCCGTCGACGCGATCTCCCCGGTCATGTGGTAGTCGCGGGCGAACGAGGTCGACATGAGGTTGCCGGCGCGGTCCTCCATCCACTTGACCGGCTTGCCGGTCACGATCGAGCCGACCACCGAGCAGACGTAGCCGGGGTAGATCCCGACCTTGTTGCCGAACCCACCACCGATGTCGGGCGAGATCACCTGGATCTTGTGCTCGGGCAGGCCCGCGACCAGTGCATAGAGGGTCCGGTGGGCGTGCGGCGCCTGGGTGGTCGTCCAGATGACGAGCTTGCCGGTGACCGGGTCCATGTGGGCCACCGACCCGCAGGTCTCCATAGGAGCCGGGTGCGTGCGCGGATACAGCATCTCCTGGCGCACGACCACGTCGGCGTCGGCGAACGCCCGGTCGGTCTCGTCCTTGTTGCCGGCCTCCCAGTCGTAGATCTTGTTGTCGGTGCGTCCCTCGACGTCGTCGCGGATCAGCGGGGCGTCGTCGGCCAGCGCCTGCTTGGCATCGGCCACGGCGGGCAGCGGCTCGTAGTCGACCACGATCCGCTGGGCGGCGTCCTGGGCGATGTACTCGTCGTCGGCGATGACGAACGCGACCTCCTGGCCCTGGAAGCGGACCTTGTCGGTCACCAGTACCGATTGGGTGTCGTTGGACAGGGTGGGCATCCACGACAGCCCGACGCCCTCGAGGGTCTCGCCGGTCAGGACGGCGTGGACCCCGTCGACGGCCTCGGCGGCGGAGGTGTCGATCGAGTTGATGCGGGCATGGGCCATGGGGGCACGCAGGATCACGCCGGTCAGCATCCCGGGCAGGCGCACGTCGTCGACGTAGTTGCCCTGGCCGCGGAGGAACCGGGCGTCCTCCTTGCGCAGCATCCGGCCGAACCCGATCGGGTTGCCGGCGTCGCTCAGCGGGACCTCGGTGGTGTCGGCCTCGGTGTCGGACTGGGGCGGGTTGTCCGTGGTGGTCATGCCGTCACCTCGTCGCTCGTCTCGACGTCCGCGGACGCGTCGTCGTCGGTCGCCTCGGCCTCGCCGTTGCCGTGCTCTGCGGCCCAGCGCACCGCCCGCACGATGTTCTCGTAGCCGGTGCAGCGACACAGGTTGCCCGAGATCGCCTCGCGGATCGTGGCCTCGTCGGGGTCGGGGTCGCGGTCCAGCAGCCACTGTCCGGTCATCAACATCCCGGGGGTGCAGAATCCGCACTGCAGGCCGTGCTCCTGCATGAACCCCTCCTGCAGCGGGTTGAGCTGACCCCCGGTGTCGAGGTCCTCGACGGTGCGCACGGTGTGGCCGTCGGCCATCACCGCCAGCATCGTGCAGGACTTGACCGGGGTGTCGTCGACCCACAGCGTGCAGGCACCGCAGTTGGTGGTGTCGCAGGCCCAGTGCGTGCCGGTCAGTCCCAGCTCGTCGCGCACGAAGTGGACCAGCAGCATCCGGGGCTCGACGTCGCGCGTGACCGCCGTGCCGTTGACCGTGATCGTGACCTCCATCAGGCGTTCCCTTCTTCGCTGTCGACCGGATCGCTGCCGCTTCGGGCCCGTCGGGCCGCGTCGGTGAGTGCCCGACGGGTCAGTTCCCCGGCGAGGTGGCGCTTGTAGTCGACCGGTCCACGCTGGTCGGCCGTCGGGGACACGGCGTCGTGGACGATCCGGGCGGCCTCGGCGAAGGCCTCGGCGCTGGCGGGCCCGCCGACCAGGGCCTGCTCGGCGTCGGGGCAGGTCATGTCGGGGGCGCCGACCGCGCTCAGCCCCAGGCCCACCGCGGCGATGGTGTCACCGTCGAGCTGGACGAACGCCCCGGCGGCTGCCACGGCCCAGTCGCCGACCCGGCGCTCGACCTTGTGGTAGCTGCTGCCGACCGACGTGCGGACCGGGATGCGGACCTCCACGAGCAGCTCGGCGTCACCGACCGCGGTCTCCCACGGGCCGGTGTGGAACTCGCGCATCGGGACGGTCCGTCGACCGTTCGCGGACTGGATGACGCAGCTGCCCTTGAGGGCGGTCACCACCGCCGACAGGTCCTCGGCCGGGTCCGCCTGGCACAGCGACCCACCGATCGTGCCGCGGTTGCGGACCAGCGGGTCGGCGATCTTGCGTTCGGCGTCGGCGAAGATCGGGTAGTGCTCCCCGAGGATCGGGTCGTCGAGGATCGCGGCGTGGCGCACCAGCGCGCCGATCGCGAGCTCGTCGCCGTCGAGGCGGACGTGGTCGAGCCCGGGGAGGTCGTTGATGTCGATCAGCACCTCGGGCACGGCCAGGCGCAGTTTCATCATCGGCAGGAGGCTGTGTCCACCGGCGATGACCCGGGCCTCGTCCCCGTGAGCCGTCAGGCGCTGGATGGCGTCCTCGACCGTGCTGGCCCGCTCGTAGTCGAACGTCTCCGGTACCTGCATGCCGCCCCCCCGTTGATTCGATTGTCGATGCAACCGAGGGAACTCGGGGGACCGACCCCTGTCAACGGATTCGCAGAAGTGGTCGTGGGCCGGACGCCGGCCGACGACGTCGTGCCGATGGCGTGCCACCACGCACGTCAGGAGCACACGACGACCGGTCGCTCGCTCGAGCGGGGGGCCGACGCGAGCCGGTCAGTGCTGGGTGTGGTCCAGCGTGGCGTCGTCGGGCCCGACGTCGTCGGCATCGACGTAGTCGGCCTCGTACAGGTCCGGCTCGAGGTAGATCTGCAAGTCGTGGGGGACGGCGTCGCGCACCGCGGCCTCGACGGTGTCGATCGCGTCGGACAGCTGGGTGTTGGTCAGCCCGCGGGTGAACTCGATCTTGCCGGCCACCAGGACCTCCTCGGGCCCGATGTGCTGGGTCCGCAGGTCGATGATCCGGGTCACGTCGGGGGCGTCGCCGACCGCCCGGACGATCGCCGCGGTGTCGGTGTCGGTCGCGGCCTCGCCGATCAGCAGCGACTTCATCTCCCAGGTCAGGAACGCGGCGATCACGATCAGCAGCACGCCGATGCACAGCGTGCCGATGCCGTCCCAGATCGGGTCCCCGGTCGCCACCGTCAGCCCGACGCCGCCCATGGCCAGGACCAGGCCCAGCAGCGCACCCGTGTCCTCCAGCAGGATGACGGGGATCTCCGGGCTGCGTGCCGAGCGCAGGTACTGCCACCAGGTGCGCGTGCCGCGGACCTTCTTCGCCTCGAGGAAGGCGGTCCGGAACGCGAAGGCCTCGGCCACGATGGCGAACGACAGCACGCCGAACGCCCACGCGACCGACTCGATCTCGTGGGGGTCGCGGATCTTGTTGATGCCCTCGTAGACCGAGAAACCCCCACCGACCGAGAACAGGACCAGCGCGACGACGAAGGCCCAGAAGTAGCGCTCGCGGCCGTAGCCGAACTGGTGGCGGTCGTCGGCGATCTTGCGGGCACGCTTGCCACCCAGCAGCAGCAGGCCCTGGTTGGACGTGTCGGCGACCGAGTGGATCGACTCGGCCAGCATCGACGACGACCCGGTGAACAGGTACGCCACGAACTTCGCGATCGCGATGCCGCCGTTGGCGATCATCGCGGTCACCACCGCCTTCGTGCCGCCACCTGCTGCCACGTGTCCACTTTCGTCGTCGGCCGTGTTGCGTCGTCACACGGCGGCTGCGATCATAGGGTGGAGGTGGTGGTCCCACCCACCCGCCGGGACCGCCGAACGATCGTGGCGCGGCCCCGGGGCGGTCGTCCGCCGTGGCCAGCGAGCCGCGCGGACGGCGGACCCGGCCGCTGGATCGCCCCCGCGCGGTGGCCATGCCCGGCCCACGCCACGAACGACCGGTCGTCGACGCCGACGTCGACGACACCACCAGCGACGAGGATCAGACCCACATGGCAACCGCCCGGTTCAACGACACGGTCATCGCCGACAGCGACGACGCGATCATGGTCGAGGGGGCGCTGTACTTCCCGCCCGAGGACGTCAACACCGAGTACCTGCGCGAGATCTCCAAGACCGAGGAGTCGTGGCGCGGAACCGCCCACTACTCCGACGTCATCGTCGCGGGCCAGGTGGTCCCCAGCGGTGCCTGGCACTACCCGGAGGCGGCCGACGCCGCCCTGGACATCGAGGGCTACTACGCCTTCTGGAACGGTGTCGAGGTCACGTCCTGACCGCCGTTCCCGCTGCGGGGGCGTGGTGACGCGCATGCCGTTGCCCGACGCGTTCTCGCTGCGCCAGAAGCCGACCGGGTTCTTCAAGGCGCTGCTGAGGGCGCCGGTGTGGCTGTACCGGTGGGACCTCGGCCGACTCCTGGGAACCCGGTTCCTGCTCATCACCCACCGGGGGCGCCGCTCCGGCGACTCGCACCAGACCGTGGTCGAGGTGGTCCACCACGACGTGGACCAGGGGGAGTGGGTGGTCTGCTCGGGCACCGGGCCGCAGGCCGACTGGTACCGCAACCTGGTGGCCGCTCCTGCCGAGGCGGTCCAGGTGGGCGACCGTTCGTGGACTCCGGCCCAGCGGTTTCTGGATGACGAGGAGGCGGCTGCCACCTACCACGCCTACGAGACCGCCCATCCCCGGACCGCCCGGCGCCTCCTGCAGTCGATGGGCAACAGCTACGACGGAACGCACGCCGGTCGCGTCGCGATGATGGCCGACATGCCGATGGTCGCCTTCTCCGACACCGCCCTCGACCCCGGCACCACCTGACGCCGAGTCGGCTGGCACGTCGCCCGGCACCGGGGTGGCACGGTGGTCGTCCTCCGGGCTGGTCCGCCACGCGCACGTCCGGCCACCACTTCGTCAACAGGGGTTACGGGGAGCCCCCGGCCGGGGTCTACTGTCCGGATGCTCGACACGGGGTCGCACGTCTGCGACCTCACCCGACCAAGGACCGAAGACTGATGACCAGTTCCCTCCCCGCCGCCACGGCGGGACCCCTGCGTCGACGCGCGTTCGTCGTCGCCCTCGCACTGCTGCTGTTGGCGGCCGTCGTGCCGGCCACGAGCGCCGTCGCCAAGCCGGCCGACGTCTGTGACCGGCAGAACAACAACACCCTGCAGAAGTTGCTCGACTGCCTGACCGCCGAGGGCGTGCTCGAGCACGAGCAGGCCTTCCAGGAGATCGCCGACACCGCCGGTGACCCGACCTACCCGGGGACCCGTGCCGCAGGCACCGAGGGCTACCAGGGCAGCGTCGACTACGTCGTCCAGCAGCTCGAGGCCGCCGGCTGGGAGGTCTCGCTCGACCCGGTCGACGCGACCTTCGTCTACCCGGCCATCCTCGAACAGCTCACCCCCGTCCAGGGCGACTACGCGACCGGTGCCTTCACCGGTTCCGGCTCGGGCACGGTGACGGGCAACGTCGTCCCGGTCGACATCAACCTCACGCCGCCGCGGGCCAGCAGCTCGGGCTGTGAGGCCGCCGACTTCGCCGGTGTCGACCTCAGTGGTCCGGCCGACATCGTCCTGGTGCAGCGCGGGACCTGCAACTTCGGTGACAAGGCCGCCAACGCCGAGGCCGCGGGTGCCGAGGCCGTGATCATCTTCAACCAGGGCAACACGCCCGACCGCGAGGGCCTGATCGTCGCCAACGCGTCCACCCTGGGCGACGGCAGCTCGATCTTCCACGGCATCCCGGTCGTGGGTGCGAGCTTCGCGGACGGCGTCGCGCTGTCCCAGCCCGGTTCGACCGCCTTCGTCGAGGTCCTCGACATCGAGACCCGGACCGACTTCAACGTGATCGCGGAACTGCCCGGCGACAACGACGACAACGTCGTCATGGCCGGCGCCCACCTCGACTCGGTCGTGGCGGGTCCGGGCATCAACGACAACGGGTCGGGCTCGGCCGCGCTCATCGAGCTGGCCCAGCTGCTGTCCAAGCTCGAGCCGGTCAACACGCTGCGCTTCGCGTGGTGGGCCGCCGAGGAGCAGGGCCTGGTCGGCTCGGAGGACTACGTCCAGGGGCTGTCCGACGCCGAGCGTGACCGCATCGCGGCCTACCTCAACTTCGACATGATCGCGTCGCCGAACTTCATCTTCGGGGTCTACGACGCCGACGAGTCGAGCTTCGCCGCACCGGTCACCGTGCCGGAGGGGTCCGAGGCACTCGAGGACCTGTTCGAGATCTTCTTCACCTGGCGTGGCGTTCCCTACGAGGACAGCCAGTTCTCGGGTCGCTCCGACTACCAGGAGTTCATCAACAACGACATCCCGGCCAGTGGCCTGTTCACCGGCGCCGAGGTCCCCAAGACCGCGGCACAGGAGGCCATCTGGGGTGGCGTGACCGGGGAGTCCTACGACCCGTGCTACCACCTGGCCTGCGACAACCTGTTCGACGACGACCCGACGCGTGACGCCGCGGTCTACGCCGAGCTGAACGCCGAGTACGACATGGTCGGCAACGTCAACCTCGACGCCCTGGGCACCAACGCCGACGCGATCGCGTTCGCGGTGTTGCAGCTGGCGTACTCCACCGAGTCGGTCAACGGGGTCGAGGGCGAGCCCGTCCCGGCGATCCGTCCGCTCCGCCTGCCGTCCGAGCCCGCGGGCCCGGCCGGGACCGTCGGCACCGGTGGCACCGGTGGCGGCGGCCACCACCACGAGGAGGAGGTCGGCTGACCCGACCCCCATCCTGACCACGGCCGCCCCCCGGATCCCGGGGGGCGGCCGTCGTCCGTGTCGAGCCACGCGTGGCTCCGCGGTGGCGCCATCGGGGCCCGTCCTGGCGTTCGGTGCCGGCTCTGTCGGTGTCGAACGCCACGGGCAGGTCGCTGTGGCGCAATCAGGGGCTGGCCTGGCGTTCGGTGCCTGCTCTGTCGGTGTCGAACGCCATGGCTGGCTCGTGGAGAGGGCAGTTGGCGGGAGATTTGGTCGTTCGGTGCCGGCTCTGTCGGTGGCGAACGCCTGGTCGAGGTGCGCGGTCGGGTCGTGGATGACCACACTGGGAGGTGAGGACGACGGACGGCGAGCGCGGGGAGGGCCGATGCGGCTGGAACGGGTGCGACGTGACGGTCGGGCGCTGGTGGTCAAGCACACCGCGCATCCGGCGGACCTGGAGGCGGAGGGCCTCGCCGCCCTGGCCGACGCCGGGGCGCTGGTCCCGGAGGTGGTCGAGGTCGCTGCCCACCGGCTGGTCATGGAGGACCTGGACGCGTCCGCTCCGGGACCGCCGTCACGTGAGGAGTGGACGCGACTGGGGGAGCGGCTGGCCACGGTCCACCGCACGACCGCCGACCGGTTCGGTTGGCACCGCGACAACGTGATCGGGACCATCACCCAGCACAACACCCCGGCCGAGGACTGGCCGACCTTCCACCAGCGATGCCGGATCGACCCCTGGCTCGGTGCCCTGCCGACCGAGGTGGCCGATCGCCTGCGTGCTGCCGAGGGCGAGCTGGCCCGGCGGCTCGACCACGACGTCGAGCCGTCCCTGCTCCACGGCGACCTCTGGGCCGGCAACGTCATGCACGGACGGTGGCTCATCGACCCCCGCGGTCTGCTTCGGTGATCGTGAGCTCGACCTCGCCTTCGCGACGTTGTTCGCCGGCATCCCGGAGGTGTTCTTCCGTGCCTACGACGACGCGTGGCCACGTGACGACGGGTGGCAGGACCGCGAGCCGCTCCTGCAGCTGTACCACCTGCTCGTCCACGTCGAGATGTTCGGCCACGGGTACGTCCCGGGCATCGTGTCACGCCTGGACGCAGCCGGCCTGTAGCCGCACGCCGGGTGGCCGACGCGACGATCAGCCCAGCGTGGTCGCGAAGGCACGGAACCGGCCGGACGCGCCGCTGGCGATCGTGCGGGAGTGGCCGAAGCAGGCCGATGCGAAGGTGAACTCGGCGAGGTGGCGCAGGCTCGCGTCGAACTCGGGCGTGGCCCGGTTCATCGGACCACGACTGATCGTGCCTCGGCGGGTGACCCAGGCGGCGTCGCCCACGAACATGATCCCGCCCGCCCGGTCCAGCAGGTAGGACACGTGGCCCGGGGTGTGGCCGGGCGTGTCGACGACCTGCCAGTCGTCGGGCAGTCCCGGCGCATCGTCCTCGCGGACGACCGCGCCCGGCTCGACCGGCGGCGGGGTGGGCATCAGCCGGACGAACAGGCTGGCCAACGGCCCGAACCGGGTCATCACCGGTGGTGCCGTCGGGGGCCGCTCGCCGCGTGCGACGGCGGCGTCGCCTGCCGGGACGAACAGTCGTGCGTCGCTGGCCGCCTGCACGTCCGCGGCACTGCCGAGGTGGTCGATGTGGCCATGGGTGACCACGACGGCGGCGAGGTCGTCGAACGTGCGGCCGATCTCGTCGAGGCCCGCAGCGATCGTGTCGAGGCGGCCCGGCACCCCGGTGTCGACCAGTGTCACCCCCTGGTCGCCGTCGACCAGGTAGCCCCGCGAGCCCATCGACAACTGGTGCACACCCGGCAGCACGGACTGCATGTCCCCTCCGATCTCGACGACACGGCCACCCTAGGGGGGCGATGTCGCCGCGGTCTCCGGTCCTGACGCGCCGCGTGGCGACCGAGGGCCGGGCGCAGGCCTGCGCACCCGGCGGCGACGCACGGACCCGGCCAGCACACTGGTCCGGCGCGCCCAACGACGGACGGAGTCGGCCGTGCCACGGAGGAACCGGGTCGACCCGCTCGGACGCATCGTGGGGCTGCCCCAGCGGGGTGCGTTCACCGGCAACCGTGGCGTGCTCACCGACGACCACGGGACGATCGTCCGGGAACAGGCTGCTCGCGCCTGGATCACCTGTGCCCTGGAGTTCGGCGACCGCCGGCGCGAACTGGCCCAGCCGGGACGCTGGACCGAGTTGTTCTTCTGGGACGAGGCGACCGCGCTGGCAGCGGGCCACCGGCCCTGCTTCACCTGCCGTCGCGTCGACGCGGTGGCCTTCCGGGACGCCTTCCGACGGGTGACCGGCCGACCGGACGCCGGGGCGCCGGACGTCGACCGGGTCCTCGCCGACGAACGACGCGTGCCTCGACCCCGATGGGGCTCCGGGCGGCGGCTCGTCATGGTCGATCCGGCTCGGTTGCCCTCGGGTGCCGTGGTCCTCCACCACGACGTGGCCCACCTGCTGGCGGGGCGGGAGCTCCACCGCTGGACGGCACGGGGCTGGGGGGTGACCGTTCCCGTTCCGACCCACGAGCTCGCCCTGGTCACGCCGCCGACGACGACCAGGATCCTGTCGGACGGCTACGAGCCGCTGCTGCGGGTCGGGGAGGTCTCCGGCGCCTGAACCCCGTGGCCCGGGGCCTCCGTGCGCTGTCCTCCGGGCCGCCGTCGTCCGATGCCCGGAGGTAGGTTCACGGGACGTGGTCAGTGCGGACCATGCGGAAACGGGAGGCTGGGTGCGCGTACGTGTCCTGGGACCGATCGAGGTCCGTGCAGAGCCGGACGGGACATGGCGTCGTCCGACCCCCCAGCAGCGACTGGTCCTGGCGACGTTGGCGGCCCCGCCCGGCCGGTCCCGGGACGTGTCGGTGCTGGCCGACGCGATCTGGGACGACGAGCCCCCGCACAACGCGCATCGGCTGGTGCAGGCGCTGGTGTCGCGCCTGCGTGCCGCCCTCGGCCAGGACGGTGACGCCGCCGGGCCGCTCGCGTCGGTCGAGGGTGGCTGGCGGCTGGACCTGGGTGACGACCAGCTCGACGCTGCCCGGTTCGAGTCGCTCGTCGACCGCTCCGTCGCCGAACTGGCCGCGGGCGACCCGCAGGGTGCGGGCGAGCTGGTCGACCGGGCGCTGGAGCTGTGGCGTGGCCGGCCGTTCGGCGAGCTCGGGGACGAGCCGGTGCTGGTCGCGGAGGCGATGCGTCTCGAGGAGCGGCGACTGGACGCCCTCCAGGTCCGGATGCAGGTGCGGCTGGCGGCCGGCGCTCCGGGGCCGGTCATCACCGAGCTCAAGGAGCTGCTGGCCGAGCACCCCCTCCACGAGCAGCTGTGGGGACTGCTGATGGTCGCGCTGGCACGGGCCGGTCGCCGGGCCGAGGCGCTGGTGACCTACCAGCGGGTCCGGGAGCGGCTCGTCGACGAGCTGGGGGTCGAGCCGGGTCCCGAGCTCCAGCAGCTCCACACCAGGATCCTCCGGGACGACGACGCCCGCGACGCCGTGGTCGGTTGGCAGCTCCGGGAGGACGTGGGCAGTTCGCCCGGCGCGGTGATCCGGGGGATGCCGGCGGCGACCACCAGTTTCGTCGGTCGGCGACGCGAGCTGGCGGACCTGCAGCGGCTGGTCGGCGCCGAGCGGGTGGTGACGGTGGTCGGACCGGGTGGCGTGGGCAAGACCCGGCTCGCCAGTGCCGTCGCGGCACGCGTGGCGGCGGGCTACCCACGGGGTGGGGCCTTCGTCGACCTGACCCGGGTGTCCTCGGAGCGGCTCGCGGCGGCGATCGCGTCCGGCCTGGGCGCCGTCGGCTCGTCCCGCCAGCCGGTCCTCGCGACGCTGGTCGAACACGTGCGTCGGGGCCCGACCCTGGTCGTGCTCGACAACTGCGAGCACCTCCTGCCCGACGTGGCGGAGCTGGTCGCGGCCCTGGCCGCGGCCGGTCCGGACCTCGTCGTCCTGGCCACCAGTCGCGAGCGCCTGGGCGTCGCCGGTGAACGCGTCTACGCGCTGGCGCCCCTCGCCACGGAGGTCCACGGGGCAGGTCGGGACGTGGCGGACCGCGCACGTCGGGAGCCGCCCGGCCTCGTCGGCGACGCCGGTGGGGCGGCGGTCGGCCGGAGCTCCGGCCCCGACCCGGCCGGCTCCTCGGAGACGTCCGACGCCGCGCGGCTCTTCCTCGACCGTGCCCGGGCCGTCGCCCCGGGCTTCCGGGCGGACCCACCACGGGTCGAGGACCTGTGTCGCCGGGTCGACGGCCTGCCCCTGTCGATCGAGCTCGCGGCGGCTCGGGCGGGCTCCCTGGGCATCGACGGCCTCGTCTCGGGCCTGGACGACCGGCTCCGCCTGCTGCGCTCGGCGCGGGGGAGTGTCGCCCGGCACGGCTCGCTGCGGGCGGTGCTGGACTGGAGCCACGACCTGCTGGAGGACGAGGAGCAGGCGGCGTTCCGGCGGCTCGGCGTGTTCACCGGTTCCTTCGACCTGGACGCCGCAACGGCGGTCGTCGACCTCGGCACGCGCCCGTCGTCCGGCACGGGTGGACGTTGGGTGCGCGGTGGCGGGACCGCATGGGTGGCCGACCTGGTCGGGCGGCTCGCCGACAAGAGCCTGCTCGTCCACCAGGACACGAGCCACGGCAGCCGATGGATCCTGCTGGACTCGGTCCGGGACTACGCCCTGGAGCGCCTGGCCGACGGGGACGAGGCAGCGACGGTGCGTCGGCGGCACCTGCGCTGGGCCGTCGCCACGGCGCTCGACCTCCGGGAGCGCATGGGCGCGGGTGCCGACTGGCGCGAGGCGTTCCGCCGGGTCGAGGGTGACCTCCGCGCCGCGCTGGCCAGCCATCCGTCCGACCTCCCGTCCGAGCCGTCGGCCGGCCAGCCCGCCGATGGTCCGGCCGCCGGCGAACCGGCCGACCGCGATGACGCCGATCGGCTCGACCTGGCCTTCGCGGTCGCGGCGCTGCAGTCCCGGACCGGGTCCTACCACGCCGCGCAGGAGGCATACGAGACCGCGATCGGGCTGGCGCGCTCGGTCGGAGGGGCCGACGCGCTGGCACGCGCGGCACTGGGGGCGTCGGTGTCGGGCATGGTCTTCGGGGTCTCCGACCGGGGTCGCGTGGATTGGCTGGAGGAGGCGCTGGCGGCACAGGGCGAGGCACCGACGTCACTGAGGGCCCGGCTGCTGGCCCGGCTGGCCATGGAGCTGTACTGGTCGGCCGATCGTGGCCGGAGCCAGGAGCTCGCCGACCATGCCCTGGAGGTGGCGCGAACGGTCGGAGGCGACGCCGTGCGGGCACACGCCTTGTTCGCGTCGCACTACACGACCCGTGGCCCACAGGATGCCCGGCAGCGACTGGCCCTGTCCGCCGAGGTCGTCGAGCGGGCCGAGCGGGGTGGCGCGATGGACCTGGCGCTGGCCGGGCGCGCCGCCCACGTCGTGGACCTGCTGTCGGTCGGTGACCTGACCGGCATGGACGCGGCCCTGGGCCTGCTCTGGGAGGGCGCCGACCGGCTCCAGCGACCCGCCTTCCAGTGGTACACCGACGTCTATCGTCTCGTGCGTGCCCTGCTGGAGGGACGCTTCGCCGACGCGGACGCCCTCGCTGCCACCGCGATCGCCGCCGGCCGCAACGTCGCCGAGTTCACGGTCGGCCTGGACTTCGCCGAGTCGATCACCGACCTGCGCGACCCGGACCCGGCCGGGCATCGTCGCCGCGCCGAGCGACTCGAGGACATGGCCGTGCGCTTCCCCGGCGTGCTGGTCTGGCGGTGCCTGGCGCTGCTCGACCAGCTGGCCCTGGTCCATCCCGGGCCGAGGTCGGTCCTGGACGCGCCACTGCCGACCGCCCGGCACGAGGGGGCGGACGACGTGCGTGCGGCGGCGCGGTCGTTGGCGGACGAGGTCCTGGACCGTGCACCGCGGGACGCACACTGGGTGGTGGAGACCTGCCTGCTGGTCGAGCTCGCGGCCGAGCTGGGTGACGCCCACCTGGCGGCACGTGGCGAGGCGGCCCTGCGTCCCCACGCCGGCACGCTGGCGGTCGCCGGCCGGGTCGGTGCCTGTCGGGGGTCGGTGTCCCACGCGCTGGGCCTCGCGAGCTGGACCCTGGGCGACCTCGACCGGGCGATCACCGACCTGGACGAGGCGGTGGCCACCCACGATCGGTTGCACGCGTTGCCGTTCCTCGCGCGCAGCCTGGCCGTTCGGGCACGGGTCCACGAGGTGCGCGACGGGGCGGGCGATCGCGCTGCGGCGGAGCGCGACCGGGCGACGGTGGCGACCCTCGCACGCGACCTGGAGCCCCACGTGACGGCGTCGTCCCGGTCATAGGTCGTCGCGTGTCGTCGTCGGGCGTCGTCGACCGGCGGGGGGATCGATGTGTGGACGCGACCGCAGGCGGCGTCCACACCTCGATGGCCGGGGATGCCCTGCATGCCAGTCCGCCGGTGACGTCCTCCCCACGGGACGTACCCGGCCCGCCCCGTCGCCCTCGGGCGTCGGAACCGACATGTCGAGCACGGTGCCCCCACGCACCGCCCGGCCGCACCGCGTGCCGGCCGGTGTCGACCGGCCCCGGTGCGGGTCTGTCTCCCCGCGCGTCAGCCACGTCATCCACCGGTGCGACGGACGTCGCCCTGCCCCGGCTCCCGGCCCCGCGGGAACCTGGACGACGTCCGTCGACGCACCGGTGGATGGTCCAGTCACCTGGAACGTGGTGAGGAGTGTTCCCGCACGTGTTGGCGAACTGTTGACGCCCGCGTGGCGCGATGGTGACGGTTGGTGTGCGGCCGCCGGCGGCCCCGGCGACATGGCACCCTCGCCCCGCACGTCCACCGACGCAGGAGGACACCGTGGACCGACCTGACCGCGCGCTCCTGCAGTCCTGGCTGGACGTGGCCGTCGACCAGGCGATCGCGGGCCGTGACGGTGGCGGCATCCCGATCGGTGCCGCGCTGGTCGGCCGCGACGGCGACGTGCTCGGCCGAGGCCACGACCGACGGGTCCAGGACGGCGATCCGTCGATCCACGCCGAGACCGCGGCGTTCCGGGCCGCGGGTCGCCAGCGCAGCTACCGCGGCACGACCATGGTCACCACGCTGTCGCCGTGCTGGTACTGCTCGGGGCTGGTCCGCCAGTTCGGCATCCCCCGGGTCGTGATCGGCGAGGCGACGACCTTCCACGGAGGCCACGACTGGCTGGCCGAGCACGGTGTCGAGGTCCACGTCCTCGACGACGCACGCTGCATCGACCTCATGACCACCTTCGTGCGTGACCATCCGGACCTCTGGAACGAGGACATCGGCGAGGACTGACGCGCGACCCCGAGGTGGCTGCGTCGATCCCTTGGCGGTCGTAGGGTCGGTTCCCCCGTCCACCAGCGAGGAGCGGGCATGCCCGAAACGAGGTTCGAACGCCAACTCGACCCGGAGTTGTTGCCCGGGTTGGAGGTCTATCGGATGCTCGGGTTCGACGAGACCGACTTCTCGCCGGACAACCTCGCCCGGATGCGGGCGACCCTCACCGGGTTCATGGCCGCTGCCCAGGCCGAGCTGACGGACAACGACGGGGTGGCCAGCGAGGACCGGGTCGCGCCCGGTCCCGACGACAACGACGTCCCGGTGCGGGTCTACCGCCCGGTCGACCACGACCCCTCCACGCCCCTGCCCGGGATCTACTGGATCCACGGTGGCGGCATGGTGTTGGGCGACCTCGACGGGTCGGACCCCGGCTGCGAGGCCTGGGTCGACCACCTCGGCTGTGTCGTCGTCTCGGTGGACTACCGACTCGCGCCGGAGCATCCCCACCCCGCACCGGTCGAGGACTGCTTCGCCGGGCTGGTGTGGATGGCCGAGCACGCCGGCGAACTGGGCGTGGACGCGTCCCGCATCGCCGTGGCCGGTGCCAGCGCGGGTGGGGGCCTGGCAGCCGGGACCTGTCTGCTGGCGCGCGACCGAGAGGGCCCTGACGTGGCGTTCCAGTGTCTCGTCTACCCCATGCTGGACGACCGCAACGAGACGCCGTCGGCCCGGGAGTTCGCCGGGATCGTGTCGTGGAGCCACGAGCACAACACGTCCGGCTGGGCAGCCCTGCTGGGCGACGCCGCCGGCGGCGACGACGTCTCGCCCTACGCCGCCCCGGCCCGGGCGAGCGACCTGTCCGGGCTCCCCCCGACCCTCGTGCAGGTGGGTGACCTCGAGGTCTTCCGCGACGAGGACGTCGACTACGCCCTGCGCCTGATGCAGGCCGGGGTCCCGACCGAACTGCACGTCTATCCCGGCGCGTTCCACGCCGCCGACGGCTTCGCGCCCGAGGCCGACCACAGCGCCCGGTTCCTGCGCGACCAGTTCGACGCCCTCGCGCGCGCCCTGGGGGGCTGACGGCCCGCGCGCCCACTTCAGGAGGCCGATCGGCCCGGGAGCCGGGGCCCGGTCGACGCTTGGCCGACGCCGCGGCGGGGCGTATGGTCGATGGACCGGCTGACAGGAGGCTCCCATGGAGACCCACACGGACGTCGTGGAGACCGAGAAGGACGTCGTGCTGTCGATCCACCTGGAGGAGGACGACACCGAGACCCGAGCCACCGCGACGCTCGACCTGCGCGGTGACCACTTCGAGGCGTCGGGGCGCGCACGACGCAACCCGATCGACCCACCCCGACCGCTGATCGGCGAGGAGCTGGCGATCCTCGGGCCCTGTCCAAGCTCGAGGAACGCATCATGGACATGGCCCAGGACAAGATCGACCGCTACCTCGTGCACGAGACCACCTGATCGGCGGCGCCAGTCGCGGCTCGCGGTGCCGGTCAGGCGCGGAGCTGGGCCAGGATCGAGGGGTCCTGGATCCGGTGGTCGCGTGCCAGCAGGACCACCTTCGACAGGACCTCCGCCGTCCGCGGGTCGTCGTCGACGAACGGCAGGAACAGCCGCCCGCGGTGCTGGGCACCGACGGGGACGATGCACACCGCGTTGCCGGGCCGACGATGGACGACCGCCGAGCCGAGGTGGATCGACCACGTCCCGCGGGTGCCGGTCACGATGACGTGGTTGCCGGTCAACTCGACGTTGTCCAGCCCCAGCATCCGCGCGGTCTCGTCGACGAGCGTCGCGCGCATCTCCACGGTCGACGCCGTGGCCTCGGGGTCGACCCCGCCGGCATGGGCCACGGACACCACCAGGTCGAGGTCGCGCATCACCTCGCTGAAGAGTCGGGGCGGGACGTCGTCGATCGCCAGTGGCCGGTCCTGGTCGCTGGACACGAACCAGACCGATTCGATGGTGGTGTCCTCGACCTCACCGGGAGTGCCACGAAGTCCGAGGGCCGTCACGTGGCTCGTGATCCCGTGGCGATGCCAGGTCCGGAGTGCACCCCCGTCCCGGTGCACCACCCAGCCCCGTCGCCCGAACAGTGCTGCGGCCTGCCCTGACTGCACCTGGTGGCCCGCCCAGCGGTCCGACCGGGTCGCACCACCGGTCTCCGACCCGACGGGGAGGTACAGCTCGCGGAAGACCTGGCGGAACGGCTGGCGGACGCGCTCGTCGAACAGCTGCCGCTGCCAGTGGTGCCATCGACCCTCGGCGAGCAGGTCGACCGGGTGGGCGATCCGGACGACGCCCCCGACGTCGGTCGTGGTGTCGTCCAGGTCCACGAGGCGCCGGCCGCCCTCGGCGGGACGGGCGGTGTGTCCGGTGCGATCGACCACCACGAGGGTCGCCAGCTGGGCGGCCATGAGCGGGTGGGTCGCCAGGTCGGCGAGCTCCTGGGAGGTGAAGGTGTCGCCGCGGACGCACGACTCCTCGAGGCTTGCGCGCATGCGTGTGGCCTGGTCCCGCAGCGTCCGGACGCGGTCCTTGAGCGCCACGACGCCGGGGTCCTTGGCTGCGTCACGGGGCACGTGCTTGAGCACCCGCCCGGCCCGGTCCACGCCCAGCTGCGGTGCGCCGTCGTCCGAGATCGACAGCGCGACCGTGACGTCGCCGACCGTCGTGGTGACGGGCCCGTCGGACAGGTCGGCGACGGACTCGGCCTCCATGGCCCAGCGGAGTCGCTGGGGATCGGCGTGGCCGGCGGTCCGGGCGAGGTTGTCCAGCGCGATCTCGACCGCCGCCGCCTCGCTGGCGCGGCGCTGCTGGCCGAACCGGCGGCCCTCCTTCTGCCAGGCCATCAGCCGCTGCCAGCGCGCCAACGTCGTGGCGGCGGCCTGGTCCGGGTCGTCGGGCAGCGGCAGCAGGCCGAGGGCCCGGACGCTGTCCTGGTGGCGCGTGGCGTCCATGCGGTCGAGCACCTCGTCCTCGTCGAGGACCCCACGGATCGCGTTGGCGAACAGGGTCGCGCGGATGTGCCCGCCACTCGACGAGGCGTACTTGGCGACCCCCAGCAGCTGGTCGAGGTGCGCGTCGCCCAGCCGTGCCCGAACTCGCTCGAACCAGGCCACGTCGACCGCGCCGGCGACGAGGTCACTGCTCGTCAGCGGGGTGTGCTCGTGGCTGCGCGCGGCCCACTCGGCACGCACGTCGGCGTCGACCGACCAGCGCTCGTCCTTGGTGTGGGCGTGCAGCCACCACACGGCGTCGGCCAGGCCCGGCCAGTCGAGGTGTGCCTCCACGAGGTCGGCCCACTGGGGGGCGTAGACGGCCAGCTCCCGGACCCGCCGGACCGGCAGGTCGTGGCGGCGGACCGCCGCGGCGAAGGTGTCGGGGGTGTCGTCCGGGGCCGGGAACGCGACCCGGACCAGGTGGCTGAGCACCGCGGGACGGCTCGTGTCCCAGGTGTGGCCACGCACCAGGTGCTGCCGCCCGAGCGCCGCCAGCACGCGCCCGACCACGTCGGCCCCGACCACGGTCCGCAGCTGGCGGGCGGCATGGGTCGCCGCGGTCGGCAGGTCCCCGCGGGCCAGCTCGACCTGGAGGATCCGGTCGCGGAGGTCGTCGACGACGTCGACCAGCCAGGGGTGGTCGAGCAGCAGGCGGGTCGGCCTGCGGCGGGTGAGCTCGCCGAGCGGGGCCGCCCCCACCGTGCCCCACGTGTGGTGGTGGCGGGGCCGTGCCGGTGACCGGTCCGGCCCCCTGTGGTCGGCGCGCGTCTCCTCGGCGACGACGAGGTCGGCCAGGTCCGCGGCGGTGGCGACACCGTCGTCGACCGCCCGCACGGTCGCGGCCAGGGGTGGGAAGCGGCGCGCGGGTCGGGAGGGCAGGTCGTGACGGTGGTGCGAATGGACGTGCTCCTTGGCCACCCGTGGGGTCTCCGGGTCGTGGTTGCCGGCGGGCTCGTCGACGAACCGCAGCAGGTTCCACAGACAGCTCCGCTGGTCGGTGGACCACGTCTCGGGTCGGACGGCCTCGAGGAGGACGGCGGTCGACATCGCCGTGCGGATCCCGTCCAGCGCCCGGAAGTCACGCTCCACCGACCGGCGGTCGAGCCAGGTGCGAGGGGTGTTGACGAGGTCGGCGACCGACGGGAGCCGCACGACGGCGTCGCTCGGCACGGCGGTGAGCAGGCCCGACGCCAGTGCCAGCACGCCGTCGATCGCGGCAGGCGTCAGCTCGCGCAACGCCAGCCAGCCCAGCAGGTCGCAGGCGAGCTCGGGGAAGGTGGTGTCCGCCAGGGCCGCGCTCGTGCGGGGCCAGGCGGCGGCCAGCCGCCGGAGCCAACGCGGCGGGGAGGGGAGGCCGTGCTCGTCGGCCCAGGCGTCCGCCGTCACCAGCTCCCAGACGGGCCGGACCAGGTGGAGCTCCAGCCGGCTGTCCGACCAGTCCGCGGTCGTGCGATCCCACCAGGGCTCGACGATCTCGGGCAGTGGCAGGCGGGCGGCCTGGACGTCCCATGGCTCGTTGGGGGAGGGTTGGGGCACGCCCACGAGGTCGCCGAGCAGGCGCACGTCCGGTCCGTGCCACCGGGCGACGGTGACCTCGACGTCGCGGTGCTCGACCAGCCAGCGGTCGAGCGACGACACGACGCCCGCCACCGCGTCGTCCCAACCGGTGACGACGGCGAGGTCGCCGTCCGGCGGCAGTGCAATGGTCCGGCTCGCCTGGTCGACGAGGTCCTCGACCGCGTCCAGCCTGGTCAGGCCCCGCTCGTCGCCCAGGGCCGGGGCGAGCCGATCCCGATCGCCTTCGGCCAGGTCGAGCTCGGCGACCAGCCGCAGGGCACTGGCACGGATCGCCGTGGCGTGGCGCCCGCCCGCCGTGGCGTCGGCGTCCTGGACCTCGACCAGGAGTTCGACGGCGCCCCGCTGCTGGCCGGTCGTCCCCGTTGCGAGGCGATCGACCGACTCCATGACCGCCGAGGGGTCCTGGCGCAACAGCAGCAGCACGACGCCACGGCGCAGGTCGGACGGCTTGCGTCGCAGCAGGTCCTCGAGTTCGCGGGCCTCGTCCTCGGACGGTGGCGGCGCGGTTTCCAGCACGCGGAACACGCCGTCGCGGACCATCGAGGACCGGTCCTTGGCGAGTGCGAGCAGGTGCGACCGGTTGGCGGCGACGTCGCCCGCCAGGTGCCTGGTCCAGGCCCGCCGACCGTCCGGGCCCATCCGTGCGACCACGGGTGCCAGGGACGCGGGCGGCCGCCCGGCCAGCGCATCGGGCAGGGTGTCGCAGACGTCGCGTGGCGAGAGCGACAGGGTGTGGGGCCGCAGCAGGCCGACCGGCAGCTCGACGGGGTCGTCCAGGCGGTCCTGCAGGGCCCAGAGTGCGTCGAACAGGCCGTCGGGATCGCGCCCCCGGCGAAGCCAGTGCTGGCTGCCGATCGCGTCGAAGGCGACCGCGGCCACGCGCAGGTCGTCGTCGGCGAGGGCCGGGACGAGCACCTCGTGGGCCATCGGCAGTTGCGTGGCGCGCAGCAGTCGGGCGGCCGCCAGGCGCGTGTCGGCGTCGCGATGGGCCAGCAGGTCACTCGCCCGCACGATGGCGGCGACGGCGTCCGCGTGGGCCTCGGCCCACAGGGCGAGGAAGGTCCGCATCGGCTCGGCTGGGCGTGCGAGCGCCGCATCGCGACCGTCCGGGTCGTCGAGCAGGCCCACCAGGACCTCCAGGTTGTCGGCGACCTGGCGACGGTCACGCACCTCGAACGGCTCGCCGAACCAGACCCCGACCGCCCGGACGGCCGCCGCGAAGCGCAGCAGGTCGTGTTCGAGCACCACGCCCAGCAGCCGTCGGAACGCCGTCGGGTGGGCCAGGTCGACCGCCTCGAGGATCGACTGGCGCAGTCCTTCCTGTCGTCGTGCGGCGAGCAGCAGGCGCTCGATCGCGTCCCAGCCCTCCGGGTCGGCCGCTCCCAGCAGGCCGACCGGGACGTGCCCACCGAACACGGCCGTGGGATGGGTGTTGGCGACGGTCGCGAGCAGGACGTCGCGCACTGCCGTGTCGCCCCGGTCGATCGCGGTGGCGAACACCTGTCCGAGGGCCGGCGCGTTCCAGCCGAGGTGGCCGGCCCAGGCCGCGAACCAGGCAGCGTCGCGCGGATAGGGCAGGGCAGTGGACAGCGCCACCCGGAGCCACTGGCCGCGGGACGTCGCGGAGACCTGCGGATCGTGGGGCGCCCGGAAGCCGCGACGCAGGTGGCCCATCGTGTAGGGACGTTGCACCAGTGCGTCGAAGGTGGCGTGCAGGTCGTCCCCGAGTGCGGGATGCAGGGCGCGGAAGAAGCGGCCGGTCGCGCGCCGCGGCGTCCGATCGATCGCCATCGCCAGGTCGTGGGGTCCCAGGCGACGCTCCGGGTCCAGTCGGGGCTCGAGGAGGCTCTCCACGGCAGGACGCAGCAGTGCCGGTGACTTCCAGGCGGCCCGGCGCCGTGCCGGCCCCACTGGGTCCTGATCGCGGACGGATTCCAGCACCGCCCGTGGGTCCGTCGGGTCGGCCGACGCCATCAGCCACCCGCCAGGGCGACGAGGCGCACGAACCGCACCACGGTGTCGTCGGCAAGGTCGACGCGGTCGTCGAGGTCGTCGATCCGGACGTCGTCCACGAAGGTGAAGTAGATGCCGTCCTCGAACGCCTGCAGGGCGGCGAGGACCGCCTGGCCCACGTCGACCGGGTCCTCCGCCCGGTGGGCAGCCGGGTCGATGGCACCACGAGCGGCCCCGTCGGCGAGGTCGTCGGCCGTCAGCACGCGGACCAGCCGGCGGGCCCGCTCGCGGCTGGCGTAGGCGGCCACCTCGTGACGGACCACGGTGGCAACCAGGTCACGGAGGAGGACCGACCCGGGGGAGATGGCCACACGGGTCGGCTCGACGACGGCGCCACGCCGTCCCAGCGTGCGTGCCTCGACCAGCATGGTCGGCCCCTTCGCGCGCCGATCGCGCCCCGATCCTAGGCCTTCTCGCGGCATCGAGGGGTCCCTCCCGGGACCGTTGTCTCGGTCTCGCACCTGCCTGCCACACCGGCAGGGACGGGCCCGTGGGGAACTGGCGTCGGAGGCGGGTGGTCGCGGTCGGGCCCGGGGGTTGGTCGGACGAGGGTGGCGCGATGCGCGAGTCGTCCCCGTGGTGACGTACGGTTCGGTGCTTCGGAACCACGACGTGGAGGCACACATGACCGGCGACGACAGCCATCCGGCGACGGAGGGCAGTGAGCACCGCGGCGGCATGGGCGCGATCGTCCACGACGAGGGGGTCGCGTTCCGGGTCTGGGCACCCAACGCCTCGGCCGCGTGGGTCGTGGGTGACTTCGACGACTGGGGCGGCACCGAGCTGGTGTCGGAGGGCAACGGGTACTTCTACGGCGACGTCGCCGGCGCGTCGGCTGGGGACGAGTACAAGTTCCGACTGACCGGTGCCGACGGCGACGAGCGGTACCGGATCGACCCGTACGCGCGCCACGTCACGAACTCGGTCGGTAACGGGATCGTCCACGACCCGGCCGCGTTCGACTGGGGCGACGACGACTTCGCCTGCCCGTCGCACGACCAGCTGGTCGTCTACGAGACCCACGTCGGGTCGTTCGTGGGTGGGCCTGGGGGGCCGGGGGACCTCGAGAAGGTCGCGGGCAAGCTGGCCTACCTCGCCGACGTCGGGATCAACGCGATCGAGCTGATGCCGCTGATGGAGTTCTCCGGCGACGTGTCGTGGGGCTACAACCCGGCCCACGTGTTCGCGGTCGAGTCGGCCTACGGCGGTCCGGACGCCCTCAAGGGCTTCGTCAAGGCCGCCCACGAGCATGGCATCGCGGTGATCCTCGACGTCGTCTACAACCACTTCGGGCCGTCCGACCTCGACCTGTGGCGCTTCGACGGCTGGTCCGAGCACGACAAGGGCGGCATCTACTTCTACAACGACCACCGCTCGGCCACGCCGTGGGGCGACACCCGGCCCGACTACGGGCGCGAGGCGGTCCGCAACTTCATCCACGACAACGCGTTCATGTGGCTGCGCGAGTACCGGGTCGACGGGCTGCGGTTCGACATGACCCCGTTCATGCGCAGCGTCGACGGCACCGGCAAGGACATCCCCGAGGGCTGGGACCTGATGGGCTGGATCGCACGCGACGTCCGCGACCAGTTCCCCGACGCGATCATGATCGCCGAGGACCTCCACGGCGACCACCTGGTCACGTCCACGGCCTCGGACGGCGCTGCCTTCCACAGCCAGTGGGACACCCACTTCGTGCATCCGGTGCGTCGGGCGTTGACGGCCGTCGACGACGATGACCGTTCGATGACCGCCGTCGCCGACGCGATCACCTACGACTACGGCGACGCCTTCGCCCGGGTCGTCTACACCGAGAGCCACGACGAGGTCGCCAACGGCAAGGCGCGGATCCCCAGCGAGGTCGACGGCGACAACCCCACCGGCTGGCACGCCCAGAAGCGTGCGGCCCTGGGCCTGGCACTCGTGCTGACCTCGCCCGGCATCCCGATGCTGTTCCAGGGCCAGGAGTTCCTGGAGGACGAGTGGTTCCGCGACGACGTCCCGCTGGACTGGCCCCGTGCCGAGCACTTCCGCGACCTCGTCCGGATGGTGTCGGACCTGGTCCACCTGCGGCGCGACGTCGATGGCACCAGTGGCGGACTGCGTGGCCAGGACACCCGGCTGTTGCAGGTCGACGACGACGCCAAGGTGGTCGCGTTCAGCCGTCACCGCGAGGACGCTGCCGACGTGGTGGTGATCGCGAACTTCCAGGCCGAGTCGGTCGACGGTCACCGGGTCGGTTTCCCGGCCGCAGGACACTGGTCGCTGCGGTTCAACTCCGACGCACGGACCTACTCGAGCCTGTTCGGCGACCACGGCTCGGGTGACCTCGACGTCGGCGACGACGGGGTCGACGGCCTGCCGGCCAGCGCGGTCGTGGACATCGGCCCGGCCAGCGTCCTGGTCTACACCCGCGACTGACCCTGGGCCGTTGCGTCGGCGGTTGAGGCGGCGGCCGGTGTCGCGCTCGTGTCCGCGGTCGTCACACCGCCCGGAGGTGTCGGGCCCGTCCGGCCGGGTGACGGGCCATGGCCGCCGTGCGTGCGGCGGTGTCGAACCGGTCGAGCTCGCCGTCGTGCAGCCACGGCTCGGCGAGCCAGACGACTGCGCCCGGATGGAGCACCTCGTCGTGGACGACCTCGGACGGGTGCAGCACCCGGGTGGTCCGCAGTCCCGGTGTCGCGGTGGCTGGGGCGACGCTCATGCCGTGGGTCCTCGTCGGGGCTCGGACACGAGAGGTCGCCTCCCACACCCCTGATACGCCCGATCCTGCCCCACCGTCCATGGCCGTTGCGTTCGGCCGGCGCGACGTCGGCGTGGAGGGCCGACGTCGTGGCCGGTCAGTCGCCGGCGGAGGCGTTGACCATCCAGTCGATCCCGAACCGGTCCGTGCAGCTGCCGAACCAGTCGCCCCAGAACTGCGGCTCGAAGGCCAAGGTGACGGTGCCGCCCTCGGCCAGGGCGTCGAAGATCCGGCGGGCCTCGTCGACGTCCTCGGGATCGACGCTCAGGCTGACGTCGTGTCCGGACGGCACCGGGTCCATGTCGCTGGTCGTGTCGGAGGCCATCAGGGCGCTGTCGCCGACCGGCAGGGACATGTGCATCATCCGGTCGGCGTCGGCGGGGTCGACGTCGTTCCCGAGAGCCTCGGAGAAGCGCTGCTGGGCGGTGAACTCCCCGCCGAACACCGACTGGTAGAAGGTCATCGCCTCCTCGCAGTTGCCGTTGAAGGTGAGGTAGGGGTGGATGATCATCGGTTCGTCCTCGCTCGACGTGATGTGGCGGTCCGCCGCACGCGACCTCGTCGACGGGGCGACCCTGCACGCATTCTGCCCCACCGGTGCGGCGCGGACCCCGGCCAACCGGTTCGCCCTTCCCCGCCAGCCGGGGCATGCTGACGACATGACCACCTTCGCCGCTGCCGTCGCCGCCAGCCCCGTCGTGCTCGACGGCGGCCTGGCGACCCACCTGGAGGCGCGGGGCAACGAACTGTCGGACCATCTGTGGTCCGCTCGCCTCGTGCTCGACGAGCCGGACGAGGTGGTCGCGGCGCATCGCGACTTCTACGCCGCGGGCGCCCGGGTGGCGACCACCGCCTCCTACCAGGCGTCGTTCGACGGACTGGCCCGCATCGGCCTCGGTCGGGTCCCGGCGACGACCATGCTGCGTGACACCGTGCGTCTGGCCGACGTGGCCCGGCGGCGGTTCGCCGAGGACTCCGGTGACGACCGACCCCGCTGGATCGCCGCCTCCATCGGGCCCTACGGGGCCTACCTCGCCGACGGGTCCGAGTACCGCGGTGGCTACGGCCGGTCGGTCCGCAAGCTGGAGCGGTGGCACCGTCCACGGCTGGAGGTGCTGGCGGAGGCCGGGGCGGACGTGCTGGCGCTCGAGACCATCCCGAACCTGGCCGAGGTCGAGGCGCTGCTGTCCCTGGTGCGCGGCAGCGGGGTGCCGTGCTGGCTGTCGCTGACCCGCGAGGGGACCAGGACCCGGCGGGCGAACCGCTCGAGGAGGCCTTCGCGATGGCCGCGGACGTCGACGAGGTGGTCGCGGTCGGCGTCAACTGCTGCACGCCCGCCGACGTCGCTCCGGCCGTGGAGCTGGCCGCGACCCATGCCGGCAAGCCGACCCTCGCGGAGCCGAACAGCGGGGAGTCCTGGGACGCCGTCGGACGGGGCTGGTTGGAGGACCCGGACGGCATCGGGACCCGGGACGGCCACCGGCTCGACCACCTCGTCGACACGGGTGCCGACCTGGTCGGTGGCTGCTGTCGAACGACCCCGGCCGACGTCGCCGCGCTGTCCGCCCTCCTCGCCGAGGCTCCCGGGACGGCGGCCTGACCCGTCCGCGCCCGACGTGCCGGGTGGCGGATCGCGCTTGCGTACAGGCCGGACTCCGTCGGCGGCTGCGGGTGGACATGCAACGACGCCGGCCGCGAGAAGCGACCGGCGCCGGTGCACGGACCCTGCACGTCCGTGGGGGAGATCAGGGTGTCAGCTGTCCTGCTTGATGGCCGACAGGTCGAGCTCGAGGGTGACCTTGTCGCTGACGAGCACGCCGCCGGCGTTGAGCGGGGCGTTCCAGTTCAGGTCCCAGTCCTTGCGGTTGACCTGGACGCTGCCCTCGAAGCCGACACGCTCGTTGCCGAACGGGTCGGTGGCGGCGCCGGTGAACTCGAACGGGATCGTGACGGACTTGGTGGTGCCCTTGATGGTCAGGTCACCGGTGACGTTGAACACGTCGCCGTCCTTGGTCACGTCGGTCGAGGTGAACCGGATCTCCGGGTGGTTCTCCATGTCGAAGAAGTCGTTGGAGCGAAGGTGGGTGTCCCGGTCCTCGTTGCCCGTGTCGATGCTGGCAGCCTGGATGGTGACCGCCGCGTTCGACTCGCCGGGGTTCTCGGGGTCGAAGTGGCCGCTGGCCGAGAACTCGCTGAACGAGCCGCGGACCTTGGTGACCATCGCGTGCCGCGCGACGAAGCCGAGGCGCGAGTGGCTGTCGTCCAGCACGTACTCGCCGGTGAGGGTGGGGGTGGCAGTGGTGGTGCTCATGAGAAGTCTCCTTGAGTTCAGTTGACGGTTCAACTGACGTCCACCCAAAAAAACACGCTTGAGGCTTCAAGTATTCCAGCGCCACGGACGAATCTCGGGACAACGGTGCGAACCGGGCGGCTCGACCTGCTGGACCGACCCGGTGGGTCGATCGGCCACGGCTCTTGCGGGAACGAGGCGTGCGGTGCCCGGTTCGGCATGTCCGCCGGCGCCACGACTCAGTCTGGCGCGTCCGCCGGCGTCACGACCTCGACGGTCGCGCGCCCGGTCGACTCCGTGGTCCCGGCGATCGCCGTGTCGTGCTGCTCCCGGGTGATCGAACCCTCGGCGAGCAGGTCGCCGAGCATCGCCCGGCGCGCCTCGGCAGTGGACCCGTGGGCCAGCCAGGCACGATCGGGTCCGGCGACGATCGCCACCGTGTCGCGCCGCCGGGCGACCTCCTCGTCGCCCCGGAGCAGGTGCAGTGTCACGTCGATGCTGCTCTCGCTCGGCTCGTCGACCGTGCCGGCCGGGACGTCGACCACCAGGTCGCCCGTCGCGGTCCCACCGGGCGCCAGGTCGTCCACGTCGACGCTGAGCTCCGCCGAGGCGTGGCCCTCCACCTCCGTCGACAGCCGCGCGGCGTCCCAGGTCGGCTCGGACGTGCCGACCGTCACGACCACCGGCACCCGGACGGCGGATCCCACCTCGACCGGCCCCGCCAACTCCACCGTGATCGCGGTGCCAGTAGCCGGTTCGCTTCCGGGCTCCCCGGTCCCGGGCTCGACCGGCATGTCGGACGGCGACGCGGAGGGATCCGCCGGCTCGACGCCGGGTGCCGGCGGACTGGTCGCGTCCTGCTCGACGGGCGATGGGGCAGTCCCGCACCCCACCAGGGCCGCCACCACCACGATCAGCAGGACGCGGCGCCCCGCGCTGTCGATTCCCGTCCTGAGCCCGGTGCTGGTCATGGTTCCTCGTCGTCGGCTCGGGCAGGGGACCGCGAGACGCCCGGCGGCTCCCCCGTTACCGCGCCTGGACGTCGGCAGCAGTGGGGACTGTGGGAGGGCGCTCGCACGTGGTCGCCGGACGGTCGGCTTGCCCCGTGAACCGTTCGACGCCGTCCGTGCCCCCGATGGTTGCACGCCGTGTCCATCCCCACGTCCCGCCCATGGCGGCGTGCGCGTCGGTGACCTTCGAGGGCGCAGTGACCGGTCGCGAACGGCGTTGGGAGATGGAGCTCGCGGGCGGTTGGCGTTCAGAGCCGGGTTGATCGGTCGGGAACGGCTTGGGCGGGGTGCGATCGCCGACTGCTGGCCTCGGGAGCCGCGTCGATCGGTCGCGAACGGCGTGGTGGACGGTGTCCGGACTGCCGCACGATCTTGGTTGTCGTGGCGTTCGTGGCCGAGTCGATCGGCCGCGGACATCGAAGTTCGAGGATTGGGCCCTGCTCTGCGCGCAGGGTGCACGCCGTGGTCACATCCCGTCGAGGCGCGTCGTCAGTGATGGTGACTCGCACACGACAGGAGTTCGTCATGGAGATCTTCGTCACCGGCGCCACGGGTGTCCTCGGTCGGCGGGTGCTGCCCGACCTCGTTGCCGCGGGCCACGCGGTCACGGCGGTGGCCCGCAGCCATCCTGAGGCCGTGCTCGCCGCGGGTGCGACGCCCGTGCAGGTGGACCTGTTCGATCCTGCCACCGTCCGGGACGTCGTGGACGGCCACGAGGCGGTGGTCGACCTCGCCACGAGCATCCCGCCGACCAACAGGATGATCCAGCGCTCGGCGTGGCGGATGAACGACCGCCTGCGAACCGAGGCCAGTGCGAACCTGGCCGACGCCGTGCTGGCCGTCGGCACCGACCGCTACGTCCGCGAGTCCTACTTCGGCGTCTTCGCCGACGGCGGCGACGGCTGGGTCGACGACACCTCGGCGGTCGACCCGGTGTGGCCGGCGCTGACCGCGCTGGACGGCGAGGCATCCGCACGACGGGTGACCGCGGCCGGCCACGTCGGCGTGGCGCTCCGCTTCGCCCAGTTCGTCGGTCCCGACGCCGGCCACACGCGCGACCAGGTCACCACGGCCCGTCGGTGGGGGATCGCGCCGTTCTTCGGGGATCCCGACGGATACCTGCCGACCATCCACCTCGACGATGCTGCTGCCGCCGTCGTGGCCGCCCTGGACGCACCCGCCGGGACCTGGATCGTGGCCGACGACCGTCCCCTGCGTCGTCGGGAGCACGCCGAGGCCCTGTCCGCGGCGGTCGGCCGGCGACTGCGGCTCCCCCCACGCTGGATCAGCCGAGTCGGTCCGCTCCGGATGCTGGACCGCTCGGTGCGCCTGGACGCAGGCGCCTTCCGCGACGCCACCGGGTGGGCCCCGACGTTCTTGGACGCCGCGTCGGCCTGGCACCAGGTGGTGGCGGCGATCGACTCGGCGCCCGACCTCGACGACGCAACGTCGGTCGATGGCCGGTCATCGGACGAGGACGGCCTCGCGGCACGCAGAGCCGGTCCGGGTGGAGTCGCAAAGACCGCCGACACCGCGGCGCCGCCGACTCCTCGGCGAGGTGGCGTTCGATGACTGGGGTCCGTGCACGCTCCGGCCGGGCGGCCGCCACGCCACCGGACCAGGACGGACGTCGGCGAGAGGCCGAGCGCCGCGTGCTGCTGGGAGTCGTCGCGGCGACGCTCGTCGGCGTCGGTGGGTGGGCGCTGCTGGCCCCGGCGTCCTTCTACGCCGACTTCCCGTTCGGTCGTTCGTGGGTCGCGCTCGACGGCCCCTTCAACGAACACCTCGTGCGAGACGTCGGCGCGCTGCAACTTGCCCTCGGGGTCGTGGCCGGCCTCGCGGTCACCAGGCCGTGGTTGACCGGCGTCGCGGCACTGGCCACGCTCGTCTTCGCCGTGCCCCACCTCGCGTACCACGCCACCCACCTCGCGCCGTTCGGCGTCGGCGACGCGGTCGCGCAGTTGGTCGCGCTGACCGTGCAGGTGCTTGTGCCGCTGCGGCTGCTGCGCATCGAGCCGGGACTGGCGCCGGCTCCGGTCCGGCCAGGCAGACCGCCGGGAGGTGCGTCGTGACGACGGGACGTGTCGACCTGGAGGTGGAGCGGCGTCGGCTGTTCGGGCTGGCCTACCGGATGATCGGCGAGGTCGCCGAGGCCGAGGACGCGGTGCAGGACGCGCTGGCCCGCTGGGCGGCCGCCGACCAGGACTCGATCCGCGAGCCGTCGGCGTGGCTGACGACGGTCACGACGCGGATCTGCATCGACCGGCTGACGTCGGCTCGCCGGCGGCGCGAAACCTACGTCGGACCGTGGCTGCCGGAGCCGGTCCTGACCGGTGACGAGCGTCGCACGGACCCTGCCGACGCGGCAGCGACGGCGGATTCGATGACCCTGGCGTTCCTGGTGGTGCTGGAGTCGCTGTCGCCGGCGGAGCGGGCGGTCTTCCTGCTGCACGACGTGTTCGGGCACCCGCATGCCGAGATCGCGCGGATGCTCGGACGGTCCCACGCCGCGGTCCGCCAGCTGGCGTCGCGAGCCCGCAGTCACCTCGACGACCGACGCCCCCGCTACGAGGTCGATCCGCAGCGTCGGCACGACGTCGCGGCGGCGTTCCTCGCGGCCTGTGAGGGAGGCGAGGTCGAGGACGTGCTGGCGGTGCTGTCGCCCGACGTGACCCTGGTGAGTGACGGCGGGGGCAAGGCGTCGGCCGCTCGCCGTCCCGTCGTGGGCCCAGACCGGGTGGCGCGGTTCCTCCTCGGGGTGTTCCGCCAGGCGGGTGGCGACGCCGTGGCGAGCACCGTGGACGTCAACGGCGAGCCGGGACTGGTCGGCTGGGTCGACGGCGAGGTCGTGGTGCTGTTCGTCCTCCACGTCGAGGACGACCGGATCGCCGGGATCCAGGCGATCCGCAATCCCGACAAGTTGTCCCACCTCGCCGGCCGCGTCGACACGCCAGGGCCCGTCGAGGAGACGTCCGACGACTGACGTCCTGGCCGGCCGACCCGATCGATCCGGCCGTCGACGCTGCCGGCGATGATCCGTCACTCCACGGGACCCGCTCATTGGCCAGGGCTGAGGTGGCGGTCGTGAACGTCGGTCCTTCCCCTGGGCGTGAGCCTCCTCGCACGACGGCACGGCGTCCGGGGGTCAGAGGTGGTGGGCGGCGACGTCGCCCCAGTGGGCGTCGAGGTGTTCGACGAGGAGGCGGCGGTGGCAGTGGTCGGGGTCGCGCTCGCTGCACAGCAGCACGGTCGGTCGGGCGAAGTCGTCCGGCGAGAAGAGGTCGTCGATCCGGTCGGTCGCGATCTGGTCGCGGTACGAGGTGGCGAAGTCCTCCCAGGCCAGGTCGCCGGCGCGCCACGAAGCCAGCAGCTCACTGGTGGGGGCGGCCTCGGGTCGGTGGACGTACTCGGCGCCGAGGATCCGGTCGAGGAACCAGGCGAGGTCGTCGCGCTTGGCGAACCCGGCCAGCTGCGAGGTGTTGTGGCGCCGCACGTCGACGAGCCGCTCGATCCCTGCCTGCTCGAGGGTCGTGAAGAACGACGCCGCCGTCCGCTGGGTGAACCCGATCGTGAAGATCTCGATGCCTGCTCCCTCCCGGGAAGGTGTCAGCTGGTCCTCGTTGCGACCGTCGCGTGTGGACAGGGCTTCGTCGCGGGCCCACTACTTGGCCGCCCGCGCGGGTGCCGTGCAGATCGGCGGAGGGTGGCGGGGCGCGAGTCGTCGACCACCTCAGCCGGTGACGACGGACTGGAGTTCGATGATGTCGACGGTCGCGGTGTCGTCGATGACGATGCCGGTGACCGTGTTCGTGCCGACACCCTCCAGGGTGAGGACGACCGTCCAGGTGTCGGTGGCGGTGATGTCCACGGCACCGTCGTCGATGTAGACGTGGCGGATCAGCCGTTCGTCGTCCAGGTCACCGTCGACCTGCTCGTAGGTCGCACCGGTGCCGGTGACGGTCTCGACGGTGCCGTCTCCCCAGTCGATCGTGGTCGCCGCCTGGAGGTCCGCCGAGAGCGTGTAGTCGGTCCCGAACAGCGTGACCGTGATCGGATCGGCGCTGAAAACCGGTTCCCGCCCGAGCTGGACCAGCACCGGCACGCCGACCACGCCCTCGCCGGTGGGTGGCTCGATGCCCAGGCCCGGTGGAGGCACGAGCGTCTCGACGTACGCCTCGGCCGCCAGCAGCAGTTCGACGTCGGTCGGCCCCGCCGGCACCGGCGGAGGCGCGGGTGCTGCCGGATCGGGTGGCGTCGCCGGTGTGCAGTCCCGTGGCGCCGCCCCGGTCGCCGCGATGTGCGCCCGCACCGCCCGGTCGACCCCACCGGTCCCGGCCGCCATCGGGCTGCTCCCGACCGGCACCCAGACCTCGTCGACACACGCATCATCCGCCCCCGGCACCCCCCGGAACACGTCCACCCGATACCTCGGTGGCGCCTCCTCCGAACCTGTGCTGGCGGGTCTGACATCGACGCCTCCTCCGGCTCCTGTATCGCCGGCGTCGACTTCTGGCGCAGTGTTGGTCACAGACCCCTCCCGGGCGCTTCGCTGACCGCCGATGTTGCTCTCTACAAAGTCCGACGCCGCTTGCGACTCGAAGGAGGGGGTGTCGGCGTGGGCACTTGGTGCAGCCACCAGGCTCATGATCAAGAACAGCGTAATACCCAGAAGGCCAACCGAAGCGATAGGGCGTCGGTCATGGACACCGGCCCTACTCACAGGAGCCCCCTGAGACGTCTTCAGGGACGGCGCGGTTTGTCAGTTGCCAAGGCGTTGGTTGGGTCCCAGAGGCATCGATCTCGGGTTTCGGTTGGAAGAGGGCGATCCGTTCGACGACGGCCTCGGATTGGGGTAGCGAGATGACGTCACGCGAGTCTTGGACATACCTAACGAAGAGGCAGTCCTGTGTGGCGTCGATGAGTTGGATGTTCGAGAGAGTTGTGCTACCCGGCTCTGGTTGAAACGAGCTGTTGCCAGGGTCGACGATGGCGTTCAGGATCGCTTCGCGTTCTGGCTCGAGGGCGTCGCCCGCGTACAGGGATGCAATGGCTGCATGGACGTCCGGCGGTAGCTCGGAGTGGCTTGGCGCCCACGGCGACGACGTCGGCGGGGACGTCGGGTCGGCCGAGCCGCTGCCGGTGCAGGCGGCGACCGCGACAGCGAGGGCCAGGATCGTGACGTGGGGGATGTGGCGTCGCATCCAGCGGAGCCTTGGGACCGGGGGGAGGGGTCGAGCATGAAACTACGTCATGTCCTCCCACGATGCCACCGGTTCCCGATCGCCTGTGGACAACTCGATCCGGACGGGGTTGAGTGTCGATCCGCCGCCGGGAGACGCACTCCCGACGGCTCCGCCGCGCTGGCCGACGCCCCCCGATCGGACGCCACATGACCACGCTGCCCCGCCCGTATCCCCCGGACGTCTACCACGGCGAGGGCGGCGAGGCCTCCACCTGGATCCGCCCGGACGACACGCCACCCGACGTGGCCTACGGCAACGGCGTCACCTGCGAGTACCTCGCCACCGGAGACCAGGCCGAGCAGCGCTTCGGCCTGTACCGCTGGACCTTCGGCGAGGGCGTGAGCGGCCCCGACCCGCACTTCCACCGCTCGATCTCCGAGCAGTTCTACGTCCTCCAGGGCCAGGTCGAGTTCCACGACGGCACGGGCTGGACGACCGGCGAGGCGGGCGACTTCGTCTACGTCCCACCGGGCGGCATCCACGGTTTCCGCGGTCGCGACCACGCCTCCATGCTGCTGTTGTTCGCCCCGGGCGGCCCGCGCGAGGACTACTTCGAGACGCTCGCCCGCACCGAGCCCATGGACGACGCCGAGCGTGCCGCCTTCATGGCACGGCACGACACCTGGTGGGTCTGAACGCGACGCGACCCGGGCCGGGGGTTCGGCGCAGGGGGGGTGGGGGGTCAGTCGCCGTGGTCGCGGCGCAGCCAGTCGACCAGGGCGGTCTCGGCGTGGTCGAGGTGGTCGGCGAGGGTGGCCTGCGCCCGCTCGCGGTCCCGCGCACGACAGGCCGCCAGCAGCTCGACGTGCTCGGCGTGCGAGGTGGCGGCGCCGCCCAGCTTGCGGGTGTAGAGCAGGACGTACGGCGCGACCGCCGCGTGCAGGATCTCGACCATCGCCAGGCCGCGCTGCCACCCCGCCGCCCGGTACAGGGCCCGGTGGAACGCCCAGTTGGCCTCGGTCGGTGACAGGCCGGACACCGGCCCGTCAGCGGCGACGTCGGGGGAACCGCGCACCGGCCCGTCCTCGAGGTCCCCGGAGGAGCGGCCCGCCCCGTCGGGCGGCGACGCGGCCACCTCGTGCGGTTCCAGCGCCAGCTCGGCCTCGGCGAGGTCGACGATGCTCAGCCGGGGGAGGGCCTGGTCGAGCAACCTCGGCTCGATGCCTCGCCGCAGGGCGTAGGTCTCGATCGCGTCGGCGGCGGTCAGCTCCGGGACGACGGCGCCGCGGTTGGGCTCGAACCGCACCAGCCCGAGCCCGGCCAGCCGCTGCAGCCCCTCGCGCACCGGGACCCGGCTGACCCCGATCCGGGTCGCCAACTCGTCCTGGCGCAGCCACGAACCCGGGGCGAACTCCCCGCGAAGGAGGCCCCGCACCACGTGCCGCTGCACCTCGTCAACGGTTGACATGGCTCAAATCGTATGCAATTATTCACTCGATGGCAACGACGCGACGACGCGCCCTTCCGGCACGCCGATCGGCCGGGCCGACGATCCGGACGGGCCACTTCCGCCCGTCGCAGGGTTCGTCGGCCACCGCCGCGCCGGTGACGTCGCGCTGCGGCACAGCCGAGCCCGCCCGCACCTCAATCGACGACCACCGCGACCACCCGCCCAACACCACTTCGAGGTTTCCATGTCCCTGGACGACTTCCGCCGTGAACCGCTCCTGTTCGGACCTTCGCCGGTCCACCCGTTGCCACGCTTCAGCGAGGCGCTCGGGGGACAGGTCGAGGTGTGGGCCAAGCGCGAGGACTGCAATTCCGGGATCGCGTTCGGGGGCAACAAGGTCCGCAAGCTCGAGTATCTCGTCGCCGAGGCGATCGACACCGGCTGCGACACGCTGGTGTCGATCGGGGGGATCCAGTCCAACCACACCCGCCAGGTCACCGGCGTCGCGCGCCACCTCGGCCTGGAGGCGGTCACGGTCCAGGAGGGCTGGGTCGACTACAACGACATGGCCTATGACAAGGTGGGCAACATCCAGCTGACCCGGATCATGGGTGGCGACGTGCGCATCGACCCGGCCGGGTTCGACATCGGCGTCCGCGATTCGTGGCAGCGGGCGCTGGAGTCGGTCGAGGAGGCAGGTGGCACGCCCTACGCGATCCCGGCCGGTGCGTCCGACCACCCGCTGGGCGGCCTGGGATTCGCGAACTGGGCCCGCGAGGTGGCCGCACAGGAGGCCGAGCTCGACACCTTCTTCGACACGATCGTGGTCTGCACGGTCACCGGTTCGAGCCATGCCGGGATGATCGCCGGCTTCGCCCTGGAGGACCGTGACGACCGAACGGTGATCGGCATCGACGCCTCGGGCACGCTCGACCAGACCACCGACCAGGTCGCCCGGATCGCGCGCGACACCGCCGCACGCATCGACCTCGCCCGTGACCTGCGCGACGACGAGATCACCGTGGTCGACGGCTACGCCGGTCCGGCCTACGGGCTGCCGGACGCCGGCACGGTCGAGGCGATCCACCTGGCCGCCCGCACCGAGGGCATGCTGACCGACCCGGTCTACGAGGGCAAGTCGCTGGCGGGGCTGATCGGCATGGTCCGGTCCGGCGAGATCGCGCCGGGATCACGCGTGCTGTACTGCCACCTCGGCGGCCAGCCCGCCCTGCCCGCCTACGCCGGCTATCCCGGCCTGGGATCTCCCGAGCGCGAGCTGTCCACGCACTGACCCGGCGGGTCGGCCCGTCCGGCTCGTGGACGAGGAACCCAGGACCAGGAACGCCGGACGAGGAGGCCAGGACGAGGAAGGCAGGTGGCGGGCGACGACGGGCATGGCGGGCCGCCGTCCGGAGCCGGGCATCGGCGTAGGGTGGTGCCGACCGGCGATCGGGGGAGCGTTGTCCCTGCGACTGGTGGACCTGCTGGCGGGGCTGTCGCGCGTGGCGGACCTGGGGTTCGGGCTGCCGGCGGGGGAGTCGTTGCGCTCGGCCGCGCTCGCGGTGCTGCTGGCCGACGAGCTCGACCTGGACGACGAGCACGCCCGGGCCGGGCTGTACACGGCACTGCTGCAGCACCTCGGCTGCATCGGGTTCGCCCACGAGGCTGCGGCCCGGGTCGGTGACGAGTTCGCGATCAACCGGGCGGCCCTGCAGTCCGACGACGCCGACCCGCTCGACGTCGTGCGCACCTTCCTGCCGGCACTGGTGGCGGGGCGGTCACCACGCCGGGGTGCCGTCCTGGCCTGGCGGATGCTGCGCGCCGGGCCCGACTTCGAGCGCGACTACGTCACCACGGCGTGCGAGGTCGGCCGCCACGTTGCCGTCGACCTCGGGCTGCCCGGCGACGTCCGGGACGGGCTGTCCCACGTCTACGAGTTGTGGCAGGGAGGTGGACACCCCGACGGGCTGGCGGGCGACGACCTGCCCATGGGCTCGCGGCTCGCCCGGTTGTCCGGCATCGCCGTCGCGCACGCCCGGACCGGCGGGACCGACGCGGCCGTCGCCGCGGTGACACGACGGGCCGGCGGGATGCTCGACCCGACCCTGGCCGCCGCCTTCGTCGCCGACGCCCCACTGCTGCTCGACCTGCTCGACACCGGCGACCCGCTGGCGGTCGTCCGCGACCACGAGCCCGACCCGCACCAGCGCGTGCTCGAACCGGACCTGGTTGCCGTGGCGACCGTGTTCGGCGACGTCGCCGACCTCAAGTCGCCGCACACCGTGGGCCACTCGCGCGGGGTCGCACGGCTCGCGAGCGGGGCGGCCGACGTGCTCGGACTGCCCGACGTCGAGGTCGAACGGCTCCGGCTGGCCGGACACCTCCACGACCTCGGCCGGGTCGCCGTGTCCAGCCGGACCTGGGACCGGCCCGGTCCCCTGGACGCGACCGCGTGGGAGCAGGTCCGGCTGCACCCCTACCACTCGGAACGGATCCTGGCCGGGTCCGGGCGGCTGGGGGACCTCGCCTCCCTGGTCGGCGCGCACCACGAGCGACTGGACGGCTCGGGCTACCACCGGGGCTGCGACGCCACGCAGTTGTCCGTGCCCGCCCGGGTGCTGGCCGCCGCCGACCGCTACCGGACCGCGGTGGAGCCACGACCGCACCGCCGTGCCGCGACCCCGGACGCCGCCCGGGACGGCCTGCAGGTCATGGCCGACGACGGACGGCTGGACCCGGAGGCGACCGCCGCGGTCCTGGTCGCCGCCGGCCACGCGGTCGACCCGGTCACCCCGGAGCCGCCGGCGGGGCTGACCCCGCGCGAGGTCGAGGTGCTGCGGCTGGTGGCCACCGGGTGCAGCAACCGCGAGATCGGCGACCGGCTGGTGATCTCGCGGCGCACGGCCGAGCACCACGTGCAGCACGTCTACCGCAAGCTCGGCGTGTCCAGCCGGGCCGCCGCGACCCTCTTCGCGGTCGACCACGACCTGCTGGAACGCCCCGGTCGGTGATGCCGCCGCGGGGTCGGTTCGTGTGGACGGCCGATGCGAGGGTGGACGTGCAAGGATGGGTAGGTCTACCGATGCGGGCGCGGGGGCGTGGCGCGACGGTGGGTGCGAGGTCGGACGCCCGGGGCCCGACCCGCGTCGGGAAGGGAGCACGTCATGGACACGACCACATCGGTGACGGCCAGGTGGTCGTCGGTGCCCGACGCGACGACGGCGGTCATGTACGGGCTCGCGGTCACGCTGGGTGCCGGCAACTTCGTGGCCGTGCGGGTCAGCAACCGTGAGCTCGCGCCGTTCTGGGGTGCCGGGCTGCGGTTCGGGCTCGCCGCGCTGCTGTTCGTCGCGATCGTGGTGGTCCGGCGCCTGGACTGGCCCCGCGGACGCGACCTGTGGCTGACGGCGTGGTTCGGCGTGTTCGGGTTCGCGGCGTTCTACGCCCTGATGTACTGGGCGCTGACCCAGGTCGAGGCGGGCCTGGCCAGCGTCGTGCTCGCGATCGTCCCGCTGGCGACCGTGCTGATGGCAGCGGCGCAGGGACTGGAGCGCCTGCGCCCGCGGGTCGTCCTCGGCGCGGTCGTGGCGGGCGTCGGCATCGTGTGGATCGTGGTCGGTGACGGGGGCTTCGCCGTGCCCGTCGGCGCCCTGCTGGCGATGCTGGCGGCGGCGGTGGTTACGTCCGAGTCGGTGATCCTCGGCAAGCAGGTGTCGGGCAACCACCCCGCGGTGACCAACGCCGTGGGCATGCTGGTCGGCTCGGTCCTGCTGCTGGCGATCTCGCGAGTGGCCGGCGAGACCTGGGCGTTGCCGACCCGGACGGACGTCGTCGTCGCCGTCACCTACCTGGTCGTGCTCGGGTCGGTCGGCCTGTTCGCCCTCGTGCTGCTGGTCGTCCGGCGCTGGACCGCCTCGGCCACCTCCTACCTGTTCGTCCTGTTCCCGGTCGTGACGATGCTGCTGGACGCGTGGGTGTCGGACGTGCCGTTGACCGTTCGCGGCCTCGTCGGTGCGATCGTGGTGATGGCCGGCGTATGGGTCGGGGCGCTGTCACGTCAGGCGCGCGCACCCGACCTCGGCCCGGGACGGCCGGATCGCCGCGCGGCGCCCGTCGTCCCGACCCGGACCGCCGAGGCGCACGACCCGACGTCGACCTGAGGCATTCAGTCCCGGGTCCAGGTGCCGCAGTGCTGGGTCTCGAAGCCGGCGTCGTCGGGGCTGATCTCGACAGTGACCGGGTCGTTGCCCGCGTCGATGCTCTCGGACAGCCGGCCGCTGAACCCGGCGAGCCGACTCCAGTAGCAGAACCCCTCGCCCTGGCCGTCGGCCGTGTAGCTGCCGGGCTGGACGTGGACGCCGACCTGGAAGGTGCCGTCGCCGAACCGGGTGGTGGGCTCGTCGGGAGCGGTCGCCTCGACGGGATACCAGGTGCCACAGCCCTGGGTCTCGAACCGGACGTCGTCGTCGGCGAGCGTCAGGATCGTCGGGAAGCTGCCGTCGGCGATGATCTCCTCGACCTCCCCGCGGAAGCCGCCCAACCGCGACCACGAGCAGATGTCGGTGCCCTCGCTGCGGTACGTGCCCGGCTCGAGGTCCTCGCCGAGGATGTACGTGCCGTCGCCGAACCCCTCGGCGGCCGGTGTCGGTGCGACCGCCGGGCCCGGCTCGGGCGTCCGAGTGGGCGTCGGCGTCGGGGACGGCGTCGGAGTAGGACTGGGCGTCGGTGACGGGGTCGGGGACGGCGTCGGGGAAGGCGTGGGTGACGGCGTGGGCGTCGGTGGCGGGGTCGGGCTGGGCATCGGTGACGTCACGGGGG
>NZ_JAHOPH010000079.1 GCF_019798055.1 Salsipaludibacter albus | reverse complement strand
CCCTGGCCCATGTCCCGTTCGCCGACGAGGTGGACGTGCGCTGGCGATCGTTCGAGCTCGACCCCGATCGCGGCGACCTCCCGGACGACGTCGACTACGTCGGCATGCTGGCCGCCAAGTACGCCACGACACCCGCCCGGGCCCAGCAGATGGTCGACCAGATGACCGCGACCGGCGCTGCCGAGGGCATCGCCTTCCGGTTCGACCTGGCCAGGC
>NZ_JAHOPH010000078.1 GCF_019798055.1 Salsipaludibacter albus | reverse complement strand
TACATGAGTATTTTTTGATACCCCTTTAACGCCGCATAGCGCGCTCATGTTAACCGTGACAGGGGTGAGTGAAAAGGATGCTAGGCAAGGCAAAGGGGTATCAAAACACACGGAGTGTACATACAGTACATGAGTATTTTTTGATACCCCTTTAACGCCGCATAGCGCGCTCATGTTAACCGTGACAGGGGTGAGTGAAAAGGATGCTAGGCAAGGCAAAGGGGTATCAAAACACACGGAGTGTACATACAGT
>NZ_JAHOPH010000077.1 GCF_019798055.1 Salsipaludibacter albus | reverse complement strand
ACCCGCAAGCGCGACATCGTCGCCGTCAGGATCGCTGGCCGTGACCTCCACCGGAACGAGTGTCACGCCGACCACGCCCGACACCTCCGCCGGCACATCCAACACCGGCGGAGAGTTCGCCGGCTCCGACACGGTGAACGCGATCGTGGCCATGTCAGTCGCACCATCGGGATCCATGCCGGTCACCGTGAACTCGCCCGACCCGACCGCTGTGGGCGTGCCCTGGATGGTCGCGGTGTTGTCACCGTTGTCGA
>NZ_JAHOPH010000076.1 GCF_019798055.1 Salsipaludibacter albus | reverse complement strand
TGACCACCACCGGGCTCCATCACCGGCTGGTCGTCCAGTTCGTAGTCGTCGTCGGGGTCGTGGTCGGGGTCGTCCCCGGAGGCCTCACCGAGGTCGTCCTCGGGCGTGTCGCGGTCGGCCACGGGCGGTTCGGGCGTGGCCCCGGTCGCCGGTGCCGACGAATCGCCGGTCGGCGTGGACGCCGGGACGGTCCGCACGCCCTCGTCGTCGAGTTGCTCGGTCACCGGATCGGGTGCCGGGGCACCGGTGGGGGCCGGGAC
>NZ_JAHOPH010000075.1 GCF_019798055.1 Salsipaludibacter albus | reverse complement strand
CGGTGGCGGGTACCAACAGGACGGGGCCGTCGGTGAGCGCGCCACCCGCCAGGGCGTCGACCAGCGGTTCGCGGCCGCGTGCGAGGTAGACCCGGCTGGACCCGGCGGGGAACTGGTACTGCGACACAGCAACCGCCGTGGCATACCGATTCGACCCCGACAGGCGGCCGGTGGATCTGGTCGGCCCGTCTGCCTGGGCGAGCACGGTGTCGGTGATGGCGGCAGGGCCTCCCAGCGCGACGACTTGGCCAGGTGAGAGCCGATCGATCTCGTCAAGCACCACTTGGGGCACAGCTCCGGTGGCGGGTACCAACAGGACGGGGCCGTCGGTGAGCGCGCCACCCGCCAGGGCGTCGACCAGCG
>NZ_JAHOPH010000074.1 GCF_019798055.1 Salsipaludibacter albus | reverse complement strand
GGCCGCGACCGATGAGTTCACAATCACCATCAATGGCAAAGGCGGCCATGCTGCCCAGCCGCATCGCAATATTGATCCGATCGTTATCGGCTCGCAGCTGGTCACTGCTTTGCAGAGCATTGTTTCACGTGGATCAAACCCGCTGGATTCACTGGTCGTCTCGGTGACCAAGTTCAATGCCGGTGAAGCTTACAATATCATTCCGGAAAAAGCAGTTCTCGCAGGAACAGTCCGCAGCCTGACAAAACACAGCCGTGCTTTTGCCGAGCAGCGTATGCGTGCGCATTGTGAAGCCTTTGGTCTGCTTAATAATATCAAGATCGATCTCGATTTTAAAAACAACTATCCGGTGACATTCAACCATTCCGGTCAGACGGATATCGCTGCTGATGTCGCTGACAAAGTCAGCATCAATGGTCCGATCACCCGTGAAGTTGAACCGATGATGGGCGGGGAAGATTTCTCCTATATGCTCGAAGCCCGTCCGGGTTGCTATATTTTCCTCGGCAATGGTGAGAGCGCAAACCTGCATCATCCGGCCTATGACTTCAATGATGATGCCTTGCCATATGGCATGAGCTACTGGGTTGAGTTGGCACAATATCGTCTTAAAGATGCGCAGCTTACACCGGCTGAGAAAATCGCAGCCTGATCTCAGACTGCAAATTAAACAGGTTATTGTTGAGCGAAGAGGCATAATC
>NZ_JAHOPH010000073.1 GCF_019798055.1 Salsipaludibacter albus | reverse complement strand
GTCCTACCCCGTACACCATGCCACTGTTGACAGCTCCTCCACTGCCCAGGTCATGGGTTAGAACGCCGGGCCAAAAAATGGCCGTCACGATAAACAGGCCAGTCAGCCCCAGGCAGATGCCGGCGCAGGCAAATGCCAGACGCCGACGCTGCGACTTGAGTTGCTCATATTCCTGTAGTCCGGCTAGTTTCCGGCTTAACTCTTGATGCGACAGCATGGTTTTGTCTCCGTATTGTTGTGATTACTGCCCATGTCCGCCTGGCCGATATTATTTGGTCGGCTTCACTTTATGAGCTTTCTTATTAACAAACTCCCCCAAGCGTTCCTGCACGTCCCGCCCGGTTTGAACTACTGCTGCCATCAAGCCCTCGGCAAAGAGGCCATCGGTGGCAGACATATCGGCAATGCGGCTGATCGAGCTGACAATGGCGTAGTTCGACAAGATGGCATTGCCTGCAATGCGCTGGGCCAGTTCCAGGCTCAGCTCATAGGCTGTTTTGGGGTTGGCCTCGTTGTTGCACACGTAGTGCGCCAGCCCCAGTCGCTCTCCTTCCACGGCATCGAGCACGCGGCCTGTCAGCATCAGTTCGATCATGCGGTTGGGAGAAATGATTTTTGCGGTGCGAACGGTCGCGCCACCGCCGGTGAAAATGCCGCGTGTGCCTTCAGGCAGGGCAAAGAAGGTGCTGCTGTCGGCCACGCGAATGTGTGCTGCGCTGGCCAGTTCCAGG
>NZ_JAHOPH010000072.1 GCF_019798055.1 Salsipaludibacter albus | reverse complement strand
GGTGCGGGATCCCGTCGTCGCGCTCCAGGTCCTCGACCGAGGTCGCACGGACCAGCGCGTCGGCCAGCGATCCGATCTCGTCGTCGGAGGCCACCACGCCGCCCATCGCCAGGGCCCTGGCGGCGTGTGCACGGCTGGCCGTTCGATCCCGTCGCAGCCAGGCGAGCTCGGCCTCGACCCGCTCCAGGCGGTAGTGGCCGGCCGGCATCAGGCCACGGGCCGTCTCGAGGTCGCGCGCCGCCTCGACCAGCCGACCCCGCCGCAGCGCCAGTTCGATCCGGGCGACGAGCAGCAGCGCACCGGCCAGCGGCTCGTCGCCCCAGGCCAGCCCGTCCTCGACCACCTCGGCCGCCTCGTCCCACTCGCCCAGCGAGACGAGCGCGTCGGCCACGAGGGTTCGTACCTGCTGGCCGACGGCGAGCTCCACGCCCAGCTCGCGGGCGCGGTCGAGGGTCCGGCGACCGAGCGCCGCCACCTCCGCGCTCGCACCTGCGGCGTGCAGCATGGCCAGCTCGAAGACCGCGGGCCGCAGGACCCGCCGGGGATCGGTCGCCCCGTTGGCCAGCCGCTGCGCCTCCGCGAGCGTGGCCCGCGCCTCGCCCACGCGGCCCACCCGGGCCAGGGCGAGACCGTGGCAGGCCAGCACGTCGCACAGCACGGCCTGATCGCCGACGGCGCGCGCCATGTCCAGGGCGTGCTCCGTCCTGGCGTGCACGGCCAGGACGTCCTCGCCCGGCTGGGCCACGAAGGGCGCCGCGAACGCCAACAGCGAGGCCGTCGACCCGCTGGTCCCGCGCCCGGCGACGCTGGCCGACCCGTCGACGGCGGCCTCGACGGCGCCGGCGAGGTCACCTGCCAGGTACTGCACCCGGAGGAGCTCGGCCCAGGTGCGGGATCCCGTCGTCGCGCTCCAGGTCCTCGACCGAGGTCGCACGGACCAGCGCGTCGGCCAGCGATCCGATCTCGTCGTCGGAGGCCACCACGCCGCCCATCGCCAGGGCCCTGGCGGCGTG
>NZ_JAHOPH010000071.1 GCF_019798055.1 Salsipaludibacter albus | reverse complement strand
GCGTCGGGGCCGCCGCCGTCTCGGGTGCGGGGGTCGGCGCCGGCGTGGTCGCCGCGTCCGGCGTCCCGCAGCCGGCCAGGGCCAGCACGCATCCCAGGGACAGGGCGGCGACGGCGTGGCGTGGTGGGGAGCGGCGAAGGTCGATCATCGTGGGCACCTCGTGGGGACGGGGACGCAACCGCATGGCGGTCGAGTCCAGGTGGCCGGTGCAGGTCCCCGCGGGGTCCTGCACCGGCGTGACACGGGCGTGGGGCCGCCGCAGCGACCCCACGTCCGATCGATCGCGGACGGACTCAGGCGTTCGAGCCAGCGCGACGACGACGCGCGACGCCCAGGCCGGCGAGGCCCAGGATCCCGACGCCGGCAAGTGCCGCACCGTCGAGGTCCATGCCGGTGTCGGCGGTCCCGCCGCCACCGGTCTGGACCGGGCCGGAGGCGACCGCGGTGAGCTCACCGCACAGCGCGGGCAGCGTGCCCTCGCGCGGCAGGTCCTCGGTCAGCGACGAACGCTCCTCCTGGTCCATGTCCAGCATCCCGTTGCCGTTCTCGTCGGCACCGTGCACGACGACGTGCACCTTGTCGATCGACGGCTTGACGGCGTCCGGGATCTCGATCCCGTCACGGCTGTAGCTGATCTCGGTCCCGGCGGGGTAGCGCTCGACCGCCAGGCCGGACTCGGGCGAGGTGTCGCCCTCGGTGGTCAGCGAGACCTGGATGCCGCCGTAGGACGGCACGCCCTCGGCCACGTCCACGACGCCGTCACCGTTGGCGTCGGCGTCCATCGTCGGGCAGGACGACGCCTGGATCTCGTCGCCGTCGAGGATGCCGTGGATGTGCATGGCGTGGGGGCCGTCGAGGTTGAGGTTGGATCCGTTGACCTCGACGTCGAACGTCTCGCCGTCCTCCGACACCCTGATGTAGGCGTCGCCGGAGGCTCCGGAGCCGTTCAGCTCGGACAGGGTCCCCTCGTAGGAGGTCCCCTCGTGGTCGGCGAGCGCCGGACCCGTCGCGATCAGCAACGCGGCGCCG
>NZ_JAHOPH010000070.1 GCF_019798055.1 Salsipaludibacter albus | reverse complement strand
GACCGGCCGCGTCCCCGGGGGCGCCCAGGTCGCCGCGGCGGCTGGCGTCACGTCCGCCACCGGGCCGACCGGCACGTCACGAGGGTGACCCCCGGCACTGTCGGTGCCACCCGGGCGCGAGGTCCACTCCGGGGACGCGGCCGCGGTGTTCGCGGCCGTCCCGATGCCCCGCGCAAGGAGGCAGCTCGTGAAGGCACTCGTCTACCACGGACCCGGCACCATCGCCTGGGAGGACGTCCCGGAGCCCAAGCTCCAGGAGCCCACCGACGCACTCGTCAGGATCGAGACCACCACCATCTGCGGCACCGACCTGCACATCCTCAAGGGCGACGTGCCCGCCGTCACCGACGGGCGCATCCTCGGCCACGAGGGGGTCGGCGTCGTGACCGACGTGGGCGCCGACGTCACCGAGGTCGCGGTCGGGGACCGCGTCATCATCTCGTGCATCAGCAAGTGCGGTTCCTGCGACTACTGCCGCGCCGCCATGCCGTCGCACTGCACCGGCCTGGGCGGGATCGGCTGGATCTTCGGCCACCTCGTCGACGGCACGCAGGCCGAGCAGGTCCGCGTCCCGTACGCCGACACCGGGCTGATCAGGCTCCCGGAGGGCGTCTCGGCCGAGCAGGGCGTCATGCTGTCCGACATCCTCCCGACCGGCTACGAGATCGGCGTGCAGTACGGCCACGTGTCGGCAGGTGACACCGTCGCGGTCGTCGGGGTCGGCCCGATCGGCCTGGCCGCGATCATGACGGCCGGACCGAGCGGGGCCAGCCGCATCATCGCGGTGGACGGCAACCCGTTCCGCCTGGCGACCGCCCGCGCGTTCGGGGCGACGGACACGATCGACATCAACGAGGTCGACGACGTGGCCGCGGCCATCCGCGACCTGTCGCCCGACGGGCTGGGGGTCGACGTCGCCATCGAGGCGGTCGGCGTCCCGGCCACGTTCGCCACGTGCGTCGACGCCATCCGGCCCGGGGGCCGGGTCGCCAACGTGGGCGTGCACGGTGAGCCGGTCGAGTTCCCGATCCAGGACCAGTGGATCAACAACATCACCGTGACGACCGGGTTGGTCAACGCGGTCACGACCGAGGACCTGCTGTCCGAGATCGAGGCCGGCTCGATCGCCCCGGAGAAGTTCGTCACCCACCGGTTCGCGCTCGGCGACATCATGGAGGCCTACGAGGTGTTCGGCCACGCGGTCGACCACGACGCCCTGAAGGTCGTCCTGACCGCCTGACCGCCCGCGATCCCGACCCACCCCACCGCCGACCGTGACCGGATCATGCCGACTGTTGCGCCAACCGGTCACGGTCGGCGGTGGGGTGGGTCGGGATCGCGGGCGGTCAGGCG
>NZ_JAHOPH010000007.1:126635-145779 GCF_019798055.1 Salsipaludibacter albus | reverse complement strand
GGGACGCCCCACTCCCCCGACCGAAGGACGACCATGGCAGGCACCGACACGACCGAGGCCACGGCCGACGAGCGTGTCCCGCTGTCGCGCGAACGGGTGCTGGACGGGGCGGTCGCTGGTCCGGCCCCGGAGTCACCTCCGCCGAGGACGAGCACCAGCACGAGGGCCGCGATCGCGGCCACGCCGAGGGCGATGACCCACCACTGCTGCCACCACGGCGGCTGGGCGGCGACGCCTCCGTCGCCGGCGGCAGGATCGGGCGCAGACGGGTTCCCGGGGTCGGACATGGCAGTCCCCACGTGTCAGGCCCCGTCGCCCCCCACCATAGAGGCAGCCTGGGTCGCCGCTCAAGGGGTTTCCGACGTGAGGGTCCGATCCGCCGTCACGACTCAGCCGTGGCCTCGCGCTCGGCCGCGGCGGCGATGCCGTCCAGCAGGAGGTCGAGCCCGTACGCGAACGACGAGCCGAAGTCGTAGCCGGGCTGCAGGACGTGCTCGGTGGTGAGCTCGGCGAGGTGGGGGTAGTCGGCCATCACCTCGGCCAGCATCCCCTCGGCGAGCTCGGTCAGGTCGGTGTCGGCCTCGGTCACCAGGGTCGCCTCCTGCAGGGCGAAGCCGTAGACGTAGCTGTCGATGATCGCGTAGGCGTGGGCGGTCAGCCCGATCGACAGCCCGCCACGGCGGAAGGTCCCGATGACCGCGTCGTGGTGGCCGAGCGTCTCCGGTCCCGGGGTCGCGCGTGACTCCATCAGCGGCGTGGCCCACGGGTGGCGCCCCAGCACCTCGCGCGCCGACAGGCACCGGACCCGGACGGCCTCCTTCCACCCCAGGTCCTCGGGCGGCGTCGTGATCTGGGCGAAGACCCGGTCGATCATCCCGTCGAGGATCGCGTCCTTGCCGTCGACGTGGTGGTAGATGCTCATCGGCTTGGTGTCGAGCTCGTCGGCCAACTTGCGGATGGTGAACGACATCACCCCGATCCGGTCGGCCAGCGCGACCGCCCCGTCCAGCACCCGTTCGCGCGACAGCGGGACACGCTCGTCGGCCGTGGCCTCGGTCGTGTCGGTGCCTGCCATGGTCGTCCTTCGGTCGGGGGAGTGGGGCGTCCCACGAGGCCCGATCAAGCAGCCTCGGCGCGGCACGTTCACCGGCGCCGCTTGCGCATCGTACTAAGTACGGCTATGCTTCGCTCATCGTTCGTACTTAGTACGACACGCCGGAGCCCAACACCACCCAGGGGAGCGCCACCATGACCAGCCACACCGCCATTCCTTCCGTCCTCGCCGCGACGACCGCCGCAGCCTCCACGGCCGACGCCGCCCGGGACTCGACCGCCGCCGACCGGGCCGCCGCCGACCCGACCGGCGCAGCGCACGACCTCCCCGAGCGCATGACGGCCGTGGTCCGCACCGCGTGGGGCACGATCGACGACGTCGTCGGCGTCAAGGTCGGCCCGACCCCGACTCCCGGCGACGGGCAGGTCGTGCTCGAGGTCGCTGCCGCCGGCATCGAGCGCGGTTCGCTCCACCTGGTCTCCGGCCTTCCCTACCTGATGCGCCTGATGGGCTACGGCATCCGGCGCCCGACCCAGCCCGTGCTGGGCTCGGAGGTCGCCGGCCGCGTCGTGGCGCTCGGTCCCGGCGTGACCCGCCTGTCGCTGGGGGACCGGGTGTTCGGGGTGGCCTCCGGGTCCTTCGCCGAGTACGCCGTCGCCGACGCCGACGAGCTCGCCCACGTCCCCGACGACGTGGCGTCCGACGCCGCCGCACTGGCCGCCATCTCCGGCGCCACCGCCCTGGAGGCCGTCGAGGACCACGGCCGGGTCCGGCCCGGCCACCACGTCCTGGTCCTGGGCGCGTCCGGCGGGGTCGGCAGCGCCGCGGTCCAGCTCGCCAAGGCCGCCGGCGCGACCGTCACCGGCGTGGCCAGCACCGCCAAGCTGGACGCGGTCCGGGCACTCGGCGCCGACCACGTCGTCGACTACACCACCCAGGATCCGCTCGACACCGACGTGCGTTACGACGTGATCCTCGACATCGCCGGCCAGCACCCCACTGCCCGCCTGCGCCGGGTCCTGGCCGACGACGGGACCCTGGTGTTCGTCGGCGGCGAGGGTGGCCAGCGCATCACGGGCGGGGTCGGTCGCGGTGTCCGCGGCATGCTGCTGTCGCCGTTCGTGTCCCACCGCCTGGTCATGTTCATCGGCAGCGAGGACCACGAGCTCCTCGCCCGCGTCGCCACCCACCTCGCCAACGGCTCGCTGGTCCCGGTCGTCGACCGACGCATCGGACTCGACGACGTCCCGGCCGCCATGCACGACCTCGAGGCCGGCCGTGTCACCGGCAAGATCGCCATCGTCATCGACCGGGAGATCTGACCCCCAAGATCCCCGGACGGGCAGGTGGGACGTGCGGCGGCTCGAGCGGGCCGCAGCAAGGACGCCACGCACGGCCCGCCGACGGGTCGTGGTGACGTACTCCCGCCTCGTGCCCTGCACGGCCCCGATCCTCCCGACCACACCCGAGGTCCCTGGGCGAGACACCTGCCGTTCGCGCAGTGGCCGCCGTGGTCGACCCCGGCATCGGCGCTCGGCGACGAGGTCGTCCCGCGAGCCGTTCGCCGCTCGTCGGCGCGGCCAGGACGGGCGCCACCACCGCTGTACCTGCCCACGCACCACTGATCCACAGATCCCATCGCATCCCCTGATCCAGACAGGAGCAATCCCATGACCACCTCGACCCTTCCCACTGCCCGCACCGTCCGTCGAACGGACGACGTCGATGGCGGCCCCGCCACGACCAGTCGTCGCCGCGCCGCCGTGATCGCCGGGGTCGGCTACGTGCTGTTGTTCGCGCTGGCGATCTTCGCCAACTTCGCCGTGTTCGAGACGATGGTCGTGCCGGGTGACCCGGCGACGACCGTCGCCAACATCGCTGCCGACCCGTTGCTGTTCCGGCTCGCGGTGGTCGCCTTCCTGGCCGTGTTCGTGATCGACGTCGTCGTGGCGTGGGCCCTGCACCTCGTGTTCCGCCCGGTCGACGCCGACCGGTCGCTGCTGACGGCGTGGTCCCGGCTGACCTACACGGTCTTCCTGGGCGTGGCGCTGGTGTTCGCCATGCAGGCGCTGGCGCTGGCCGAGGGCGGCGCGGCCGTCGCGGCGCTCGACGACGGTGCCCGTGCGGCCCAGGCGATGCTGGCCCTGCAGGCGTTCGACGTCACCTGGCTGGTCGGACTGGTCGCGTTCGGGCTGCACCTCGTCCTGCTCGGGACCCTCGTGCTGCGTGCCGGTGAGACCTCGCGCCTGCTCGGTTGGCTCCTGGTCGTGGCCGGGGTCGCCTACGCCGTCGACACGGTCGCCCACCTGGTGCTGGCCGACTACGAGGCCGTCGCCGGCGTGATGCTTGCCATCGTCTTCGTGCCGTCCGTCCTGGCCGAGGGCTGGATGGGCCTGTGGCTCCTGCTGCGCGCCGGTCGCGGCACGCCCCCCACCGCGGACCTCGAGCCGGTCATCGCCTGAGCACCGAGCCGTCACGCGAGGGTCCCGACCATCCCGAGGGAGGTCGGGACCTTCGACGTCGCGCCAGCGAACGGGTGCGGCCCGACGTCCTCACTTGCCGAGGAATCCCGACACGGTGTTCTTGAGCTGGTTGACGTCGAGGTCACCCGTGCCGTCCCCGTCGACGAGCTCCTCGAGGCGGCTGCCGATCGGCTCGGGCAGCCGGTCCTTGATGAACCCCGTGGCAGCCTGGGCGGCCTGCATGGCCTGCTCGTCGCTGAGGCCGTCGACCTGTTGCTTGAGCGTCGCCTTGAGGTCGTTGATCACGGTCGGTCCTTCGGTCATGTCGCAGGTGGGTGGCCGCCCACGAGCCTAGGCAGGCCCGGGTGGGCGCCACGTGGTCGGTCGGCCGACCCGACCAGTTCGGACGCTGCCGACCGACGACGTCGCCTGTCCGTCGAACCGGGTCGGACTCGATCGATGGAACGCTGGTGGAGTCGTCGCGCGGGTGGCAGGATGCACCGAGCCCGCGCAGCACGTCGGCGGGGCACACCGAGCACGGAAGGGCGAGGCATGGCGATCCGACCGGCGACCGACGACGACCACGACGCGATCGTGCGGGTCTACCGCGAGGTCGGCTGGCTCGAGGACGGCGAGGCCGCCCACCTCGACCCGTGGCTGGCCGACGCGACCAAGCTGGTGGGGACGGTCGACGACGCGCCCGAGGCCATCGGGACACGCCACGCCGGCCACATCATGGTCGACACCACCGACCTGCCGTTCGCGGCGGTGACGTCGATCGCGGTGGCACCGGTGGGCCGCCGCCGGGGGCTGGCCAGTTCGCTGACGGCCCGCACGGTGGTCGAGGCCGCCGAGGAGGGGTTCGCGCTCGCCCTGCTCGGGATCTTCGACCAGGGGTTCTACGACCGGTTCGGGTTCGGGACCGGCGCGACCACCCTCCTGCACCACTTCGACCCGGCCGCGCTGACCGTCGACCCGCCGACGCGCCAACCGGTGCGTCTGACCGTGGACGACTGGGAGGAGATCCAGGCCGCCACCCGGAGGCGCTGGCGCAGCCACGGCGGCGTGGTGTTCGACGAGCCCGGGTTCGTCCGGGGCGAGCTGGGCTGGGCCAAGCCGTTCATCGCGCTCGGCCTGCGTGACGACGCCGGCGAGCTGACCGACCTGCTGTGGGGCGAGCCCAAGGGCGAGCACGGGCCGTGGAAGGTGTATGCGCTGACCTACCGCGAGCCGTCCGGCCTGCTCGACCTGCTCGGGCTGCTGCGGTTGATGGGTGACCAGGTCCACAGCGTCCAGGTGGCCGAGCCCGCCGAGCTGTCGTTGGAGGACGTGCTCGACCAGCCGTTCCGCCACCGCCGTGCCACCAGCAAGGCCGAGCACGCCGCCCACGTCGAGGCCTTCGCCCACTGGCAGGCCCGGATCCTCGACCTCCCGGCCGTGGTGGCCGCCCGACCCTGGGCCGGGACTCCGGTCCGGTTCGTCGTGGAGGTCGACGACCCGCTGGCGCATCGCGACGACGTGGACTTCGACGACGTGCACGGGACCTGGACGGTCGAGCTGGCGAGTTCGTCGACGGCCACGCGCGGTGCGACCGACGACCTGCCGGTCGTGCGTGCCGGGGTCGGGGCGTTCACCCGCCTGCTGCTGGGCGTGGCACCGGCCTCCGGACTGGCGCTGGTCGACCAACTCGACGGCCCGACGGAGCTGCTGGCCCGGCTCGACCGTGCGCTGGCCACGGCCCGGCCTCCCAATCCCGGCACCTGGTTCTGACCCGCTGCCCGGCGCGGTCGGGACGGCCGCGGGGCCCGTCGGTGGGACCTCGCCGGATGGACGGTCTGCAGGAGTAGGGTGGCTGGCGGGGGGGACGAGCCTCCGCGTTGGCGCGGTGGTGCAGGGATCGGAGTGGTGATGGAGTTGGCGACCGTGGAGGCGCTCGACCTGGCCGGGGCGGACATGGACGTGCCACTGGTCGGGGGTGGCACGGCACGCGCGGTCAACTTCGACTTCGCCGCCAGCAGCCCGGCGCTGGCCGCGGTCGACGACGCGGTCCGGGCCTTCCTGCCCTGGTACTCGAGCGTGCACCGCGGGGCCGGCTACAAGTCGATGGTCTCGACGGCCGCCTACGAGCAGGCGCGGGTCGACGTGGCCCGGTTCGTGGGTGCCCGTGACGACGACGTGGTGGTGTTCACCCGCAACACCACGGACTCGCTGAACGTGCTGTCGGCGGCGCTGCCGGACGACTGCCGGGTGGTGACCTTCCTGGGCGAGCACCACGCCGACCTGCTGCCGTGGCGCCGCCACGAGGTCCAGCACCTGCCGATCCCGCCGGACCCGACCGAGCTGGCAGGGGTGCTCGACGACGCGCTGTCGGCGCTCGGTCCGGGGCCCGCCCTGTTCGCGGTGACGGCCGTCTCCAACGTGACGGGGGAGTGCTGGCCGGTCGCCGAGCTGGCCGCGGTGGCGCGGCGGCATGGCGCGCGGGTCGTGGTCGACGCCGCCCAACTGGCTCCGCACGGACCGGTCGAGTTGGCCGCGTGGGAGGTGGACTGGGTCGCCCTGAGCGGGCACAAGATGTACGCGCCGTACGGGGTCGGGGCGCTGGTCGGACGGCGGGACTGGCTGGAGCAGCGCGAGCCGTTCCTCGCCGGCGGGGGCGCCGTCGCCTTCGTGACCGACGACGACGTGCTGTGGGCCGACGCCCCGGAACGCCAGGAGGCCGGCTCGCCCAACGTGGTCGGGGCGGTCGCCCTCGGCGCGGCCTGCCAGGCGCTGGCGGACCACGGGATGGACCGGGTGCTGGCCCACGAACGCCATCTCGACCGGCGGATGCGCGCCGGACTGGAGACGGTCCCGGGGCTGCGGCGCCACCACGTGTGGGGCGACGACCATCCCCGCATCGCGGTGGCGACGTTCACGCTGCCCGGCATGCACCACAGCCTGGTGGCTGCGATCCTCAGCGCCGAGTACGGCATCGCCGTCCGGGACGGGTGCTTCTGCGCCCACCCGCTGATGGTCCGCCTGATGGACGTCGATCCAGCCGACGTCCCACGCATCAGCGCGGAGGTCGCCGCCGGCAACCACGCCAACGTCCCGGGGGCGACCCGGGCCAGCGCCGGCCTGACCACCACCGACGACGACGTGGACCGCCTGGTCGACGCACTTGGCCGGATCGCCCTCGACGGGCCGACGTGGACCTACGACCAGGACCCGGTCACCGGCAACTGGTCCCCGTGCCCGGACGACCGCCCACTCCCGGACCTCGGATGCCTGCCACCGACGTGATCCGTGGCCCCGGAGCCCGTCTCGCTCGTCCTCCTGGGTCGCAGCGCCGTCGTCGGCCGGCGAGCGTGGACACCTCACAGGAGCTCGGCTCGGACTCAGGCTGAGGTCACGTCAGTGGTGGCAAGCAGCACCTCGCCTCCCAGATCCTGTGCCCGGGTCTCCGACAGGTTCTCGCCTGCAACGTTCGGCCGCTCGTGTTCGATTGCCGTACGTGACCATGTTTCAGTGACTATCGTGCCTCGCGAACGGTTGGGGCCACGCACATGATCCAGCGAAGGGCGTTCATCCAGGGCATCGGGGCGGCGGTGGCCTTGGCCGCCTGCGGCCGCGGAGCACCCGCTGAACCCGAGGCCGGATGGACGTCTCTCTCGCCATCGGCGGGCTCGGGTGGATCGAGCGATCCGATGCTCGAGTCCGTGGCGCCTTCCAGACCCTCCGTCGCAGCACCTTCCGAGGCCAGATCGGGTCTTGGAAGGTCACCCGTACCGTCGCCGGCCGCGACCCCGACGATCCGTCCGCCACAGCCGGTCGAGTTCGTTTGTCGCAGGGACTGGGGCGCGATGAGCGTCGGCGTGGGTGCCGAACAACAGCAGGTCACCGGCGTGATGGTCCACCACTCCGCCGTTGCCTCCAACGAGGGCGAGGACGAGGCCGAACGACTGCAGGGTTACCAGCGGTATCACCAGGAGCAAGGGTGGCCGGACATCGCCTACCACGTGGGCGTCGGTCGCTCGGGACGTCTCTACGAACTGCGAGACCCGGCGCTGGTGGGCGACACCTTCACCGAGTACGACCCGGCCGGATGGTTCCTCGTACTGGTGGACGGCCATTTCGACGAACAGGCTCCACCCGACGCGCAACTGGACGGCCTCGTCGAGGTGCTGGCGTGGGCATCGGCGCGATTCGCCGTGCCGCTCGACGACCTGGCCAGTCACCGCGATGTGGCTGCGACGACCTGTCCCGGCGAGCGTCTCTTCCGGAGGCTTCCCGACATCGGGGCGGAAGCGTCTCGTCTGGCCGCCAGCGGTGGCGTCCAACTCGAGCCGACCTGTCCCTCGGACGACCTCGCCGATGCATGGCGACCCGAAGAGACCTGAGGAATCGAGATGAGCTACTGCACGACGTGTGGGGCGCGACTCACGGGGACGGCGTACTGCGGCAACTGCGGCGCCGCGACGAGCGCGGGCATGTCAGTTGGCGGGCCGCCACCACCGCCGGACCCGGAGCGCAGCAAGGCGGGTGCGGCCCTGGGCTGGACGGCAGCGGCAGTCGTTCTCGTCGCAGCGGCAATCGCGGCGTGGTGGCTGCTGCCGATCGGGGGAGAAGGCGACCTCGTCGCCGAGGTGACCCCATCGCCGACCGCCCCGTCCACGCCGTCACCGACTCCCAGACCGTCACCGAGTCCGTCGCCGAGTCCCAGCCCCACGCCGTCCCCCAGCCCAGTCACTGGGCCAGCGTCCTGGTCGGAGACCTTTGCCGCCGTCCAGTCCGGTGTCGTACGGTTCAACGTCGAACTGTGTGACGGGTACTTCAGTACCGGAAGTGGGTTCCTCGTGGACGAGTCCCACGTGGTCACGGCGGCCCACGTCGTCTACGGAGCAGTCGACATCGAGGTGGCGTCGGGAAGTTCGTCGGTGTCCGGCGAAGTTATCGGGATCGACGAAGCCAATGACCTGGCGTTGGTCGAGTTGGGCTCGTCCTTGTCCGGTCACGCATTCACATTCGACACCGAGCCGATGGTCATCGGCGAGGAGGTGGCAGCGGCCGGCTACCCGTTGAGCGGCGAGTTGAGCCTGACCCGTGGGAGTGTCACAGCAGTGGACCTCGCCGTTCCCGTCGATGCAGGCGAGGTCGCCGGGGTGGTGCGGACGGACGCGGCGGTCAATCCCGGCAACTCCGGCGGTCCGCTGCTGCGAGAGGATGGGACCGTGGCGGGCGTCGTGTTCGCCAAGGGGGTCGACGTGTCCGTCGAGGGGATCGGGTATGCGCTGTCGGCCGAGATCGCCGCGCCCAAGATCAGGGCGTGGTCGCAGTCCGGTCAGGCCGTCGACATGTCGTGTCCGGAGATCGTGGCTGCGCCAGAGGGTGAGGGTGGACCTGACGATGACCAGGAGTTCCTTCCCCCGGGCGAGAACTGGTTCGGGATGCCGGTGCCGACCTGGATCGTCGTGCTGGAGTCACTCGAGGTGGACCAGTACACGTGGGACGAAGCCTTCGAGCGTTCGTTCGACTACGACGGTGCCCTGGGGGTCGTCACGGACGTCTTCCTGTCGGACGACTACGGCTCGCTCAATCCGGGCTATTGGGTGATCGCGGTGTCGTCCTTCGACGATGAGGAGGACGCCGCCGCCTATTGCCGCTCGATCCAGGACGTCGTCGAGAATTGCTATCAGCGCTTCCTGGACTACTGAGGCCGTTGTCGACCTGCGCCGGTCAGGACGCGCCGCGGAGGTAGAGCAAGACGGCAAGCACCCGCTTGGAGTCGCCGCCCTCGCTCGGCAGGTCCAGCTTGGCAAAGATGCTCGACACGTACTTCTCGACGGCGCGCAGCGTGATCACCAACTGGTCGGCGATGCCCTGGTTCGAGCGTCCCTCGGCCATCAGCGCGATCACCTCGCGCTCCCGTGGCGTCAGCCGCGCCAGCGGGTCGCGGCCACGCCGACGACCGATCAGTGCCGACACGATCTTGGGGTCGATCGCCGAGCCACCACTGGCCACCCGTTCGACGGCGTCGACGAAGTCACCGACGGCGCTGATGCGGTCCTTGAGCAGGTAGCCGACGTGGTCGGCGGCGTCCTCCAGCAGCCGCATGGCCAGCCCCACCTCGACGTACTGCGACAGGACCAGCACGCCGACGTCGGGATGGTTGGACCGGATGTCCAGGGCAGCACGGATGCCCTCGTCGGTGTGGGTCGGGGGCAGCCGGATGTCGAGCACGACCACGTCCGGGACGGTGTCGGCCATGCGGGCCAGCACCACGCGGGCGTCGTCGCTGGCCACCAGCACCTCGATGCCGGCATCGGTCAGCAACCGCGCGACGCCCTCGCGGAGCAGGACGCTGTCCTCGGCGATCATGGCGCGCACGGCAGCTCCACTCGGACGGTGGTCCCGACGCCGGCCGGACTGGTCACGTGCAGGGTCCCGCCGATGGCCTCGACCCGGTCCGCCAGTCCCCGCAGCCCGCTGCCGTCGTGACCGGTGACCCCGCCGACCCCGTCGTCGGACACCTCCACGACCAGCGTGCTGTCGACCTGGTCCAGCCGGACCGTCACCGCCGACGCGTGCGCGTGCTTCATCACGTTGGTGAGGCACTCGCTGACGACGTAGTGGGTGGCCAGCTCGACCGGCGCCGGCAGCCGGCGGTCGGGACTGCCCTCGACCACGACGGGCACGGTGGAGTCGGTCGCCAGGGACTCCAGGGCGACCGCCAGCCCGTGGTCGGCCAGCGTCGCCGGGTAGATGCCGTGCGCCAGCGCGCGCAACTCGTCGAGGCTCGTCTGCACGGTGTCGCGTGCGCTGTCGAGCCGCATCACGAGGTCGGTGGTCTCCGCGACGGGCGGACGCGGCGAGGCGGTGGACGGACCGTCGACGCCGGCGGCGACGTCGCGACGGAGGCGTCCGAGCTCGAGCGAGAGCGCGACCAGGCGTTGCTGGGCACCGTCGTGGAGGTCCCGCTCGAGTCGACGACGTTCTCCCTCCTCGGCCTGCAGGATCCGCTCGCGCGACCCGCGGACCTCCTCGATCCGGGCGCGCAGCTCGACGTGGAGACGGGCGTTCTCGACCGTCAGGCCCACGACCGACGCCACCGCGGCGAGCAGTTCGGGCTCGTCGTCCAGGGTCGGGTCGTGCAGCACGACCGCGACCGTGGCGCCGCCGTGCCGGACCGGCGTGGCGGTGCGGCCGGGCACGGGAGCGAGGTCGACCTGGCGGCCGTCGATGTCGGCCCACGAGTCGTACTCGGGCACCCAGTAGGCCACGGTCGCGGACGGGTCGCGCAGGGCTCGGGCCACGGCGACCTGGACCTCGGCCGGCCGGGGGCGCTGCCCGAGTTCGGCGACCAGCCCCTCGACCGAGGCCCGCCCGAGCCGGGCGTGCAGCAGACCGGCGAGGAACACGATCGGGGCGGACCCGATGATCGCGAACGCCACGAGCCGGATCGTGTCGCCGGCCGTGTTCCAGTCCAGCACGCCCATGAGCAACAGGACGGCGATCATCACGAGCCCGAGCGAGGCGGCCTGGACCAGCAGGTCCACCGCGCGACGCACCGACGGCCCGTCCCGGTGCCGGCGCCAGGCGAGCAGGACGACGCCGGCCAGCAGGAGGGCGCTCAGGCCGAGCAGCTCGACGTCCAGCAGGGTCGTGGCGGCCGCCGGGAGGTCCCGCACCGCCAGCACGTTGCGTGGGGCCTCGAAGCCAAGCAGCAGGTCCGGGATCGTGAGCGCCGCGAGGGCGTAGGCCGCGACCACGACGACCCGGCTGGCGCGGGTCGTGAGCCGGCCCGACGGGAACGCAAGGAACAGGTGCAGGAGCAGGACCGGCGGGAGGAACTGGACGGCCAGGCCGAACGTGAACAGGAGGTCGCTGCGGGCCCAGACGAGGAAGTTGGCGAAGGTCGCGAAGCCCGTGGCGAGCATCAGCACGCCCAGCCGGCTGTCGGGCCTGCGGCGCCACGACACGAGGCCGGACACGACGTAGGGCACGCTCACCCAGCAGGCCAGGACGACGCTCGCCGCGCCGGGCCCCTCGGGACTGGTCAGGCCGACCAGTACCACGGCGGCCGTGGCGAGCACGCCTGCCACGGCGACGGCGACCTGGGGCAGCACACCGGGCCCGGTGACGGTCGGGGGCTCGGCAACGGCTGGCGGGGCCACCCCGATGGGTGGCAAGGACGTGGTCATGCGCGCGCTCCCGTCTGGCCGAGGCCCCCACGGGCCCGGGCCGGGGCGCTGGGTCGAGTATCGCACAGTCGCGGCCCCGACCGCACCCGGGGATCCTCCGGGCGCGATCGAGGACGGGATTGGCGGTGACGGCACGGCAGGATCAGAACTCCTCGCGCCGGAACCGGCGCCACGCGAGGACGAGCAGGAGCACGGTCCAGGTGCTGGTGGCCACGATCGGGGTGGCCCGGCTGACCTCCATCGTGGTGCCGAGCGCCAGGGACGCGCCGACGTCGCCGAGCAGCCACGGGGTCATCACCACCAGGGTCGGTGGCAACATGCCCTTGAGCAGCAGGCCGGCCAGGACGAGCCCGACCCCGACGCCGGCGACCGGTCCGCGGCCCCGGAAGACCGTCCCGAGCGCGAGGGTGAGGACCAGGTAGAACACGACGGCCAGGCCGGCGACGGCGACGCCGAGCGCGAACCGTCCGGTCGCCATCGGCGCGACGACCACTTGGCCGACGGTGACGGCGAACACGATCGCCGGGATCGCCAGGGCCAGCAGCCCGAACCCGGTGAGGTGGGCGGTGAGCTTGGCGGCCAGGAACGAGGTCCGCGAGGCGGGCTTGGACAGGACCCAGGCGGCGGTCCCCAGTTCGCGCTCACCGATGATCGCGCCCTGGGTGGTCAGCACCACCCCGATCGCGACGAGGGCCGCCGCGACCTGCAGGAAGGTCAGCACGGCCTCGGCGAGCACGTCGCCCGCCGGCATCGACGGGTCGAGCATGACCGCGGTCGTGATCCCGTTGAGGATGAGCACCCACAACACGAGCTGGACGGCCCACAACCTGGTGCCGAACCACTGGCCGAGTTCCTTGCGGACCAGGTTGGCGAGGCCGGCGGGGGCTCGTCCGGGCACGACCGGGACGAGGTCGGGCACGGGCGTGGTGGTCGTGGCGGGGACGTCGGGACGGGTGAGGGTGCTCATGATCGGTCTCCTTCCACGAGCTGGAGGAACACGTCCTCGAGGTCGAACTGCCTCGGGGCGAAGCGGACGACGGTGGCGCCGGCCGCCAGGACGGTGGGCAGGAGGTCCTGCTCGGCCGCCTCGTCGTCGTCGGAGACGGTGACGGCCAGGGCGGTGGCGACGGGTCCGGGGGTCACCGCCACGTCGTGGACCCAGGGGCGCTGGCGCAGGGCCCGTGCTGACGGCTGCCCGTCACCGCGGACCTCGACGTCGAAGGTGGTGGTGCTGCCGTGGAGCAGGTCGGCCGTGGCTGCGCTGGTGACGAGGCGACCGTGGTCGAGGATCGCGACGTGGTCGCTGACCCGCTGGACGTCGTCGAGGATGTGGGTCGAGTAGAAGATCGTGGTCCGGTCGCGCAGGCGCTCCATCACCTCCAGGACGTCGCGGCGTCCGAGCGGGTCGAGCGCGGCGGCCGGCTCGTCCAGGATCAGCAGGTCCGGATGGTTGACCTGGGCCTGGGCGATCCCGAGCCGCTGGCGCTCGCCACCCGAGAAGCCCCGGGTCGGCCGGTCGGCCTTGTCGGCCAGGCCGACGAGTTCCAGGGTCTCGTCGATCCGGGCACGGACGGCGGCGGTGGGGCCGCGGTAGAAGAACCGGGCGGTGAACGCCAGCACCTCCCGCGCGGTGAGGTGGTCGTAGAAGCGCGGCTCCTGGGCGAGGTAGCCGACCCGGGCACGGATGGCGAGGCTGTCGGTGACGCTGTCGAGCCCGAACAGCTGGGCCCGCCCGGACGTGGGGCGCGCCAGTCCGAGGAGGAGCTTGATCGCCGTCGTCTTGCCGGCGCCGTTGGGCCCGAGGAACCCGAAGATCGCGTGCGTCGGGACCTCGAGGTCGAGGTGGTCCAGCGCGACGACGTCGTCGTAGCGCTTGCCCATGGCGGTGGTCCGGATCGCCGGCGGGCCGGCGGTCGGGTCGGCGCTCGGGGGTGCCCGGCGGGCGTCGGTCGGGACCTGCAGGATGGGGGTTCGCATGGGTGACCTCGCTTGGTCTGCTCGTCAGTGGCCACGGTGGCGCAGGACGTGCCGGGCACCCAGCCCGCGCGCCCCCCGATCCCGGTTCGGGTTTCTCCCCGATGCCGGGTGCCCGGGACCCGTCGATGTCTCCCCGAGGCGGTCGGTCAGCGGTCGATGGCGCCGGCTGGACCGGCCACGGGGACGTCCTCCGCCGGGACGTGCGACGTGTCGAGTTCGTACGGGGGCGGCTGCTCCGCGTGCGGGCCGTGGTCCGGGTCCGCGGGCCGTTGGGTCCACCACCTCGCCCGCAGGCCGACCACGACCGCCGCGATGGCCGAGGCCACGACGATCAGCGCCCAGTACATCCGGGTGCGGTCGCCACCCGCGAACAGCTCGATCGCGACGCCGGCGGACGCGTTGATGGCGGCGTGCATCAGGAAGGCGATCAGCACGCTGCCACGCGTGCGCAGGAACACGGCCGTGAACAAGATCGAGATGACGACCACCAGCAGGCCGTCGACCCAGGGGACGTCACCGGACGCGAACATCGGGACGTGCCACAGCGCCCAGAAGACCCCCAGGCCCAGGCTGGCCAGCAGTGGTGACGTCCGCCGCAGCAACCGGGGCAGGGCGTAGCCCCGCCAGCCGAGCTCCTCCCAGGGTCCGGCGAACACCCCGAAGACCTGCAGTGCGAACAGCCGGCCCAGCTCCGGGAGGTCGAACAGGCTGCTCCCGGGCTGGATCTCGCCGCCGAACGCGACGAGGAGCCCCACGGCGGCGGCCACGGCGACGACCGGGCCCAGCAGGGCGACGACGTACCAGCGGACGCCGACCCGCCAGATGGTGGTCGTGGCCAGCAGCGACCGCACGCCGGCCCGCCCGTCGAGGACGGCCGCGACGACCAGCGCGGCCAGCGACGGCCCGGGCGGCAGCAGCCCGAACGGCCAGGAGATGACCAACGTCACGACCGCGAACGCCGTGAGTGGCCACCGGGCCACGACGTCGTGGAGCGACTGGACGAGGGGGTGATGGGACCCGGGCGCTGGTTGTGTCTGCGTGGCCATGGTGTTCCCGACGGTCGCGAATGGGCGTGCCGCGAGCGTGACCTGGTCGCCGCCGTGCAGGTAGCCGGGAAACCCGTCGGTGTTGCGACCGGGTTTCTGGTGGTTGCCGACCGGTCGAGGTGTTCGGCGACGACGTCGGCAAGAAACCCGGCCCCGGGTCGACCGGTCGGCTCCATGGCTGCGGCCGCCGGCCGGGCAGACGATGGTCCCCGTCGATTCCACGCTTCCGAAGGGGACTTCCATGGGCACTGCCAACTCCACCGGGCTCCGGCCCCCCGCCACGCTCCGCCACACCACCCTGGGGCGGACCCGTGCACTGATGCAGGCCAGGCCGCTGCTGGTGTTCGCGGTCCTGGCCTGCGCGCTGTCCTGGTGGACCGTGCCGTTCACCGGGTTCCCGCTGGGCTCCGGTGTCACGGTCGCGGCCGTCGTCATGCTGGCCATCGTCGAGGGCCGATCGGGCGTGGTCGACCTGTTCCGACGCGTCGTGCAGTGGAAGGTCGGCTGGAAGTGGTTCGCGGCCGCCCTGGGCGTGCCGATCATCGCCACCGGCATCTCGGGACTGCTGGCCGTCGCCTTCGGCGCGGCGGTGCCGGACGCCACGGCCCTGGCCACATGGGGCGAGATCCCCGTCACGATCCTGTTCCTCCTCGTCGTGCCGGTGTTCGGTCCGTGGGAGGAGCCGGGCTTCCGCGGTTGGGCGCTGTCGACCGCCGGTCGGCGATGGTCGTTGTGGCGGGCCGGCCTGCTGGTCGGCGTGATCCAGCTGCTGTGGCACCTCCCGCTGTTCCTGACCGGCGACATCTTGTCGACCGACGTCATCCTGATCCTGGCCGCGTCCTTCGTGTTCGCCTGGCTCGTCGACGGCACCGGCGGGAGCGTGCTGGTGGCGATGGTGATGCACGCGACCAACAATGCCGTGTCGGGCGAGTACGCCTCGACGCTGTTCACGGGACAGGACGCCGAACTGCTCGGCTGGATCCGCGCCGGCGTGTGGTGCCTGATCGCCCTGGCGATCGTGGTCCTGTCGCGCCGACGTCGCGAGGCCGTGTCACGGTCGTGACCCGGCCCCGGGCGACCAGGCGCCGCTCGCCGAGGTCATCGATCCCTGGGCGGGCAGGAGCCAGCCAACGCCCGCCCGCCGCTCGGCGCGACGAAGGAAGACGATCCCCGTGGTCGTCAGGCCGTGCAACGAGGGGTGTCGGTCATCCAGTCCCGGCGAACGGGTCCCCGACGACGACTCCGTCGTGGGACTGTCCGTCGTCGAGATCCTCGGTCAACAGGATCTCGCAACCGCCGGTGCGCGCCGCTTCGACGACCAGTGCGTCGCACAGTGACAGTCGGTCGGCCCGTGCCCGAGCGATGCCAGCCTGGGTCAGGACGGCATCGACGGGGACGACTTCGAACGCGGTCGACACGTCGGTCACGACGTCGGCGGCGACGTCGTCGTCGAGGGTGTGCTCGAGCGTTCGTGTCACGGTGACCCAGAACTCGTTCAGGACCTGGGCGCTCACCACGAACTCGTGGTCGGGTGACTCGAGGAGGGCCAGGGCGGCGGCTCGCTTGTCGACCTCGCCGACGTCGAAGGCGTCGACGAGCACGTTGGTGTCAGCGAAGGCGCGCACGATCGTGCAGCTCCTCACGGCTCCAGGCTCGGCCGTCGCGGCCCGACGACGCGGTGGACCGCCGCGCACGCTGCAGCGACGCGGTCGAGGGCCGCCCGGCGACTGCCCTCCCCGGCACAGCTCGTCAGGTAGTCCCGGACGACGGCGTTCACCGACGGAGTTCTCACTGTGCAGTTCTCAAGGAGCGAGATGACGGGGCGGCGGTGTCCGGAATCACGTGGCCTTCGGGGCCCCCGGATCACCCCGGGGTCAGGATCGTGGGATCCCACCGGCGCCGCCGCCGGAGAGGAGGTCCAGGCGAGGTTGCGTGGGGGAGGAGTGCCGGGTCGAGCCATCGGTGGTGGGGTCAGCCGATGGGCCATCAGTGGTGCCGCGGGGAGGGTCATGGGCGGAGGGGTCCCTCGCCGAGCCATCGGTCGGCGGCGGCCGTGGGGAGATCGGGGCAGGGGCGGTCGACTCGATCGGGACGGTCGAGGATCGGGCGCGGGCTTCACCCGGCGGGCCGGTCGGGTCGCCTCGAGGATCGTCATCGGGCCGCATCGCGTGGTCTTCGACCGGGGGACTGCTCCCGCTGGGTAAAGCGTCCGGTCGGGCTCCGACTCGGTGGGGTCGGGTGACCAAGGTGGCCCCGGTCGGGGAGTGCCAGGTCGCGAGCGCAGAGGCGGGGTCGAAGTCGATCGTCCAGCCGTGGTCGTGGACGAGGCGGTGACAGCGGTGGCACAGCGCGAGACCGTTGTCGACCGCGGTCGGGCCGTCGTGGCGCCACCACTGAAGGTGGTGGACCTGGGTCCAGGCGATCGGCAGGCTGCAGTTGGGGCCGCGACATCCGCGGTCGCGGGCGTTGACGGCGCGACGCTGGGGACCGGACCAGTTGCGGGTGGCCCGACCGACGTCGAGGACCTGCGAGTCACCAGCCATGACGATGCGGGAGACCGCGGCGTCGCAGAAGGTCCGGCGCACGGCCTGCGGCGACAGCTTGCCACCCCAGGGCAGCTCACCGGCGGGCAGGTCGGCCCACCGAGGATCGTCCTCGGCGGGTGCGGCGGCGTGGTGGTCCGGGTCGGCGGCGTCGGGGTCGGCCAGGCCGGCGCTGACGGTGTCGGCGTGGACGATCACTGACAGGTGCGGACGCGTGACCCCACCCGTGCCGGGCGCGAGGCCGCGGTCGAGCACGGCGCCGGTCATGGCGGCGAGCGCGTCGGCCAGGCGCTGACCGGGTCGACGTCGCTGCTCGTGCGGCGTGCCGTCGGGATCCGCCTCCTCGAAGGCGTCGAGGGCAGTGCGAAAGCTCTGGCCGAGCTCATCGGGCAACTGGCCGTGGAGTTGCCACAGGCCGGTGTCCTCGCGCCACAGTCGCACGTCGCGGACGGCGTGCTGGCGCGTCTCGTCGCGCAACATGGCGGCGGCATCGACGGCCTGCTGTCGGTCGCGGATGTCGGCCCGCAGCGCCTCGGGTGACGACGCGGTGGCCACCGGGGCGAGCCGCGCGTCGACGTCGCCGGGCGAGCCCAGCCGACCGTCACGTGCCGCTCGGGCGATGGCGTCCGCCGACTCGTCGGTGATCCGGCCGTTCGCGAGCGCGTCGCGCGTGGCGGGGAGGTCGGCGAGGTCGGTGGCCAGCCGGGCGACGCGGGCGGCGTCGCGCCCGGACCGACCGGTGTTGGCCCTGACCCACTCGGCGGTCGACGACGCACCGTCGGCCTCGACCCCGCCCGCGCGGCGCAGCACGTCGACCGCCTCCGCGGTGGCAGCGTCCGCCAGGCCGGTCAGGCGTCGCAGGACCTGGACACGTCCCCGTGCCGCGGCGGCGGTGGATGGTGCGCGGGTGCCGTCGAGCAGGCGCGCCAACCGGTCCACCAGGGCACGGATCTCGGCCTCGACGTCGTGCCCGGTCCCGTCCCCGGCCCCCGCCACGACGACATCGCGGCGCGCAGTGTCGTCCCGCGTGGCCTCCTCGCAGGCCGGAACAGTGACACCGCGGCCCGATGCGTCGTCGACCGTCGCGTCCCGGCGGTCCGGGGCCACGACAGCGCGGCCCGCTGCGGCGTCACCGCCCACCACCTCCATGCCGTCGTCCAGCACGCCCGCGCGACCCGGGGCGGTCACGGTGTGACCGTCGGGTCGGGGCGGTCCGGAGACCGGGGTGTCGAGCGTGGCGGACATGTGACGTGACCTGTGTCTGTCGCCCCCGACGGACCTTCAGGACTCGTGGTGATGGTGGATTGTGGTGAAGTATCGCAAGAATAACGAACACACGTTCGAACAACAATGGTTCATTCGGGCCAGATCCGGGATGGTGGCGAAGGTGGTGCGTCACGTTCCCGCCGGTCAGGCCTGGGCGGTCGCACGGGTTGTTCGACGAACCGGACGCCGGTGGCCGCGGCGAGCGCCCGGAAGCCCTCCATGTGGGCCTCGAGGTCGTCGACGTCGACCCGGAAGCCACCGCCACCGTCCTCGCGTCGCCACCATTCGGCATCACGGAGCAGTGGGAGGAGCCACGGGTACGCGGCGAACACGCGGTCCAGCTCGTCCAGGTCGAAGCCGTCAGCCACGATCCCATCCTCCGTTCGTGGGGATCGGGGTCAGGCGTGTGAAGACGGAGGCTTCCACGGGTGGTGCCGGCCAGTTGGGGCGGTACGGCGCGTCGAGGCGTTCGTCCAGGCGCGACAGGGTGCGGCTGCCTCGGTACACCGGGGGCCACAGGTACTCGAGGGTGACCTCGACGTGGAAGTACCGGTCCAGGCTCGATGCCTCCACGTGCAGGCGGTCGTCGTCGGCGAACCACAGCAGCGCCCGGAGC
>NZ_JAHOPH010000007.1:86538-126537 GCF_019798055.1 Salsipaludibacter albus | reverse complement strand
GTGCGGCTGCCTCGGTACACCGGGGGCCACAGGTACTCGAGGGTGACCTCGACGTGGAAGTACCGGTCCAGGCTCGATGCCTCCACGTGCAGGCGGTCGTCGTCGGCGAACCACAGCAGCGCCCGGAGCCACGGGACGCCGTCCACGCTCGCGACGTGTGCGAACGCCTGGCCGACGGGTATCAGTGCCGACCGGGCCCAGCGCGTGAACGCCTCACGGTCCTCCACCTCGGGCGTGCCGTGCACGAACGACGCGACCTCGCCCTCGGGTGTGAGCAGGCCGCCGTCGACCGGCACCTCGTCGGGTTTCATCGGTCGCGGTCGGGCCAGGCCGCGGAGGAACTCCTGCACGGTCGGCTCCTCCGGTCCGCCGTCGCACTCCGGGCAGGCGCCGTTGAGCCTCGCGAGCCGATGCAGGCGTCGTTTGCGCTTCCACCCCGGGGTCCCGTACTCGAGGTCCAGGGGAACGGGCTGCCCGGGTGGCCCCGGCGGTGGCTCCGGGACGTCGAGGAAGCATTCGTCGGTGTGGTCCATGTCGGCGGACGCTACGAGCGAGCTGCCTGCAGGAGGGACGGGATTCGCCGGGCTGTGGACAGTCGTGCCGCCCAGGACGCGCAGCTGAAAGCGACGACACCCTCGACCTGACCGGCGTGGGTCGAGCGGGCTCGCTGGGAGACACGACATCGCCACCGGGGCCGCCGGTCGTCATGTTTGGCCGCCCACAGAAACTGTCGAACTTGGGATCGGCTGGCCGCCCCCGCACAGTCACGTCGACCGAGCCCTGTCCCGGCCTACAGTCTGGGTGGCGACGTTGCCGGACCGTGAGGAGCCCCGTGCTCAACCGTTCGTGGCTCTACGTGCCGGGCGACGCGCGCGACAAGCTCGACGGCGCGCTGGAACGGGGTTCCGACGCCGTCATCGTCGACCTCGAGGACTCGGTCGTCCCTTCGGTCAAGGAGCAGGCGAGAGCGACCGTCCTTGCGTGGCTGGACGAGCGTGCGACGAATGCCAGCGAGGGCCGCCGGGTCGAGGTGTGGGTGAGGATCAACGCCGCCGGCCCCTGGCAGGACGCGGACCTCGCGGAGCTCGTGGGCCAACCCATCGACGGCATCGTGGTGCCCAAGGCATCGACGAGCGCCATCGCGACGGTCCACGGGGTGTTGGAGGCGGCCGAAACCCTGCCGACCCCACGCATCGCGGGACTGGTCGAGGACGCCCTGGGCGTCGCCAAGGTCGTGGACCTCGCGGCCACCCCTGGCCTGGCCCACCTCGGACTCGGGGAGGCGGACCTGCGGGCCGACCTGCACCTGGATCCGTCGGACGATGAAACGGAGCTGCAGCCAATCCGCACGGCAGTCGTCGTCGCGTCGGCAGCGGCCGGCCTGCGCCCTCCCGTCGGATCGACATCCACCGACTACCGAGATCTCGCTGCCCTTCGACGATCGACCGATCGCTTGCGACGGCTGGGGTTCGTCGGGCGGTCGGCCATCCATCCCGCACAAGTCCCGGTCATCAACGCGGCGTTCACGCCAAGCCGCGCCGAGGTTGAGCGCGCACGCGATCTGGTCGCGCGGCTGGAGGCGGCGACTGACGATGGCCGGGGGATCGTCATCGATGATCGGGGCAGGATGGTCGACGAGGCGGTCGTCCGGCGTGCTCGCCTCACCCTCGAGCTCGCCGACGTCAGTGCAGCGGACGGCTGACCAACTCCGCGGGCCCAGTCCAGCGGTGGTCAGCCAGTGCCCGGACCCGGCTCGTCCAGTTCCATGTCGGCCGGGTCGTTGAGGTGGCGTGCCAGCGGGTGCACCGTGATGTCCATCCACGGCCACAGCGGCAGGGACGACAGCGCGTCGTGCAACGCCGTGGCGTCCTCGGCCTCCCACAGCCCCCAGTTCGCCCACCGGCCGGGCACCCGCCAGAGCCGACGCATCACGCCGGCCCGTGCCAGTGCCTGCCCGCGAGCGAGCTCGGCTTGGAAGATCTCCTCCCGCAGGTCGTCGTCACCGTCGGGCGGCCATTGGATCTCGATGTTGACCAGGAACTCCATCTGGGTGGTCCGATCGTCGGGGATGGTGCGTGGATGGCGATGCTGGGGTGGTCAGGACACGAGTGGTGGGCAGGCACCGCGAAACGGTCACGGGAGCGCAGTGCGGCGGCCGGCGTCCAGCAGCAGCGTGCTGCCGGCCAGCGCGGCCGCTTCGTCGTCCAGCAGTCGGGTCACGGCCCACGCGACCTCCTCGGGCCGCGTCAGGCGACCCAGCGGTGCTCCGGCGGTCGCCGCGGCGAGCAACTCGTCCACGCCCCGGCCGGTGGCTTCGGCCTCCTGCTCGAGCAGGTCACGGTGTCGTGCGGTCGCGACGGGTCCCGGGGCGATGGTGTGGCAGGTCACGCCGTCGGGGGCGAGCCGCCGGTTGAGCTGGCGGACGAGGTTGGCCTGTGCGGCGTTGGCAAGTCCGGCCGTCGAGGCGTGCGGCACCGGATCGAAGCCGAGGTTGCCGCCGACGGCCACGATCCGGGCGGGATGGTCGAAGTGCCCGACCAGGGCGCGGACGAGTCGCAGCAACCCGATCACCTTGACCTCGTGGGCCGCGCGCAGGACGTCGTCTGGCGTGTCGAGGATGTCCCCGCCCAGGGGTGCCGACGCCAGGTGCGCCAACAGCCGGACCGATCGCCCGTCCAGCGCGGACACCAGCACGGCCCCGCAGCCCGGGTCGGCCAGGTCCAGTCGGCAGGTCTCGACCTCGTCGCCCACGGCCGCCAACTCGGCGAGCCGGTCCAGGTCGCGCCCGACCGCCAGGACGCTGTGGTCCTCCGCGACCAGCCGTGCGACGACGACGCGGCCGATCGCGCCGGTCGCTCCGACCACCACTGCCACGCTCATGTCGACCTCCCGATGTCACGACCCGCCAGGTAGCCCAGCCCGAGCGCACCCAGCAGGCCGTTGCCGGCCAGGTACCCGTCCGCGCCGTGGCCGGAGATCCCGACCGCCGCGCCCCCGGCGGCATACAGCCCTGCCACCGGTTCGCCGTCACGCAGCACCCGTGCCCGACCATCCACCCGCAGGCCACCCTGGGTGTGGAACAGCGCTCCGGTCACCTGCACCACGGCGTACGGCGCCGTCAACGGTGCCTCGAAGTCGGTGCGTCCACACGGGTCCTCGGCGTCGCCGCGGGCGTACGACGCCACCTCGTCCAGCAGCGGGCCGACCGTCGCGACGGGTATCCCCGTGGCGGCCGACACCTCGTCGACATCGTCGCAGAACCGCACGGCCGACTGGTCCAGCAAGTCGTTGTAGTCCTTGAAGTCGGTGAGCAGTCCGTGGATGCGCTCGTCGAAGATCGCCCACGCGGTCTGCTCGGGCTGGCCGACCACGGCGGGCCCGAACTCGGAGTAGCCCACCGTCTCGTCGCCGAACCGATCGCCGTGCACGTTGACGAGCACGCCGCCGTGCATGACGAACGCCCACGTGAGCAGGACGCGGTCGGGCACGGCCAGCGACCCGTGGCCCTGGTAGGCGTCGAGGAAGCCCGTGTCCAGCCCGAGGTCCTCACCGATCCGCAGGGCGTCCCCCGTGCTGCCGTCGCCCCCGTGGTAGACGCCACCGGCGATGTCAGGGAGCAACTCGGCGACCAGGTCCTGGTCGGCCCCGAAGCCGTTCGTGGCCAGCACCACCGCACCGGCGGTCACCTTCTGGGTGGTGCCGTCAGGGGTTTCGAGCAGGGCCGTGAAGGTGCCGTCGGCCTCCTCGGCTTCCAGCGTCGCCAGGCGCATCGGGACCATGAGCGTGATCGTGTCGCGGGCAGCGACGGCTTCCAGCAGGTGTCCGTGGAGGGTCGCCCCGGCCCGGTCCGCCACCGCGTGGCAGCGGTCGGCGTGGTGACCGGGATAGCGGAAGTCCGTCACCAGCGCGAGGGGCACGCCGCAGTCATCGGCGAGCCATGCCACCAGCCGGGGCGCGACGTCCACGAGGGCCCGGGCAACGACCTCGTCTGCGTGCCCGTTCGTCTTGGCCATGACGTCGGCGAGGAAGTCGTCGGGGCTGTCGTCGATGCCTTCATCGCGCTGCCAACGACTGCCGCCGGCCGGGACCATGGAGGTGCTCATGGCCGTGTTGCTGCCCCGCCGGAACGACTCGTTGGCCTCCACCAGCACCACCGTGCGTCCGTGGTCGGCGGCCGCGAGTGCTGCCGCCGTGCCGGCGGCACCGGCACCCGCCACGAGCACGTCCACGTCGGGTCCGCCTGTCACGCTCGCCCCCACACGTCCGCCGTCGCACCGAGCAGCCGCAGCGCCATGGCGGTGGGGTCCACCGCTGGCGCACCGGCGTCGTCCGGCTGCACGTCCACGGCGGAGCACCCGTTGATGACCGCCGATGCGCCGCGCTCGGTCGCCGCCAAGCGTGCCGGTGCCAGTGCGGTGTGCCATCGAGACTCGTCCTGGATGGCGGCGAAGTCGAGGTCCAGGACGTCCACCCCCAGGAACCGGTCGGCCACCCCGTAGGCGTGGACACGATCCGCCAGTTCGTCGGCGATCGCCCGGTTGCGCGTCACCGCGCTGAACGCTCGTCCGAGCAGGGCGAGGTGGGTCGACGCGAGCTGGAGGATCCCGACGATCGGGACCGGCTCGACCTCCACCCGGCGGACCGCCGGGTCGAGCACGCAGTCCGGCAGCACGAGGTCGTACGCCTCGACCTCGGTGTCCAGCGCCATGGCGAGCACCAGGTCGTTGGACGTCGCCACGTCCTCGTCGGTGTCGAGCTGCCATGGCGTCGTGGGGCCATCGGCCAGGTTGTCGAGGTGGACCTCGACACCGTCCGGGGCGAGCTGGTCGTAGCGCGTACGGCGCCGGGCCAGCTCGTCGTCGGGGACGCGGATGGGGGTGATGCTGCGGACGCGCACGGGGGACCTCGTGGTCAGGGAACGGGATTCGGGGGGACGGTCGTGGCGACATCGGGCGGCCCGGGCAACCGGGCGAGGACCGGGGCCACGTCGTCGGCCTGGAACAGCTCGTCGACGACCCCGACGAGGACGGCGACGTCCAAGCCCAACGGATCGAGCAGGTCGCGGGCCTTGCGCTCGAGGCGGTCCCGGTCGAAGGGGTGGTGGTCGGCATCGCCGACCGGGTTGGGAGCCTCGACCCGCCTGGTCGTGCCGTCCTCGAGCTCCACCTCGACGATGGCGACGCGCTCGGCCGGCAGGCGGTCGTCGAGAGCGGGGTCGTGCACGACCGCCACACGTTCGGCGACCCGTGCCACGGTGGAGTCCCGGCGGCCGGCATCGGAGAAGCGGGCCGGTGCACAGTCTCCGTGCACCAGGGCGACCCCGACGACCCAGGGGATCGAGAACATCGCGCCCAGTCGGTCGTCCCGGCGGAGGGCGGCGAGGCCGGCGGCGAGGTGATGGGTACGGACACGGACGGCACGCACGGCGTCCGGATCGACGTCTTCGCGTAGTTCCAGCACCGCGTCGGCGGGCGGGTGGGTGTAGGAGCACGAGGCGTGCTGCTTGAAATAGCCCTCGGTCACGGTCCAGCGCTCGCCCAGGTCGTCGGCCAGGACCGCCTCGTCCAGTTCGCCGAGCAGGCCGCCCAGCGTGTGGTCGACGGTCGCCGTGGCCGTCGCGAGACCGGCCGCTGCCAGGCTGCGGGCGTGCAACCCCGCGAGGTTGGCGTGGGCGATCCAGGCATCGCGGACGCGGTTGCCGGCCAGGACGGTCGCGAACGGCGTGGCCAGGACCAGTCCGCCGGCCGCCCCGATGGCGGCCGTGGTCGTGGCGGCGTCGTCGCCGGCCAGCCGCGCCACCGCCGCAGCGGCACCCAGCGCACCCCAGTTCCCGTGCGGGTGGACGCCGGGATGCAGCCGGGTGGCGGCCCCGGCACGGGCCGCGACCTCGTAGCCCGCCAGGAGGGCGGCTGCGAGCTCCTGGCCGGTCACCCGTGCTTCTGCAGCCCGTGCCAGTGCGATCGGGGCGACGTGGGCAGCGGGATGGCCACGCGCGTACTTGTTCCCCTCGTCGAGTTCGAGCCCGCAGCCGGCGACGCCGTTCAGCCACGCGGCCTGCTCGACCGATCCGCTCCGTCCGGTCCCCGGGATCGGGGCGGGTCCGTCGGACGGATCGACCGTGGCGACCAGTCGCCCGCCCTCCGGGGTTCCATGCCCGGCCATCGTCACCGCGAGATGGTCCAACAGCACCATGGCCAGGCGCGCCTGGACGGCCGCTGGCACGTCGTCCCAGGCCAGGCCCGCGGCAAAGCTGCCCAGGTCGTCGAGTGCCGCCAGCGGATCATCCATCGACGTCCCCGGCCACCTCGTTCGGCACGGGATCGTCGTCCGATGCGCCGTTCAACCGGTCGGCGAGGATGCGCGTCACCTCGTCCGCTGAGCGACGGACCAGGGGGGCGTACTGGCGCAGGACCTGGCTGGTGAAGCGGTTGATCGGGCCGCAGATGCTCAGCGAGCCGATCACGTCGCCATGCGGATCGCGCACCGGCGCGGCGATGCTGCCGGCACCGTGCTGGCGTTCTCCGCGTGACACCGCGACTCCGCGACGCCGGACCGCCACCAGTTCGTCCTCGAGCCTGGCCCGGGTCGTGATCGTCCGTGGCGTCAGCTCGGGCAGTTCCTGCGCCAGGACCTGTTCGCGCAGGTCGCGTCCCACGTTTGCCAGGATGGCCTTGCTCGAGGACCCGGCATGCAGGGGGAACGGCCGTCCGATCTCGACCATCATCTTGAGTTCCCGCTGGCTGACGACCTGGTCCAGGTAGATGCGCGCCGTGCCCACCAGGGCGGACACGGTGGTCGTCTCGCCGGTCGCGGTGTGGAGTTGGCGCAGCACCGGAAGCGCCGCACGTCGCAACTCCTGGTCCCGCAACGCACGCGATCCGAGGATGACGCCTGCCGGCCCGACTTGGTAGGTCCTCGTGACCTGGTCGAAGCTCAGCAGGTCGCGGCTCGCAAGGGACTGCAGGATCCGGTGCACGACGGCCTTGCTCAGGCCGAGACGTCGTGCCACCTCCGTCACACCGACGGGGTCCGGATCAGCCGCCACGGCCAACAACACGTCCGCCACGCGTGCCGCAGCCACGGTGCCGCCGTCGGGTACGGACGGCGTTGGTCTCATTGTTTCGCTCAAGGGAACCACCCATTCCGCCCGACAAGGCCGGTCATGCAGGCAAATCTCGGGCAACACGGCATCTTAGGGGGATATCCGTCGCGTTTCCTTGCCATCATGGAGTGCAGGCTGCCATACTGCATGAAGGCGCCTGTGACAATGTGTACCGCTTGTCGGAACACTCGACCGGAACACACGGTCAGGGATTCATCTCGGGGCGCGGGTCGTGGACGACGGACAAAGGTGCAGCAGATGCGACGCACGCGATACTTGGCAGTGGGACTGGCCCTGACGATCGCCCTGGCCGGCTGTGGTGGCGACGAGGCCGATCCGGAGGAGGCGACCGAGGACGGCGCCGCCACGGAGACGTCGACCGAGGCACCCACCGAGGAGGCGACCGAGACCGCCGCGGCCAGTCCGACGGAGGCCGGCACGGCAAGCGGCGAGGGGTGTGCCGAACTGGTCATCGGGTCGGTCCACCCGCTGACCGGGGGCCTGGCACTCGACGGCACGCAGATGGACGCCGCGACCCAGATGGCTGCCGACGACCTGTCGACCGACGGGCTGTCGATCACGATCGCCTCGGCCGACTCGCAGGGGGAGCCCGAGATCGGCCAGACCGAGGCGCAACGCCTGATCCAGGAGGGCGCGAACGCGCTGGTCGGCACCTACCAGTCCGCGGTGACCACCAACCTGGCCACGGTCGCCCAGCGCGAGCAGGTTCCGTTGGTCATCGACGTCGCCGTGGACGACGCGATCACGTCGGAGGACAACGACTACGTCTTCCGCATCCAGCCCAACGCCACCGCGATGGGGACCTTCGGGGCGCAGTACCTGCAGGCACTGGGCGAGAACGCCGGGGAGCCGATCGAGACCGTGGTCTACATGCACGACGAGACCTCGTTCGGGACCTCCGTGCTGGCGGCGTTCGAGGCCGAGGCCGGCAACGTCGGCATCGAGATCCTCGAGACGATCGCCTACAACCCCTTCGAGGTGCAGGACGTGACGACCGAGATGCAGCGGGTCGCCGCCGCTGCCCCCGATGCCCTCGTCGTGACCGGCTACTACAACGACGGGGTGCTGGTGGCCGAGACCGCCGCGTCGGTGCAGCCGGACGTCAACGCCATCGTCGGGGTCGCCCAGGGCGCCTACGACCTGCCGCAGTTCCCGCAGGACACCCCGGATGCCTCGAACGGCATCTTCGACTCCAACTACCACTTCGATGCCACCAAGGAACGCGTCCAGGACATCCGGTCGCGCTTCGAGGAGGAGAACGGTGACGCGATGCGCACCGCGGCCGTGTTGGCCTACCAGGCGGTCGAGGTGATCGCCACGGCAGCCCGGAGCGCGGCCTCGTGCGACGGTGCCGACATCGCCGCCGCCATCCAGGAGGTCGAGGTGCCCGAACCCCTGCTGACCTTCCCCGGCCCGATCACCTTCGACGACAGTGGCGAGAACGAGAACGCCCAGCCGGTCCTGATGCAGGTGCAGGAGGGCGAGGTCCTGCAGGTCTACCCGGAGGAGTTCGCGGAGGCCGAGCCGCAGTTCCCGGCGGTTCCGTGGCAGTGATTCCGACGGCCGCCCCTGGTTGCGCCACCCGGATGCCTCGGTGAGCGACGCCGGCGCATCGTCGAGGACCGGCCGTCTCCAGACCCGCCTGCACGTCCCGCGGTGGGTCTGGGGGGTGGTCCTCGCGTTGGTCGTGCTGCTGTGGCGCTGGACCGAGGTGAGCGACCTGGCGGTGACGCCGGCCGGTCGCACCATCGCGCTGCAAGCCCTGACCACGGGGCTGCTTATCGGCGGTGTGTACGGACTGGTGGCGATGGGGCTGTCGCTGATCTTCGGCGTACTGGAGATCATCAACTTCGCCCACGGTGCGTTCCTGACCCTGGCGATGTACCTGACCTGGGTCCTGGCCGATGGTGTGGGCATCGACCCGTACCTGACCCTGCTGATCACGCCACTGTTGATGTTCCTGGTCGGAGCGGCCGTCCAGAAGGTCGTCATCAACCCTGCCATGGGGCAGCCGCTCGAGAACCAGTTGCTGCTGACCTTCGCCCTGTCCATCCTGATCGAGAACGCTCTCCTGCTTGCCTTCTCCGCCAATCCGCGATCGGTCAGGCTGGACTACGCCAACGCGTCGATCGGGCCGGTCGAGTTCCCACTGCGCATCGGCGGGGCGATCATCGAGCTGCCACGCATCGTTGCCTTCGTGGGAGGGTTGGCGGTCGCCTGGGCGCTGTTCTCGTTCCTCAACCGCAGCCGTGTCGGCACGGCCATCCGCGCCGCTGGCCTGAACCGGACCGGCGCCTCGCTGGTCGGCGTCAACGTCGACCGCATCCAGGTCCTGACCTTCGGGCTGGGCACCGCCGTCGCCGCGGCCGCGGGAGTCCTCGTCCTGCCGTTCCTCACCCTGGAGCCGACCACCGGCACCCAGTTCAACATCCTGTCGTTCGTCATCGTGGTGCTCGGAGGGCTCGGCAACATCGGCGGGGCGTTGGTCGGCGGGATCCTGATCGGGCTCACCCAGGAGATCGGCGGCCTGCTGTTCCCGGGCCAGAGCAAGCTGCTGCCGGTGTTCATCATCTTCATCGCCACGTTGTTCCTCAAGCCCGAGGGCCTGTTCGGGGGCGGTGCCGAATGAGCACGGTGCTGCGCGACGCACGTGGGCAACTGCTGGTGCTGGCCGGTCTGGCGGCGCTCCTCGCCACCGTGCCGTTCTGGCTGGAGGGATCCGCACGGACCGTGATGATCCGCATCATCATCTCGGCCGGTGTCGGCGTGGGGTGGAACGTCATGGGGGGCTTCGCGGGGCAGTTCAGCTTCGGCCATGCCGCCTACTTCGGCATCGGTGCCTACTCCAGCGCGTATCTGCTGGTCGACCACGGCATCTCTCCGTGGATCGGGATGGCGGTCGGGGCCGTGCTTGCCGCCGCGTTCGGGGCACTGACCGGCTGGTTGTCCTTCCGGTACCGGCTGCGCGGCGCCTACTTCGCCCTGGCGACGTTCGCGTTCGCCGAGATGCTTCGGCTGGTGGTCCAGGGCCAGGAGTGGCTCAACGGCACCCAGGGGCTGCAGGTCCCGGTGCTGGCCGAGTCGTCGTGGTGGATGCTCCAGTTCTCCACCACCTCGCCCAACTACTTCCTGGTGGGGCTCGGGCTGCTGGTGGTGCTGCAGGCGATCACGATCCTGCTGTTCCACGGTCGCCGCGGCATGTTCATCGTCGCTGTCCGCGAAGACGAAGAGGGGGCCGAGGCCTCCGGGGTCGACGCCACGGCGCACAAGGTCATGGCGGTCGCGGTCAGCGGTGCCATGACGGCCGTGATGGGGACCTTCTTCGTCCAGGTCTTCTTCTTCATCGACCCGGCCCTGGCGTTCGGCCCGGCCGAATCCGTCGCGATCCTCCTGCCCGCGGTCGTCGGTGGCACCGGGACGCTCTGGGGGCCGATCGTGGGCGCGGCCATCCTGATCCCGTTGGGGGAGTGGACCTCCAAGATCGTGCGCGACCCACCGCCGTTCCTCGACTTCGTGGCCGGCAGGTCCGGCATCGACCTGATGGTCTTCGCCACCCTGCTGATCCTGATCCTGCTGTTCCTGCCCAAGGGTGTCTACGGCTCGCTGGCGGAGCGGTTCCGACGATGAGCCTGCTGGAGGTCACCCACCTGTCGAAGTCCTTCTCGGGCCTGCGAGCGGTCGACGACGTCGACTTCCAGGTCGAGGCCGGCGAGATCGTCGGGCTGATCGGACCCAACGGTGCCGGCAAGACCACCCTGTTCAACCTCGTGGCCGGGCGCATCCCGGTCGACACCGGCCGGGTGGTCTTCGACGGGGAGGACATCACCGGTTGGACGCCCCACGCCATCGCTCGGCGAGGGATCGGGCGGACCTTCCAACTCATGCGACCGTTCGCTTCCATGACGGTCCGCGACAACGTCACGGTGGCCGCCGCATCGTCCAGCCCTCGCCTCGAGACGGCTCGGGAACTGGCCGACGCGGTCCTGGACCGGGTCGCCCTGGCGGGCATGGCCGACGAGTTCGCAGGCGCGCTGCCGACCGCTGCGCGCAAGCGGCTGGAGCTGGCGCGTGCGCTGGCGTTGGACCCGCAACTGCTGCTGCTGGACGAGGTGTTGTCGGGCCTGACCCCGGCCGAGCGCGAGCCCCTGCTGGAGCTCTTGGTCGAGATCGCCGACGAGGGCCGGGCCCTGCTGCTGGTCGAGCACGTCATGGCTGCCGTGATGCGCCTGTCGCAGCGGATCCTCGTCCTCCACCACGGGCAGCTGCTGGCGGCGGGGACCCCCGACGAGGTCACCAGCGATCCGGACGTGATCGAGGCCTACCTGGGTGAGGAGGAACAACTTGCTGGTTCTTGACCAGGTCAACGCCGGCTACGGCGGCCTTCAGGTGCTGCACGAGGTCAGCCTCGAGGTGGAGGCGGGCGAGGTCGTGGCCCTCGTGGGTGCCAACGGCGCCGGCAAGACGACCACCCTGCGCACGATCGCCGGACTGCTGGTCCCGTCCGCCGGCCGCATCGAGCTCGAGGGTGAGTCGGTCGTGGGGCTCGGTCCACACGACCTCGTGCGGCGAGGGGTGGTGATGGTGGCGGAGGATCGCGAGCTGTTCGGCGCCCTGACCGTGTACGAGAACCTCGTGATGGGGGCCTTCACACGGTCGGCTGACGAGCGTGGCGAGTCGCTCGACCAGGTCCACGAGCTGTTCCCGATCCTCGAGGAGCGGGCCCAGCAGAAGGCCGAGACGATGAGCGGTGGCCAGCAGCAGATGCTGGCGATCGGCCGGGCCCTGATGGCCAGGCCACGGCTGTTGCTGATGGACGAGCCCTCGATGGGCCTGGCCCCGAAGTTGGTCGCGGACGTGTTCGCCACGATCGACCGGATCCGGTCGACGGGGATCACGGTGTTGCTGGTCGAGCAGAACGCCAAGCGCACGCTGGAGACCGCTGATCGCGGCTACGTGATCGAGTCCGGCGAGATCCACCTGTCGGGCACCGGCGACGAGTTGCTGGCCAGCGACGACGTCCGCCGTGCCTACCTCGGCCTGTGAGCCCGTCGGGTTGGTCCGTCGACCGGCAGGGTCAGCCGTGCGACGATCGCAGGGCGGCCATGACGGGTCCGAGGTCGCCGACCTGTCCGAGCCCGAAGACCTGGTCCTCGATGATCGCCACGGCGTCGCCGTCCAGTCCACGCAGGGCGTTGTCGCGGAACTTCGTGGCCAGCTCGTCGGCGTCCAGTGGGCGGCTCGGGCCACCGCGGTTCGCCCAGACCTCCTCGACGACCTCGTCACCGTTGGTCAACGTTGCGGTGAGCACGCCGGGCAACTCGTCCGGGTAGCGCTCGTCGCAACGCGGGTCCGCGACGACGTCGACCTTGGCCATCAGCGCTCGCCGTTGCGGGTCACGCGCCAACTCGTCCGTGAAGTCGTCGAGCCCCAGCGCCAGCCCGGACCCGCCCAGCAGTGCGGCGGCGATGGTGTAGGGGCCGCTGAACTGGGCCTGGTAGCCGGTGTCCGGGGTGCGCTTGACGTCCAGCGGCTCCCCGATCGTGCGCACGGTGGGGGCGGCGACACCCAGGCGAAGCGCAGCCACGTCGTCGGGGCCGATGCCGCGCTCGCGCAGCCGGACGGCGCCGTCGATGCCGGTGTGGGTGAAGTGGTTCGCGGGGTACGGCTTGAAGTGGATGTCGGGGACACTCCACGTGTCGCCCAGGCCGTCGGTGATCTCCTCGGGATGGAACTCGCCGTCCAGGAAGCCCTGGTAGAAGCCGAATCGTCCCTCGAGGACGGTCGGTGGGCCGGTGATGCCACGGCTGGCCAGCTGGGCCGCCGAGACGCCAGCATGCGCGGCCCAGCCGCAGTGCAGACGCTTGACGGTGCCGCCGGTGCGGTTGGCCTCCAGCAGTCCCGAAGCCATCGACACCGCGATCCCGATCGCGTCGTCGACCCCGTCGGTGTCCAGGCCGAGCAGCAACGCGGACGCGGCGGCGGCGCCGATCGCCCCACAGATGGAGGTGGCGTGCTGTCCACGTTCGAAGAACAGCGAGTTCCCCGCGTCGCGGTCGTAGCCGGCCATCCCCAACCGAACCGTCACCTCGAGGCCAGCTGCCACGGCGGCCTGCAGGGCGGCACCGCCGGACCTGGCGAGCTCCGCGGTGGCCAGGGCGGCCGGCACGACCGAGGCACTGGGATGCAGGATCGACGGGAGATGGGTGTCGTCGTAGTCCAGGGAGTGGGCCAGCACGCCGTTGACGAAGGCGGCCTGGCTGGCAGGGACCCGGTCGGACAGGGTCACCGCCGACGACTGCGCCGCACCGCCCTGGTCGGCGACGTGCTGCACCACGGCTCGGCTGGTGTCCAGCCGCGCGGCGGCGACGCAGATGCCGAGGATGTCCAGGATTCGCTGGCGCACGCTGGCAGCGACCTCGTCGGGTAGTCCGTGGTCACGGGCATCGGTGGCGAACGCGGCCAAGCGTGCCGACAGGGGCGCGTCGCCGGACCCGGTGGCCGCTGCGGGCCGGTGCTCAGCCATCCGCGACCACCGCCAGGGGTCGCACGGGGGACCCGGTCGCACCGACGAGGGGCAACGGGACCAGCACGAACAGGAACTCGTGGACGCCGGCCGTGGCCAGCGCCTCCAGGTCCATCGTCTCGATGACGTGGATGCCGTGCTCGACCAGCAGGATCCGGTGGGCCGGCAGCACGGCGTGACCGGCACCCGGAGCGGTCCGCTCGAAGGCGATGGTCTCGCCCCCGACGGCGAACGGGGCTCGCTCGGCCAGCCAGCTGGCTCCGGCGGCGCCGACCCCGGGCGTCCCGGTGTCGCGACCCACGAACGGTGCGCCGTCCTCGAAGTGGCGTCCCCACCCCGTCCTCAGCAGGACCACGTCACCATCGCGGAGTTCCAGGTGCTGGCGGTCGACCGCGGCCTCGAGCTCGTCGGGCGTCACCTCGTGGTCCGGCGCGATCCCCCCGGCAACGACCGCTTCGAGGTCGAGCAGGACACCGCGGCCGAGGTGCGGCGTGACCGTGTGGATGCCGAGCTCGTCGAAGCGTCCGCCGACCTGGGCCTGGTTCGCGTCGACACCCCCGAACAGGCGACCGTCCTGGCTGACGTGGCTGATGGCGTCGATGTGGGTGCCGACGTGGGTTCCGGTGATGATCACGTCGTTGGCGGCCGAACCCCCGTCGGGGCGGACCATGTCGCCATGACGCCGGGGCAGGGAGTGCCAGTACGCCGGGTGGTTGGGGGACTGGGGCATCCCGATGAACAGGGGCCGGCCGAGGTCGAAGGTGCGCACGCCGGCCTGGACGAGCGCCAGCAGGGGATCCGAGGACGGCGTCGACTGTTGGGGTGCGTCGTGGTCGTCGGGGCGTGGTGTCATGGCGTCGGGTCCCTCGTGACGGCTGGTCGCGTGGTGGGCCGTCGCAGGTAGGTGCCGGTGGGCTCGCCGACCACGCTGCCGTCGGCGACGATCCGCTCGCCTCGCAGGAACACGTCGACGACCTTGCCGGTCAGCTCCATCCCCTCGAACGGGGTGTACTCCTGGGACGACTCCGAGTCGGCAGCGTCGACGGTGAACGTGGCGTCGGGGTCGAACAGCACCACGTCCGCATCGAAGCCCGCCGCGAGCTCGCCCTTGGTGTCGAGGCCGAACCGTCGCGCGGGGTTCGTGCTCAGCAGTTCCGCCAGCCGGCCCAGCCCCAGGCCGCGGCGCGAGCCCTCGGTGAACACTCCCGACAGCAGGTACTCGGTGCCGCCGAAACCCGACTTCGCCAAGAACACGTCCTCGCGGTCCTCGCCGAACTTCATCTCGTCCCGACAGCAGGCGTGGTCGGAGACGATCCAGTCGACCTCGCCGTCCAGGACGGCGTCCCACAGGGCCTCGACATCGTCGCGTGAGCGGATCGGCGGGTTGACCTTCGCGCCGATCCCGGTCTGGGTGAAGTCACGGGTGAGGTGGCCGACGGTGACCTCGCGCCGGAAGTCCACGTGCGGGAAGGCCTGTGCCATGCGACGGGTCGCGTCCATCGCCTTGGCCGACGACAGGTGCAGCAGGTTGATGGTCGGGAGTTGGGTTTCGTGTGCCAGGTACGAGGCGATCGAGATCGCCAGGCCCTCGGAGTGCGGCGGCCGCGATGCCGAGTACGCCTCCAGCCCCGACAGCTCGCCGTCCTGGTGGACCAGGTCGGTGTATGCGGCCATGATCTCGGCGGTCTCGCAGTGCAGAGACAGCGAGATCTGGTGGGCGATGTCAGGGTGGGCCTCGCGGGCCCGCTGCACGCCCCGCATGACGAACTCGAAGTGGGCGGTGTCGTAGGACTCGTCCTCGGGGATCATCAGGAACTCGTTCTGCGACGACGACTTGCCGTGCAGGCCGTAGCCGCCGTAGAACATGAAGATCTTGAACGAGGTGATCCCGAAGTCCGACACCAGCGACGGAATCTCGTCGATGTGGCTGCGCATCATCGGTGCGACGTGGAAGGCGTGGTCGACGTGGGAGCGGCCGCCGGACCGATCGAGCACCTCGGGCATGAAGTCGGCGTAGGGCCCGGAGGTGTTGAGGTAGTACTGGCCCGTGCGGATGTAGGTGATTCCGGTGGTCACGCCACCCTGGGCGCAGGCACGGCTCTCCGTGACGGTGTCCTCCTCCAGCGGGTTGTAGATCCCCCAGTGCTGGTGGGCGTCGACCAGTCCGGGCAGCGCGACCAGTCCACGGCCGTCGATGACTTCGGTGCCCTCAGCGGCCGCCTCGGCCAACCCGGGTCCGACCGCCGCGATGCGGCCGTCGCGGATCGCGATGTCGTGGTCGACCGTCGTGTCGCTGCCGGGGCGGACCACCCGCACGTTGGTGATGACGAGGTCGCTCGCCGCCATGCCGTCGTCGCCGGCCTGGTCGGGGTGTTCGTCGTGGTGTGCCACGGGGGCCTCCTTCAGGCGATGATGCCGGCGTCGCGGAGGGCATCGACCCGGGTGGGGTCCATGCCCAGGTCGCCGACCAGCACGTCGTGGGTGTCGGCACCGAGATTGCGGCCCGTGAACCTGATCGCGCCGGGCGTGGCTGACATCCGCCACATCACGTTGTGCTGGACCATCTGGCCGAGGTCGTCGTCGTCCACCCGGGTGAGCATCTCGGTGGCACGCACGTGGGGGTCGGCGACGATGTCGGCCGCGTCGTAGACGGGCCCGAGCGCAGCTCCAGCCTCCGCGAACGCCTCGATCACCTCATCCCTGGTGCGCTGGGCGATCCAGTCACCAACCATCTCGTCCAGCTCATCGGCGTGCTCTGCGCGCTGCCGGCCGCTGGCGAACCACTCCTCGTCGATGACCTCGGGGTGGCCGACCAGCCGCATCACTCGTTCGGCGATGGACTGGGCACTGGTCGACACCGCGACCCATCGATCGTCTGCGGTCCGGTAGGTGTTTCGCGGGGCGTTGTTGGTGGAGCGGTTGCCGTGGCGTTGCCCCACGATCCCCAGCTGGTCGTAGGCGATCGGTCCGGGCCCGACCGCGGTCATGATGGGCTCGAGGATGCTCAGGTCGATGACCTGTCCTGCGCCGCCTCGGGCGTCGCGGTGGTACAGCGCCATCATGGTGGCCGACGACGCCGCGATCGCACAGATCGAGTCGGCGAGCCCGAATGCGGGAAGGGTGGGGGGCCCGTCGGCCTGCCCGGTCAGGTGGGCGAACCCGCTCATCGCCTCGGCCAACGTGCCGAAGCCCGGGCGCGAGGCGTAGGGGCCATCCTGGCCGAAGCCGGAGATCCGCACCAGCACCAGCCCGGGATTGGCCTCGTGGAGCACCTCGGGTCCCACGCCCCACCGCTCCAGCGTGCCCGGCCGGAAGTTCTCCACCAGGACGTCTGCTTCGGCCGCGAGCGCGACAAGGATCTCCGCACCCCGCTCGTCGCCGATGTTCAGGCCGATGGTGCGCTTGTTCCGGGAGATTTCCTTCCACCACACGCCGACGCCGTCCTTGGCGGCACCGTGGCCGCGCATGCCGTCGCCGTACTGGGGGTGTTCGACCTTGATCACGTCGGCGCCGTAGTCCCCGAGGATCTGGCAGCACAGGGGGCCGGCAAGGATCGTCGAGACATCGAGCACCCGCAGCCCGCTGAGCGGGCCCGAGGCCGGGTCGTCGTCCGGCGGCTTGGCGATGGATCGACCTCCGGGAGCGGGTGGTGGTGCATGCTCGACGCTAGCGCTGGACGGGTCGGAGACGGGCTCCCACATCGCGCAGCGTTCCGTTGGAAGGAACGGTGCTGGAGTGGCCCTGGGCCGCGGCCACCCGCGGCAGCTTGGGTCTTGGCGCCGATGCCATGACCCCCGTGCAGGTTGCACGTTCCGACTGGGGGAACGACGCGATCTGCGTCGGACACGGGTCCTCCGGGCCCCGGGAGCTACGGCGTCACGGGCACGAAGTTGTCGGCGTCGTCGATCGAACCGGAGCCGTCGTAGCGCGCGACGGCCGGGTAGGGGAACACCGGGCGCGTGCGGTCGGGGACCACTCCGCCGGTGGCGACGATGCGCTCAGGGGCCCGGCCGTCCTCGACCCAGTCCTCGAGCAGGGCCAGCGCGTCGAACTGGTTGGGTCCGGGCCCACCTGAACAGTGGCCCATGCCGGGGAACGTGAACAGGCGCGCCCATTGCTGGGTTGCAGCCAGGCCGCCGGAGTTCTCCACGAGGTCCTCGTAGTAGGCGACGGTGCCGTACGGCGTGATGAGCGGGTCTGCCCACCCGTGGTACAGGATCAGCTTCCCACCGTTGGCCTCGAAGCCCGACAGGTCGTCGGACGTCGCGTTGTACAGGTTGGCGCGCGGTCGCAGGTCCTTCACGTCGGTGTCGAAGTCGAACTCGAACAGCGAGTAGTCCGGCCCGGGGTCCCTCGGGAAGGCGAGGTAGCGCAGGTACTCCTGGGCGAAGTTGCCCCCGCCAGAGAGCCCGGCGCCGAACCCTACGCTGAAGCCCGGCCACAGCGGCTCGGACCCGGCCGGCAGGCCGCCCGGGTACAGCGCGGCGCCACCGCTGTCGCGTGGGCTGTCCCAGATCTTGGCCAGGGCCGCGATGGCCTCGGGATCGAGGCACGGGTCGGGGGACGGGCAGGCCAGGTCACCCGGCTCGACGTCGCAGTTGCGCGGGTCGTCGATCACCCCGTCGGCGAGGCCGTCGACGTCGTCGCAGGCCGCATAGACCGCCTGTCCGACCAGTTGGGCGTCTGCGACCGTGAACACACGTGCGCCGTCGGCGTCGAACTGGGCCTGCTCGATCCAGGCCTGGGAGACGCCGGCGAGATAGGCCTGGCGGTTCGCCGGTGCGCCCGCGATGATCCCGTCGAAGTCGTTCGGGTAGGACTGGGCCGACATCAGTGCTTCGCGCCCGCCGCCCGAACAGCCGGCGAAGTACGAATACGAGGGACCCTGTCCGTAGTGGCGCCGGATGAGCGCCTTGGCGTGGACGGCGGTCTTGTGGACGGCGAGGAAGGCATAGTCGACCTCGGCGCGCGTGTCGTCGTAGCCCCACGAGCCGTCTCCTGACGAGGCGGTGTGGCCGCCGTCCGAGGCCGCGATCGCATAGCCGCGGGCGAGGGCGGCGTTGCAGGCGTCCGCGTTGACGTTGCCGCAGAACCCGCCGCAGCCCGTCATGTAGAACTTGCCGTTCCACGTCGTGGTCGGCATCCGCACCTCGAAACCGATCCGGCCGGCCAACTGTCCGGCGACCCGGCAGTACTCGGGCAGGGCCGCCGAGGCATCCACCACCTCGACCTCGGCGTTCGCGGTCGCCTGCCCGAGGCGCTCGCAGGTCGCCACCCGGTCGTCCCCAGGCGGGTCCGCCGCGGCCGCCGATCCGACCGCGAACACCGACGCGACCAGCAGCACGTTGACCAGGAGGATGATGGGACGACGCGTCATGGCGACCCCATTCAGGTCGAGGGTGGGGGGCGCGGCCGGCACGCCGGGGCGGGGCGATCGTGCCGGCCGCGGGTCGGACACCCGCCGGGACGCCATGTGGGGGACGTGCTTGTTCCGTTCAAAGGAACAACGACGCCATCGGTTGATGCGCGGGAGGGACGGGCTTCGACCATCCTCAACCGAGCACCGGCCAGCGCAGCGGTCAAGAACTTCTTGCCCGGTGTCCCGTTGAGCGGAACAGCCGCGGCCCGGTGCGTCGTCGCTCGTCGCGTCCTGGCAACCGGGGTCCACGACAGCGCGGCCCGCCGCGGCGTCACCGCCCACCACCTCCGTGCCGTCGTCCAGCACGCCCGCGCATCCCGGAGCGGTCACGGCGTGACCGTCGGGTCGGGGCGGTCCGGAGACCGGGGTGTCGAGGGTGGTGGACATGTCGCGCTTGCCTGTGTCTGTCGCCCCCGACGGACCTTCAGGATTCGTGATGATCGTGGATTGTGATGAAGTGCTTCAAGAGTAACGAACACACGTTCGTTCAGCCATGGCTCGTTCGGATCAAATCGGCGTGGCACGCCGACATCGGGATCGGCTCGCCGGGCAGGCCACGCGACGCACTTCAGCCGTCTCGCTCGCCGGGTCGGGCCGGCCGCAGGCCCTGCATCGCCAGCCAGGCACGGGTGCGGCCGCGCTGGCGGTCGTCGGTGTATCGCTGGAAGGCCCGGCCGAGGTCTTCGTGGCGGAACAGCTCGTCCTTGAAGCGGCGGAACGCGCCGCGGCCGTGGATCGCGCGTTCGAGACTCTCGGCCAGGTCGGCGTCCTCGATCCGGTCGATGTAGTCGCGCATGTCCTCCCAGGCGTCGCGCGACCCGATTGAGGTGATCGACAGCCAGCGACCGTCGTCGCCCCAGCCCGCGGGCTCCTCGCCGGTCATCCCGACCGGGTCGTCGGGCCACAGCTGGCCGGTCTCGAGGTCGAGGTACCAGGGCTCGGCGCCCAGCAGGTCGCCCTCCAGGTGCGTGGCCAGCTCCTCGAGGTCGACCGGGACCGCGCGCAGCGAAGGACTGTCCACGTGGCGGCTGCCCACCCCGCGGACGGCGTCGAGCTCGTCGGCCAGCTCGTCGTCGCCGGGCCCCATGCGGTCGCGCAGGTCGTCGGCGAGCCGCCAGGCCATGGCCCACGCCTCCTCGACCCCCTGGGCCAGCGCGGCCAGCAGTCCCTGGCCGGCGAGCTGGGCGACCTCCAGCGCGTCATGTGTCCGAGACAGGGACACGACCTCGAAACCGTCGCCCCGGTGGACCGCACCCAGCAGCGTGCGCCACGACTCGTCGTCCCAGTCCTGCATCGGCACGAATCCGTCGAGCCGCTCGTCATCGGTGGGAGGCGTCCAGTCACCCCAGTGCGGCAGCAGCGGGGGCAGGTCGGCGGTCGGCGGGTCCGGCTGGTCGGGGAGCGGGCCGTTGCCGTCGTCGTCGGCGAACCGGCGGCCGTACTGGTCCGGCAGGTCGCCCCACCCGAACGCGACGGTGGGACGGTCCGGCTCGACCCCGAGCACCTCCCACGGGTCGACGCGCTGGGGTTCGACCGTGCACAGGTGCTCCCACCCGTCACCCATGTCGAACTCGTAGGCGAACTGCTGGCCGAGCTCGAGGATCGACAGCCGCGAGGTGTCGTCGGCCGCGCCGCGCGGCGGGTCGTCCCACACGTCGAGCGGGACCAGGACGACGTCGTCGAGGACGAACCGGTGCAGGTGCGACAGGTCCCAGCGCCCGAAGGCGGCGTCGATGGCACGGGCGAGCTCGCGGAACGTGGAGGTCCGCCGTGCGACGATCTCGCGGCCCGGGCGGGGCCACCAGTACTCACCGCGACCGCCCACCAGCTCGACCCGGATCATCAACCAGGAACGTGCCATCGTCCACCCCGCTCACCAGGGAGGCAACGCTACTCGATCACCGTTCGTGATCAGCGCCGGAGTCGGATCATCCAGCGGAGTGCGAGACGCGTGCCGTGTTCCAGGGCAGGTGCGGGATGTCACGGCTGGCCCGTGGCCACCGGCTCGTCCGGGACGGCGCTCGCCGACGAATCGCGGGTCCGGGCGGTCGGCCCCGACCCTCCCGCGTGGGGGCTGCCGTGATTCAGCGTCCTCAGCGGACCTGGCGGACACGTCCGTCCTCACCCCAGGCACGGTCGGCGGTCCACACCTCGGCGTCCAGTCGGTCACCGAGGGCCAGGCACAACCGGTCGGCGAGCGACAGTCCGCTGCCGCGTTGCCACGCCAACGCGGCCCGCTCCGCGTCGGCGAGGGTGACGTCGACCACCTCGAGGTCGTAACTCAGCAACAGCGCGCGGGCCAGGTCCCAGTCGCCGTCGACCGACCGGACCTTCTGTGCGACCTCGGACCAGTTCGCGGCGCCACAGGCGGCGGCGTCCTGCAAGGCGACCTCGACGTCGTCCGTCCCGGGCTCGCCCTGCAGGAACGCCAGCAGGGCAGAGGCATCCAACACGATCACGCCGGGTCCTCCGAGGCAGACGCGGCGCGACGCTCCCGCAGCAGGTCGGCCACGAGGTCCGTTCCTTCGAGGTCCTGGCGCACGAGCTCGCGCAGGCGCTCGCGGCCCACCATCAGGACGCCACCCGGCGTGTCGATGAGCACCAGCACGTCGCCGGGGTCGAATCCGCCGGCCGCGCGCAGCTCGGCAGGGACCACGAGCCGGCCCCGGTCACCCATCGACACGGTGTACGTCCCACTCATGCCCGGAACGTACCACTGAACATGCCATGTGGGATACTCCGCTGCTCAGTCCTGCCCCGGCGTCGAGCCGCCAGCGGGGGTGACGTCCGACGGGTCGATCGGGGTCAGGCGCGTGAAGACGGATGCCTCCACGGGTGGTGCCGGCCACTCGGGGCGGAACGGCGCGTCGAGGCGTTCGTCCAGGCGCGACAGGATGCGGCTGCCTCGGTACACCGGGGGCCACAGGTACTCGAGGGTGACCTCGACGTGGAAGTACCGGTCCAGGCTCGATGCCTCCACGTGCAGGCGGTCGTCGTCGGCGAACCACAGCAGCGCCCGGAGCCACGGGACGCCGTCCACGCTCGCGACGTGGGCGAACGCCTGGCCGACGGGGGTCAGTGCCGACCGGGCCCAGCGCGTGAACGCCTCACGGTCCTCCACCTCGGGCGTGCCGTGCACGAACGACGCGACCTCGCCCTCGGGGGTCAGCAGGCCGCCGTCGACCGGCACTTCGTCGGGCTTCATCGGTCGCGGTCGGGCCAGGCCGCGGAGGAACTCCTGCACGCTCGGCTCCTCCGGTCCGCCGTCGCACTCCGGGCAGGCGCCGTTGAGCCTCGCGAGCCGATGCAGGCGTCGCTTGCGCTTCCACCCCGGCGTCCCGTACTCGAGGTCCAGGGGGACGGCCTGCCCGGGTGGCCAGGGCGGCGGCTCCGGGACGTCGAGGAAACATTCGTCGATGTGGTCCATGTCGGCGGACGCTACGCGCGAGCAGCCCGCGGGAGGGGCGGGATTCGCCGGGCTGTGGACAGTCGTGGTTCGACAGGACCGCAGTCCAGCGCACGTGCCGCTCGCGTCAGTTGGTCGCCGGCCAGCCGACCTCGTCGAGGTGACGTTCGAAACGCGCATCGAGGTCGCGATGCGCGGACGGTCCGATGGGTGACCCCGACTGGTACCGGCCGTTCCAGTTGCCGTCGGGCACGTCCTCCAGCAGGACGTCGACCGCCAGGACGTCGGCGTCCGGGAGCATGACGTGCCAGTCGACCGTGACGTACCGCGCGGAGCGCTCTGAGCCGTCCCAGTGGGCGTCCTCGAACGGCAGGGACGCGACCCTGCCCCGCGCCACGATGCCGCGCTCGTTGCCCTGGCGGAACAGCCACGCGGTCGTCCCGGGACCGATGTTGTGGCGGTGGGTCCCGATGCTCCAGTCGAACCTCGCCGGCTCGCCACTGCGCGTGGCGTCGACCGCCGCTGCTCGCTGCTCGTCCGGGAGGTCGTCGGCGAGGTCCGGGTTCCAGGTGCACACGATGGCGGTGTCGCCGAACCCGGCCGTCGAGGTCGAAACGTCGCCCACGGTGGCGTACCGGGGGTCCTCCATGTGGGTCTCGACCGGCTCCTCGTGGACGATCTGGTGACAGGTCACCCGGACCATCCTCCGCCCGTCGTCGGCGACGTACTGCTCGACCTCGATCTCGTTGGTCTCGCCACACCGCTGGCAGGCAGCACCGGTCATCGCGATTCCCATCAGTCGTCGGTCGGACCGGTCGCCCAGAGCCTGGTCGTCCCGCGGGGGACCAGTCATCGAGGGATCGGCTCACGTGCATCATGTCGTTGCCCGGGGACGATAGGCCGCCGATGGGACGGAGGACGGTCGTCCGGAGGGTCAGGCGGTGGGGACGTTCACGTACCGGACCGGGGACTGTGCGCCCGGAGGGAACGTGCCCCGACGACCGCTCCCTCGCCCGGTGTCACCCGGTGGGGTCCTCCGGTGGTTCGGCGAGGGGACCCTCCAACAGCGATCCGTCCTCGAGGGAGACCTCGCAGACGGCCTGGCGGTCGCCGGCCGCCCAGCTGTCGGGCGACGGGTACAGGGTCGCGGACGCCCACTCGGGACCCGGTTCCGGCCCGAGCACCCGCTCCCGGGCGCGTTCGCAGGTCGGGGCGAGGTAGTCCATCAGCGTGTCGGCGCCGGGATACGGCACGGCCCGGTCGGCGTCCAACTGGACCACGACGAGCGCCTCGTTCTGGTGCGGCTCCCAGCAGTCCCGCTCGGTGACCCCGGTCACGTCGAGCGATCCGGTCGCACCGTCGGCGACGGTCGAGTCGTAGCACGAGCCCGTCTCCAGCACCGAGGCCTCGGTCACGCCGGTTCCCCGGTCCAGCGGGTCGACGACGCCCGGTTCCACACCGGCAGGCTCCGCCGGCGGCGGCTGCTCGACCGTGGCCGGCTCGGCGGAGCCCGACCCGGACAGGTCGTCCAGGAGATCCCGGCCGGTGTCGGTGCCGAGCAGCAGTCCCGCACCAACCGCGGCCGCGACGAGCATCCAGCCCACCGCCTGCCCGGACCCGAACGATCGCCTGGTCCGCTGACGGCGAGGCGGCCTGTCCTGGCGAGCGGGGCGAGCCGGGCGGCTCGGAGGAGCGGGGCGGGGCTGGGGTGGTGGGGGAGTCCGGTCCCACCGTCCGGTCGTGGCCTGGCTGGACCCGGTGGATGCGCTGGCCGACGCACGACGACGGTCGACATCCGGCCGCTCGTCGGACCGGTCGCTCGGCTCACGATCCGTCGGAGGGCTGGGATCACGTGTGTCGGTCGAGCCTCCCGTGCCTGCTGCACGGTGGGTGCGCGCACGTTGGCGAGCCATCGCGTGCGGGTCCCGCAGCAGCTGGAAGGCCTCGTTGACCTCGGCGGTGCGACGGGCGGCCGCGGCCTGCGCCTCGGGTGACGCCGAGGCGTGCCGGTCCGGATGGTGGAGCCGGACCAGCCGACCGTGGGCGGCGCGCAACTCGTCGGGATCCGCGTCGGGGGACACGCCCAGCACCTCGTGTGGTTCCACGTCTCATCTCGTCATTCGACCCGTGACGCGGTGACCCTAGCCCCGGAGATCTGGAACGAGCCGGGACGTCGGTCCCGTCTCCACGCGACCCCAGTCCGACGGCCAGCGCCTGCCCGCAGGAGCTGGCGGATCGAGAAGGTCATGCACGAAGGTGGTGGCGATCACCGATCGACCGTGGTCGCGAGATTGCACTGTGCACGGCTCGCCGACGCACCTCGCGACGTGCGGCCGTGCCGCTGCCATCGTCAGCTCAGGCGTCGGTGGTGAGGTCTGGAGCCGGTGGCGGGACGGGGGCATCGCCGCCTGCCGGGCCCGCACCCACGTCGAAAGGCGTCACGGTCCCGCCCTCGTCGACGAACCAGACCTCGATGTCAGCGGAGGCGAGGGGTGCGATCGTCCGCGCAGCGAGGTTCTCGTAGGTGGTGAAGCGCGGGAAGGCGAGGACGACCCTGGCGTTCGAGTCGTCACCGCGCATGACCAACCCGGTCAGGAGTGCGTCGCTGAAGTAGGCACGTGCTTGGGAAGCCAGGTTGTGCACTTTGGGCTGGCCGGCCTTCGGTCCTCGGGCATAGACCGAAGACGGGTAGCCCTTGACCTCGACCGACAGCTGCGTGCGACGGCGCTTGGCCTGGACGTCGATCCCGTGTTCACGGGAGTGCGTGTCCGCCACTCGCAGGATCTTCCACTGCTCAGCCGACAGGTGTGCGACGACCGAGGACTGGACGTTGCCCTCCCAGGACCACTCGGCCCGGTGATCGGTGACTGGCTCATCGGCCCTTGTGGCCATGGCCGCGTTGGGTGGCCCGTCCTGAGTCGGCTCGGGGTCCGTGCGGCTGTCAGGCCGGCCGGCCTGCTCGGTCAGGACGTATCGACCACTACCGACGCGTCGGAAGTCCTCGTACTTGGTGCCCCAGTGATTCTTCGCCCCCTCGCGCATATAGCCGACGATGTGTGTTCGGAGCGTCGAGGACTTGTAGGCACTGCCCTGGGCGCGAGCCTCGCGAATCAAGTCGCTGGGTGAGAACGGTGATCGTCCACGTTCGGTCAGCGCCCTCGCGGCATCGAGCAGGTCTTCGCGAGCCCCCACGATTCGAATCCTTCCCCGACCGAAACTCACCATAGAGGGCCCGTCAGTCGGCCGGAAGTGCCGAAGCCATGCGGAGTTTGTCGATGGCATCGATGACGTCCTGGCGCGGCTCGTGGCCGCCCCCTGACGCGCTGAGCTTCGGCAGCCAGGTCCGCCACTCCGTGCCGGCGACGATGCGAACCCGACGGCCATCGATCTGGACGTCGGGAGCGAGTCGGGCAGTCTCGCGCCCCCACAAGACCAGGACTGGTACCACCTCGACGTCGACGCCTTGGTTGGCCAGGACACGCTGAAGTCCATCCGCCCGCCCGCGCGCAACCCGCGACATCCAGCGGTCGATGTCCGGTTCCACCGACGTCCACTTGGTCTCGCAGGCATACACCCGGTCGCTGCCGATCACCACGTGGTCGATGTCGTAGCGATCGTCGATCAACAGGTTCGCGACGACATGCCAGTCGTTGCCGAGCCGGCCGAGGATCCGGCCCGTCTCGGCTTCGGCCGACAGCCCCATCTGGCGATGCCGGAACCCGGTCCAGGCCAAGAAGTAGTGCAGCCACCACACGGCGACAGCGATCCACACCCCAATGAACAGGCCAGCCCGGAAGTCCCAACCGCCGGTCACGACGAACATCGCGGTGACGACAGCCAGACTGCCAAGCCACAGGACGACGAGTCCCGCGACGATCATCCAGTTGCTGCGCACCAGCGCACGGATCTCGCCGCGTAGTTGGCGTCGGATCTGCGGATTGCCCTTTGGTCGGCTCAGACGCTTCACGATTCCCCATCACGCTTTCAGGTGGGCCAACTTCCGATCAACGGCGGGCCTGCCGCGTCGCCGGGAGAGTCGGTTGGTGAGCATGACGGACGACCCGGCTTGATCGTCACGCCGGCTCTATCCCTGGTCGTCGGAGGAGGGCAGCAGCGCGTCCGCCAAGGTCCCCTCGAGGGCATCGAGCCGACGGTCGAAGGCTTTGAGCATCCGACGACGAGGTCGTCCGCTCAGCGCCTCGGCTACAGGGAGGCGAAGTTCGACGTCCCGCACCTGGGACCGCATTGCACCGAGTTCCTCGACCAATTCGGGACTGCGTGCGCCAAGGGTGTCGAGCGCTTCGCCCAGTCGATCGACCCGCGCCTTCAACCTGCCGACACCGAACCGCTGCGACGTCCGCGACTTGAGTCGTTCGCTAATCCCCGGCCCGTCTCGCTCCGATGTGCGCCGGCGTCGCTCGTCGCGCCACTGTTGCGCCAGGTCGAGCAGGGTGCGGCCGTTCTCCAGGACCCTGTCCCGCGTCTCCGGATCCTGCATGACCTCATTGACCTTGGCCACCGCGGCACGCGACAGCCTCTGCACCTGCGCGGCTGACCCGCTGGCGGGAGGACTCACGGGGTACCACCGGATGGATCTTCGTCGGGTTCTCCACCCGTTTCGCCGCGTGACCGAAGCCGAGAGCCTGCTGCGGATCGGAGGCGAGCCAGCCTCCCGGATGAAGACTCGGAGTCGCCGTCGTCGGAATCGTCGCCGGCCGTGATCGCCTCGGGTGAGTCGCCTGCCTCGAGAGGAGCGGGGTCCTCACGACGTCGAAGCCGACCGGTCACGCCCCCAGCGAGTTCGCGGGCGCTCCCCACGGCTCGGCCGCCACGATCCCGCGCCTCGCCGATGGCGTCACCGATGCCCGGGAGCGGGGGAACCTCGATCGGGTCGTAGCTCAGGGACCGTTGGGTGGCGAACCAGGTGAGGAGTCCGTCGACCTCGGTCGCGCGCGTCAGGACGGCCCGTGCGCTGATGACGCGGTGGATCTCCAGGGCACCGACGGTCACACGCTCGGACACGACGGCCCGCACGCGCTCCAGGAGGTCCTGGTCGGCTTCGGACTCCTTCGCCAGCAGGGCTTTCACCTCGGCGATCGCGGCGTCCAGGTGGTGCGGTTCGTGGTCGCGCATCCGGACCAGGCGAAGCTGCTGGTAGAGGAAGAGGTTGTCCTGGGCCACGGTGAGCAGGGCAAGTGTCTCGGCGAGGTCGCCGACGTGGCCCAGCGCGTCGGCTCGGTCTCCGATGCCGGCACCCGCATCCTCGGCCGCGGCAAGGCGGCGGCGTGCGAACGCCCGCAACGAGCGCAGCTGCGTGCGGATCGCGGAACTGAGGTCGTCGATGGCGTGCCAGTCCGTCTCGGACAGCGTGCCGTTGAACGCAACCGCCTCAGCCCGCATGGTGAGGTCGTCGTGGATCCCGGTGATCTGTCCTTCCCGTTGGGATTCGACCAGGTCCGACAGGCGCTCGACGTTGGCCTCGACCCGCTCCACCGCGGCCTGCACCTCCTTGATGGCGGCGGTCAGGGCGATCGTCGCCATCGCGAGCTGGGCCGAGAGCAGCTGTTGCGGTGGAATCGCCATCGGCTTGATCGAGGCATGGCCGCTGATCCCGTCGGCGCCGTGCCCGAAGGCGCGCAGCCACCCTCCACCCGCCGACGAGTTGGCAAGCTGCCCGGCCTGGAACATCTTCATGCCCGCGTCGTTGAGCTGGAACGCGACCTGGGACGAGCCCTGCATGACCGGGAGCGCGGCGGAGAGAGCTGCGAGGGCCCCCGATGCCGCGCCACCGACGGGCTCGATGCGGCGGGCCGAGGAGAGCGCAACCTCACCGGCAGCCAGGCGTTCCACCAGGTCCGCCGGACCCTTGAGCACGACGACCCCTGCCTCCTCGATGATCGCCACCTCGTCACCCACAGGCTCGATTTCTCGGTCGCTGTCCAATTCTTCTCCTGTGCGCGGTTGTCGGCGCCATGAAACCACATGAGAACCTCGGCATCGGTCTCCCCATGAAACGGATCTCGAGTGAGTCCAGGGATGGCGTCAGGAATGGCCCGGTGGTCGTTCAGGAGGAATCCACCACCGCCTGGAGACACACGTCGTCACGTCGGGAGGTCGACGTCGATGCGGATTCGGCAGTGGTCGCTTGGTCCCCACTCGTCGGGTTCGTTCAGGGCTCGGACGTGCACCCGGTCGGCGATAGCCCTGGAGGCGAACACGAAGTCGAGCTGCCGTGTCGCGCCGGCAGGACCCTGCGCGGCGGTGTGGTAGGTCGGCACGTTGCGGCTGTCCGGCGGCAGTTCCTCGGGCCATGGATCGGCCGGCCGCCCGTGCGGATGTTGCGGCCCGACCATCACCAGGCCCATCGCGTCGGCACGGTCGAACACCGTGGCGTAGCGCCGGGCCCAGTAGGGGTTGCCATAGTCCCCGTACCCGTAAAGCAGGTTGAGGTCGCCGGCCGCGACGATGCGGTGACCGCGAGAGCTGTTGACCAGCCCGCCGAGGTCCGACAGCAGCCGATGCGCCGACGTGTCCGCACCGAGGAGTTCGCCGCTGCCCGGTGGGTGTTCCCAGGTCGCGTACCACGACACCGCGGTGAACAACACGGCACCGTCCACGACCACGTCCGCGGCGGTGAGGGTGCCGGCCCGACTCACCGACAGGAGGCTGCGGTCGGGATCGGACAGGTCACCGGTCGGGCGCGGGTGCAGGGACACGCGGTCCGACAGGCGGACGATCGCGGTCCGGAAGGGGCGAGTCTTCCACCCGGTGGTGTGCCATGACGCCGTGTCGGGGCTCGGGACAACCTCGAGTCCGGCTTCCGACAGGGATGGGCGCACGACTTCCTGGAGGAGGGCCACGTCGACTTCGAGGTCCTCGACGTGGGTGCGCCACGGGCCACCGTTGACGTTCCAGCTCACCAGCGACACGCCACGGGACCGGTGCGGGGTGGTCATGCCGCTGCCCCGACGGGCCGGAGTCGGAGGTCGGCCACGAGCATCGCGTGGTCGCCTCCGGCAGCCACGACGTCCGCCAACTCGGTGACGAAGTCGTCCACGGTGAAGTCCGGCGTCGCCCATATCGAGTCGAAGCGGCGCTGGAAGTCGGGCCCGGGGGCGTAGGTCGGCACGAGCAGGTCCGGCGAGGCTGCGACCAGGCCCGAGCCGTGATGCCATTCCCGGAAGAGGTCACGGCCACGGTGGATCGGCTCGAGGCCGAGCAGCGCGCGGAACTTCTCGACACCGCTGCGACCGTCGGCCCAGTGGAAGCCGACGGAGTCCGCCGACTCGGTCAGGGGCTCGTTCGCGTCGATGGCGAACACGAACGGTTGGTCGAGCTGGGCGAGGTGCAGCGCCACGGCGCCGTGGAAGAACGGCTTGCGCTCGTGCACGCGAGCCCCGCCGACCGTGCTGGTGCCGGGCGTGGCATGGAACGACCCGGCCACGAACGGCTGGCTCCCGCCATGGATCTCGGCGAGCAGTGACCGCCCGGAGTAGCGCTGGGCGAGCCGGTCGGGCAACGGTTCGAGGTCGTGCGGCGGCTCTTCGAACAGCTGCTCCTGCACGGTCTTGGGCAGGAAGTCCTCTGGTGGGATCCGCCAGGCGCGCTCGATGCGCAGCGGTGCTCGGACGGCGATGGCGGTCCCGTCCGGCGGATAGGCCGACCGTGGCGTGTCCGGCGCGACGTGATGCGCATGGACGCCGTCGAGCCCGGCCGGTTCGCAGACGGGTTCCAGCCAACCCCGCTTGCATTCCTGCAGCAGCACGACGTCGGGTTCCCGGGCGGCCACCAGGCGGGCCATTCGATGGATCTGCTGGCTGTCCGGGTTCGGGTAGGCCCGAAGGTTGAGCCCGCACATGCGGAGACCATCAGTCCCCAAGGTTCCTCCTGTCTGTGCGCGCCACGGGACAGTAGTAGAGGCCCGTGACATGGGAGGTCGAGCCCGCAGGACCCACGTGGTTCCAGAGTGATGGTTGCGGAGCATGGCTACGTTCACCACGACAGGGTGACGGCAACAGGGGGGACGACGCGGTGGCACGTCGGTTCGGTCCGGTGACGATCCGTTCAGTTACCCGCGCCGAGGATGCGTTGGCTTTCGAGGTCCTCGTGGGTGACCGCCCAGTCAGCGTCGGGGTCGTCACCGGGTCAGACGCGATCACTGCGCGGTGGCTCGATGCTCCAGGCGGAGAGGATGATCCGGCCTCGCTTCCACTGACGTTCCGTGTCGACGACGATGCTCACGGACTCCTGACCCTGCCCACCCAGCGTTCGAGTTCCTGGGTGGCGGCTCCCGTCGGCGGGGCGGCCGTCCGGTACTACGCCGGTGGCCCGGTTCGCGACTGGCTGGCTTCGTCGGGTGCCGAGCTGTCGACGAGTTGTCCTATCCATGCTCCGCAGGCCTGTGCGTCCTTTCCGGCCGACAAGTTGGGGGCTGCGATCGTTGCCGTGGCGGCAACTCGTGTGCGGCCCGTGCTGCAGGACCTCGAATTCGATGCCGCGCTCCCGTGGGACCTTGAACCGGCGGGCGGGTCCCGGAGTGGCACGGTCTTCTCCGGGGGCGACGGAGAGGGAACACTCGTCGGCGAACTGCAGCTCTACGACAAGCTGGTCGATGCCGTCGAGGAGGCGACCCGGAGAGCTGGACCCTGCATCGAGTACGGGATCGTCGAGCACGCGTTCGCCTACGCCAACGTGGACGACTATCTCTTCCTGTACCGGCGGTTCGGCCACATCGCTGTCGACCATCCCTTGGAGTTCACCCTGTCCGGGTACCTGCCGAGGATGCTCGGGAACCTGTGGCGCCGAAACGAACTGCAGTTCGTGCCTGGCCCGGCGACCGGATACTGGCAGTACAACGGAAGCATCTCGTACTGGTCCCTGCCGAAGGCCGACACTGCGTCCACGGTGTCGTGGCGAGACTTCGCCGAAGAGAACGACTGGCACCCGATGAGCTGGCCGGCCGCCGCGCTCCTGTGGGGCGAGGAGCCGGTCATTGGGCCGACCTGGAGTGGACACCTGGGCCCGGGTGAACCTCCACCGGGCGTGACGTCCGAGACGCTGCCGACATCCTCGCGTGACGAGCGCCTCCCCGGCTTCGTTCGGGCCTTCGACACCCAGGCGGCTTTCGGCGCAGATGCCGCGCCCATCGCCGACCGGATCCAGCGGAACTGGGAGGACGGCAAGGGCCTGCCACGCGATGTCGGGCTGTTGCGGGATGCGCTCGGCCACGCGGACCTGGACGCCACGACCTACGTCGATGCGCTCCTGGATCGGATCCGTCAGCTCGTGTGACAGTCCCCGTTGGGTGTCGGCCGCGACGCTGAGCCACCGGTTCCCGCCGTGGCTGGGATGAAATGCCTAAGAGTGATCTTGGGCTTGTCTCGGCCCAGGATCTCCCTGGCGCGTGGGGCGCTGGTCCCGTATCCCTAGTCTGGCCGAGCGACCAATGGATGGAGGAACTCATGGTCAGGGTGACCACTGAGCCCGCGCTCGGCGAGGATGACCCTTGGGTGCGCTACCTCCCCCTCGCGTGGCAGGCCGCTTCGTTGCCTGCTGCCTACCGTCTGGCGATCCCGTCGCGGCCACGGGCACCGAGGTCGGGGGACCTGGTAGAGCGAGAGTGCGCGTTCTGGGGACCGCTCCTGCACCTCCTCCATTTCGGGCTTGGATGGACAAGAGCGGACCTCGGGCTCCAGCGTTGGATCGACATGGGACGCCCGACCAAGGACCCGATCCTCGAGGTCGTGGAGGCATGGTGGGGGCGCGATCTGCCCGAGTTCGTTCGGTGGGCCGCCTCCAGCGGCCCGCTTCACGCGCGGGCCGCAGCGTTGGCCCACGAGGGGCCCTGGACGCGTTTCGACGCGCCACCAGTTCCAACGGAAGACGAGGTCGTCGAGTGGCACGGGGGGACCGACGGGCTGCACCTCTCGCGCCACTGCCAATCGCCGCTCGAAGGCGAGACCACCGGCAGGCAGCGCGAGTTCAAGCCGGATGGCGACAGTCGCCAACGCGTGCTCCTCGTCGACGCGTACGCAGGCTGGTATCGGCGGTTGACGAAGGTCAGTCCCGACCGGACGCCGGACGATCGTTCGGTTCGGGTCGATGTCGTCTGCAAGCCCATCGGTTGGCTCGGCACCTACCGTCGGTCCAAGGAGACCGGGGGCTGGTTCCGTGGACGGCATCGCTGGCATGTGCTGGGGGCATGATGCGTCACTGGGTCTGGGTCTTCGGTGAGATCGACGGTCTCCGCTGGGTGCTCGAACACGATCGGATGGCCTTCCCCGAACATGCTGCCGGCCGAATCTCTCGGATGGAGCCAGGTGACCGCGCCATCCTGTATGTCACTCGCGGGGCGTTCCACAACCCGACTCGGGACCGGGCCCACCTTGCGGGCGTTACTCGCGTGACCAGCGACCCACGACAGGTCGACGACGCGCTCGTCATCGCCGGCCGAGACTTCACCTGGACGGTCGGACACGAGCCTGAGATGCTTATGGACGAGCGTCACGGCCCACATGTTCGACCACTCGTCGAACGGCTGGAGATGGTGCGGAGGCCCGAGTCATGGGGTTCGTACTTCCGTGCGTCCCCAATCGAGATCTCAGCGGACGATTTCGACCTGCTCAGAAATGCCGTGCTAAACCACTGAGTCGGCCCGGGCGTGCCCTCCGCCGACAGGTCCGGGCGTGGCCGACCTGGCCGACTACTCCGGTGGCATCTCGTCGATCGCGCACAGCAGCTCGCTGGGCTCACTGACCCATCCGGCCCACACACCGTCGCGTGCACGCGTCACGGCGACGAAGACCTGACGGCGGATGAGTTCCATGCGCTCGTGGCGGCTGGTCTCGTCCTCACCCTCGAACGGGTGATCGTTCAAGCCATCGGCGTCCAGGCGGGGGACGAAGACCCGCTTGAACTCCAGGCCCTTCGCTCGCTGGTAGGTGCCCACCTTCACGAGCTCGTTCGTGACACCGTCGTACTGCTGCAACTTCTGTGTTCGCAGCCCGAGTCCCTCGATCCGTGATGCGTACTCCGTGACCATGGCGTTGGTCGGGACGAGCACGGCGATGTCCCCGGGGCCGGTGTCGCCCCGACGGGCGAGTTCGTCGATCCGCGCGATCAGGGTCATGTCGTGCTCGTCGAGGCTGTCGAATCCCGTGGCTTCCACCTCGCCGCCCTGGCGCACCAGCGTGGTCTCCTCGCGCGTACCGGGTTGGGGCTCCCCATCGAGGTCTTCGTAGCTCGAACCCGACACGAGCGACCAGGCGAAGGCATCAACCTCCTCCGGGTTGCGATAGTTGACCCGCAGCACGGACGACCTGCCGATGATGTCGATCCCGATGTTCGACAGGTTGAAGCCGCCCGGGTAGACGGCCTGCTGTCCGTCACCAAGGATGAACAGGTTGTTGTCGCGATCCGGGCCTGCGAGCAGGTGCGTCAGCCGAAGTCCCATCTCGGTGAGGTCCTGTGCCTCGTCCACGATGACGGCTCGATACGGCGGCGCGATCCTCCCCAGGAGCAGCAGTTCGATGGCTCGGTTCAACAGGTCGTTGAAGTCCATCAGCCCGAGCTGCTGCAACTGGCCCTGGTAGTCCACGTACAGGTCCCATGCCTCTCGCCGCGCATCCGGTCCCAGCGGCGTGCCGCGGCCGGTGCGGGGGAGTGCCAGGTAGTTGTCCAGCGACGTCAGGCCCCGGCCCTTGATTACCCAGTCGAGTTCTTGGCGGACGTAGTTGCGGCTCAACCCTCGAGCTTCCAGCTCGGACTCGCCTCGCGTCGCTCGTCGCCACGCGTTGGCGAAGACCGCGTTGGTCCCCTGCAGGTCAATGGAGGGAGAGCCCTCCACCTCACTGACCAGCCGGTGTGCCACCTTGTGGAGGTTGAGGAAGTCGACTCGACCCTCGCTGCTGCGTTCGAGGCGCGTGAAGAGCTCACCGAAGACCGGCGGCAGGTTGCGGACATAGGTCGTGAACAGGACGGGACCATCACCCTCGCGGGCGAGGTGCCGTGCGCGATGCAGGCCCACGACCGTCTTGCCGGTGCCGGCGCCGCCACGTACGCGCGCCGGGCCGCTGAAGCTGCGCTCGACCAACTGCGCCTGGTCCGGATGGAGGAACACCATCCAGTCCTCGATTGGGGCGGCCAGCAGCGCCTGCAGCTCGTCGGTTTCGATCGCCAGGAAGTTCTCCCGGGCGAGCGGGCTGTGGACGCGCTTCTCCAGTTCCACCTCGTCCTGTCGCAACGACTCCGTGCGGGACTGCGCGGCCTGCCGGCCCTCGTCCGTCGTGCGTGCGGCCACCTCCCCCTCCGGCTCCTGTGGCGCCAGCAGGTCGTAGGCCAGCCTGAAGGACTGGTCGCTCATGTTGAGCTCGAGCAGCTCGGCTTCGGTGTCCAGCCGCCGCAGGTGGGGTACCTCCTGCTCGCCGAAGCCCAGCTCGGCCAGCTCGTCGTCGGTCCAGGCCATGAAGAGCTGGCCGGGATCAGGCTCGCTCGTGTACGGCCGGGGCGCCGGCTGGCCTTCCTCCGCACTGACCTCCCGGATCGTGATGGCTCCCGACGCCGTGTCAGGCTCGATCACCAGGCGTTCGGCCTGCTGTTCGACGTCGTGTTCTCCGTACAGCAGCAGGATGATGGTCTCGTGGGCGCGGGCCCAGATCAGCCGCCGACCCTTGGAGCCGCCGGCGTAGCTGATGTAGCGCTTCTGCCCGACGACCCCCTTCATGGGATGGGTTTGCAACTTCGAGTTGCCGAACGGCTTCCTGCTGACCTCCAGCACGACGTGCCACAGTTCGGCGAGGTACCGGGCGTCATCCTTTTGATAAGCCTCGACGCAGTCCTTGAAGCGGCTGGTGTAGACCAAGGCATAGGACACGAGTCCTCTTTCGTGGCATCTGAGCGTGGGGCCAGAGCATAGGAACCGTGAGGTACCTAGTCTCGGACGACAGAACTGCTCTGCGACTCGATCTCCGAGGAGTGACGCTTGACGACGGAAGTCCCGACACGTGGCGCGCTCGTCCGCGCCCGGGGTGATGTGTGGATCGCTACCGACATCAGCCCGACGAAGGTGACGGACGGGCGGGTCCAACATCTGGTCAAGCTCCTGAGCGTGTCCGATGATCGGCACGGGGAGACGGCGAGGCTGTTCTGGCAGGTCGAGCCGGACGCAAAGGTGCTCGACGCGGTCCATCTGCCGGCGCCGTCGCTCGACGACGACGGGCACCTGGTCGTCGACGACCCGCGCACGCTGGACGCGTTCCTCAACGCGGTCCGCTGGGGCGCGATCACCAACGCGGATGCCGACGTCCTCGAGTCGCCGTACCGCTCTGGCATCGACATCGTCGACTACCAGCTTGAACCACTCGTCCGTGCGCTGGACATGCCGCGCATCTCCCTGCTGATTGCCGACGACGTCGGCCTCGGAAAGACCATTGAAGCCGGGCTCATCGCGCAGGAGCTGGACCTTCGCCACCGGATGCGCAACTGCCTGATCGTGTGCCCGGCCGGCCTGCAGGACAAGTGGCAGAAGGAGATGCGCTCGCGGTTCGGCATCGAGTTCCGCATCTGCAACTCGGACTTCGTGACCGAGGTGCGTCGTCGCAACGTTCACCTCAACCCGCTGAAGGCCTACCCGCACCTGATCACGTCGATCGACTGGATCAAGCGCCCTGAACGCGGCCGGATGCTCGACGACGCCTTCATCGGTGACCCCGACGAGTTCCCGCGTCCGTTCGACCTGCTCATCCTCGACGAGGCGCACCTCGCCGCGCCGGCAGGCGCGAACTACGCCATCGACTCTGACCGCACCCAGATCATCAAGCACGTCGCCCCGTACTTCGAGCACCGCCTGTTCCTCACGGCCACGCCGCACAACGGCCACAGCAGCTCGTTCCATGCGCTGCTGGAGCTGCTCGACCCGCGCCGGTTCGACAAGAACGTCGAGCCGTCCCGCGAGGACATCGACCGCGTGATGGTCCGCCGCCTGAAGGCCGACATCCGCAAGGTCGACGAGACGGTCCCGTTCCCACGGCGCGAGCTGCACGCCGAGGAGGTTCGCTACCACGACCACGAGGCCGACGCTTACGAACGTCTGCTGGCCTACCTCGACCGGCTGGAGAAGCTCAACGTCAACCGCAAGGCCGCGAAGTCGTCGGTCCGGTTCGTCGGCGAGACGCTCCGCAAGCGGCTGCTGTCATCCCCGGCTGCGTTCGCCGGCACGATCCTCCAGCACCATGAGACGTTGACCACCAAGGGCCACAACCTCAAGAACGGCCCGGTCGCCGCCGCCCAGCCATCGAGCCGTGCCCTGCTGGATGCAATCGACGCGGCAGCGGAGGGCTACGAGACCGACGAGGACGCCGCAGCGGCCGCGCGTGACGCCGTGGAGTTGGCGGCGCACGCGCTGGTCTACGACGACGACCTGCTCGCTGAGCTCGAGTGGCTCATCGAGTGGGGCACCCGCCACGACCGCTCTGAGTCGGGTCGCCTGGACACGCTACGGGCGCTGATCGATGACGTCTGCCGCGACGGCAAGAACTGGACCGACGGTCGGCTGATCGTCTTCACCGAGTACCTCGACACCCACAAGTACCTGTACGAGAAGCTCGTCGCGGGCGGAGTCGACAAGACCCGCATCCGCGAGCTGCGCGGCGGCATGCGCGACGAGGACCGCGTCCACATCGCCGAGCTGTTCAACCACCCGCCAGGCGACGACGCGAACGCCGGCACGACCGTCCGCATCCTGTTGTGCACGGATACCGCGTCGGAGGGCATCGACCTCCACCAGCAGTGCCACGACCTCATCCACTACGACGTGCCGTGGAACCCCTCACGGATGGAGCAGCGCAACGGCCGCATCGACCGGCACGGGCAGACGTCCGACACCGCGGACATCCACCACTTCACCGGTCTCGGTGAGACGAGCATCGGTCGAGACACACGGATCGAGCGGCGCGTAGCCGACAAGCTCTCGACGGTGCTGACCGACCTGGGCGGCGCCAACCCGCTGTTCGATCAGCTGGAGGTCGCGCAGAAGGATGCCCTGCGCACCGGTGAGACCATCGACCTGGACCGCTACGACGCCGACGTCGAGGCCCACCGTTCCAAGACCGCACTGCGTGCCACCGAACGCCAACTCCGAGCCCTGCTCGACGACGTCCGGACGCGGCTCGACGCGACCCGTGCCGAGCTCGACGCCGACCCGGCCGAGGTCCGGCACACGGTCGACGTGGCCCTCGCCCTGTCGCACCAGCCGACCTTGCAGCCGCACCCGACCACGCCGGGTCTGTTCAGCGTCCCAAGCCTGTCCGCCGAGTGGATCGAGAACCTCAAGGACCTCGTGGACCCGATCAGCAAAGTCCGCCGGTTCGTCACCTTCGACGCCAGGCTGGCCGAGCCCGCACCCGGACCGATCCTCGCGCACCTCAACCATCCATTCGTGGCCCACGCGACCGCGCTGCTGCGGTCGCAGGTCTGGACGACGACCACCCAGGACCAGCTGCATCGGGTCACCAGCCGGGCCTACGACCCTGCCGCGGTCGAGGGCGACTACGACTGGATCGGCGACCTCGCCGTCGTTGCCCATGCTCGCGTGCTGATCACCGGCGCGGACGGCAACCGCCTCCACGAGCAGGTCGTCGCCCGTGCCGCCCGGTTCCGCGACGGTCGGTGGGCACAGCTCGACGCCGACGTCCACGCCGACGGGCTCTGGGCCGCCCGACGGCCGGACGCGGTCGAGGCTGACCGCGAGCTGCACGCCCAGTGGGACAAGGTGGCCGAGGACCTCGTTTCGAACCTCGAACGACGCGGCCAGCGCCTCGCCGAGATCAAGCAGAAGGCACTCCAGACGCGCATGGAGGAGGAGCTCGCCCGCCTCGAATCCGACGTCGACCGTGCCGCCGACGCCATGCGAGAGGCTCTCGACCGCACACGCAACCAGCTCGACAGCGCCCAGATCTCGCTGTTCGCCGACGACGAAGCCGAGCAGCTCGAGCACGACTACGACCGGCTCCAGGCCCGCTACGAGACCATCCGAGACAAGGTCCGCACCGAGATCACCAGCGTGCGCGAGCGCTACGCCACACAGGACGTCCGCGTCTTCCCCATTGCGGTGACATTCCTGCATCCTCATCTGTCGTAGCGACATTCAGATGCGAAGACTTGTCCCAATCTCAAGAGACTCCGAACTCTCGGCCAGAGGTCATCGTCCAGTGTGACCCTTGCGCTCGGCTGCTAGCTCTCAACTGTCGGAGTTCGCCCTGTCGGGCAAGCCGGAGGCCGAACAACGCAGGGCTGGTGCCTGCCCGGCGCGAGAATACGAGAGTCTCCTGGTCGTAAGCCGCAGGTGCGCCGGCGGCTCCGGGAACCGGCAGCGAGAGCACATCCATGGAGTTGTTCGAGAAGCGAAGCGTCCGATCCGGGTGGGTCTGTCCTCCTACCACCACGGATAGGCTGCCGACAAGCGTGTCTTGGGCCACGTCGGCAGCAGGAAATCCGAAGAACACGCGCGTCATGGCCCGCAGCATCAGTTGGTTGCCAGGGAGCCCGTCGCCACGGTTGGCATGGAGGTTGCCGGCTTCGATCCAGAAGTCGTCGGCGGCCCGCAATCTGGCGAGATCATCCACGGAGAACCGACGCGGCCCTCCGATCCGGTCCGAGGGCGCTGCGTCATCGTCCCCGCGTGGCGGTCGCGCGGCATTCGCAGAAGCGTGGGCCACTCCGTAGGCATGTGCGATGGTCGGCCACGGAGTTGCCGTCGCCCATAGCCGATCGAACCAGTCCTCTGCAGCGTCGATCTGGGCTTCCCCCTCCCCACCGGCCATGACCTCGATGAGGAGATCGACCTCGACACCCCAGTGAAAGCCATTAGACGACGCGTTTGCAGACCCGGCCAACATGACCATCTCGCCAGGACCTCGAAGTAGGAAACACTTGGGATGGAACGAGGTGTATGGGTGGCATGACTCGCGCTGGCTGACCCGCAGGCCATCAAAGACGCGAACCTCACTCTGGACCATGTCGTCCAGCGCTTGTAGCGCCGACGGATCCGATCGAAACCAGTCGATACCTACGAGCCACCTCTTGTCCGCTGCGTCCAAAGCCCCAGGGTCAATCCGTGCAACCAGGTCACGTACGCCGCCAACGGTGACGTAGGCGATGGCAGCGCGGACCGTGTCGAACAGGCCAAGGTCGACTTGCATGCCGAGGCTGTGCAGCACATGGCCTGATTGGGGCTGGCCGATGAAGCTCAGTTCCACTATCAGTGCTCCTCTATGGGAGTGAAAGGACCCGACTACTCCGCCCGATGTCTCAGCAGGTCCTACGGTATGCCTCCTGGCGGGCGACACTCCCGATTCGCGTCCACTGGTTCGAGGAGCACGAGGTGGCGAGAGCCGAGTCAAGTCACGGGTGGATCGACCTGTTGGTGCCGGACGGACCCTTCCTGGCCGCCGGTGCCCTCGACGTGCAGACGGTCGGGGAGAACTGGCCCACCCGCCTGTCCGCCGAACAGAAGGCGCTGCTCACGGCGCCTC
>NZ_JAHOPH010000007.1:0-86442 GCF_019798055.1 Salsipaludibacter albus | reverse complement strand
TCACGGGTGGATCGACCTGTTGGTGCCGGACGGACCCTTCCTGGCCGCCGGTGCCCTCGACGTGCAGACGGTCGGGGAGAACTGGCCCACCCGCCTGTCCGCCGAACAGAAGGCGCTGCTCACGGCGCCTCCAGCCTCCGAGACAGAGGAGGACGACGGCTGGGACGATGGTTCGTGGGACGGCCGCCGCGCCCGCCTCGCGTCGCTGCTGACCGAACTTCTCGGCTACCGGGACGGCAAGACCCTCACGGCCGCTCCCGACATCGCCGCGCACCACCACATCTACCGCGCCCGCGTCCGTGCCGACTTCGCCGTTCACGCACCCGACGATCCGGCTGACGTGCGCATGGTCGTGATCTGCGGTCCCGACGCGACCGATGACCCGGCTCACATCCGGCCGTCGCAGACCCACAACCACGACGGCTGGGTCTCCACGCCGGTCCAGCGGGCCGCGCTTCTGGCTCGGCACGCAGGCGCCGACCTCGCACTGGTCACCAACGGCAGCGAGCACCTGCTCGTCAACGTCGTCACCGGCACGACCGGCTCGGCGATGTGGACGGTCAACGGACTCGAGGACCGCCACGCCCGCGACGCCTTCGTTGCCCTGCTCCACAAGCAGCGGGTGCTGCACCGCACTGTCCCGTTGTCCAGACTCATCGAGCTGTCTCAGGACCGCCAGCACGAGCTCACCGACACGCTCGGCAAGCAGGTCCGCCGTGCGGCCGAGGCGCTGGTCAACGCCGTCTCCCGCGCGAACCGGACCTCCCGCGGTCGGCTGCTCGAAGGGCTGACCGGTCAGCAGGTCTATGCCGCCACCACCCGCGTCCTGATGCGCACCGTCTTCCTGCTAGTCGCGGAGGAGCGCGGGCTGCTCCCGGTCGCGGAGAACCAGCTCTACGCCGACCAGTACGCGATGTGGACTCTGCCGGACAAGCTCGACGCGGACGCCTACCGCAACCGGTCCGCGATGGAGCGCCGCTCCGGGGCGTGGCAGCGCATGATGGCCCTGTCCCGTGCCGTGCACGCCGGAATCGAGCACGACGACCTCCGGCTGCCGGCCTACGGCGGCAACCTGTTCGATCCCGACGAGCATCCCTTTCTCGAGGCGCGTATTCCGAGCGCGGACGGTGATGGGTTCGAGCAGTTCGAGATCGGCGTCGTGGACGACTTCACCGTCCTGACGGTGCTGCGGCACCTGCAGATCGCCAACGGCCAGCGCATCAGCTTCCGCAGCCTCGACGTCGAGCAGATCGGCCACGTCTACGAAGCACTCCTCGACCACTCCGCCGTCATCGTGCCCAAGGAGCAGGACGCCGTCCTCGGCCTGTACGGCAAGGTCGGCGAAGAGCCAGAGGTGTCGCTCGTCGACATGGAGAGCTGGCACGCCAAGTCCGACAAGGAACTCGGCAAGCAGCTGTCGGACCTGGGCGTCGCTGCCGAGGCACGCGGCGTCTACAACGCGATGGAAGCTGGCCTCGCCCCCGACAGCGACGTCGCGCAGACCCTCAACGTCGCCGTCGCCAACGACGAGGTCCTCCGGGAACGCGTCGCGCCCTACGCCCCGTTGCTGCGCACCGACGCCCGCGGCGTTGCCCTGGTGTTCCTCCCTGGCGACGTCTACGTCACCGAGACCTCCAGCAAGCGCGACTCCGGTACGGCCTACACCCCACGCAGCCTCGCCGACGAGATCGCCAAGCACACCCTCGACCCGCTGATCTACGACCCGGGCCCCCAGAACGAGGCCGACGAGTCCAAGTGGCAGCTCAAGGCCTCTCAGGAGATCCTCGACCTCAAGATCTGCGACCCCGCCGTCGGCTCCGCCGCCATCCTCGTCGCCGCCGTTCGCTACCTCGCCGAGGCGCTCTTGCAGGCCAGGGTCGAGGCAGGCGAGCTGTCGGCCGAAGCTCTGGCTTCCGGAGCGGCCGACGTCGAGGCCGTGGACGCCCGAGTCCACGCGCGTCGAGCTGTCGTCGCGCGCTGCGTCTACGGGGTGGATCGCGACCCCATGGCCGTCGAGATGGCCAAGCTCTCGCTCTGGCTCATCACGATGGCCAGGGACGCACCCTTCAGCTTTCTCGACCACGCCATTCGTCACGGAGACAGCCTCCTCGGGATCGTGGATCTCGACCAGTTGCGCAAGCTCCACCTCGAACCAAGCGAGGTCTCCGGTTCGGGTCGCGGGCTGTCGCTGACGATTGGGTCGGAGGGCTGGTGGGAGACGATCGACGACCGCATCGACGAGTTGACGTCGCTGCGGAGCAAACTGCGGTCCATCCCTGATGACGTCTCGGACTCGATCCATGAGAAGGAACGGTTGCATGGGCGCGCTGAGCAGGTGACCACGGACCTCGCAGTTGTCGCCGACGCCGTGACCGCCGCGTACCTGAAGCACGCGGGAGGCTCCTCGGCGGACCGAGACGCAGCACAGGGCGCGATGCAACAACTCGTCGTGGACCTCGATCGGTACCGCGCAACGCTGGCGATCGAGGCAACCCGTCGGCTTGAGGACGATAATCCGGACCCGGCCGTGCCGCGCCGACCGCTGCACTGGCCGCTTGCCTTCCCAGAGGTCTTCGTAGAGGGGGACGGCTTCGACGCCATCGTCGCCAATCCACCCTTCATCAAGTCGCAGGGCCTCCGCGACTCGGTAGGGACCAACTACCGCGACTACTGCTCTGTCCATCTGGCCGCCGGGCGCAAGGGCAAGTCAGACTTCATTGCATATTTTGCGTGGCGACTCACAGCAATTTCACATCGAGCTGGGTTCTTGTCGACCAACAGCATCGCTCAGGGCGACACACTTAGGGTCGGCCTAGCCCCAATCAGCTCCGAATGGGCCATCTACCGCGCCGTTCGATCGACGCCCTGGCCCGGCGCAGCCGGAGTTCACATCTCAAAGGTATGGATGACTCTCGGAGACTACGAAGGTGCGATGAGGCTAGACGGTGAAGTGGTACCCGGAATATCGGCGTCTCTGGAGGCTGCGGGAACAGTGGAGGGGCCGCCCCTGAAGTTGATGGCGAACAGCAGTCTTGCATACCAGGGGTACCAAATAGTCGCTTCGGGTCTCGTGGTGAACCAAGCGACGGCCGACAGGCTGGTCCATCTCGATCCCTCGAGTGGTGTAGTCATCCGACCGTATGTGAACGGGGACGACGTGAACGGCCCACTTCCGCGACACTCTGAAGATCGTCGTGTCATCGACTTCGGGACGATGACCGAGAGCCAGGCAAGAGACTTCCGATCGGCGTTCGCTCATGTGGCTGAGCAAGTCAAGCCAGAGATTCTCTCGAAGGCGGCGCCAAAGCCGAATGGGAAGCCGAGTTCGTATGCTAGGTGGAAAAATCGCTGGTGGCAGTTTTGGAGTCCGCGCCCAGCCCTACGCCGATCGACGTCCGGCATGGGACGAGTCTTGGCTATGGCCCGCACAAGCAAGGTATTTTATCCGGTATTTATGCCTGCGAGTTGGTGTCTCACGGATGCTTTGATTGTCTTTGCATACGACGACATTGGGCACTTTGGCGTGCTAACCTCATCTTTCCACTGGTGGTGGGCTGTGAACCCGCCCGGGACGGGAGGCTCATCGCTGAAGGGTGACCCTCGGTACACACCAACAACGTCCTTCCAAACGTTCCCCCAGCCACGCATCACAGAGGCGCTCAGCACCGCTGCGCAGGAACTGCATGATTGTCGTGAGACTTGGTTCGAACACGAGGGAATTGGTCTGCGTGAATGCTATGACCGAGTTAACAATCCATCAGACGAGAGCGAAACTGTAGTTGAGCTGCGGAAGCTCCACGTTCAGTTGGATGAGGCTGTGCGCGAGGCCTATGACGCATCCGACGATCATCACGACTGGTCAACACTCGCTTTGGATCATGATTTCTTCGACTGCGGTGAGCTTGGACATCGCTACACGGTCTCCAAGGAAGCGCGCGGGAAGATGATGCTCTGGCTTCTGGAGTTGAACTTTCGCTGCTTTGCCGACGAGCACTCGCGGACCTACGAATCAGTCCTACGAGAGACAGGAAATGCCTAAACCGAACGGACCTCACGGGTGGATCGACCTGTTGGTGCCGGACGGACCCTTCCTGGCCGCCGGTGCCCTCGACGTGCAGACGGTCGGGGAGAACTGGCCCACCCGCCTGTCCGCCGAACAGAAGGCGCTGCTCACGGCGCCTCCAGCCTCCGAGACAGAGGAGGACGACGGCTGGGACGATGGTTCGTGGGACGGCCGCCGCGCCCGCCTCGCGTCGCTGCTGACCGAACTTCTCGGCTACCGGGACGGCAAGACCCTCACGGCCGCTCCCGACATCGCCGCGCACCACCACATCTACCGCGCCCGCGTCCGTGCCGACTTCGCCGTTCACGCACCCGACGATCCGGCTGACGTGCGCATGGTCGTGATCTGCGGTCCCGACGCGACCGATGACCCGGCTCACATCCGGCCGTCGCAGACCCACAACCACGACGGCTGGGTCTCCACGCCGGTCCAGCGGGCCGCGCTTCTGGCTCGGCACGCAGGCGCCGACCTCGCACTGGTCACCAACGGCAGCGAGCACCTGCTCGTCAACGTCGTCACCGGCACGACCGGCTCGGCGATGTGGACGGTCAACGGACTCGAGGACCGCCACGCCCGCGACGCCTTCGTTGCCCTGCTCCACAAGCAGCGGGTGCTGCACCGCACTGTCCCGTTGTCCAGACTCATCGAGCTGTCTCAGGACCGCCAGCACGAGCTCACCGACACGCTCGGCAAGCAGGTCCGCCGTGCGGCCGAGGCGCTGGTCAACGCCGTCTCCCGCGCGAACCGGACCTCCCGCGGTCGGCTGCTCGAAGGGCTGACCGGTCAGCAGGTCTATGCCGCCACCACCCGCGTCCTGATGCGCACCGTCTTCCTGCTAGTCGCGGAGGAGCGCGGGCTGCTCCCGGTCGCGGAGAACCAGCTCTACGCCGACCAGTACGCGATGTCGACGCTGCTGGACAAGCTCGACGCGGACGCCTACCGCAACCGGTCCGCGATGGAGCGCCGCTCCGGGGCGTGGCAGCGCATGATGGCCCTGTCCCGTGCCGTGCACGCCGGAATCGAGCACGACGACCTCCGGCTGCCGGCCTACGGCGGCAACCTGTTCGATCCCGACGAGCATCCCTTTCTCGAGGCGCGTATTCCGAGCGCGGACGGTGATGGGTTCGAGCAGTTCGAGATCGGCGTCGTGGACGACTTCACCGTCCTGACGGTGCTGCGGCACCTGCAGATCGCCAACGGCCAGCGCATCAGCTTCCGCAGCCTCGACGTCGAGCAGATCGGCCACGTCTACGAAGCACTCCTCGACCACTCCGCCGTCATCGTGCCCAAGGAGCAGGACGCCGTCCTCGGCCTGTACGGCAAGGTCGGCGAAGAGCCAGAGGTGTCGCTCGTCGACATGGAGAGCTGGCACGCCAAGTCCGACAAGGAACTCGGCAAGCAGCTGTCGGACCTGGGCGTCGCTGCCGAGGCACGCGGCGTCTACAACGCGATGGAAGCTGGCCTCGCCCCCGACAGCGACGTCGCGCAGACCCTCAACGTCGCCGTCGCCAACGACGAGGTCCTCCGGGAACGCGTCGCGCCCTACGCCCCGTTGCTGCGCACCGACGCCCGCGGCGTTGCCCTGGTGTTCCTCCCTGGCGACGTCTACGTCACCGAGACCTCCAGCAAGCGCGACTCCGGTACGGCCTACACCCCACGCAGCCTCGCCGACGAGATCGCCAAGCACACCCTCGACCCGCTGATCTACGACCCGGGCCCCCAGAACGAGGCCGACGAGTCCAAGTGGCAGCTCAAGGCCTCTCAGGAGATCCTCGACCTCAAGATCTGCGACCCCGCCGTCGGCTCCGCCGCCATCCTCGTCGCCGCCGTTCGCTACCTCGCCGAGGCGCTCTTGCAGGCCAGGGTCGAGGCAGGCGAGCTGTCGGCCGAAGCTCTGGCTTCCGGAGCGGCCGACGTCGAGGCCGTGGACGCCCGAGTCCACGCGCGTCGAGCTGTCGTCGCGCGCTGCGTCTACGGGGTGGATCGCGACCCCATGGCCGTCGAGATGGCCAAGCTCTCGCTCTGGCTCATCACGATGGCCAGGGACGCCCCCTTCAGCTTTCTCGACCACGCCATTCGTCACGGCGATAGTCTGCTTGGGATAACTTCGCTGGATCAACTGCGCCGTCTTCACTTGGACGCGACCGCTGACGTCTTCGGGTTTGACGGCGGGGGGCTGTTCGCTGATGAGAACGTCTACGAGTGGCAGCGCACAATCGAAGAGGCGATTGCGAAGTCAACCGAGCTTCGACTGAAACTTCGCAGCTTGAAGGTTCGAGACATCTCAGATGCACTCGCGCAGGCGCGACTTCACCGCGCGGCCTTGGCCAAGGCCGACGGGCTCTTAGTCCTTGCTGATGCCGTGACAGCTATCTGCCTGAGCTCGGCTCGACAGAGTTCGGCGGAAATAGCCTCCAAGTTGACGGGACTAACGGCTGAGTTGGAGACATTGAATGGGCCGGAAACCCGATCTCGAATTCGCGCGGCCTTGGTGCGAATGACGAAGGATGAAGGCGGCCACAAAATCCGACAGGTATTCCTGCATTGGCCGCTTGAGTTCCCTGAAGTATGGGATGATGGCCGGTCTGGTTTCGACGCGATGATCGGAAATCCCCCATTCTTGGGCGGAAAGAAGATCTCCAAGACGTATGGGGCCAACTACGCCGAGCACATCACGAAATACGTTGCGGCCGGGCGACGAGGTAGCAACGTCGACCTTGTGGCCTACTTCTTCTCGCGTGCAAATGCTCTCGCGGCCGGTGCTGGCCTCCTGGCCACCAACACTATCGCCCAAGGCGGCACGAGATCTGTCGCGCTTGACCACATCTGCGATCAGGCGGTGATCTATCGAGCCATATCATCTTTTGCATGGCCGTCCTCAGCTGCAGTCCACGTCTCGTTAGTCTGGTGGGCAGGGACGTGGGAGGCCGCAAGGACCCTAGATGGGCGAACCGTGCCGGGTATCGAGTCGGACCTTTACCCGTCTGGTCGCACTTCTGGGCGGCCCGTCGCTCTTCCGCGGCAGTCTGGCGCCGCGATCCCGGGACAGGATGTTCGAGGATCCGGCTTCATTCTTGACAACGAGGAAGCACAGGATCTGCTTCAGACGGTGATGAATCGAGCCGTCATCAAGCCTTACGTCGGAGGGCGGGAGGTCAACGCTTACCCGAATCACATCGGTGCCAAATGGGCCATTGACTTCCAAGACTGGCCGGAGGCGAAAGCTCAGGAGTTTGCTGTCCCCTATCGGATTGTGTCGGAGAGGGTGCGTCCCTTCCGAGAGTCCGTGTCCGAGAGGCGGGTGCGCGAATCGTGGTGGCAGTACGGGCGTCGCCGGCCGGAATTGATCCAACGTCTTGCGCATCTGGAGGAGACCATTGTCCTGGCACAAGTCAGTTCGCGTGTGATGCCTGTGATGGTTAAGACTGGTCCTGTCTTCTCTCACAAGGCGATTGTTGTTCCGTCGGATGATTACGGCGTGCTAGGTTTGCTGAGTTCGACAATCCACAGAGTTTGGGCCGACCGATACTCGTCAACGATGAAGAATGATCTCAGCTACTCAGTCTCCACGACCTTCAACACGTTCCCGTTCCCTGGCGCCGTCGAACGACGACTGGTGGGTGCCCTAATGTACGACCTGAATGCCTGGAGACGCGATCGTTTGCACGCAGAAGGACTGACCCTGAGTACCGTGTACGGGGAGTATCACAACCCCCGATCGGAAGTGCCATTCATTGCGCAGCTCCGAGACAAGCACGTCGAGCTTGACTCTGCTGTTGCAGCAGCCTTCCGTTGGGATGACCTTTCGCTCCATCACTCCTTTCACCAGACCAGATTTGGGACGTTCTATACCGTAAGCGCAGATGAGAGAACCGAACTTCTCATGCGGCTCTTGGACTTGAACCACGCGCAGGCACCCGATGGCCAGCTTGACCTGCGTCAAGGCGCTTCGATATGAGGAGTCGGCTCTCGGCCGCCGTGACATCCGACCTTGTCGGCCCGGGCGAAGAAACCGACGAGGTCGTTTACGACAACCGCGTGCGCGATCGCTATCTGGTAGGGATGCTCGCGCCGGAGGGGACGGTCGGGCTCGACCCAGAGCGGGACGACGACGAGAACCCGGACGTCGACCTCGGTGCCGCGGAAGCGGACGAGTCTGATGATCCCGGGACGGGAAAGGTGTCGCTGTTCCCTTCATCGCTTGGGCTGTCATTCGCGGTGGAGCCGGGGACGACGCAGCTCGAGGTCGTGGCTGAGTGGGGCGAGTACGACCGGGTTGACAACCCCACCTCCGAAGAGGACCGGCCCGAGTGGCAGCGCAACAAGAAGCTGGTCTGGCAGCGTGAACATCGCGACGAGTCGGCAACTATCGGGCTGCCGGACCGCGACGGGCCGGTGCCGGTCGAGACTTTCGGGTCGAACATCGCTGCGGTCGGCGGCGTCGTCGAGATCAGCGGCCGCTGTGAGACAGGCCCGAACGGGCACCGCCTCATCACGCTCTTCCTCCGCAACCGACTCGACGCGCCGGAGCAGAACCCTGACCGTGCCTGGCTGTTTCAGCCACGGCTGACCGTGCGGCTTCCCCACGGCACGGCGGGCTTCGTCGGTCGTACCGAGGCCGTCGGTCGGGTCGAGCGTGCCGGTGCAGACCAGCGGGAGCAGGCCCGGCTCGATTTGCAATACAGGCACCAGGTCGAGATCGCACGCGGCCACGCGGTCTCGGTTCATCCGACCGTCCCGGATCGGGAGAACGCTCCAGGACGCGCGTCCGAGTTGGCGACGACCTTCCTTCCGACCTACGAGGTCCCGAACACCAAGGCCGCGAGCGGAGCGGATACGCCCGAGCTAGCCGACCTTGTCGTCGAAATGGGGCGGCTCGCCGACGCGTCCGTGCCAGTGTCTGAGCTGCAGGCGTGGCTGGCACCGCTGGCCGACGGCTACGGGACATGGCTGCAGCGGCAGCGCGACGCCGTGAGTGGTGACCCGGCCCTGGCGGAGCATGCTGACGCGGCCGCGGATGCGCTCGACGATGCCGACGAGGTCGCCGAGGCCATCCGTGCTGGCATCGACCTGCTTGCCGAGGACGACGATGCGCTGACCGCCTTTCGGTTCGCGAACGCGACCATGCGAGAGCAGCGGCTCCGGATCGAAGCCGTCCGTCGGCAGCGCGATGCTGACGAGCGGTCGGTCGAGGAGCTCGTCGAAGAGCTCGCCGCCGACCCGGCTCGTAACACGTCATGGCGACCGTTCCAGCTCGCGTTCATCCTCCTCAACCTCCCGTCACTCGTCCGCCCGGACCATCGGGATCGGGCCCACGGCGCGGCGGTCGTCGACCTGCTGTTCTTCCCGACGGGTGGTGGCAAGACCGAGGCCTACCTCGGGCTGGTCTCTGCGACGTTCGCGCTGCGCCGGCTCAAGAGGGACCTCGGTGGGCTCGACGGATCGGACGGTGTCGCCGTCCTGATGCGCTACACCCTGCGGCTGCTCACGGCCCAGCAGTTCGAGCGTGCCGCGGCACTGGTCGCGGCGACCGAGCTCGTGCGCCGCCAGGACCCGGGGGCTTTCGGGTCGGTGCCGTTCCGGCTCGGGCTCTACGTCGGTGGGTCGCTGACCCCGAACCGCACCGACGACGCCCGCAAGATCATCGTCGACATGCGTGGCGGTAAGACGGTCGCAGGAGCGTCGCCGGTCCAGCTGTCCGCGTGCCCGTGGTGTGGCACCGACATCGACCCGAGCGGCCGGTCGACCGCCTCGATCTTCCACGTCATGACCCATGAGGAGAACGTCGACACCGAGCGGACCGTCACCTACTGCCCCAACGAGGACTGTCCGTTCTGCGAGGACGACGCGCCCGGCGAGGGCATCCCGGTCGTCACGGTCGACGACGAGGTCTACCGGACCCTGCCGACCTTCGTCATCGGCACCATCGACAAGTTCGCCCAGCTGCCATGGAACCCCAACGCCCGGATGCTGTTCGGGCACGTGAGCCAGCGCTGCGCCCGGCACGGCTGGCGCAGCAACGACCCGGCGGCTCGCTACCCGGCGGTGTGCACCGCCGAGTCCCACCACCCGGCCGACCCGCACCATCCGACGGCCCAGATCACATCCGTCGCCGACGGCTTCCGGCTGCGGCCACCCGACCTGATCATCCAGGACGAGTTCCACCTCATCACTGGTCCGTTGGGGACCATCTCCGGGCTGTACGAGACCGCCGTCGACCGGCTGTCGGCATGGCAGCTCGACGGCTCGACCGTCCACCCCAAGGTCGTCGCCTCGACCGCGACGATCCGTCGAGCCAACGACCAGGTCCGGCAGGTCTTCGCCCGCGGCACACGGATCTTCCCGCCCCAGGTCACCGACGTCCGCGACACCTTCTTCGCCCGCCAGGTGCCCACCGAAGAGGCGCCTGGCCGGCTGTACGTCGGCATCTGCGCGCAGGGACGAAGCTTCAAGGAGGCCGAAACGGCCGTCTTCCAGACCGTGATGGGCGCGGCTCAGAAGCAGTGGGAGGAGCACGGAGCCGCGGCTGACCCATGGATGACGACGGTTGGCTACTTCTCGGCGATCCGTGAACTGGCCAGTATGCGGCGCATCGCTGACGACCAGCTCCCGGTCCGTCTCCGGACGCCGATGCGGGACCGGTCCGACTACCTGTCGAGCCGCTTCATCACACGCTTCAAGGATGGGTCTGCGAAACGTTGGCCACTGAAGCTCGTCGAGCTCACGTCGCGCGTGGGGTCCGCCGATCTCCGCGCGGCACTGGACGACCTGAACCGCCCACACCAACCGGACGAGGACGGCAGTCCAAGAGGGACCGACCTCGTCCTGGCGACGAACATGATCTCGGTTGGTGTCGACGTCCCGCGGCTGGGTCTGATGGTCGTGGCCGGACAGCCGAAGACCACGGCCGAGTACATCCAATCGTCTTCACGTGTCGGCCGATCCTCCGACGGACCTGGACTTGTATTGACTGTCCACAATTGGGCGAGGCCCCGTGATCTGTCGCACTGGGAGACCTTCGAGCACTATCACTCGACGTTCTACCGCCATGTCGAGGCGCAGTCGGTCACGCCGTTCGCCGATCGAGCACTCGACCGCGTGCTCACTGCCGTGCTCGTCTCGCTCCTCCGCGGTGAGGTTGACGACTGGACCCCGGATCGCGCTGCGAACCGCCTCGACGTCCACGACGCCCGAGCAGATGGTGTGGCCGAAGCGATCATCGCTCGCGCACGAGAGGTAGACGGAACGCACGAGGTCGTGGAGCGGGTTCGGGCGCTCGTCCAGGATCGACTCGACGACCTGAAGCTCCGCCAGGGGGGCACGACCACGATCGCGTGGCAGGCGGTGGGGAAGGACTCGGTCAAGGACAATCTGGTTCCGCTGCTCCAGCGGGCCGAGGAAGGGGGGGAGTGGGGGGTCTGGACGATGCCGATGTCGATGCGGAACGTGGAGCCGGGTATCAACGTGCTGGTTCGTCGCCCGAAGTTGCTGCCGCCGCCACCTCGACCGTCGCTCAAGTTCGGCACGGCGGCCACTTCATCGGCGCGGAGGGGGATCGCGACGATCGATGACGAGGGCGAGCTCGAGGAGGTGGACACATGAGCCCCCCTCCCGCACCGAACAAGGACGAGAAGCCAGATCCCGTCAAGATCGGCACGATCCGTCCGTCGCAGACGACGCACACCTTCGGGCCCGGCGCGATCGTCGAGCTGCCATATATGTCCGTCGTCATCCCGGGCCTGGACGCAGCCGGGATGGATCCGTGGCAGGTGGAGAAGGGTGTCGCAGTACCGATCGATGAGGATCGATTGCTGCAGCTGGTGCGTCGTGATATGGGGCCGCAGGTCACCGCACTTCGTGGCGCACCGTGGTCGGAGGATGCAGGCGATAATCGCACGCTCGCCGGCAATTGGACGGGTTTGTGGGCGATGACCTTCCCGCGATGGCTCAGGTGCTCGCGCTGCAACGCGCTCTCGCGTGCCGAGCCGAACGGGCTGTTCGACATCGACATCCCGCTCTACCGACCCGACGAGTCCGGCTACTGGCACTCCCGCTGCCCGAAGATGAAGGGCGGAAAGGCCCGAGCGTTGCCGGTCCGCTTCGTGCTCGCCTGCAAGAGGGGGCATCTCGATGACTTCCCGTGGGAGGAGTGGGCACACAAGAAGTCTGGTCACGTCTGTCCCGACGGGGCGGGAGCGCAACAGCTCAAGCTGTTGGACTCCGGCTACGTCTCGCGAGCGACGTCGCAGCGGGTCAGGTGCGATGCGTGTGGGGGTCAGAGCTCGCTGGTGAGTGCATTCGGGCGCGACGGATCGCGTGCGCTACCTGAGTGTGCCGGCGGGCGACCCCACCTCAACGACTACGACCCCAGGGGATGTGGTGCCGAGACGCGCGCGCTGCTGATCGGTGCGTCGAACATGTGGTTCTCGGTCCGACGATCCGCGCTGTCGATCCCCCCCGAGCCCCGCCCGGTTGAGCGGGTGGTGACGACGCGGTGGAGCGACCTCGAACACATCGACTCGCGTGAGGAGCTGGGGGCGATGGCCGAGCAGCTGCGGAAGTTCCCGATGGGCGCTTGGCTCGACGAGAAGCGTGCTGGCTACACCCTCGACGAGCTGTGGGAGGAGTACCAGCGGCAGCGTGCCAAACTCGAGGAAGATGACCCAGGCGAGATCGCTCTGCTCGGACCCGAGTTCTCCGCCCTGACCGCCAAGGGCGGCATCGATCATGGAATCGACTTCGCCGTTTCTGATGCCGGCCCCGTTCGGGCGAGCCGATACGGGGTGAGGCTCGGTGGCATCCACCTCGCGACGCGACTGCGTGAGGTCGTCGCGATCACTGGGTTCACTCGGCTCGACTCGTACGACCCCAACGACGAAGGGTCGGACTCCGTCGTCCGCGCCAAGCTGTCGGCCAACCCTCCCACCTGGGCACCCGCGGCCCAGTCGCGCGGTGAAGGCGTCATGATCACGCTCGACGAACAGGCACTCCACACGTGGGAGGAGCGCCTCGGCGACCGGCAAGAGGGCCGGCACCAGGACATGAAGGCCGCGCACGAGGCATGGCGCCAGCGCCGGATGCTCGACAAGGACGGTGGCGCGAAGTCGAACCGTTTCGTCCTGCTCCACACCCTGTCTCACTTGCTGATCAACGCTGTGTCGCTCCGGTCCGGGTACTCGACGGCGTCCATCCGCGAACGCATCTACTGCCAAGAGCCGGAGGGCGCCGACTTCCCCATGGCCGGCATCCTGCTCTACACGGCTGCAGCGGACTCTGAGGGCACTCTCGGTGGACTCGTCAGCATCGGCCGCCCCGAGGTCATCGGCCCGTTGGTCGACGAGGCGATCGACAACGCCAAGATCTGCAGCAGTGATCCGTTCTGCGCGTCCCACAAGCCCAACGGCAACATCGTCGGCATGGACCACGGACAGGGTGACGGCACGCTTCACGGTGCCGCCTGCCACGTGTGCATCTTCCTCCCCGAGACGTCCTGCGACCACGCGAACCGCTACCTCGACCGCGCCTTCGTGGTCCCGACGCTGACCACCCCCGACGTGGCGTACTTCCAATGATCGGACCCCTCGCACAGCGAGTGGCCGAAATCGCCGTCGAGGCGGACCATTCGCCGTTCCGAAGGCTCCTGTCTGGCATCCGAGATTCCGCGACGGATGCCAAGTCCGCCCGTCGCTACATCGAGCGTCATGGCCCTGCGCCGCTGCGCAAGCCCTTGGTCGACCTGTTCGCGAGCACGGACTTCGCCGTCGTCTTGGCGGCGTTGGAAGGCGCACTGGCAGCGGCAGCGGCAACCCGCAAACAGCTGGGCAGTTCACGGCTGGCCTGGACCGGTCCGTCGACCAGGATGCTCGAGGGGCGCCCGACGCGGGCCGTCGTCGCGGAACTCATCGCCGACGCGCGCAGCAGTTTGACCTTGGTCACATACGCAGGCCACAAGATCGGTGACCTCGTCAAGGAGCTCGACAAGGCGCGCCTCGAGCGCGATGTCTCGGTTCGAATCGTGCTGGAGACGAAGGAGGACTCGCCCAAGGCGTCTGGTCCAGAGCCCATGAAGTCGCTGCAGCACCTGCCGTACGCGGTCCCCATCTACAGGTGGCCGAAGGAGAAGCGTGGCAAGGACGGCGGCTCCATGCACGCCAAGTGTGTCATTCGAGACCGCCAGGAGGCACTCATCTCCTCGGCCAACCTCACCAGCGCCGCCCTCGACAGGAACATGGAACTCGGCGTGCTCATCGCCGGAGGCGATGTCGCCCTGCGGTTGGAGCAGCACTACGACGACCTGATCCACGACGAGATCCTCGTCCGCGTCGAGGAAGACTGATGAGCCGCGTCTCGGTTGCACTCGGAGTGGCATCGACGGTGGCCAAATCGGCCGTCGCTGTCGATGCCTCGCTCGCCACGCTCGGGGGCTGCACGTGACCGCTCGGGTCGACAACATCCTCAGGCTGGCCGACGAGACGCTCACCGCTGGGGACTTGGTCGTTGGACAGGACCTCTTCACAATTCGACGTTCTGAGACCATCGGAACCGCAGTTCGGGAACTCCAGGAGAGGCAGTTCATCTGGGCCCCGGTGACCGACGTACCCATCGCGGCTGACCTCTCCCTGGACGACGCCCGAGGCGCTGACCCAGGCAGCCTGGTGGAGGAGGTAGCCCGGCCGATCCCACCCGAAATGCGACTGCCCGAGTCGGCTCCGCTCACACAGGTCATCGATCACGTTCGTCGCCATCGTGTTGGCTACGTGTCGCACGGTCAGCACATCGTGACCTTCGCCGACGTCCAGCACCCGCTCGTTGGCCTGTACGCGTTCGGGCTTGTGCTGAGTCTCGAGTCGGGCATCGACGAACTGATCGCCGAGTGGATGGTCGACTGGCGGTCGAAACTGACCGATGCGCGGATGGCCAAGGTCATGGAGGTCTACGACGCCCGGCGCCGGGCCGACGCTGACGTCGGGCTTCGGGCCTGCTTGAACCTCAACGACCGACTGACGATCGTTCGCAAGACCGACGAGATGGTTCGAGCGCTCGGGTTCGGCTCGAAGAGCCAGTTTCGAACCTGGTCCAAGACGCTCGGTGCCCTCAGGGACTGCCTTGGACATGGGAGCACCGTTCTCACCGCCATCCCGGATGTGGGCGAAGCCCTTGCATTCCTCGACGATCTCCGTCTTCGCACGCATGTCCTGTGGGGTCGACTGCGCTACGGGCACGATCTTGTGGACGCCCAAGTCTCATCCGTGATCGAGGTCGAAGTAGATGGCACCTGGACTCAGGTCGTGCCCACGCAGGACAGGGTTGCATCTATCGGGTCTCAGGACTCCGGCCTTGATCGATGGTCCGGTCCCGAGCCCAGGTACAAGATCACGGCCAGCAACCCCGGTGGCGTGGTCCTCGATGCGGATCGGAATGCGCGACGTCGTGGAGAGCTTGCTGACGAGCTCCATCGTCGCGGTCTCGAGGTGCAGCCGGCTCGAGCAGGCTCCGGCGATCATTGGGAGGCCGGGTACCTGGTCACCGGCGGCGACCGGCCGACGATGTGTGACGTCGGAGCCACGTTCGGGCAGTTGTCGATATTCGAGGTCGGGGACTCAGAACTGCGAGTGGTCGACTCGGCGACGCGGGAAGTGGTGGCGCGTAGGCCACTCGACGGTTGAACGTCGACGCGTCAGCGCTCCCACCAGATCCGCTGCCCGACCCGCAATTCAGACGGCTGCCTGATGTTCCAGACGCCCGTGAACACATGCCGAGTGACGGCGCTCACGGCCCGGTACTCCTCGAAGTCAAAGCGCCTTGCCCGCCACTTTCCCGGGGACGGCAAGGCATTCAGTACGCGGAACTCGGCTCTTGCGAAGTCGACGCTGTGTTGCTCGGCGTCTGACGCGGGGACCGCGATGACCAGCCCCGTCTCGGTGAATCCCACGACGCACCCCGCGTGCTCCGGCGGAGCTTCCAGGACGAGAGCGGTGTCGTGGGCGAGCTTGTCGAGCTCCGCGGCAAGCCCGAGTTCGAAAGTTCGCCAGTCAGCACTCCCCACCCCTTTCCAGCGCGAGGGCCTTGGCAGCTTGGCCTTCGATGGCGCCACCGGCTCCGGATTCCCGCGGCACCGGTGCTGGGGCCAGGGCGGGCCAAGGCTGTCGAAGAGCACGACGCATCCGTGGCTGCACGTGTAGACGTGAATGGCAGCTGAGCAGTCCCGGCAAGACGTCGGATACTGCCGTCCACCACATGCTGGGCCGTGGATCATCGGGCCGTTACGCATCTGCTCGGCTCGGGCCGTGACACCAGGACCCAACGATCGAAGCTGAAGACTCTCACGAGTCGGCCAGCAGCGACGCCAGCACTTCCAGGCGTCGGCGGGTCGTCCCTCGGCTGCCGAGGGACAGGTAGCCGTCGTCGGTGCTACGGAGGAGCCGGAGGGGCGGCGTCGCCAGGGCGTCCAGGAGCGCTTTCAGCTCGTCCTTCGTGGGTGGCTCGAACTCGTCTTCCTCGTCGGCCTTCAGGTTCCAGTACAGGTCCCGGGCCTGGAGCGCTCCTTCGGTGCCTTGGAGGTCATCGAGCAGCTGGATCACGCGTGCGGCAAGGTCCAAGCCGCGTCGGAACTGTTCGGCAGACTCGGCCACCTCCTCGATTCCCTGCGGTCGCTGGAAGATGCGGCGATACTCACCCAGTCCGAGGGGCGCCTGGGAATGCTGCTGGAGCAGGCTGACAAGGTCTGGGATCTCGATCAGGCCCACGTCCTGGTCGGCTGCCCGCTCCTGGAGTCGACTGCCCCGGAAGGCCGGCGCGACTAGGCAGGCGTGGTCAGCCTCGTGCTGCCGCCGATGATCCCGGAGGGTGATCCAGTCAATCTGCTGATCCCCGACAGCGGCGTGCGATGTCGACTTCGTGTCCACGATGACGCGATACTGCTCGGCTGGTCCGAGTTCAGCAGCCAGCAATACATCGGTCTTTCCTGAGCCGCCCAGCCACTTCGCTTTGAACCCGAGGAAGGCAAATGCGTCGCGGGCCGCCCGCTCCAGGGCGTCCGGGTCGCTGGAGTCATGGGCTGTTGCCTCGAGCCGAGCGATGATCTCGTCGAGTTCCTCGTCGCTGGCTACGGAGGCCTGCGCCGGGGGATCAGGCCGTTCAGGACCCTTTTCGATCGGGGCCGGGTGCTGAGGCTGCCCCGGCTCGTGCAGCGTGAGTGCTTTCAGGGCCCGCTTGCCAAGTTCAGTGGGGGAGAGCAGTCCCTCGTTGGATGCTGCGGTGGCGCCGACCGCCCCGAGGATGTAGCGACGTCGGTCGACCTGCGTGCGCGTGGTCCAACCAGCCGAGAAGACCTGGTTCGCGTGGTCGAGAAGGTCCTTTGGAGTACGGACGCCGGCCTCGATCGCTGCCAACATCTCACCGATGTATCGGATGCGGGAGTGGAAGAGCGCAAGCAGGTACGGGTCGTCGCGAGATTCCAACCAGTAGCCGCCCTCGGCCGTCAGCTCGATGAGCGCGGAGCTTGATCGGATCAGCGACACCCGCTGAAGGAACTTGATCGTGTTCCCCTGGTTGGTCCGACTGACGCCGAAGGTCTCGCCCATCCACCGGCCCAGGTCGTCTTCCGGCGGTTGCTGGTCGTCGACGTACGTCAGGATCTGGGCCAGCGTTTCCAAGTACTCGTCGGCCGGCCCCGGGATCGGGATCACGGACTTGTATCGCTGGTCCCACGCCAACGGTTGGGGGAGGGCTCCCACGTCACGTCGGACCTCGGGCGGAAGGTCCTCGTGGACCAGGGTCAGGAACTGCTGCAGTTCGATGCCGTCAAGGGGGAAGACCGTCCCCATCGGGGCGGTCACGATCTGGTGGTTGGCGAGGGTCGGAAGTGCAGCCACCTGTGCCTTGGAGACCAAGTCGACGCGGCGGACCGACAAGCGGACCCGTGTCGTCGCGACATCCTCATCTTCCTGACCACCTAGGACGAAGGGGTCATCATCGTCCTCCGGCCTCGCTCCGCGTGGAGGGTCGAGGACCCGACCCAGGCCGACGACTCCGGCGTCCTTTCCAGATCGCCAGATCACCACTGGATCGTTTACAGCCACCTGCGACGTGTATTGAGGTACCCGCCAGTCGATCGCGTCAAGCTTCGCGAGCGCACCGTCGATGTCGTAGTGGTTCGGGTTGGCCTGGAAGATCCAGCCGTCAGCCATCGTCGTGCACCTCCGAGCGAGTGGCCAAAGCCAAGGTCGAACCCCTCCGGTGGCCGCCGTTGAGGGCTACCAACGCTAGGCCAGCCGTGCCCGGCCCGCAGGTTCGCGGCGGTCCGGCAGACAGACAAGACCAGACCCGAGAGGTGTCAGGCTTGAACCGGGCGTCGACAGCGAACTTGGATGATGGCTCCTGAAGACGACGCAAGGCCTTGCCCGGGATTCCGGGCCGGCGTCGCACCGCCCCTGTTCCAACTACGTTGAGCCACCAATCCACGAAGAGGGGCTCCATTGACGTCGCCGCTGTTCAGCACGTATCGCCAAGGCGAGAACCGAGTCTCAGCGTCGACCTTGGCCGTCTTCGAACGCCTGGGCATCGACCTGGTCGGCCGGATCCTGGGGGCCGCCCTCGAGCAGCCCGAGATGGAACTTGTGGCGTACAAGACTCAGCCTTCTCGCGGCGGTGCCGGTGTCCCTGACGGTGAGATGACGGCGAACTTCCGGTTCTTGTTCGAGGTCAAGACTCAGCGCGGCGGGATCACCACGCCTGCTCACGTGCACCAACTGCGGCGCCACTTGGACCGACTCGACGGAGCGCACAGTCCTGAAGCCGTGATCGCACTGACCCCGGACGCCGACAGGCCCTCGATCCTCGCCGATGTCGAAGACGATCGACTCGTGTGGACAAACTTCGAAGCACTGACGCAGGCGATCGAGGAGGTCCTCGCTGATCCCGCGGAGCCCGCGAGTGAACGCCAGAGATTCCTGCTTCGAGAACTCACCGACCTGTTTGTGCTGGACGGGCTGGTGGGCGGTGATGACGTCGTAGTTGTCGCTGCGAGCAGCGCCTACCGCATCTGGCGAGATCACGGTGCCTACGTCTGTCAGGCTGACCGGGCCATCCGGCCCGTGGAACATTGGGGCTTCTACAGGAGCAAGCAGATCGAGCCAGAGTTTCCGCGTGTCAGGAAGAGTTTCCCTCGGGTGGAGTTCTCCGCGGAGAATGCTGGCCAGTTGCGGGAAGACCCTGATCCAGACGTCCGCGAACTGGCAGACCTGATGCACGAGCTACTGGACGCGGGATTGCAGGTCGATGGGGCTCAGAAAGACGTGTACCTCTTGCAGAGGAAGGATGATCCCGGATTGTCTCACCGGGACTCTCCGATTCTTCATGACTCCAAGGGTGCGTGGACGCAGTACCAGAGGTATGGACGACTTGACCAGCTCCTCGAGGTGGAGACCACAAGCGAGCTCTAGAGCAGCCCGACTGCGCATCGTCACTGTCTTCCCCGGTCCGGTCATCTGGATCTCGTGTCTCGCTAGGCGCCTACAGTGCCTCATCGATCAAGATGAGAGTTGACCGGTGCCCAAGAGTTCCGACTCAGATCAGCAGATGACGTACGCGGTGCTGGAGCGCTGGGTCGATCGGTGCCTTCGACAGGACCACTCGCTCTTCGAGGCCGATCGCGTCGTCTGGTCGTTGGGCAACCTCGACCGCCTGCGCGAGGCCTTCACGGAGCAGGCAGACGTAGGAGAAGGCACGTTCCTGGAGCGCGTGGCCGAGCAGCTGCGAGATTCCTCCGACGACGTCGTCCTGCTGTTCGCCGAGATGCTGGCCGCCCACCTCCTGATCAGCACCGCCGTCAGTGGTGCGCGCAAGCGTGCGCTGGTCAGGACCGTGCTCGAGCTCATGGACGACCCAGTCGAAATCCCTGACGACGTTGCGGGCGCGCTGGACCATGGCCTCATCAATCCGGGCGTTGCCTACAACAGCTACCGCGCCTACCAGTTGCAGTTCTTCATCGACCTGCTGATCAGCTTCAAGTCTGTCCCACCGGAGCGCCAGGACGAGTTGCTCACCGACCCGTGGGCCTTCAAGGACTTGGTCTTCTCCATCGAGCACCACGCGGCGTACACCCAGCAGCTGGCCATGCTGCACATGGTCCACCCTGACACCTTCGAGCCGATCGTCTCGCGCAAGCACCGCGAAGCGATCGTCGAGGCCTTCCGCGACCGCATCGGCGAGGTCGACGACATCGACCGGGCGCTGGCCGAGATCCGGTCTGAGCTGGCCGAGGGCGGCAAGGAGATCGACACCTTCTACGACTCAGACATCCATCGAAAGTGGGATCCGCAGCGCGCCGAGGTCTTCGACCAGCTCCGGAGGTTCTCCGAGCTCTACTCGGACGAGCACCTGTTCGAGGACGAGCGTGAATACAAGCTCGATATCGGCCGTGCAGTGGGCGAGGCCATTGGTGTTGCCCCGCGGCCCGAGGATTGGGCCACCCCGGTTGTGCGGGCGATCACGGCCAACTTGGTGCACCACGTCAGTGGTGACCGGTTCAAGGGATTCCTCGAAGCCCATCCAGACTTGGCATATGAACAGTTGACCCGGCTCCTCGATGAGGGTCTGCCCGTGAGTGAGCGGGTCGACGAGTTCAGCGACACGCTGCGCAGCAACGCGGAGGAGTCCATCGGGCGACCGGGTGGCCACCTGACCATCGTCGGTGCGCTGCTGTTGGCGGCGGACGGCGACTATGCACCCTTCCTCTTGACGCGGGTCAATCAGGTCTACGAGCTGGTCGGCGAGGCACCGCCCACGGAGGTCACAGTCGGCGAACGCTACGAGGACTGGATGCGGCTGCTCGACGAGGTCAGTCGCGAACTCGCCGACCGTGGCCGGGTACTCCAGGACCGCTTGGATACCCAAGGGCTCCTCTGGCAAATGGTCGGCGTGCACGTTCCCGAGGGCAACGACCCGGCAGAGGTCAGCGCCTTCCGGCAATGGCGGGCGCAAAGACTTGGCGACGACGAGGCCGTCGCGTCGCCAACCGAGGAGGCGCCTGGGGCCCGTGTCAGCGAGGTGCACGCCGATTCCACCACGGTCGCCCAGCTGGCCTCTCGGCTTCACCTCAGCGAGTCGTGGCTCGGGCGGATCACCAGCCTGCTCAAGCGGAAGCGGCAGGTGATCTTCTACGGACCGCCCGGGACGGGCAAGACGTTCGTCGCGCGCGAGCTTGCGCAGGTCGTGGCCGGTGACTCCGAACGGGTCGAGGTCGTGCAGTTCCACCCCTCGTACAGCTACGAGGACTTCATCGAGGGGTTCCGACCGAGCGTCATCGAAGGCTCGATCGGGTACTCGCTGGAGTCGGGACCCCTCAAGACACTTGCCGAGGCGGCTCGCGACAGCGACGAGCCGCACGTCATGCTGGTCGACGAGATCAACCGTGCCAACCTGCCGAAGGTGTTCGGCGAGTTGCTCTACCTGCTGGAGTACCGCGACGACGACGTTCGGCTGCAGTACAGCCACGAGCCGTTCAGCCTCCCCGACAACCTGCTGGTCATCGGGACCATGAACACCGCCGACCGGTCGATCGCGCTGATCGATGCCGCCCTGCGTCGTCGATTCACGTTCGTGCCGTTCTTCCCCCACGAGGGCGAGATCAAGGGGCTGCTCCGTCGGTACCTCGAGGGCCAGGAGCGCACGACGGGGCTGTGGGTTGCGGACGCACTTGATGCTGTCAACGCCGAGCTGCGCGAGCTGCTCGGCGGTCCGCACCTCCAGATCGGGCCGAGTCACTTCATGGTCGGAGAGGACGTCGAACTCAGCCTCGACACGGTCGAGGAAATCTGGGACTTCTCGATCCACCCCTACATCGAGGAGCAGCTGTTCGGCCGCGAGGAGCAGATCGCCCGATTCACGTTCCCTCGGATCGTCGAGCAGTACGGCCCCGACGACGATGTGCTGGACCAGGTGGCCGAGCCTGGGGGCGACTACCGGGTCGGTGGGGAGCCGGGTGCTGCCGATGATGGCAGTGACGCCAGTGCGTAGCGGGTCCGACGGTCGGGTGATCGAACTCCGGGAGCACGGCTCGAGCCTGGAGCACCTGAACCCCGACCAGGGACACGCGCTGACGCTCGTCGCGCCGGACGTGCTCGACGTTCGACCCACCCGCAGGCCGGGGGAGTACCGGCTGCGGGCCGGTGGCGTCGTGGGCACCCTCGTCGTCGGCGGCGTGACCGTGCGGATCCGACCCAAGGTCCGGTTGAGCACCCTGCTCTACCTGCTCAGCGGATCACTCGACGCCGTCACCTGGTTCGACCAGGAGTACGGCCGGTCGCCGACCGACGACCTCGCGTCGGTGCTGTACGCCATGTACGCCCGCCTGCTGGGCCGGTCCCTGCAGGCCGGCCTCGTACACAGCTACCGGCACCGCCACGACCGGGTCACCCGCGTGCAGGGCCGGCTCGACTTCGGCGAGCTGGCGCGCACGCCGCATCGGCCACCGGTTCCTGCTCCGTGCGACTTCGACGAGTTCACCGCCGACACCGACCTGAACCGGTTCCTGAAGGCGGCTGCGGTGGACGCCGCTGTGGACCGCAACCTGCCTCGCGGCATCCGTCGCCTCCTGCGGGGGCACCTTGCTGCCATGCACGAGGTGTCGGATGGCGCACCGCGTCCGGAATCCCTCGATGGGCACGTCTTCACGCGGCTGGATCGCCACTACGCGACGCCGGCCCGCCTCGCCAGGTTGATCCTGGCGCGACGGTTCATCGCCGAACACGCAGGGGTTGCACACGGCGACACGTTCCTCGTCGACATGAGCACCGTGTTCGAGGACCACGTGGCCGAGGGGCTCCGTCGTCGGATGCCCGACGACGTGACGGTTGAACGCGAGCCCAGGACGGCGTTCGACCGCGACCGGCACCTGGTGATGAAGCCTGACATCGTGTTCTTCCGGAACCGCCGTCCGGTGCACGTTGCCGACGTCAAGTACAAGCTGCTCGAGGGCGGCCGCGGGCGGTCGGGCGACCTCTACCAAGCCCACGCCTACAGCACGGTCATGGGCCTCCCAGCGTCCTCGCTCCTGTACGCCGAACGAGAAGGCGGACCGCCACCGAAGCACGTTGAGGTCATCGGAAGCGGCACAGCCATCGAGACCCATGAGCTGGCCCTTCGGGGCACCCCCACGGACGTCGAAGCCGCCCTCGACCGACTCGCCGAGGCTTTGCGACCTCACCTCCGGTCGCCAGCCGACCGATCACGCACCACGCGAGGTGTGCAGGTGCCAATCGGTGCCTAGCGTGTCGGCCGGAGGAGGTGCCAGGTGGAGTATCGGCCAGGCCTGAACCAGGTCACGGCGTTCGAGGAACGCATGCGGGTGGCGTTCGACGGGTCGACGCGCGCTCACCTCGGCGTTGCCTACGCGAAGACCTCGGGCGTCTCGCGGCTGTTGCGCCTCGGCCCCCCTTCCGGGAGCCGTGCGGTCGTCGGACTGGGGTTCGGGGTGACCGACCCTCAGGCGGTCGAACAGCTCGAGCACGCCGGGTTCGACGTCCGTGTCGTGCCCGACGGCAGTGCACTGTCGGCGTCCCAGTTCCATCCGAAGCTCTACCTCGTCGAGCGACCAGGCGAACTCGTCACGCTCAGCGGATCGGCCAACCTCACCGGCGCGGGCTGGACGTCCAACGTCGAGCAGTACGAGGAATTGGTCGAGCGTGATCCATCCCCAGGGGCCGATGCTCAGCGCGCCAGGTTCGAGCAGGTCTGGGACCACGGCTTGCCGTTGCGAGACCTGCGTCGCAGTCACGATTGGGACCACTATCGCCAGCGCGCCCGTGACCGTCGCATGCTCGAACGGGAGGACCGGCGTCGACTCGTGCGCCTGCAGGCACGCACTGGCCAACTGGTCGGACGACTCGCCGCCAGCTCGACCCGCGGTGCACCCGGCTACATCGCCATCACGAACGACGAGTGGTGGGACTTCCAGCTTCGGCAGCGTGATGGAGCCGACCGGGCGTTGTTCTGGCGACGCAACACCAACCAGTTTCGCGCGCTCGCGGAGGGCGGGGTCCTGTTCCACCTCGTCAAGGACGCGACCGTGCCCGAGGAACAACGCGCCATCCGGGGCTACTCCACCTATCCCGGCGACTACGAGGTGGCCGACGCTCGCGAGGCGTATCGGCGTTACGGGCACCTGCTGGGCGTGTCAACACTGCCGCAACTGCACGACCGCCTCAACATCGAACCGGGGGCGGCCATCGGCATCATTCACCTGGAGGCAATGACCGAACTCGAGCGGCCGGTCACCCTTGCCGAGCTCCGTGCCAACGGCGTGTCGTTCGCGCCGAACATCGTCGCCGGCAAGACCATCGATCTCGGTGGAGTGGCGACGGTGTTCGAGCTCGGAGGATTGGGGGTTCCGGATTCGGTGGCCTTGGCCGCTCAGCCGCGGGAGGGATACGAGTGACGTCCGAGTTCGAGGACCTGCAGACGCGGCTCCGACGCTTCGCCGACGTCCGTGACTGGGGGCAGTACCACACGCCCGACAACCTCGCGATGGCGCTGGCGGGGGAGGCGGGCGAGTTGCTCGCCGAATTCCAGTGGCTCACGCCGGACGAGGCCAGTGCTGTCATGGACGACCCGGCCAAGGCTGACGCCGTCCGGGACGAACTGGCTGACGTCGCGATCTACCTCGTCCGACTCGCCGACATCCTCGGCGTGGACCTGGCGGCCGCCGCCCATGCCAAGATCGACCGCAACGACGAACGGTTCCCCGCCCCCGACGTCGATCCGACCTCCCCGATCGTCGTGCGAGGTACCCCCATCGCCGGTGAGGATCCTCGCGAGAAGGAATGGCGCCGAGCCGTCGCCACGGCGGCCGCGGGACGCAGCCCGTGCTCTCGGCTGGGCATCGCACTGGCCCTGTCCTCGACACGTCGCCACGTGGACATCGACAACCTCGCACGCCCCGTGCTTGCCGGCCTCCGTGACGCCGGTGTCTGCTCGTGGGGGTATCGCGGCCTGGATGCCCTGGTGGTCACGAAGGAGGTCGACATCCCCGGCGTCACCGTGGCGCTCGATCCGGACGTCCTGCCACCAGCCGAGGCCCCGGCTCTCATCGTGGCCTTCAACGCCCTTCCGGGAAGTCGCGGGTTCGACATGGGGGCCTGGGAGGCTGCGGTCGACGAGGCGGTCACCGACCAGGTGACTGGCCCGGCCTGGGTCGACATCGCCGTCCGGACGGAGCGATCGCTCGAAAGAATCATGAAGCCGACCATCGACGGCCTGTCACCGCTGCTCGGCCGGGACCCGAAGGCACACCTGCCGTTCACCCCCAACGACCACCTCGTCGAACGCCTGACCGTCCGCCGTGTGCAGTCGGGTTCGGTCCTCACCGTGCGTGCAGGCCCGATCCGGTTCCCGGGTGCTGACCCACGATCAACTCCGAAGCGCGGAGCTGCCGATGGTGGATGAGAGCTACAAGGAAGTGGGTCGTCAACGGGCGCAGGCAGGAAGAGGCCGTCCGCGACCAGGCCGCCCTGAACGGCCGATGGGGTGGATCACGGCATTGGGCAGCTACGTGGTGTGCGCCCAGTGTGTGGATTCGGCGCAGGCAGCGGAGGACAGGATTCGGCAGGGCCCGATGAAGCCGATGCCGCGGCGTGCGCTGGCGATGGAGTGCGCCGTTTGTGATCGCACCCTGTGGGACGTCTTCGACCCTGGTGCGCCCTGACGGTTTCGGGCGGCGCCGGCCGACCTGCTGGCCAGGGCGCGGTCGACGGCGAAGCGGCCGATCAGCCGACCAGGACCAGCGAGGTGATGCCGAGGGCGTAGAAGCCGATGATCGCCACGCCCTCGAACCCGATGGCGCGCTCGTCCCGACGGAGCATGCCGGCGGCCAGGACCGCCACCAGCACCACCGTGACGGCCATGAGGAACAACGCGGAGCTGTCGGCGGCGTGGTAGATCGAGCCGTCCCGGTAGGCGATGTCGGCGGCCGCGACGAACAGGACGTCGAAGGTGTTGCCGCCGAGGATGTCGCCCACGGCCAAGGTGACGGCGCCGATGCGCACGGCGGCGATGACCGTGACCAGTTCGGGCAGCGACGTCACGACGCTGGTGAACAGGGCACCCACCAGCGACCCGGACAGGCCGGTCTGGTCGGCCAGCGACAGGCCGGCGGTCCCCACGACCCAGCCGGTGGCGGCCACGACCGCCGCCGAGATGCCGAACTCCACCCACAGCCGGGACATGGCCCGTCCGGAGTGCTCCTCGTCGGGTTCGTCCACCACGGTCTTGTCGGTCTGTTCCGGCGCCCAGCGCGGGTTGTGGTGGGCGTCACGCACCAGCATGAGCCCGTACACGTACATGGCCACCAGCAGGAACGTCGCCGGGTGGATGCCCAGCAGCGTGACGTCGGGCGACCCCGTGGCGCCCAGCACGAGCCCGATCAGGCTCACCAGCACCATGGACTGGACCATGTTGGGCACCGACGCCGCCGCGTGTTCGAGGTTGACGGGCCGGTAGAAGCTGTCCGCGATGGCCAGGAACACCGTCTGTGCCGCGATCCCGCCGATCGCGTTGCTCATGGCGAAGCCGGCCTCGCCGGACGCAGCGCCGAGGATCGTCGTGATCAGGCCCGGGAGCGACGTCGTGGCGCCCAGCAGCAGCGCGCCGGCCAGGGCCTCGCCCATCCCGGTGCGGTCGGCGAGCTCGTCGACCAGGTGGGTGAAGCGCACCCCCACGGTGACCAGCACCACGCCGGCCACCACCAACGCTGCCCCGGCGACCGGCACGGACCACATCACGTCCACTGCACGGCCCTCCAGCACTCCGGTCGACGAACCACCCGTGGCTCGTCGGCTCGATCCGGTGCGGCCCCGGCGCACCTGCACGCCGGACGCGGCACGGTACTGGAGAGACCTCGTCGGTCAGACCCCCCGTCTGACGGGCGGTGGCCCTGACCAACAGCCGATTGTTCGTGGGTTGTTCGATCCTGGTCGCGGTCGGGCACCCAGGAGCTACTCCCAGCCGGCCAGCTCGACCAACTCATCGAGCATCTCGTCGACGTGGCCCACGCCGATGGACATGTGGCCCTCTCCCTGCTCGAGGTGGGCGTGGACGTCGGGGATCCGCTCCGCCAGCCACTGGCCGTGGGTGAACGGGACCATGAGGTCCTCCGAGCCCTGCCACAGGGTCACCGGCACCTCGATCTCGTCCAGTTCGAATCCCCAGTCGGTCACGAAGGCGAGGTCGTCGTCCAGCCACCCATCGACCCCGGTGCGGATGGCTTCGCGCCTCGACGCCACCATGTCCTCGGCGAGCTCGGCGGTGATCACCGCCCGATCCACCGGCGGCAGGACGGTGGACAGCGACCGCAGGACGTCGTCGACGGTGACGTCGCCCATGTCGGCGACCGCCGCCTCGAGATAGGTCCTCAGCGTGTCCTCACCAGCCAGGATGGCATCGAGTTCATCGTGGTTGCCCTTGCCCATGCCGCCCAGGAAGTCCAGTCCCTCCGCGTCGAACGGCGCGACGCAGGCGTTGCACAGGACGGCCCGGGCAGCGTCCAGGCGGGCGCCGCACGCCAACGCATGCGGGCCGCCACCCGACCCACCACCGACCACGCACTCGTCCACCCCGAGGTGGGCCAGCACGTCCTCGGTGTCGGCCACGACGTCCACGATGCGCCGCCCACGCAGTCGACTCGACCCACCGAAGCCAGGGCGTGACCACGTCACGAACCGCAGGCCGTGACGGATGGCCGAGCGCACCAGGTCGCGTGGCGGCACTCTCGACCCGGGCGTGCCGTGGAAGAACACCGCGACGTGGCCGTCGTCGGGTCCCTCGACCTGCACGTCCAGCACCCGGCCGTCGCGCATCGTGACCTGCGGCATGGCTGCCCCTCTCGCCCCGACACGCACCCTAGGCGCGCCACAAGCACTCGGGGCATTCGCTCGTCGGACGGAGCGGCCGGGCTCGTACGCCGATCTGGCCCGGAGATCAGTCCTCGTTCGGGTCGTTGCGGGCGTCGTCGTGGGTCTGGTGGACCGTGCCGGGGACGTGGTCGGGCGGGCCGTACAGGGCGTAGACCTTCATCGGCTCGTCGCCGATGTTGGTGACGTTGTGCCACGTCCCGGCGGGGACCAGGATCGCCCAGTCGTCGGAGACTTCCTCGTCGAACGGCAGGTCGTCCTCGGACGGGCCCATCTGGCAGCGACCGCGACCCTGCTCCAGGCGCAGGAACTGGTCGTTGTCCGGGTGCACCTCCAGCCCGATGTCGTCGCCGGGCGCGATGCCCATCACCGTCAGCTGCAGGTGCTCGCCCGTCCACAGCGTCGTGCGGAAGGTGGCGTTGTCGAGCGTCGTCTGCTCGATGTCGACGATGTACGGCTCGCGTCCGTGGTCGGTCATCGCGGTGCTCCTGTCTGGTCGTCGCGTCTGCCCGCCGCCGGCCCGTGAGGAATCCGCGGTGGGCGGCCTGCTGCCACGATAGGCCCGGTCCGCCAGACCCGGCACGGGCCGAAGGTCCGGGCACGCCGAGGACCGTCCGGCTCGCTCTGCCGGCTCGTGGGCCACGGATCGCGAGGTGCGGCAACCCTTCCGGGGCATCCCTGACGCCGGCGAGCGCGACGTCCGCGACCCTGCACACGGACGGTCGAGGGGAGCGCGACGTGCAGGTCACCTGGGGACGAGCCGCCGCCATGATCCTGGTCGGGCTGGCCCTGCTCGCCGCGTGTGGCGGCGACGCGCCGACCGCGGACGACGCGGAGGTTCAGGCGGCCCTGGACGAACTCGCGATCGAGGTCGAGGACGCGGCCGACGAGCTCGCCCGCGTGGCCCGGTCCGAACTGCCCGCCGGCGCCGAGGTGGTGGCGACCCGTGCGTACCGCGACTGCACCGAGGGCCAGCACGACTGGAAGCGCGACGATCCGTTCGACCTGTCGTGCGTGGTGGGGCACGCCGTCGTCGTGGCGGTCCCCTCGGACGCGACGTTCCGGGCGGACATGGCCGAGCTCGACGACGCCCTGCAGGCGACGGGCCTGGCGGACCGCCGGTCGGAACGAGAGGACTCGCAGGGCCTCGCCCACGTCGCCGAGGACTACTTCGGACTGCTGGGCCACGAGCTGTCCATCGACCCGGACGGCCAGCCCGTGATCTACGGACCGCAGGACCTGCCGCCGGCCTCCTACAACTCGGCCGAGGACGACCTCGAACTCACCCTCGCGTTCACCGGTCCACGCGACGAGGCCCTCGCGCGCAGCGACGACCAGTACCGGGACCCCGCCGGGAGGAGGCTGGACCCAGGCGAGGTCCTGGACCTGCTCACCGACCAGGCCTACGCCCTGGTCGTCGACGTCCATGCGGACGAGGCCTGGTGACGCCTGGCCCGACGGTCCACCGCCGGTCAGGTGCCGATGTCGTGGCCGCCGGGCTCGACCAGGCCGGACTCGTAGGCGAACACGACGACCTGGGCGCGGTCGCGCAGCCCCAGCTTGGTCAGGACGCTCGACACGTGCGACTTGACGGTCGCCACGCCGATGAACAGCTCGTCGGCGACTTCGGCGTTGGTCCCACCCCGCGCGACGGCCCGGACGATCTCGCGCTCCCGCTCGGTCAAGCGGTCGAGCCGGTCCGCCACCGCACCGTCGACCGCGAGCCGCCCGGCGAACCGACCGATCAGCCGGCGGGTGATCGACGGCGCCAGCAACGCCCCGCCGTCGGCGACCGTGCGCACGGCCTTGGCCAGGTCGGCGGGCGGGATGTCCTTGAGCACGAACCCGCTGGCCCCGGCCCGCAACGCCTCGTAGACGTACTCGTCGGGGTCGAACGTCGTCAAAATCACGACCTTCAGGTCCCAGTCGGCCTCGTCCAGCACGGCCGCGGTCGCCGCCAGCCCGTCCATCTCCGGCATGCGGATGTCCATCAGCACGACGTCGGGCCGCTCCGCACGCACGACCCGGACGGCCTCGGTGCCCGTGGCGGCCTCGCCCACGACCTCGAGGTCGTCGTGCACGCCCAGCACCATCGCGAAGCCGCTGCGCACCAACTCCTGGTCGTCGACGACCACGATGCGGATCGGTGACGTCGCGGCCTCGGCTCCACCGGGAGCAGACGCCGCGGCGGAGGCAGGGGACCGGCGCTCGTCACTGGCCACGGCTGACCTCCTCGACCCTCGACCGCGAGCCGTCCGGCGAAGGCGCGTTCGCGTCCAGCGGCAGCCGCGCCATCACCCGGAAGCCACCCGCGGCGGTCGGACCGACCTGCAGGTCCCCGCCCAGCAGCAGGGCTCGCTCGCGCATCCCGACGATCCCGTGGCCGCCGTCCGCCACCGGCACCGGCCCACCCGCGCCGCCGTCGTCCTCCACCTCCACGTCCAGGACCTGCCTCCCGTCCACCGCGACACACCGCACGGCGACCCGGGCCCGGGCGCCGTTGCCGGCGTGGCGGATCACGTTGGTCAGGGCCTCCTGCACGATCCGGTAGGCCGACAGCTGGACCCGGGCCGGGAGGTCGGCCGGCACGTCCTCCACCTCCAGGACCACGTCGACCCCGGCGGCCCGCACCCGACCGGCCAGGCGAGGCAGGTCGGCCAGCTCGGGTTGCGGGTCGCGGCCGGTCTCCTCGGTGTCCGGGCGCAGGACCCCCAAGAGGTGGCGCAGCTCGTCCAGCGCCTGCCTCCCCGTCTCCTCGACGGCCACCATCGCGCGGCGGGCGGCGACCGGGTCGTCGTCGACGACCGCCTGCGCGGCGCCGGCCTGCACGGTCATCAGGCTGACCTGGTGGGCGACGACGTCGTGCAGCTCACGGGCGATCCGGGTGCGTTCCTCGGCGACGGCACGACGGGCCTCGGCCTCCTGCTGGCGGAGGAACTGCGCGGCCCGCTCGGCCCGCATCCGGCGCCACCGCCCGACGAACCACGAGGCCAGCATCACGACCACCGCGAAGGCGACCTCGCCCCACGGCAGGTCGTCGGTCAGCCCGTCCAGCACGATCACGATGCTGGCGGCGACCGCGGCGGCCCGGCCCCACAGGTCGGCGTCGTGGTAGCGCCCGACGCTGTACAGCGCGACGATCACGGACAGTCCGGTGTCGGCGTAGCCACTGCCCAGCAGCACCAGCAACGACGCGATCGCCACCGCCACGACCCGCACGGGGTACGCGCGGCGCCAGTAGACGGCCGCCGCGGCGATCGCGAAGACGACCAGCACCGGTACGGGGGTGCCGCCCAGGTCGCGCAGGACCATCGTGTCGCCCGGGCCCTCGGTCAACAGCAGCGAGAACAGGAACAGGACCACGGCGAGCGTGGCGTCCGCGACCCGCGGCCAGCGCGAGAACGGCCCTCGGACCCGCTGCGTCAGCTCGCGCGGCGGGCGGGGTCGGGTCGGGGCGGCGGTGTCCACGGTGCTCCGGGGTCGACGACGGACCGGTCCGGTCACGTGTCGAACCCTACGCCCTGGCCACCGCGGGATCGTCCCACGCACGGCGGATCCTGCCTCCTCCCCAGGACGGAGGTCGACCACGGAGGAATCCCGTCGCGCGACGGGAGCACGACCAACCCGGCGCCGGACGACGTTGGCGACGTCCCGGCCGAGCATGGGGACCAGTGCACGAACCACCCCTGCCACCTCCACTGGGAGCCTCCACCATGTCAACCTTCGTCCGCCGTCTCGGGGCCACCAGCGCCCGCCGACCCTGGGTCACCATCGGCGCCTGGGCGCTGCTGGTCGCCCTGATCCTCGCACTCGCCGGCAGCATCGGTGGCGCGTTCACCGACGACCTGTCCGCACCGGGCAGCCAGTCCGCCCGCGCCATGGAGCTGCTCGAGGAGCGCTTCCCCGAAGCCGCCGGTGGCAGCGCCCTGGCCGTGTTCGCCGCACCCGACGGCACCACCGTCGAGGAAGGGCGCGACGCCATCGACACGGCGCTCGACGAGGTCCGTGCCACCGAGCACGTCACCGCCGTCGCCGACCCGTTCGCGGCCGGCACCGTCTCGGCCGACGGCCGGGTCGCGTTCGCCGAGATCACCTTCGACGAGCCCGCGACCGAGCTCGGCCCCGACCCGCCGGCCGCGGCGTACGACGCGCTCGCGGCCGCCCGTGATGCCGGGCTGCAGGCCGAGCTGGGCGGTGACGCCGCCTTCATCAACGCCGAGGCCGAACCGGCCGCGGCCGAGGCGATCGGCCTGGTCGTCGCCCTGGTCGTGCTGGTCGTGGCGTTCGGCACGGTCGTCGCGGCACTCGTGCCGATCTCGCTGGCACTGGTCGCCGTCGCGTCCGGGCTCGGCGGGATCGCGCTGCTGGCCAACGCCATGGACGTGTCCACGTCGGCACCGACCATCGCCGCGATGATCGGCCTGGGTGTCGGGATCGACTACGCCCTGTTCGTCGTCGCCCGCTACCAGGAGCTGCGCCGGTCCGGGACACCCAACGACGCCGCACTGGTCACCGCGATGTCGACGTCGGGCTCGGCGGTGCTGTTCGCCGGCGGGACGGTCGTCATCGCGATGCTGGCACTGGTCCTGACCGGGCTGGGCTTCCTCGCCTCGATCGGGATCGCCACGTCGCTGGTCGTGCTGCTGGCCGTCGCCGCGGCGCTGACCCTGCTGCCCGCCATCCTCACCCTGCTCGGCGACCGGATCGACCGGCTGCGCGTGCGTGGTCGCCACGCCGGGTACCGCGACGTGCACGACACCGGCTGGTGGCGCTTCGCCCACCGCGTGTCGGCCCGGCCGCTGCCGTACCTGGTGGTCGCCAGCGCCGTGCTGGTCGCGCTGGCCCTGCCGGCGCTGTCGATGGAGACCGGCTTTCCCGACGCCGGGGACGACCCGACCACGATGACCCACCGCCGGGCCTACGACCTGTTGTCCGACGGGTTCGGCCCGGGCTTCAACGCGCCGCTGCTGCTGGTCGCCGACCTGCAGGAGGACGGGGTCGACGAGGCGGGGCTGGACGCGCTGGCCGCCGATGTCGTCGCCGACCCCGGCGTCGCGTTCGTGGGGGCGCCGATGGTGTCGCCGGCCGGTGACACGGTCGTGCTGCCGACCATCCCGACGACCGCCCCGGCCGACCCCGCCACCGCGGACACGCTCGCACGGGTCCGCGCCGACCTCCCCGACAACGTCGCCGTGGCCGGGCTGACCGCGATGACCGACGACCTCACCACCCAGCTGGACGACACCCTGCCGCTGTTCATCGGGGCGATCCTGCTGGTGTCGATCCTGCTGCTGATGATCGTGTTCCGCTCGATCGCGGTGCCGTTGAAGGCCGCGCTGATGAACCTGCTGTCGATCGGCGGCGCGTACGGCGTGGTGGTCGCGGTGTTCCAGTGGGGGTGGGGCGCGAGCCTGCTGGGGCTGGAGGGCACCGTCGTCGTCGCCTCGCCACTGCCGGTGATGTTCTTCGCCGTGCTGTTCGGGCTGTCGATGGACTACGAGGTGTTCCTGCTGTCACGCATCCGCGAGGAGTACACGGCGACCGGCGACAACGCCGAGTCGGTGGCGCGCGGCATCTCGGCGACCGGCCGGGTCATCACCTCGGCCGCGCTGATCATGACGGCGGTGTTCGGCGCGTTCTTCCTCGACCCGTCGCCCCTGGTCCGCATGGTCGGGCTGGGCCTGGCGACCGCGATCCTGCTGGACGCCACGATCGTGCGGATGGTGATCGTGCCGGCGTCGATGGCGCTGATGGGCCGCGCCAACTGGTGGCTGCCCGGCTGGCTCGACCGGATCCTGCCGCACGCGTCGATCGAGGGCGCACCGGTCGACGTCACCGTCCCCGCGACCCCGGCGGGTCTCGGCGGCCCGAGCGAGCCCACCGAACCCGGCGTCCTGACCGGCAGCCGCCGCTGACCCACGTACCCGGCGGTCGGGGACGACCCCGGCCGCCCACACACCTGCAAGGATGACGATGATGAGTACCGACACGACACCCCGCCCGACGATCGAACCGACCTCGAGGAGCGCGACCATGCAGGCGATCGTGCAAGACCGGTACGGGCCACCCGAGCAGGTCATGCACCTCGCGGAGGTGGAGCGTCCCACGCCCGCGGCCGACGAGGTGCTGGTGGAGGTGCGCGCGACCAGCGTCAACACCCCGGACTGGCTGGGCACGGTCGGTGAGCCCTGGGTCTTGCGGGTGCAAGCCGGCCTGCGGCGCCCGAGGACGCCGACCCGTGGCAGCGACCTCGCCGGTGTGGTCGTCGAGGTCGGTCGTGACGTCACCGACCTCGAACCGGGCGACGAGGTGTTCGGCTCGTCCTGGGCCGACTCGCTGGCCACCCCGGGCACCTTCTGCGAGTACGCGGCCGCACCGGCTGACACCCTGGTCCGGAAGCCCGACGGCGTGGGCTGGGTCGACGCCGCCGCCAGCGTGATGTCGGGGCTGACGGCACTGGTCGGCGTCCGCGACGTCGCCGACATCGGGCCCGGGACGACCGTGCTGGTCAACGGGGCGTCCGGCGGGGTCGGCACGTTCATGGTCCAGCTCGCCCACCGGCTGGGTGCCGAGGTGACCGGGGTGTGCTCGGGGCGCAATGTCGAGCTCGTGCGGTCGCTGGGCGCCGACCACGTCATCGACTACACCGAGCAGGACGTGACGGAGGTGGACGCGCGCTACGACGTCGTGTTCGACAACGTGGCGAACCACGCGCCGAAGGCGATGGTGCGGTTGCTGGCCGAGGACGGGCTGTTCGTGCCGAACTCGGTCGGCCAGGGCACGCGGTTGCTGCGTGGCCTGCCACGGATGGCGAGGGCGATGCTGCTCGGCCTGGGCTCGACCAACGTCGCGACGATCCGTGCTGAGGTGAACCGCGTCGACCTCACCGAACTGGCCGACCTGTTGGCGGCGGGGGAGGTGGAGACCGTCATCGACCGGACCTACCGACTGGCCGAGACACCGGCCGCCGTTGCCCAGATGCTGTCCCACCACGCCCGCGGCAACGTCGCCATCGAGGTCCCGTGACCAATGTGACAGTGGCTGCATTCTGCAGCTAACCGCTGTAGGATGCAGCCATGGTTGCCATCACGATCCGTGACGTTCCCGACGCCGCTCGGGACGAGCTCGCCGCCCGCGCTGCCAGGTCCGGCCAGTCACTCCAGGAATATCTCCGAGCCCATTTGGTCGCGGTGTCGGCGCGTCCTGATCCCTCCGAGGTGATTCGTCGTGCCCGTCGACGGGTCGAGTCCACTGGGACCGCGCTTTCCACCCAGGAGATCATCGAGCACCGGGACATCGATCGTCGATGACCGTCGTGGCCGATGCATCGATCGTCGTGGCCGCGCTCGTGGACTCCGGATCCGCTGGGCAGTGGGCGGCTGACGTTGTGGCCGCTGAACCCTTGGTCGCTCCACACCTGTTGCCGGTCGAGGCGGCGAACATCCTGCGTCGGGCCGAACGCCATGGCCAGCTGTCGCCCGATACAGCATCACTGGCCCATGCCGACCTCGTCGAGCTCGCCATGGACCTGCTTCCCTTCGAGCCCTTCGCTGAGCGGGCGTGGGAACTGCGAGCGAACGTCACGTCCTACGACGCCTGGTACGTCGCGATCGCCGAACAACTTGACGTGCCGCTGGCCACGCTCGACCTCCGCCTGGTCGGCGCCCCCGGCACCACCTGCCAGTTCCTGTCCGCCCCGGTTCCCTGACCCCTGGACGACAGTCCGGTGCCTCGTCGACCAGATCCGGGCGTCCCCGGCACGTCCAGGGCCGCTGCCACCGTGGACGGCTCGACGGGCACCGCCTCGTTCGTCACGCGATGATCGGCACGGTCCCATCGGAACCCATCGCAATGGTGTTAGGATGGCATCGACGTGGAAGGAGGGCGCCCCGATGGGAACAACCGTCAAGGTGGACCGCCAAGGCCGGATCGTCATTCCGCAACACGAGCGGGAACGACTCGGGCTGCACGACGGCGGGGTCCTCGAGTTGATCCCGACCCCCGAGGGGATCGCCCTGGAGCACCTGCGCCCGGCGATCGTCAGGCAGGCCCGAGACGGCCTGCCGGTGGTGGCATTCGGGACGTCCGACACGATCCCCAACGACGACGCCGTCGCGGCGATCCACCGGCACCGGGACCAGCGGTGATCGACACCTCGGTCCTGGTGGCCGGTCTGGTCGAGGCCCACGAGTTCCACGACCGCGCTCGGCCGCACGTGGTCGCGGCGTCCACCGGCACCGTCCCGGGCATCGTCGTCGCAGAGGCATGGGCGGTCCTCCGCGCCGGACCGTTCAACCTCGACGTGGACACCGTCCAGCAGGCGCTGGCTCCCTGGGCCGACGTCGAACGCCTGGCCGTCACCCCGGCCGACGCCTACCGCACCGTCCTGCGCAACGGCAGCGCCTGGCAGTTGGGCGGCAACGTCCACGACCTGTTGATCGCGCTGACCTGCCGGTCCCACGGGCTGGAGCTGGCCACGCTGGACCGGCGACAGGCCCACCTGGCGCGTCGCCACCTCGGCCTGGAGGTCACGCTCCTTCTCGATGCGTGAGGCGGAGCGGTCCGATGGCAGCCCGCCACCACGACTGAACGCTCTGCGCCACGTCGGGATGGTGCGCTACGTTGTGGTATCGAGCGCTACGAGGAGCCCGCATGCCGAGCAGCACGTCGTTTCGCTTCGAGGACGCGACGAGGGAGCAGTTGGCGTCGTTGGCCAAGGATCACGGGGTCAGCGCCACGGACGTGCTGTCGCGGCTGATCCACGAGGCACACGCAACCCGTGACCACCCCATGGTGGTGTTTCGTGGCCCCGCTCACCGTCGGCGGGCCGGCCTGGCCGGCGGACCGGATGTCTGGGAGGTCGTGGCCCGCATGCGCGAGTTGTCCGGGTCGGAGGACGAACGGATCGGGCAGCTGACGACCGAGGCTCCACTCCAGCCTGTCCAGGTCGAACAGGCACTTGCCTATGCCGCGGCACATCGCGACGAGGTCATGGCCATGGTCGAGGCCAACGAGGCCGCGGTCGAGGCCAGCCAGCAGTTGGCCGCGGAACGGCGAGCCCTGTACCGGTGAAGGTGCTGTTGGACGAGATGTGGCCCCTGGCGGCTGCAGCACGACTTCGGGACAAACACGCGATCGAGGCCCACCACGTGCAGGAGTTGGGGCTGGGTGGTGCACCCGACAGCCTGGTCGCCGAGCATGCGCGCAGCCACGGGATGGTCGTCGTGACCGAGAACGTCCGAGACTTTGCCGGCGAGCACGAGCTCACCATCGTGTTCGTCCTCACGCGGCAGCTTCCCGTCGGTGGTGCGATGGCGGCGTCGTTGGCGGACCTGCTCGCGCACTGGGCCGAGCGGGTGCCCGAGCCGGCTCGACGCCCCTACTGGCCACGACGATGAGCTCGCGGACCTCCCAAGCTGACCACCACGCCGGCGACACGGCCGTGGCGCGCGAGGTCGTGTCGGCGGTCCGGTCGGGGCTGGCCGACCATGCCGATCCCGAGCGGGCGGCTGGCCAGCAGCGCTACATGAAGTCGACCATGCCGTTCCACGGCGTGACGATGGGGGAGATGCGGCGGATCGTCGGTCCGATCGTGCGCGACCCGGCCCACGAGCTGACGGATCGTGACCAGTGGGAGGTCGCTGTCCTGCGGCTGTGGGACGACGCCACCCATCGCGAGGAGCGCTACGCCGCGATCGAGCTGGCGCTGGCACGGCGCTACCACCGCTGGCACGACCTCGACGTGCTGCCGCTGGCCGCCCACCTGGTGACGACCGGGGCGTGGTGGGACCTGGTCGACGCCACCGCGAAGCTGGTCGGCGAGGTCCTGGCCACCCACCCGGAGGAGGTCGCGCCGACGATCCGCGACTGGGCACGCGCCGACGACCTGTGGCTGCGGCGGGTCGCGATCATCTCGCAACTGGGGGCGAAGGCCGACACGGACCTGGACCTGCTCACCGACGTCATCGACGCCAACCTCGAGGGGTCGACCTTCGGTGACGAGTTCTTCGTCCGCAAGGCGATCGGCTGGGCCCTGCGCCAGTACGCGCGCGTCGACCCCGACTGGGTCCGAACCTTCGTCGCCGACCGCGAGGACCGGCTGTCGGGCCTGTCGCGCCGGGAAGCCCGCAAGCACCTGTGATCCGTGGGGACCGGGCCGTCGTGCCGTGCCCGAGCTCGGTCAGCCGGGCGTGGTCACGAGTCGCAAGAAGTCACCCCTGGTCATCGGGCCGCGTCACGGTCGCGCATGGACTGGATCGTCTCCGTCGTCGAGGCGTCCGCCTCGCGACGTGGGGGTGGCTGCTCCCATCCATTGACGGCTCGCGTGACACGTCCGGCCCGCTCCATCTCGGCCAGGGGGTCGTCGCCGGCGCTCGCCGGCGAAAGCATGGCCACCAGCCGTCCGCGTTTGGTGATCTCGATCCGGTGGCCCTGCTCGGCACGACTCACCCCCAGCGGGAAGCGTGATTCCGCAGTTCACTGATCCCGATGCGTTCGTTGGCCACCAGATCCACCTCCCACGTGGACGGTGTAGCACACGCCTGGCGACCGGTGGGTATGGATCAACCATCTGAAACCGCCTGGGCGTGGGCCGAGCCTGCCTCGCGCTTTCGGTTCGTCGCCACCTGGTTGTCCACACACGGTTGGAACGTCGAGCCGCGGGGCCTCGTCATGGTCCACCATGGGCCGTGGCCTGCAGTCAGGATTCCGAATGCGGTTTCTGTACAGTTGATCAGAAGGTAGATGTACAGGAGGCAACCGTGGGTGAGGTTGGCGTCTCGGCGTTCCGGCGGGACCTGAAGGACTGGCTTCGGCGGCTCGAGGACGGTGAGGAGGTGGTCGTGACAGATCGCGGGCGTCCCGTTGCGAGGCTCGTCGGGGTGGACACGGTGACGCAGCTCGACCGGCTGGTTGCCGACGGTGTGGTCAGCCCACCGACCGGCCAACGTCCGCGAGCGGTGAACGGCCCCCGGGTGGCCCTGACGGGCGATGGGTCCGAGCAGCCCGTCTCGGAGGCCGTCGTCGAGGACCGCGACGACCACCGGACGTGATCGCCTACTTCGATGCGAGTGCACTCGTCAAGCTGTTCGTCGACGAGCAGCGAAGTGACGACGTCGCGGCGCTCTGGGACGGCGCCGACGCGGTCGTTGCCAGCCGCGTGGTCCATCCCGAGGTGTGTGCTGCCCTGGCCTCCGCCACGAGGGCCGGACGCCTCGTCGGGGACGACCACGACCGTGCCCTCCAGCACTGGGACTCGTATCGAGCTGCGCTGCGCCTCGTCGAACTGAACGCCGAGGTCGAACGGCGTGCGGGGATGCTGGCACCGCGTCATGCCCTTGGTGCGCTCGATGCCATCCACCTGGCGAGTGCACTCGTCCTCGGCGCCGACGTCACCGTCATGGCGACCTGGGACCGCCGCCTGCACGCTGGGGCCAGCGAGGTCGGACTCGGGACACTGCCGGCCCAGCTCTGGTGAGCCCGCGATGCTCGACCCGGGTGGCGACGAGGCCGATCCACTTGGCCAGTCACCCGCCGCGGTGACGTCGACACCCGCTCTGCTCAGAAGGCCGAGGGGATGCGCAGCACCATGCCGGGACGGATCTTGTTCGGGTCGTGAATGATGTGGGAGTTGGCGCGGTGGATGGGGTGCCAGCTCTCGCTGTCGTCGAACAGCCCGCCGGCTGCCTCCGAGGCCGCGATGGCGCCGAGGGTGTCACCTGGCTGCACGGTGTAGAGGTAGAAGCCCGAGTACTCGTGCACCAGCGCGATGCCGAAGATCACCGGGATCGAGACCCACGCCGGGACCTCGTCGGCGCCCGTGCCCGGACCGACCTCGACCAGGCCGTTCGCCGTGGCCGGCACGTGCATCAGCCCGACGGTGTCCTGCCACTGGCTGGCGAGGTTGGAGTTCGTCGTGTGCGTCGTGACGATCGCGTCACCGTTGCCGTCGATGACCCGGATGCCGATGTTGGCCTCGAAACCCCCGCCGAGTCCCGCGATCTGGAGCGGGTTGTCCACGATGTCGTGCGGTCGCGGCTGGTCGACGCGGAAGTGCTCGTCCATCAGGCTGGCCATGTGGTGCTCCTCGGGTCGCGTGTGTCGTGTTGGCGTCCGGACGCGCGAGGTCGTCGCGGAGTGGCCGGTCCACCACACGCGAGGCCCTGACGGGTGATCGTGATACGAGGAGCCGGGCCCGGTCTGTGCGACCCGCGGTACGTAAGCGTGTCGCGGAGCTGTCGTGACGACGGTCGCGGCTCTGCTCGACCGCGAAGTGCGGCTACGAGTCTCCGACGTCGTAACCACCATCGAGGTCGGCTGCGACGCCCGGCCATACGGGGTTCGTCCGGGAGACCGCCGTGTCCAGCACAAGCCTGATGGGGCGGCGACTCGCGACCTCCACGCCTGGCAACTCCGACAGGACGGCGCAGACAAACGACGATCGATGCACTCGCAGGTCGTTCAACAGTCGCGTGTTGGAGAGTTCACCGTCTGCCACGAGGGCTGCCCAGGCCACGTCCAGCATCCAGGGCTCCACGAGTTCTGGTTCCCGCCCAAGGCGTCGCGAGCGTTCCGTCTCGACCCACAGCCCGGCGCGGTTGAGCTGGGCGATCCGGTTGGGCTTGCGGCTCGAAACGGTGTGGACGACGGACTCGGGTCGCAGGGCGGCGCGCAGCAGTGCCCACAGCTCCACGCTGATGACGTCCTGCACCTGACCGCCGGGATGCTCCCAGGTCTTGGCCTCAGGACTCTCCCACCAAGACCTGACTCGCTCTTCGACGTCCAACGCGAGGGACCCGCCGACGACGACGTCGGCCTCGACATTCCTGACCAAGCCGGCGGTGATGTTTGCGGATCCGACCATCGCGAAGGCCTCTCCATCCCGGCGCACCAGGGTGACCTTCGGGTGGAAGGTGCCGCGTGAGGGGTTGAAGAGTCGGCAGTCGACGTCCATCTGGGTAGCGGCCTCCATCGCTGCATGGGTCCGGTCGCCCCCGAAGACGGATGTCGCGAGCAACCGACACGAGGAGCCGAGCCGCTCGAGTTCGTCACCGAGGAGGTGGATCCCGCGGGTGTCGACGAAGGCCGAGGCGATCGTGGCTTCGTCGGCGCACCGCAGCATGTCCCGCAGTTCGGGAAGCAGGTCTCCCCGGGGACGGGTGGATACTGCTCGGGGCTCGGTCACTGCCGCTGCCGCCTTCCTGGACGACGCACCGCGGGTGGCCAGGTCAGTCGCGTCTTGGCGCCCGTCATCAGCCGCCGGCCGCCTTGGCGGTCCGGAAGAGCGTCTCGGGCATGGGGGTTTGCAGCTTCCAGGTGATCTGGATCGGTTTCTCGCCCTTGTCGCTGACATGCGAGACCGGACCGAGGAACGTGTACGCCGGCGCCCGTCCGCCCACCTTGTTCGTCCGGCGGACGAACAGCAGGACGGTTGACGAACCATCGAGGTAGCGCTGGCCAGTGGGGGAGGTCCGGGTTTGGTTGGACTGCGACTCCCAGTGGAACAGGTCGCGGGAAATTGCGTAGTCGTGGTAGCGAGTCGTCGGGGAGTAGTCCCGCTCGGACTTCTCCAAGGTCACCATGAACACGTCGATGTTGTACGGCCTGATGTACTTGACGCCCTCGCGGTGCGAGATCCTGTCCCCCAGCGCGCGGTCACCCAGCGCGACGAGGACTTCCTCTCGCCGGTAGGTCCCATGCACGTGCAACGGCACTTCGGCGGGCAGTGGACTTGGCCGAGTGATGTGGTCGGCTCGGGCATCCAGTTCGACGGCGAGTTCCCGCAGTTCCTGCACGATGGCTGGCTCACGCGAAAGTGCCGCTGCAACGCCTTCCAGGGTGTCGGGCGCCTTGCCGTCGTCGAAGAGGGGGAAGGCAACCATGGACGCCAACCGCTGCGCCCGGGCGTCGGCAGGAATCTCGATTCCTTCGGCCAGGAGTTCGATGACTCCGATGCGTTCCCGATCATCGACCTCAAGCAGGCGACGAACGCCCTTGGTGAGTTCGGTCTCGCGAGGACCAGGAGGCGCGAGGTCGTAGCCGGCGAGGCGCTGGACCTGGGTCCAACTGGACTTGGCGTAGAGGTCGTGGAGGTCCAGCGCCGCATGGTCCAGGAAGTCGCGGAGCGTGAGCTCCCGGCCGACCACGTCGGTCAATTCCCGGAGGTCCTTCGACAGGGCCAGGGTCGTCGTCGAGATCACCTGCTCGAGGTTCGCCCTGACCAACTCCTCGGCGACCGCGTCGAGCTGGAGGTGGCAACCCGCCGGGAGCCGCGGGAAGCCATGTTCGAGGTCATCGACCAGCTCGCCCTTCGACCTGCCGGTGAGGGCACGCAGGCGCAGGTCGGAGCGGAAGCGACGGTGCTGTTGTCCGATGAAGTCCAGGACCAGGCAGACGTCCTTGTCCCGGTGAAGTCGGAGTCCCCGGCCGATCTGCTGCAGGAAGACCGTGGCGGACTCGGTGGGACGGAGCAACAGGATGGTGTCCACGCTCGGGACGTCGACGCCTTCGGTCAGGACGTCGACGGCGAAGATGACGCTGAGCTCGCCGGACCGGAGGGCGTGCAGTTGGCGCTCCCGCTCGTCCCGTGGCGTCTCACCGCTCATGGCCTCCGCGGCAATGCCTGCCTGTCGGAAGCGCTCGGCCATGTATGTGGCATGGGCCACGGAGACGCAGAATCCGAAGGCGCGCATCGACGCAACGTCCACCGTGTCATGCAGGGCCGCGAGGACCTTTGACGTGCGCTGTTCGTTCTCGTCCAGGAAGTACACGTTCTCGAGGTCGGACGTCCGATAGCCGCCTCGCTTCCACTCCAGGCTCGAAAGGTCGGTTCCGTCGGCCACGCCGTAGTAGTGGAACGGGACCAACAACTGCTGGTCGAGTGCGTCCCACAGTCGCATCTCGAAGGCGTATCGGTCGTCGAACAACTCCTTGACGTTGATCCCGTCGGCCCGCTCGGGTGTCGCCGTGAGCCCGACGACCTCGCGTGGTTGCAGGTGGTTGAGCAGCCGCTCGTACGTCGGCGCGCTGGCATGGTGGAACTCGTCGACGTAGACGACGTCGAAGTGCCCCGGGTCCAGTTCTTCGACGTCGCGGGCGTTGAGGGACTGGATCGACGCAAAGACGTGCCGCCACGCCTTCGGCCGCTGGCCACCCACGAAGAGTTCACCGAAGTCGCCTCGCTTGAGGACATCACGGAAGGTCTGCAGCGACTGGCTGAGGATCTTCTCGCGGTGTGCGACGAACAGCAGGGTCGGGTCGCGCGGGAGCTCGTTGCCTCCGTCGCCCTCGAGCAGTGCCCGGTAGTCGAGTGCCGCGAACACGGTCTTGCCCGTGCCGGTGGGTGCCACGACGAGGTTGCGGTGCCGATCGAAGCGCAGCCGTTCCGTCACGACGGCTTCGAGCATCTCCCGTTGGTAGGACCACGGCCGGATCTCGAGGCCGGAGACCCCGGTGATCGGGGTGCCGCTCCGCCCGGCGTCGATCGCCTGTGTGAATCGCTCACCATCTCGTTGCGGGTCGTAGGCCTCGAAGGTGTCGTCGTTCCACAGTGACTCGAACGTCGCAGTGAGCTTGTCGAAGACGTCCGGAGCGGCCGCTTGTGCCAGCCGGACGTTCCACTCCAGCCCCTCGACCAGGGCGGAGTGCGACAGGTTCGACGAGCCCACGTACGCCGTGGAGAAGCCGGTGTCACGGTGGATGATCCACGACTTCGCATGGAGCCGTGTCGTCCTGGTGTCGTAGGACACCTGGACCTCGACGCCGTTGTCCGCCAGCCAGTCGATCGCCGCACGTTGGGTCGACCCCGTGTACGTCGTCGTCAGCACCCTGATGGGGACACCGCGATCACGAGCGTCCTTCACGCCGTTGCGGATGAGGTTGAGCCCGGTCCTGCGGATGAAGGCGACGACGGCGTCAATGCGATCCGCCGTGGCGAACTCACTCAGCAGCGCGTTGACGAAGCGAGGCTCGTCGGGCGAGTTCGCCAGCAGGTCATGGTCGAGGAGCGGGATGGATGGAAGCTCCGCCGGCTGGTTGCTCCAGCCTGCTGGCGGGTCAATGGCCCGCAGCACCTGCCCCGGCACTTGGATGGGATCGGCTGCGCTGCCATCCTGGTTGGCGAGCCAGTCGAGGACTTGGTTGGCGAGTTCGACTTGCGCAGTTGTTCGACGGCTCTTGGGGATGCCCTCGAAGGCGGCGACGAGGGCTTGCTCCACGACTCCGGCCAGTCGCCTCGAGGCCTCCGCGGGATCAAGGTCTTCCCTCCGTGCGCGCCCGTCCAGGGTGGCAAGGCGAGCTGCCAGCGAGCGACTGATGAGTCGCTCGTAGGCGCCAACGATCGGATCAGGTGGTGTCGTCATGGTCGCCAGGTTGCCAGGCAAGCCTTGCGAGCGAGTGCGACTGCAGTCGCAAGATTCCGACGGGTCGGCATGCTGGGTACCGAGTCCTACGGTCGAAGGACGGGAGACCCACGCGGGCACACGTCTCCCTTCATCATGCTGGATTCGAGGTGAATGCAATGTCACGAGTCCCGCCAGCCCCCGACATCCGTCGAGGGTGGCCCGTCGTCGCGAGCCGTTCCTGGACGTGGTTCCGTCGCTTGCCGACGTGGGTGCAGGTATTCGCGTGGCTGGTGGGATGGTGGATCCTCCCCGCCTGGTGGCTCATCGCCCGAGCCCGGGGCCCGGTGGGTGTCGGTGCGGCTGCGCTCGCGGCCCTTGTCGGTGTGGGCGTGGCCGGTGCGGCCATGTCCGGCCAAGACCCGCCCCCGCCACCTTCCGCGGTCGAGGCGACCGATTCCATGACGCCGTCGACTTCCATGGAGCGTCCGCCGGAAGCGACCAGACAAGCCGAACCCCCGCAGACGGTGGCTCCTACTCCCTCGATGACGCCGCCGCCGTCGTCGACGGCGGATGGGACGACCACCACTCCATCGCCTCGTGCCAGGTCGCGCTCGCCATTGGCTGAGTCGCCCTCGACGTCGCCCTCCCCGCGCGAGCAGTCCGAACAGCCTCGGGATCGCACGACCGTGGAGCGAATCGTGGACGGGGACACCCTCTACCTCGCCGGACTGCCAGAACGAGCGCGGCTCATCGGGATCGACACACCCGAGACGGTCGCGCCCGGGAGGCCGGTCGAGTGTTTCGGGCCGGAGGCAAGTGCGGCCCTGGCCGAACTGGTGCCGCCCGGCGCGGAGGTTTGGATCGAGTACGACGTCGAACGGACCGACCAGTACGACCGTCCCCTTGTCTACCTCTACCGAGCCTCGGACGACCTGTTCGTCAATGAAGCCATGGTGGCGCGAGGATTCGCCCAGTTGGCCACATTTCCCCCGAACGTGGCGCATGTCGGGGACTTCCGGTCGGCCCAGCGCACGGCCCGGGAGACGTCGCGAGGGCTCTGGGGGCGCGACTGCGAGGACGGCACGAAGGCGGGGGACGACTCGCCGTCGCCGCGCGACCAAGGGAGCACTGGCGGGACCGGCCCGGAGCATGACGCGGAAGTCGTCATTGCCAGGGTTGAATGGGATGGACCCGGAAACGACGTCGAACGCAACACCAGCGAGCACGTGGTGATCCAGAACAACTCCTCGAACGTGGTCGACGTCGGCGGCTGGAGCGTCACGGACCTCAAGGACCATCGCATCACCATCCCGCAGGGCTATCGCATCCCGCCAGGTGGCGCACTCAGGGTTCACACCGGGCCGGGTGACGACAGCGAAGCGGCCTACTTCGAGGGAGCTGGCCAGGCGATCTGGAACAACTCGGGAGGCGACACCGCCACGCTTCGTGATGCTGGTGGGTCGGTGGTCGACGAGTTCAGCTACTCGTCGTGAGGACCTGGCGGTCGGACGGGACACGGATCCGGCGCGACCGGGACGCGGTTCCGGTGAAGACGGGTCGGCTGGCGTCTAGGGTCACGCCGTCGTCCGACGTCGTGTCGGCGCAGCCGGGGCAGAGGAGTCACTCGTGACCAACAGCCAACCGCCCGGTCCTCCGTGGCAGGGCCAGCCCGCGCCCCCACCGCCGGCGTCGGCAACCCAGCCCATGCCGCCGGTGCGCCAGGACGCCGCCGTCGTCCCGGCCCCACGGGCGCCGCTCGTCGCGCCGGCTCCGGCCGACCGAAATGTCGTCGTCCCGGCGGGCACCCACCTCACCTCGGTCGGCAAGAAGTTCGTGTCCTACCTCCTCGACGGCCTGCTGAGCTTCGTCACCCTGGGGATCGGGTGGCTGATCTGGGGTGCGATCGTGGCCGGGGGAGGCCAGACGCCGGCCCGACAGCTGCTGGGGATGCGGGTGATCTCGCAGCAGACCCTCCGCCCGCTCGGCTGGGCCCAGATGGTCTTCATGCGCGGGATCGTTGGCTCGATCATCCAGGGGTTCGCCTTCCTCTTCACGTTCTTCATCCTCGTCTTCATGCCGCTGTGGGACCGGCGCAACCAGACGGTCTGCGACAAGGTCTCGTCGTCGATCGTCGTCGATGACCCCCACGGCGTCCTCCGCTGACGGTCGGGGCAGGGACCACCGTCGGTGCTTGACAGGACGTCGAGGGGATCGATACGCATGGAAGGAGCGGGCAGCGCCGCGTGTCGCAACCCGGCACGCGCAGTCGCCCGCATCCGACCTGGGGCACAACGGGGGTCGTGATCGTTGATCGGTCACCCCTGCGCCTCGACACTCGAAGCAAGGACACACGCTTTGCGCACCAAGACGACATTCACGACCGGCATCGCGGTCGCCGCAACCCTCGCACTGGCCGGAACGGCCAGCGCCGCCACCGTCGAGCAGGTCGACGACATCGGCGCGGAACCCTACGTCGACGCCGGGGAGTGGGCCACGGATGCCACCTCCGACGGCACGCCGGTCATCGACGACGAGTTCGGGGCCCCGGACGGCTTCGGCCAGGACTCGGTCGTGCTGCGGACACCCGAGAGCGGTGACAAGGCAGCGACCCTGTTGAACCTCGCCGAGCCCGTCGACGCGGACGCGATCACCGACATCTCCTACCACGTCTTCCGTGACGCCGACTCGACCGCGGCTGACCACCTCACCCCGTCGATCCAGATGATCGTCGACTTCAACGGCGGCACGCTGGAGGACGGTGGCTTCGCGACGATGGTCTTCGAGCCGACCTACAACGGCTACCCGGTGGCCGACCCGATCGCGTCCGACGAGTGGGTCTTCCTCGACGCCTTCGACGACGGCCAGGCCACGTGGTGGTCCACCCGCGCCGTCGGCAGCGTCGACGCGTACTCGTTCGTGTCGCTGCAGACCTACCTCGACGCGAACCCGGACATGGAGGTGCTGCGCATCGGCATCGGCCAGGGCTCGGGCAACCCGGGACTGACCGCGGCCGTGGACGGCTTCACCTTCAACGACACCACCTACGACTTCGAGGTGACGGCCGAGACGTGCAAGGACGGCGGCTGGGAGACCGCGTTCGCCGAGGGCACCTACCGCAACCAGGGTCAGTGCATCGCGGACCAGGTCAGCGAGGCCAGCTGACCCCGCACGCCTGACCACGCAACACGCCGCCCGCTGCCGTCCGCAGCGGGCGGCGTTCGTGTGCGGAGGACCGTCGAAGACGAGACCTCGGGCCCCGACCAGCCGACGCCCAGGCGCGCAGGGCGCACGACTTCGGACGGGTTCCGGCCAATCCGACTCGGTGTTTGACACGGGCAAACACCACCTGGCTAGCGTCGACAGCGTCGCCACTCCGGCGGCTCCCCGGTGATCGCGCAGATCACACCCCCCACGAGGAGCTCTCCCCCCATGAAGACGACCGTTTCCACCGTGCACCCCACCGTGCCCCGACGAGCCAGGCGCATCGCCATCCCGCTGGTGCTGGCCATGCTGGCCACCCTCGTCACCCTCACCAGTGCCACCGACGCGGTGGCCGACAGTCCCAACTCGGCCTGCGGCAACCTCGACGACCCGTCCGCCGCGGGCTGGACCAGCCACGAAGAGCTCGGCAAGAAGCTCGCGACGCTCGACGCCAACAGCAAGGGCCGGGTCGACGTCGAGGTGATCGGCCACTCCAACCGCGGGCGCGAGATCTGGTCCGCCCGGGTCGGCACCGGTGACCGCGTGATGCTGGTCACCAGCGAGATCCACGGCAACGAGAAGACCGGCACCGAGGCGCTGCTGCAGATGCTGCGGACCGTGGCCTCCGGTGGCAACGCCGAGGTCGAGGAACTGCTCGAGGGCGTCACCATCGTCGCCGTCCCGAAGTTCAACCCCGACGGTGGCGAGCTGAACCGTCGCCAGAGTGACTACCCGTGGTCGGAGGTCATGGAGGACTACGGCTTCGACGCCCAGCCGGACGCCTGGTACTACAGCGCGTTCAACCAGGGCTTCGACGTCAACCGCGACTTCGCCGCGGACCTGACCTACGAGCCCGACCAGGCCGACATGCCCGGTGAGCAGGAGCTGGCCGGCTTCTACATCACCCCCGAGGCCCGTGCCCTGCGCGACCTCTACGTCGACCTGACCGAGGAGTTCGGGATCGTCGACACCTACCTCGACCTGCACCACAAGGGCCCGTGCGACCAGGTCAACGACGAGTTCCCTGCCCTGGTCACCGTCGACGAGCCTTCGTCGGCAGCCGGCATCTACGAGGTCGCCGGTGCGTCGTTCGGACCCGACCCGACCAAGCAGGGGATCAGCGGTGACGCCGTGCTGGCCGACGATGGCAGCGCCGCGCCCACCGAGGCCTGCGGACCGCTGGTCGACTTCCCGGCCGGCTCGATCGCCGTGGTCGACCGCGGGACCTGCGGCTTCACCACCAAGGTCGCCAACGCCCAGGCGGCGGGCGCGATCGGCGTCATCGTCGTCAACGACCGTCCGGGACTGCCCACCAACCTCGGTGGCAACGACGACACCATCACCATCCCGGCCGTGCAGATCGGCCAGGACGCGGGCGAGGCATTGAAGGACGGGCTGCCGGCGACGGTCAGCATCGAGAGCAACCTGGGCCAGTACGTCACGGTCGCGCTGGACCACCCGCCGCTGGGCTCCGACGCCGCGGGCAACCCCCGCTACGCCGAGTACCCACTGCTGGACCAGGACGCCTCGAAGCGTGCCGCACTCGCGGCCGCGCTGGGGATCCAGGACCACGCCGGCCACGGCCAGGCCGAGTCGTCGCCGTTCTACGGTGGCGTCGCGCAGTACCTGCACCCGCAGACCGCGGACGGCTACTCGTTCGACCGGGACTACGCCGGGCAGGCACGATCGGCGTTCGCGCTGAACGGGTCGGCGACCGTGCTGTTCGAGGTGCGGGGCCAGTCGAACTCGTGGGGCCAGAAGAAGATGGGCCAGCTGACCCAGATCGTGGAGGCAGGCCTGTTCGGTGTCGCCGAGCGGATGGCGGACGGGTCGATCGACGACCTGGACCCGGACGACTTCTACCTGCTGCCCAAGTACTGGTGAGGTCGGACTGAAGCGGGCGCGCGGGCGTGACGACGACGTCATGCCCGCGCCGCCCCTCGCAGCCGACGACCCTCCTGCAGAACGGACAGCACCCCGCAACCATTCGCCGTGTCCGCGCGTCGGACGGGGCACGGTCCGCACCACCCCCAGCGGCGGGTGGGAACGGGCTGTCCACGACGGGGAGGCCAGCATGGTCCGACGCCACCGCGCCACGGGCATCGTCGTCGCAGTGCTCCTCGTTGCGGCCTGCGCTTCGACGCCCGATGTGCTGCCGTCACCCACACCCACTTCCTCCATCACAACGGGCACCGAGGGCATCTCGCTCGAGGAGGCGTCCGAACTCGGGGTCCTCACCGGCGACCACGATGCGTTGTTGGACGGCCCGGTCGACGTGCGGGAAGAGGACGGGTGCGTCGTCGCCGACGTCGAACTCCGCAACGTGGGCACCGCCGACGACCACTACGAGATCGAGGTGACGCCCGGCGACGCGACGGTTCAGCCGTCGGCCGTGGCGGTCCCCGCCGGCGAGCAGGCCCTCCTGGAGGTCACGATGTGTGCCGACGAGCCGGTCGTCCTCACCGCCACCAGCCGCGGCCGCGCCGAGCCCGTGGCCCAGCTCGACCTGGATTCCTGACGACGCCGGGCCGGGGTGTCGGGTCAGGGGCCGCTGCCGTAGGGGCGGGTGATGATCTCGAGGACGTGGCCGTCGGGGTCGTCCCAGTAGACGCCGCGGCCACCGTCGTGGCGGTTGATCTGGCCCGGCCGGCGCTTGCCCGGGTCGGCCCAGTGGTCCAGGCCTCGGTCGACGATCCGTCCGAACACCTCGTCGAACTCGTCCTCGCTGACCAGGAAGGCGTAGTGCTGCGCGTGGACCTCGCCGTGGTCGTCGGCGAAGTCCAGCGACACGCCGTTGGCCACCTCGACCACCAGGAACGGGCCGAACGGGACCGGGTCGTCCAGCCCGAGCAGCTCGGTGTAGAACCGCGCCGATGCCTGCTTGTCGCGCACGTGCACGATCGTGTGGTTCAACTCGACCATGGGTCGCCTCCGTCGGTCGCCCTCGCTGCACGATCGCGCGCCCCGGCCCACCTGTCAACGGGGTCGACGTGCCGTGGGATCCGTTCGTCCACACGCGACGGGACGGTGGGCAGGACTCCGGCACGGGCGTGGCACCCTCGGGGCATTCCCGTCAGCAGGGTGGCATCATGGCAGTCGACGAACGGGCTCGGCACGAGCTGTACGGACAGCTCGAACGCACGCTGGGACCCGAGGCCACGGGAACGCTCATGGAGCTGCTGCCACCGGTGGGATGGGCGGACGTCGCCACGAAGCAGGACCTCGACGCCCTCGGTCACCGCGTCGACGCGCAGATCTCCGGTGTCCGCGCCGAGATGGCCGACCTTCGCACCGATCTCCGGACCGGGATGGCCGAACTCCAGACCGAGATGGCTGACTTCTGCACCGATCTCCGGACCGAGATGGCCGACCTCCGAACGGACGTCGGGACCGAGGTGGCCACGCTGGGCGGCGAGCTGCGGCGGGAGATGGCCGACGGACAGCGGCTCCTGATCTTCGCCGTGCTGGGGGCGATGTTCACCCTGACGGGCCTGGTCTGGGCCGTGTTGACGCTCGCACAGTGAGCCCAGCGACTCCTTGGTCCACCCATCCGGTCGCCCCGTGGTGACCGGCCACGCCGACGACCGGGTCCGTCGGTTCGGACGCGAGCTGGTCGAGGTGCACGACGAGTTGCGGGATCGTCTCGACGACCTCCGTGCCGCCGTGCGCGGCGACGGCCCCGCGACGCCGGCGGGCATGACGCCCCGGGCGCACTGCCTCACGTTCTGCCGGGCGCTGCGGGCCCACCACGAGGGCGAGGACGCCGGGATGTTCCGGGTCCTGCTCGACGTCGACCCCGGCCTGGCCGACACGGTCGACAAGCTCGTGCAGGACCACGACTTCATCGCGTCGCTCGTCGTCCGGCTCGAGGCACTCGCGGCCGAATGGGACGCCGACCAGGTCGACGACGTGGCCGCGTTCGAGCGCGAGCTGGACGGGCTCGGTGCCATCCTCACCAGCCATCTCGCGTGGGAGGAACGTGCCTTGGTCGACCTGCTCGACGGGCTCGACCTGGCTGCGGGGTCGATCGAGGAGCAGGCGGTGGCGCAGGCCCTGGACGGCGTGCTGGACCAGCCGCCGGCCACCTGACCGGGTCGGCGTCCCGGCCCGGAGCACGTCGCCGTCGGCCCCGAGCACAGCCCAGGCGCGGATCAGGTGACCTCGAGGACCGACAGGATGTTGCCCGCCGGGTCAGTGAACCAGGCGATCGGCGGCCCCTCGCCACGCGAGATCCCCCGCGCGTCCTGGTCGAAGCCGTCGTAGCGGAGGAACGCCGCCCCCCGCTCGGCAAGCTCGTCCACCGCCCGGTCGATGTCGTCCACCGGGAAGTTCAGGATGGTGAACACGGCCGGCTCGTGGTCCGGCTTCGGATACACCACCACCATGCCGTCCGGCCCCAGGTGCAGGGTCAGCAGGCCGTCCTCCTCGGAAACCTCCACACCCAGCGTCTCGCTGTAGAACCGCTTCGCCGCGGCGAGGTCGGGCACCGCGAATCCGCTGAACGTCCTGGTCGTGTCGAACATGGTTCGTCCCGTCGTCGATGGGTCGTGGTCGTCGTTCACCGGGGCAGACGGACCGGGACCGGCCGACTCATCGGTCCGATGCATCTCGTCCTGCGCCCGCTCCACCCTGCAGCAGCCCGCGGATGACGCCCATCACGCCGTCGAGGACCTCGTCGAAGGTGTGGTCCTCGTAGAAGTGGGGGAGCTTGTCGTCGTTCCACAGCACGGCGATGCCGTGGCAGGTGCCCCACAGCATCGTCGCGACGTAGCGGGCGTTGGCCTCGGTCACCCGGCCGTCGCGCACCAGCGACCCGACGGCCTGGGCCAGGCGCTCGAAGCAGGCGTCGGCCGCGACCGCGAGGTCCGAGCCCATGTACTCGTCGTGGGACTTCTGGTGGTTGAACATCACCGAGTAGTGGGCCGGGTCCTCCACGGCGAACGACAGGTAGGCGCGCCCCAGTGACTCCAGCACCGCGACCGAGTCGACGCGGTCGACCCCGGCGGCGGCACGGTCGAAGCGCTCGGTCAGCAACTCGAAGCCCTCGATCGCGTAGGCGTCGAGCAGGCCGTCCTTGTCCCCGAAGTGGTGCGCCGGGGCCGAGTGCGACACGCCCGCTCGGCGAGCCGCCTCACGCAGGCTGAGGTCCTGGAACCCCTTCTCGGAGACGATCTCGTCCACCGCGCCCAGCAGGGCCCGGTGGAGGTCGCCGTGGTGGTAGGTGTCGGTCGTCATGCGTATCAGCGTAGCCGTTCCGGCCTCCAGACTTGACACCGTCAACATCGTCGGGCAAGATCTGGACACCGTCAACTTGACGATGGCAAGATAGACGCCCGGGCGCTCAGCTCGACGACAGCCGACAGGACCATCCGATGCAGCAGTTCGTGGAACGACTCGACCGCCACCGGGTCGGGGTGCTCGTGCTCCTCGCCGTGATCACCGGGGTGCTGGCGATCCCGATGATCACCATGGCCCCGACCGAGACCGCCTCGACCGAGCCGGGTGGCCCGGTGTTCGACGCCCGCGACGCGGTCGACGAGCGCTTCCCGGCCCCGGTCTACGCGATGAACTTCATCGTGGTCGACCCGGACGGCGACGTGCTGGACGCCGCGAGCCTGCGACGGCTCCACGCCGCCGGTGACGCGGTCCGCACCGACCCGGAGATCGGCCCGACCCTGCTGTCGACGGTCGACCCGGCCACCGGCACGCCGATCGAGGGCCTGCTGACCATCGCCGACCTGGTGGACGCAAACCTCCCCGATGGGATCGACGACACCCCCGACGCGCAGGTCGAGGCCACGGTCGCGACGGTGATCGGCCAGCTCGGCGCCGACGCCCCGGGCCTGGGCCTGTCGACCCAGGCCACCGCGACCGGTGACGGCTGGACCAGCCCCGCGGTCGTCCTGCAGGTCCTCGGTGACAACGACGCGCTGGGCTACGGGGCCAACGCGGTCAACCTCGGTGGGGACACCGCGCCGGAGGAGTACGCCCGCGACGTGCAGTCGGTGCTGGCCGACGCCACCGGGATGGAGGTCAACGGGGTCGCGATCGACGTCAACCTCACCTCCCAGGAGCAGGGCCAGCTGGCCGGCCCGTTCATCGGCCTGACCGTCCTGGCCGTGCTGCTGATCGTCGGGCTGACCTTCCGCAGCTACTGGGTCCTGGCCGTGGTCGGGGTCGCGCTGGGTGCGCTGATGATCTGGCTCAAGGGCCTGACCCACATGGTCGGCTTCGACGACGACCTGGTGCTGTCGCTGATCGTCCCGATCGCGATGATCTCGTTCGGGGTCGACTTCGCCTTCCACGCCGTCGGTCGGTACCGCGAGGAGCGCCTGGCCGGCAACCCGCCCCGCCGCGCGCTGGTCACCGGGATGGCCGCGGTGGGCGCCGCCCTGCTGCTGGCGCTGTCGTCGGACATGGCCGCCTTCCTGTCCAACGTCACCTCGGGGATCGAGTCGATCGTCAACTTCGGCCTGGGTGCCGCGATCGCACTGGCTGCCGCGTTCGTGCTGCTGGGCGTCGCCACCCCGCTCGCGGTGTCGCTGCTGGACGACCGGCTCGGTCGTCCGCCGGAGGGTCGCCGGGCCGGGATCGTGCGGGTCGTCGGCTCCGTGGCTGCCGCGTCGATGGTGATGGGGGCGGTCCTGTTGATGGTGTTCGTCGCCCCGCTGGCGGGCGTGGCGCTGTTCGTGGTGACCGTGCTCGCCACGCTGGTCGGGCCGGCGTGGTGGCGGATGCGGTCCGTCGACGAGCCCGACCGGACGATGCGGGTGTCGACCGGCGACCGGTTGGCCGCCCCCATGGGGAGGTGGATCGCCGCCGTCGCGTCGCGGCCCGTGGTGGTCGTCGTGGTGGCGCTGGCGGTCACGGCCGGCGCCACCGTGCTGGCGCTGCAGGTCCCGACCCGGTTCGACGTCGAGGACTACTTCTCGGCCGACTCCGACTTCGTCGTGGGCCTCGACCGGCTCGACGAGCACGTCGGGTCGCGCCAGGGCGAGCCCACCCTGCTCTACGTCGAGGCCGACCTCACCGACCCGACGGTCCAGGCCCACCTCCACGACGCCGTGGCCGAGATCCGGGCGCTCGACAGCGACGTGCTGGCCCGGTCCACCGATGGGGTCGTGGTGGACGGCGGCTCCGTCGCGGTGGTGGAGGCCACGATGGCGTCGACCACCGCCCGGAGCCTGGTCGCCGAGCGCACCGGGGTGGAGGTCGTCGACGCGGACGGCGACGGCGTGCCCGACGGGCGCGACCAGCTGGAGGCCCTGCTGGACGTGGCGGCCACCGACGGGGTGGCCGGGGACGACCAGCGGCTGGTGCTGCCACCGGAGACCGTGGCCTCGACCGTCGACCTCGACGGGCAGCCGGCCGCGACCGTGCTGGCGATGGGGATGACCAACAGCCGCAGCCAGGAGTCCATCGGCGCGGCCCGGGCCGACCTCCAACCGATCATCGACGACCTCCGCGCGGACCTCGAGGCCGACGGAGCCGCGGTCGTGGTCGAGCTGACCGGCAGCTCGTTCGTGCGCGACGCGTCCCTGCAGGCGACCAGCCGTGCGCTGGCGGTGTCGCTGCCGATCGCGGTGCTGCTGTGCCTGCTGATCGCGGCCGCGTTCCTGCGCAGCATCCGCTACGCGGTCGCGTCGATCCTGCCGATCCTCATGACGGTCGCGTGGCTGTACGCCGTCATGGAGCTGATCGGGGGAGCACTCAACATCGTCACCGCGACGATCGGGGCCGTGTCGATCGGCATCGGCATCGACTTCGCGGTGCACTACATCGTCCGGTTCCGCGAGGAGCTCGGCCGGCGTGGCGACGCCCGTGCCGCCGTGCAGGCCGCGGGGGAGGGGACCGGCACGGCGCTGGTCGCCTCGGCGGTCAGCTCCGCGGTCGGCTTCGGGATCCTGGCGTTCGCACCGATGCCGCTGTTCGCCACCTACGGCCTGCTGACCGCGGTGATGATCGTGCTCGCGCTGGTCGCGACCCTGGTCGTGCTGCCCAGCGTGTTGGTGCTGCTGACCCCGTCCCGTGCCGACGACCAGGAACCGGACCTGGCCACCGAGGACCCGCGGGCGCGTCCGGCCCCGGCACCGGTCGGCTGAGTCGGCTCCCATTAGCCTCGTCGGCGGCGACGACGAGTGGCGGACCCGGTGGCACCCGAGCAGGCGACCCGGTCCCCGCACGTCGGGACGCTGGGGGAGGGGTCGCTCCACCGGGCGTTGAAGCGCTGGTACGCACGACCCGGCGACCGTGTCGAGGTGGCGGTCGACGGGTTCGTGGCCGACCTCGTCCGGGGGGACACCCTGGTCGAGATCCAGACCAGCGGCTTTTCGTCCATGGGACGCAAGTTCGACCACCTGCTGGACCATCATGACGTCCGACTGGTCCACCCGATCCCGGTCGACACCACGATCGTCAAGGTCGGTGACGGGGGCGAGGTCCTGTCGCGACGGCTGTCGCCCAAGCACGGCACCCCGGCCCACGTGTTCGCCGAGCTGGTCAGCTTCCCCAACCTGCTCGACCACCCCAACCTCACCCTCGAGGTCGTCATGACCCGCGAGGACCAGGTCCGCACGCACGACCCGGACCGGGCGTGGCGACGCAGGGGCTGGGTCGTCGAGGAACGACGGCTGGTCGAGGTGGTCGACCACCTGGTGTTCGACACGCCGGCCGACCTGCTCGACCTGCTGCCCGACGACCTCCCGGTCGACTTCACGACCGCGGACCTGGCCGGTGGCCTGGGGTCTCGGCGCCGCCTGGCCCAGCAGATGGCCTACTGCCTGCGCCACCTCGGCCTGGTCCGGATGGTCGACAGGCGGGGCAACACGATCGTCTACCGCCGAACGCCCTGAGCCCGTCCGGTCGTGGCCTCCGGGGTCAGCTGCCGGGGCCGGGAGTCAGGGGCCGACGTACTCGGTGACGCGAACGGACACGGTGTAGGCGTCCGGGGTCGTGTCGGTGACGGTGGCGCGGACGGCGACGTCGTCGCGCCGGGCACGCAGGCTGCAGCCGGCTTCCGGCGCCACCCCGCACCCCTGCAGGGGGGGCTCGGTCACCTCCAGGTCGTCACCCGCCACCAGGACCCGGGACGTGGCCGCGAAGTCGATGTCGCCCGGCACGGAGTAGCTGCGCACGACCCGGGGACAGCTCTCGGTGGGGTCGTCGCAGTCCGCGACCGCCTCGTCGCCGGTCTGGTCCCAGCCGGGTGGGGTGGCGAGGTCCCCGGCCACTGCCTCCAGGTCCGCCAGCGTCGGCCCGCGACACCCGGCCAGCGCAGTCGCGACCAGCACGGAGACCGCGCACACCGCCACGCGGGCCGGTCGCCCCCGTCCGTCTCTGCGTCCGTGGGTCATCCGGCGGCCAGGTCGTGCGCGGGGGCGAACAGGATCGCCATGGCGCTGCGGACCCGGGTGCGCAGGGAGGTGGTCATCGGTCAGCCCCCCGGGGGTGGGGCGAAGCCGTGGACGCGCGTCGACCCGACGGGGCGGCGACCGGGATCGTGCCGTCGCGGCGTGGTCAGGCCACGACGCGGTGGTCGAAGATGCCCTGGTCGCGAAAGCGCTGCGGCGACGCGGCACGGTGGTGGCGAGCGAACTCGAAGTACTCGAGCCGGTCGTCGGGCAGGCTCACCCGGCCCTGCACGTCGACGGTCGGCAGCAGCGTCGCCTGCTGGTCCATCGCCGGCAGCGCGAGGTAGCCGACCTCCAGGTGGGTGATGACGATGTCGCTGCCCGCCTCGTGGTACCGCTGGAGCTCGACGTCGTCGAGCAGCCCGGCCGCGAGCACGTCCTTGATGGTGCCCAGCTCGACGTCGACGGTCTCGGTCGGGCGGCGCCACACGTGCAGCGCCCCCGTGACCCGGAGCCCACGTCGGCCCGCCGGCTCGACCGTGACCCGGGTCTTGGCACCCGCGCCGAGCACGGGGAGCCCCTCGAACTCGTACCCGATGCGGACCGTGGCACGACCGGCGCCGGCCTGCAGCACCGTGCCCTCCTCGTCGAGTTGGGTGACCTGCTCGAGCTCGACCGTCGGGCGCAGCTGGTGGTCCTCCCGCAGGCGGGCTGCCTCGAGCACCTCGCCGACCTGGTCGATCACCTCGCCGGCCGCTCGTCGGCCCAGCGTGAAGGTCGTCGAGCCGTCCTCCCCGCGCTCCTCCTCCAGGTCGTCCCAGCGACGCAACTCGTCGTCGGCGGGGTCCGAGGCGGTCATCGCCAGCACACCGCCGCTCGCGCGGAAGTACTCGACGTGGCCCTGCCCGGTGGCCAGGGCCATGCCGTGCGGCGTCTCCAGCCGGCGGGTCTCGCGCAGCGACAGTCGCTCGGCGAAGGTCTCGAGTGCCGGCCGGCGCTCGTCGAGGTCGACGCGGGCGAGCTTGGCGACCGGCACGGTCGTCGGCAGGTCGGGCAGGTCGGTCTCGAACCTGAGGTCAGTGGTGGAAAGTGCCATGGTGGTTCCCCGTGGTCTCGTGGTGGAATGCGTGGTGGTCGTGCAGGGCAGGTCGGTGGCCCCGATCGGGGGTGCCGAGCCTGCAGCGGCTCAGCAGGAGCCGTGGTTGGTCCAGAAGGTCCGGCCGTGGGTCGGGTCGTTGGGCTCGGAGCTGGTGAGCTTCTCGTTGTAGGTGTTGGCCGAGGCCCCGGACGACGTCGTGCCGGTGGCGCGGAGGTAGGCCCACTCGACGTTGGAGCCCTCGACCAGCTCGTTGGCGATCCGCCACGCGTCGCGGATCGTGTAGTGCGGGAAGAAGCCCAACACCTCGTGCAGCCATGCCCCGTACATCGCGAAGTACTGGCCGCGGGCGTTCTGGCCGCCACCGCTGTAGCTGGAGTTGTGGAACCCGCACATGTAGTGGAGACGCTCGAACGCCGGGATCCACCGGCCGACCGAGTTGGACCCGGTGTGTTCGAGCAGCTTGCAGGCGTGGGTGGCGAAGACCTCGAGGTCGGACTTGCCGAAGTCGACGTCGTCGGCCGTCGTGACCGACCCGTCGGACACCGAGAACCCGTTCGGGTTGCCGTGTGACGACATCATGATCGCGTCGACCGTGTCGGTCTTCTCCGTGTGGTTGGGCGTGTCGACGAAGTCCTTCTCGAGGACGTTGCCGTCACCGTGGTCCTGGGTCCAGGCGAAGCCGCCGAGCGAGCCGAGCGTCGAGCCGAAGCCCTGTGCCTCGATGCGGCGCCCGTCGATGCCGTCCTTGATCCACCACGTGCCGATGTTGCGAGCCATGTCGGTGCCTTCCGGGAGCGCCGGCCCCTCCGGCAGGTCCCGTCAGACCCGAGGGCTGGCACCACCGGGTTGATACGTGGAGGTTCGGGACGGGTCTCGGCCGGTCACGACCCAGGACGGTCTCGCACGGCGAGCTTGTCGACGATCTCGGTCACGCCCTCGGTGTGGCGGGCGGCGTCGAGGACCTGCTCGCGGGTCGTGTCGTCCGCGATCGGACCGCCGACCGTCACCTCGCCGCCGTCGACCGACACGTCGAGGTCGGTCAGGTCCACGTGGCGGTTGCGGCGCAGCGCGTCCACGATCGCCCGCGCGATCTCGGCGTCGCCGCGGTCGGGATCCGGCACCACCACCAGCTCGTTGGTGCAGCCACGGACCCCCGGCAGCGTGGTGGTGACGACCTTCGCGAGCTCGCGTTCCCAGAACGTCGGGACCGTGCCGGACAGCGTGACGTGGCCGTCGACCACGGTCACGTCGACGGCGGTCGCTGCCAGGTCGGGGTCGCTCGACAGCACCTCCTCCAGGGCGTCGCGCAACTGCGCGTCGGTGGGTGTGTCGAGCTCGGCGGAGATCTCCACCTCGACGTGGTTGGCGACCGATCGCACGCCCGTGATCACCCGGGCGTCCTCGCGGGCCGCTGCCCACGAGCGGTAGGTCGTCACCGACCCGGTCAGCCGTACGTGCCCGTCCTCGACGAACACGCCGATCCGGGCCGCGTCCACCCGGACGTCCCAGTACAGGGAGGCGATGATGTCCTGCTTGATGTCCTCGTCGGTCCTCACGGTGCACCTCCGATCGGGTTCGCGCGCCCGGCCCGAGCACGCGGTCGTTCCTTGCAGGGAGCCGAGACGACGGGCGACGGCGCGCCCGACCCGCCACGGGCCGTCGCCCGTGGCGGGAGCCGTCAGGACGCCACGACCGGGACCCGTCGGGGGCGCGACTCCTGGGACTTCGGGATGGTGATCGTCAGGACCCCGTCGGCGAAGCGCGCCGACACGTGCTCACCGTCGAGTCGTGCCGGGAGGCGGACGGCGCGCTGGAACCGGCCCACGTGGCGCTCGATCCGGCGGAACGTGCCGTCCTCGATCTCCGCGCCCGTGGAGCGTTCGCCCCGGATCGCCAGGACGTTCTCCTCGAGGGTGATCTCCACGTCGTCCGGGGACACCCCGGCCAGCTCGACGTGGAGGGTGAAGGCGTCCTCGGTCTCGCGCACGTCCAGCGCCGGTGCGAATGGCCGGACCGTGCCGCCGCGGTCGCCGCGCTCCATCAGCCGCGACCGCGACGTCGTCGTCTCGTCGCGGGTGCCGCTGGACTCGGATCCTTCGATGTCGTGGGTGACCATGGTGATTCCTCCTCCGTGGTGCGTCGGGACAGGTTCGCACCCTCGATCGTGGCGTAGGCGCGGCGGCGCGACAAGGCCCGAGCGGGCCATGCCGCGCAGGAACCTCGCCCCTAGCCGACCTCCTCGCGCTCGAAGCGCCATGCGGTGGCGGCCACGACCGCGACGATCCAGCCCACGGTGGCGACGACCGGGACGACCGACACCAGGCCCGCGCCGGCCGCGACCGCGGTGGCCGAGGTCGTGAGCTCCCACGGGAAGGGCAGCTGGCCGGCCAGGTCGCGGACCAGGGCATGCGCACCGTCGTAGACCATCCCCGCCGCGATCGGCACCCCGATGACCAGGCCACGACTGGTCGTCCACGTACCCAGCAGCAGGGTCAGTGCCACGGTGAACCCCAGCAACAGGCCCACCAGGGCAACCACGACCGCGAACTCGCCGAGCGGCCATGCCGCGCCGGACGCCCACGACAGCACGCCGTAGACCCCGGCCCACGGGACCACCACGACCACCAGCAGGATCGGGAGCACGTGCGCCGTGAACTTCGCCAGCACGATGGCCGTGCGCGACACGGGCTTGGACAGGACCCACTCGAGGGTCCCGTCCCGTCGCTCGTCGAGCATCACCGACTGTGACAGCACGACCACGCCGATGGTCGACAGCAGCACCGCGACCCCGAGGTACTGCGGGAACACCTCCGCCACGCCGACGGCGGGCTGCTCCAGGCGCATGCCGGAGGACCCGGCCTGCTCGGCGATCCACAGCAGGGCCAGCAGCAACCCGTCCAGCAGCACGGTCCACAGCACCGCCTGGACCAACCAGCGCCGCCCCCACCACAGCCGGCCCTCGTGGCGCACCATCGTCGTGAAGCCGGTGCCCCGACCACGGTCCGGCCGAGTACGCAACCCCGCGCCGGGTGACAGGCCTGCGTCGAGTGTCTGGCTCGGGCTGGTCATGACGTCGCCTCCTCCACGATCCGCAGGAACACGTCCTCGAGCTCGAAGGTTCGTCGCCCGAAGTCGGTGACCGACAGGGCCGGATCCTCCAGCACGATGCGCAGCAGGTGGTGGTCGGCCGCTGTCTCGTCGTCGACGGCGACGGCCCAGTCGGCCGCGTGCGGGTCCCCGTGGACCTGCACGTCGCGCACCCAGGACAGTCGCGCCAACCGGTCACGGATCGCGGCGGTCGGGCCCCGCGTCGACAGGCGGTAGACCGCCCCCTCGGTGCCGGCCAGCAACTGGTCGATGGGTGCCTGCGCCACCATGGTCCCGTGCGACACGATCGCCACGGTGTCGGACACGCGCTGGACGTCGTCGAGGATGTGGGTCGAGTACAGCACCGTCGTCCGGTCCCGCAGGCGTTCCATCAGGTCCAGCACGTCCCGACGGCCCAGCGGGTCCAGCCCGGCGGCGGGCTCGTCGAGGATCAGCAGCTCCGGACCGTGCAGCTGGGCCTGGGCCAGGCCGAGGCGCTGGCGCTCCCCGCCGGAGAAGGCCCCGACCGGGCGCTCGGCCCGGTCCTGCAACCCCACCAGCTCGACCAGGTCGTCGATGCGCCGGTCCACGCCGGGCCCGGGACGGAAGAAGAACCCGGCGGTGAACTGCAGGGTCTCGCGTGCGGTCAGGTCGGGGTAGAACCGTGGCTGCTGGGGGAGGTAGCCGATCCGTCGGCGCAGGGCCAGCCCGTCGCCGGCCAGGTCGGCGCCCAGCACCCGGCCGGTGCCGGCCGAGGGCGTCAACAGTCCGACGAGCATCCGCAGGGTCGTGGTCTTGCCGGCCCCGTTGGGTCCCAGGAAGCCGAAGATCGAGTGGGCCGGCACGGCGAGGTCGACCGACCGGACGGCCTCGACGTCGCCGAAGCGCTTGGCCAGGCCGCGGGTCTCGACGACGAGCGCTCGGTCACCGACCGACTCGGTCCGTTCGTCCGCCACGGTCACGGTGTCCATCCGGCGTCACCTCTCGGGGTCGGGAGTCAGGCGGGGATGGGCAGGCGACGGGCGGCACGGCCGGGGTGCCACACGGTGTCGAAGTCGTGCAGTTCGAGCCCGAGGTGGGCGGCCAGCACCCCGGCGTCGGCCGACACGGCGTCGTCGACCATGACGTCGACCAGTGGTCGCGGCAGGGACGGCACGACGGATGCCATCACGCGGGCCAGCCAGCGGGGCAGGTGGCGGATCGTGGCGTCGCCGTCGTTGAGCTCGCGGACGAACGTGTCGAGCGTGAAGGTGTCGGGTCCCACGAGGTCGAAGGTGCCGGTCGGCGCCGTCGGGTCCAGGGCGACGTGGGCCAGGACCTCGACCACGTCGACCAGCGCGACCGGGCTCACCAGCTGGGCCCCGTTCCCGAGCACGCGCACGGGGCGGTCGTCGACCGTCAGCAGGGCCGAGGCGGTCGGACCCGGTGCTTCCGGTGGGCCGTAGACGTGACTCGACCGCACGACGGTGGTGGGGATCCCGGTCGCGGCCAGTTCGCGCTCAGCCCGTCCCTTGTACGCCAGGTAGGGGTTCTCGGCGGACGGGTCGGCGCCGAGGAAGCTCAGGAACACCACCCGGCGGACGTCGGTGTCGGGCAGGGCCGCTGCCAGCCGTGTCGCCGTGTCGAGGTTCGACGAGCGATACGTGTCGGGGTGCTGGGGGAGCAGCGTCCCGGCGAGGTGGACGACCACCTCGGCCGCGGCGAGGTCGTCCGGGTGCCAGTCGCGCTCGAGCGGGATCACCGGGTTCGGCAGGTCGGCCAGCCGCTGCTGCAGCGCACGTCCGACCTGTCCGGACGCGCCGGTGATCGCCACGGGTCCGGTGCGCCAGCCCGCGGTGTCCACGGTCACACCTCCAGGAAGTGGGCGTGGTGCCATGGAACCCGTTCCGGGACCGGCTGCGATCGGAGATGGTCCCGCAAGCTCCCGGACCCTCGGCCCTGCCCGGGTCACGCTCAGCCGGTCACGACGACAAGGCCCTCCATGGACGGGTGGATCGTGCAGACGTAGGCGAACTCGCCCGGCGTGTCGAAGGTGGTCGAGGCGCTCGCGCCGCCCGCCACCGTGCCGGTGTCGAAGTCGTCGCCCGTGGCGGTGTGGGCGGTCGGGTCCTGGTTGGCCCAGGTGACCTCGGTGCCCACCGGCACCGTGACCTCGGGCGGGACGAAGGCGAACGCGCTGATGTCGATCGTGACCGCGCCCGCCGATCGGTCCGGCGCCGGCTCGGCCGGACCCGGAGTCGTGCCGGGGTCCGGGGCGGCCGTGGCCCGGTCGTCGCTGCCCGACGGCGGGGGAGCGGCCGACGTCACCGGCGGCGCGCCCTCGCGCACGGTCAGCACCGCCTCCATGCCCAGGGCGTCGTGCTCCCCGGCCTCGTCCTCGACCGGGCAGTCGACCTCCAGGTCGCCGGTCGGGAGGTCCCACTCGACCTCGACCTGTTCGCCCGGAGCGATCGGGTCCGAGCGCCACTCCTGGCGGTCGCCGCCGCTGCCGGGTGTGCGGATCCGGAAGGCGTGGGTGTGGGTGCCGGCGTTGCGGATCCGGAACCTGGTCGGTCCCGGTGGTGCCTCGTCGACGCTCATCACGATCGTCCACTCGCCCAGCACCACGTCGACCAGTTCCTCGACGGCGACGGAACCGGGCGTTGGTGCGGGGTCGGGCCCCGGCGAGGTCGGGGGAGGGGTGGCCGCGACCGACGGCACCGGGGTCGTCGGTGCCGGGGCGGCGGTCGCGTCGTCGCCGTCCGCGCCCAGCGCCGCGTCGATCTTGTCCTCCCAGGCCAGGGTCGCACCGGAGTGACCGGTCAGCCCGACGCCGACGGTCGCCGCCAGTGCGACCACCGTGACCACGATGCCCGGCAGGCGCGACGTGGCCGCCCACGACTCCGTCGCCCAGCGGTCCACCGCTGCCAGCCCCACGACGCCCAGCGCCATGACGATCGCGACCAGCCGGGTCAGTTCGCCACGCTCCTCGTGGACCTCGACCGCGTCGCCGCGTTGCAGGACCTCGGCCAACTGCTCACCGGTCAGCGTGGCCAGGACGGCCGTCGCGGCGGCGCCGACCGCCAGCGCCGCCAGGACCGGCCCAAGCCACTTTCGCGTCGATGGCCACACCACCCAGGCCACCAGGCCGGTCGCGACCAGCGGGATCAGCACCACCGGGGCGTGCACCACCAGCGGGTGCAGCGGCAGACCGTCGAACAGCCACATGGACGTCTCCGTGAGTGAGAGGTTCCGTCGGCACACGCTACGTGCCGTCACTCCGTGACGTTCATCCGTTCACGAACCAATCGATGGGTCCCGTGCAGGGATCTCACCCTCGACATGAGGGTGAGGGATTGGCCGCTCCGGGGTCGATGAGGCATCGATCGAGCCTCCTCCACCGAACGTGGCTTCATGACGCGTAGAGTCGACGGCGGCCAAAGGTGGGGACATGCAACGACCGGACTGGCAGGGACCGCTGGACCTCGCTGCGACGGCAGCACGACGCTGGCTCGACGGGGTGGGTGACCGGCCGATCCGGCCCGACGCCGACCTGGCGGAACAACTGGCCGCGTTCGACCGACCGCTGCCCAGCGGTCCGTCCGCCGCCTCGACGGTGGTGGCCGACCTCGTCGCCCGGGCCGAGCCGGGACTGCTGGCGATCAACTCGCCCCGGTTCCACGGCTGGGTGATGGGCGGGGTCACCCCCGCGGGGCTGGCCGCCGACTGGCTGGTGTCCACGTGGGACCAGAACGCCGGGATGGCCACGCCGACCCCGACGACCACGGCCATCGAGCACGTCGCGGCCCGCTGGATCCGCGAACTGCTGGGGTTCGACGAGGACGCGAGTGTCGGGTTCGTGACCGGCGGGACGATGGCCAACCTGGTGTGCCTGGCTGCGGCCCGCGATGCGGTGCTGCAGGCCCACGGCTGGGACGTCGAGTCACGTGGCCTCGTCGGGGGGCCGGCCGTGCGGGTGATCGGCAGTGACCACACCCACACGGCCGTCGGCAAGGCGCTGCGGATCCTCGGCCTCGGCCAGGATCGCCTCGTGCGCGTGAACACGGACGCGAACGCACGGATCGACCCCGACGCGCTCGCGACGGCGGTGGCCGGTGCGCCGGGCCCGTTGATCGTCACCGTGCAGGCGGGCGACGTCCACACGGGGGGCATCGACCACTTCGACGCGATCGCCGACGTCCTCGACGACGTCCGTGAGCACCATCCGCCGGGTGGGGTGTGGCTGCACGTCGACGGGGCGGTCGGGCTGTGGGCGATGGCGTCGCCGAGGCTGCGGCCGTCGTTCGCCGGCGTCGAACGGGCGGACTCGTGGTCCACCGATGCCCACAAGTGGCTCAACACGCCCTACGACTGCGGGATCGCGATCACCCGGCACGCGGCCGCGCACCGCCGGGCCTTCTCGATGGCGGGCGACTACCTCGTCATCGACGAGGCCATGGCCAACCCGGGGGACTGGGCACCGGAGATGAGCCGCCGCGCGCGGGGCGTGCCGGTGTGGGCGACGCTGGCGTCGCTCGGCCGGGCCGGGGTCGTGGAGGTCGTCGAGCGCACGCACCACATGGCTGTCCGCTGTGCCCGCCTGCTGGATGCCCAGGACGGCGTGGAGGTCCTCAACGAGGTCGAGCTCAACCAGGTCCTCGTGCGCTTCGTCGACGACGCGGGCGAGGCCACGACCCACACCCCGGCAGTGCTGGCGGCCGTCCAGGCCGACGGTGTGGCCTACCCGACCCATGCGGCGTGGGGCGGGGGACCGGCCGTGCGGATCTCGGTCAGCCACTGGGCGACCGACACCGACGACGTCGACCGGACCGTGGCCGCCCTCCTCCAGGCCCACGCGCGACTCCGCGCCGTCGACTGATCCGAGGGACCGATCGACGGCGCGGAGCGAGTGAGCCGGGTCAGGCCGTGGCGTCGAGTGCGGCACGCAGGGCCGCGGCGAACGCATCGGGTTCGCCCATCTGGCCGTACTCGCCACCGAGGAACCCACCGTGGCCACCCGGGAACTCGACCGCCTCGGTGCCCAGCCGGGCGGCGACCGCCCGACTCGTGCGCCCGGTCATCGTGTCGCCGGTCTCGGCCCCGACCGCGATGACGACCCGGGTGGGCGCGGCCGCGACGGCGTCGAGGTCCAGCTCATGGCTGGGGATCCCGGTCTCGTCCTGGGACAGCAGCGGGTCGCCCCGCGAACCGTCGTCGGCGGTCGGCATCCCGAACATCTCCGGATCGGGGACGGGCTCGTCGGACCAGTCGTCGGGGAACTCGCCCTCCTGGCTGGTCAGTGCGATGAAGTGGGCCATCCCGTGGCCCCAGCCCCGGGCCATGTAGGTGTCGTGGACGGCGGCCCAGGCGGCGTTGGCGGCGTCGGCGTCGTCGAGGACGCCCAGGGTCGGTGGTTCGTGGGCCACCAGGGTGCGGACGTCGTCGGGGTGGGCCGCCACCAGGGCGAGCGCGTTGACGGCCCCGCCACTGCTGGCGAAGACGTCCACCGGTCGGTCGCCGACCTGGTCGCGCACGGCGCCCAGCAGGGCGTGCAGGTCGGCCACGCACCGCTCGACCAGCGGCAGGTCCGAGGGCTCGGCGGTGCTGCGTTCCACCCCGCGCGGGTCGTGGGTGATGACGGTCCGGTCGGTGAAGTGGGACGCCTGGGTCCCGAACCCGCCCGCGCCCATGGGGTGACCGGTCATCAGGAGGATCGGTGCGTCCGGGTCGGTTCCCGGGCGCAGGTCCCACGCCAGGGTCGCGCCGGGCACGTCCAGTTCGTGGCTGGTGGTCCCGGCCTGCGGATCGTTGGTGGTGGTGTCGCTCATCGTGGTCTCGTCCGTGTGTGGGGGTTCCGCCGTGGCGGTGGGGTCAGGCGCCGGTGGGCGCCGCGACGTCCTCGGCGAGGAGGTCGTCGATCTGGCCGATCGCTGCGGTGAGGCCTTCCTCCATGCCCATGGCCAGGACCTGCTCCATGGACGCCAGGTCGGGGAAGTCGGTGACGATGGTCATCCGGGTCCGGTCGTCGTCGACCGCGGTGATGGCCAGGTGCATCCGGTTGCGGGGGAAGTCGTCGTTGGGCCGTCCGTCGTCGTGGGCGAACCCGTCGTACACGACCAGGTGGGTGGGCGCGTCGACCTCCTCGACGTCCCAGTAGGCGTGGAACTGGTCGCCCTCGGGTCCGGTCATGTGGTAGTCGACCCGTCCACCGGGTCGCAGGTCGTGGGTGGTCATCGTGGCCGGGTAGGTGGGCGGTCCCCACCAGCGCTCGAGCTGGCGTGGGTCGGCCCACAGCTGCCAGACGCGTTCGGGCGGCGCGGGGAACTCGGCCTCGACGCGCATGGTCAGGGCGTCGAGGTCCTTGTGGACGGCGGTGACGGTCATGTCGGGGGCTCCTCGTGGGGGTCTTCGGCCAGGAGGGCGGACATGCGGTCGACCCGCGCGGTCCACTGCTCCTGGTAGCGGTCGAGCAGGCGACGCGCGACGCGCAGCCCCTCGCGGTTGGTGCGGACCACCTTGCGGCGACCCTGGCGTTGCTTGGTGACGAGCCCGGCGTCGGTGAGGATCGCGACGTGCTTCTGCACGGCGGCGAAGCTCATGGGGTAGTGGGCTGCCAGTTCGCTGATGCCCTCCTGGCCGTCGACGGCGCGACGGACGATGTCCCGGCGGGTGGCGTCTGCCAGTGCACCGAAGATGCGGTCGTAGTCCGGGGGAGCAATCTGCATATCTACAACCATATGGTTGTAGGGGGGAAAGTCAAGCGGGGTGAGACGTCAGAAGATGGGTCGACGTGGCCCCGTCGGACCCGGCCTGGCCCGCGCGGGCCACCCCTCGCGCGCCTATCGTCGCGTCGAGGTGGTCCGCGCTCGATCGACGCGGACCGCGCAGAGACGTGGAGGTTGGGATGGGCCGGCTCGTCTACTCGATGCACGTGTCGCTGGACGGCTTCATCGCCGACGCCGAGGGCTCGATCGACTTCTCCTCGCCACCTGACGACGTCCACGCGGCGGCCAACGCCGAGACGCGTGCGTCGGCTGGCCTCCTGTACGGCCGGCGGCTCCACGAGATGATGGAGCCGTACTGGACCGACATCGCCACGCGCGACGACGTGCCGGCCATCGCCGCCGACTTCGCCCGGGCCTACGTCGAGACTCCACGCTGGGTCTTCTCCGACACCGTGGCCGAGGCCCCCGACGGCGTGACCCTGGTGCGTCGTGCCGACGCCCGTGCCACGGTCGTCCGGCTGCTCGACGAGGTCGACGGCCCGTTGCACGTCGGGGGAGCGGACCTCGCCGCCTCGCTGGTCGACCTCGTCGACGAGTTCGCGCCGGTGGTGTTCCCGGTCGTGGTCGGTGGCGGCCGCCGGTTCTGGCCCGAGCGGGTGCCGTTCCGCCTGCGACTGGCCGACCAGCACGTCTTCGACTCCGGGATCGTGCGCCAGTCCTGGCGCCGCGTCGACTGACCGGGACGTGGTCGGCGGGATCGGCTCGGGCGGGTCGGCGGGGTCGACCGCTACGAGCAGTCCCAGTGGTAGGTGATGGACGAGGTGTCGCCGTGGGCCAGGGCCCCTGGGTCACCGAACAGGTGCGCGATGCCGAGGTCGCCCCAGCCACCGAACTCGTCGGCGTCGAGCTGGACGAGCTGTCGACCGGCCGGATCGTCCGCGGCGGCGTAGGCCCCCGTGCCACGGGGATCGAACTGCGTGAACGCCGCGGCGCCGCCCAGCATCGAGCCGCGCCCGACGTCCAGTGGGCTGGACGGCCCGGCCACGTACTCCTCCCAGACGAAGTCGAGGTCGTCCGGGTCCTCGCCCAGCTGGGTCGCGTACCGACGCAGGAGCGGATGCCGATCGTCGGGGACCGCGACGAAGCGTGGCAGGCAGCGAGCCGCGACGCCTGCCACGGCGATCGGCCCGTCCGCGCCGACCTCCATGGGGAACAGGTCCCAGCCGGCGTCGGGGTCGGTCCGGTCCGGCACCGGATCGGACGGGGCGGCCGAGGAGTCGCCGGACGTCTCGGAGAACCACCGGACGGCGAACCCCACGCGTCCGGCCTGGTCGTCGAACGTCAGGCCGTGGGTGTCGTCGGCCCGCACGAACCACTGGAGGAGGCCCGTGTCGGGGAAGTCCGGGAGCCTGGGGAGGTCGCCGAGGTCGAACTGTCCGACGAACACCAGCGGCCGGCCTGCGGGGTCGGTCGGCCAGGCCGAGCCGGGCGGCATCCACGGGTGCCCGCCGACGTGGGATCCCGACGCGCGTGACGGCGCCTCGCCGGTCGGGCGCAGCAGGACGCACGGCTGCCACAGGTCCGCGACCGCGGCCTCGAGTGTCGCGGCGTCGAACGCGTCCTCGTCGTGGTGACCGGACGACTCGTCCGGTCGACGACGGAACCTGTCCAGCAGTCCCACGACCGCTCCTCACGTCACGGTGGCTCAGTCGTCGGCGGATGTCCCGGGGGCAGCGTTGCCCAGCAGGGGCTGGTCCGCGCGGACCTTCATCTCCTGGACGGCCCAGGTGTTGCCGTCGGGGTCGGCGAACCCGAAGAACGTGCCGCCGTCCCGTGGGTCGATGACCTGGATGTCGTCCACCTCCACGCCCCGCCCCGCCAGCTCGTCGTGGGCCTGCTGGGCATCGGACACGACCAACTGCAGGCCGCGCAGTGACCCGGGCTCCATGTCCTGGTGGGCCGGCAGGTCGCCGAGCACGATCGAGCAGCCCGAGCCGGGTGGGGTGAGCTGGCAGACGTGCATGTGCTCGGTCACCGTGTCGTGGTCGAGGTGGAACCCGACCTGGTCGCGGTAGAAGGCGATCGAGCGTTCGATGTCGCTCACCGGCAGGACGACGACTTCCAGGCTCCACAGCATCGTGTTCTCCTCAGGAGGTTGGCTCACGGGTCTGCCGAGGTGGACGTTGCACGGGTCGTCGACTCATCGGACGCATGGCAGCCGGTCAGCTGACGCAGAACTCGTTGCCCTCCGGGTCCTGCATCACGACGTAGTAGAACGGGTCGTCCGGGTCGTCGTCGCGGTCGCGACGGACGACGGTCGCCCCGAGTGCGACCAGTTCCTCGACCGTCGCGTCGACCACTTCGACCCGGCGTTCCTGGGACAGGCGGTCGTCGCGCTCGGTGGGGTACAGGTCGAGGTGGACCCGGTTCTTGCCGGCCTTGGACTCCGGGACCTGCTGGAACCAGATCGGCGGTCGACGACCGTCGGGGTCGAAGATTCGGTCGGTGAACGCGTCGGCCTCGCCGAGCCGGCCCCGGTAGTGGTCCCACCAGGGCGTGGACGGTTCGGTCGGGACCCGGGGCTCGTAGCCCAGGGCTGCCGACCAGAACCGGGCGAGCCGGGCCGGTTCGTTCGCGTCGATCGTCACCTGCCAGAACATGGAATGGACCCTAGACCGCCGGTCGGCTCGACGCGCGGTCGTCCGCGGGCGCGTACGCGCTCTGGAGGATGTCGCAACCTGGAGTCAGTAGGTTCGCGCCATCCATGAGCGGAGGCAGCATGGCAGCACTGGTCGTCCGGGCAGCACGACTGCGCGACGGGCGCGTGGTCGACCTCGTGGTGGACGAGGGACGCGTGACCGCGATCGCCGACGCGGGGGTGGTCGACGTCGGGGCCGTCGACGGTGCGGCGGTGCTGGAGGCGGACGGGCGGCTGGTCACCGAGTCGTTCGTCAACGGGCACATGCACCTCGACAAGGTCCATTCGCTGGACCGCGTGGGCGACGGCGCACTCGGTGCCTACACCGCTGGCTCGATGGGGTCCGCCATGACCGCCATCGAGGTGGCCCGCACGGTCAAGGAGGACTACGACCGTGCGTGGATCACGCCCAACGTCCGCCGTGCCCTGGTCGAGGCGGTCCGCCACGGCACCCTCCACCTCCAGGCGTTCGTCGACGTCGACACGACCGGTGGCCTGGAGGGGCTGCACGGCGTGCTCGACGCCGTCGCCGAGTTTGCCGACGTCCTGGACGTCCAGGTCGTCGCCTTCCCGCAGGACGGCGTCGTGCGCGACCCCGGTGCGGCCGAGCTGGGCGAGCAGGCGATCGAGCTCGGCGCGGACGTGGTCGGGGGCATCCCGTGGATCGAGCACTCGGTCCGGGACCAGCAGCGCCACGTCGACTGGGCCTGCGAACTTGCCGCCCGCACCGGCCGGCGGGTCGCGATGCTGACCGACGACGCCGGCGACCCGGCGTTGCGCACCACCGAGATGTTGGCCGTGGGCATGCTCGACCACGACCTGGTGGGACTCGGCGTGGCCTGCCACGCCCGCGCGGTCGGCACCTACGAACGGCCATCGCAACTGCAGCTCGCGGGACTGGCCGGGAAAGCCGGGCTGGCCTTCGTGTCGGATCCCCAGACTGGGCCGCTGCACCTCCCCGTCGACCTGTTCGACTCGCTGGACGTCCCGGTCGCGCTCGGCCAGGACGACATCTCCGACGCCTACTACCCGTTCGGCCGTCACAGCATGCTGGAGATCGCCTTCCTGTGCGCCCACGCACTGGGCTGGCTCTCCGGGCCGCAGCAGGAGCGCTTGCTCGACCTGGTCACGACCCGGGCAGCCGACGTGCTCGGGATCTCCGGCCACGTCCTTGCCGAGGGGCGACCCGCCAACCTCGTCGTGCACCAGCACGAGCGCGTGCTCGACGTGTTGCGGCACCACGAGGCCCCGCGGTGGGTGGTCAGCCGGGGTCGCGTCGTGGCCGAGACGGTCGCCACGACCACCTTCCCGGGGATCGCAGGCGCCGAGGGCGACCACGGGCGGTGAGGCCAGCGGCCGTCACGTGACGGGCCCGGTGTTCCCGTCGGCCCGGTCGATGGCGTACTCCACGTCGCCGTGCTCGTCACCGGGGATCCGCACCGGCCAGTCGGCGTCGAAGACCCGGACCAGGTGCATGCCGACCTTCTCCATGACCCGCCGCGAGGCGGTGTGGACCACCATCGTCTCGGCGCGGACCCGGGCGGCGTCGGTGGTGGCGAACGCGCGGTCGACCAACGCTCGGGAGCCCTCGGCGGCCAGACCAAGACCCCAGGCGTCGCGGCGCAGCCGGTAACCCAGTTCGAGCGTGTCCGTGGCCGGCGGGTCGTCGCGGAACAGGTGGAACCAGCCGACGAAGCGTCCCGACGACCGGTCGACGGCCGCCCAGCAGCCGGTGTCGAGATCGCGGTGCGCAACCTCCACCCAGTGGTCGAGCCACGCGGCCACCTCGTCGGGGTCCTCGGCCACGCCGTTGGTGATGTGGTGCATGACCTCGGGGTCGGCGTGCAGTGCGACGACCTCCGGCAGGTCGTCGGCGCGGAAGGCCCGGACCACCAGGCGATCGGTGACCACGACGACACCGTCGTCGGCCGGCGCGTGGTTTCCCGTGTCGCCGGCCATGGCGGCCCCCGTGAACAGGCGGCCGATCCGGAACGGTCGCTGTTCCCGGAGCCTACGCCGACGGAGCCGTTCCGATGACGTTCGACCCGCACGTGGTCCGGGGGGAACGCCAGCATGGCAGGGACAAGGGGCCGGTGTGGCGTTGGACCCGTGCAGGACGCGGGTGGAACGCCAGCACGGCGGCGACGAAGGCCCCGGACAGGGCGCGATGGTCCTTCCGAGGTGGGGACTCTCGGCACCTGTCCCGGCACGTCCGGGCGTCCATGCTGGGCACAGTCTTCGAACCGCGCTGGCACCGGAGGTCGAGATGCACGGGCACGACGTGACGACGTGGCAGGCCTGGCACGAGCTGACCACGCTGACACCGGCGGTGGGCCGCTTCGACCCGGCCGACGTGGCCGACCTGCCGGCGCCCGCTCGACGGCTGCTCGAGTTCGCCCTGGAACCGGGGGTGGCGCTGTCGCCGATCGTGGTGCTCGCGATGGAAGGCCGGATCCGACTCCGGGCCTGGATGTCGTTCACGGCCCGCCAGGTGCTGCACGTCGGTCGCGGGATGGTGTGGGCGGCCCGCGTCGGGCCCCGGCCCCTGACCGTCTCTGGTTCCGACCTGCTGTGGCGTGGCCGCGCGGGGCTGGACTTCTGGCTGTGGGGGCGGGTGCCCGTTGCCCACGCGGTGGGTCCCGACGTGGACCTGAGCACGATCGGGCGCATGGCCGCCGAGACCGTGGCGTGGGCGCCCCAGGGACTGCTCCCGGCGCTGGGGGCGACCTGGCTGGGGCTGGACGATCGGCGCGCGGTGGTCGTCCTGACCATCGAGGGCCACGAGGTTCACGTCGTGGTGACGGTCGACGACACCGGACGGCTGCGCGAGCTGGAGCTCGACCGCTGGGGCGACCCCGAAACGGGGGTCTTCGGGTGGCACGTCTTCGGGGGCACGTTCACCGACCACGCCACCTTCGACGGGGTCACGATCCCGACGGCCGGGCGGGTCGGGTGGGACCACGGCACCCGCGGCCAGGCCGCTGGCGAGTTCCTCGAGTTCGCGATCACCGACGCCCGCTTCCCGAACCTGGCCGTCGACCTCGACCGCCCGCCGGTCCTGCTCGACACCTGAGCGCCGCAGTGGCCCGCCTGCCCGCCGGCAGCCGGAACGCCGTCCGCGGTCAGCCCAGCAGGACGCGTTCGTCGTCGCGGGCGACGACCGCCGTCCAGTCCAGCTCCTCCTCGATGCGGTCGTGCAGTGCCGTCGCCGCATCGGCCTCGCCATGCACGACGAACACCCCGCGCGGTGCCCGCGACGACGTGGCGACCCAGTCCATGAGTTCGTCGGCGTCGGCATGCACCGAGAACGCCGCGACGTCGACCACCTCGGCGCGGACGCGGACGTAGCGTCCCATCATCTTCAGCTCGGTCGAGCCGTCCAGCAGGGACCGACCACGGGTCCCCTGGGGCTGGAAGCCGACCAGCACCACGCTGCTGGCCGGGTCGGGGAGGAACGCGGCCAGGTGGTGGACGACCCGCCCGCCGGTCGCCATGCCCGACGCCGACACGACGACCTTGGGCTCCCGCGACCGGGTGATCGCCTTCGAGCCCTCCGGGTCGAGCACCTCGGTGACCCGCTCGTCCAGGAACGGGGTCGGATCGGCCAGGACGGAGGGGCGGAACTCCTCCGACCGGGCCGCGATGGCGTCGCGGTACACCCGCAGGGCGGCCAGGGCCATCGGGCTGTCCACGTAGATCGGCGCGTCCGGGAGCTCCCCGCGATCGTGCAGCCGACCCAGGTGGTGCAGCAGCACCTCGGTGCGGTCGACCGCGAACGCCGGGATGACGACCGTGCCGCCACGGTCGATCGTCCGGGTGATGACGTCACGCAGGGCCTCGACCGCGCCGGCGTCGTCGTGGGTGCGGTCGCCGTAGGTGGACTCCACGACCAGCCAGTCGGTGTCGCCGACGGGTTCGGGCGCCCGCAGCAGGGGATGGGTCGGACGCCCGAGGTCGCCACTGAACGTGACGGACGTCCCACCGAGCTGGACCCGGACGATGCTCGAGCCGAGGATGTGGCCGGCCCGTGCGAGTTCGACGACGATCCCGGGCGCGACCTCGCGGCGCACGTTGTGCGGCAACGGCACGAACAGCTCGAGGGCGTTGCGTGCGTCCTGCTCGGTGTACAGGGCCAGGGCGGGGTCGTGCCTGGACCAGCCATGGCGGTTGGCGTGGGTGGCCTGCTCCTCCTGGAGGTGGCCCGAGTCGGGCAGGACGATGCCGGCCAGGTCGATGGTTCCCGGGCTGGCGTGCACCGGCCCACGGAAGCCCTGCCGGTACAGCCGCGGGAGGTGGCCGCAGTGGTCGAGGTGGCCGTGGCTGAGCACCACGGCGTCGAGGTCGGCGACGTGGCCGGGAAGGGGCTGCCAGTTCCGCCGGCGCAGGTGCTTGAGCCCCTGGAAGAGTCCGCAGTCCACCAGGACCCGGTGGCCGTCGAACTCCAGCAGGAACTTGCTGCCGGTGACCGTGCCGGCCGCACCCAGGAAGGTCAGAGTCGGGACGCAGCGGACCATTGGCGACTCCTCCCTGCACGGCCGACGTGGACCAGTGGACGGGGTCGCGCGATGGAACGTCAGGGCAGAAGGTCCCGACACACCATGGTCCTCGGGCCGCTGTCGTGGCCCGGCGACGACCTATCGTGGGAACCCGGCGGACCGCACCTGCCTCCGCCCCGGCTCGACCTGCGCTCGGCGCGAACCGCGAGGAGCCCCGGATGGGCACGCCGGCCCCCTCCATGCGCGATGACGACCGGACCTGGCTTCGCGGCGACGTCGTCGCCGGGATCACGGTCGCCGCCTATGCCGTGCCCCAGGTCATGGCCTACGCCGAACTGGCCGGGCTTCCGGTCGCCTCGGGGCTGTACGCGCTGCTGGTCCCGCTCGCCATCTACGCCGTGCTGGGGTCGTCGCGTCAGCTGTCGGTCGGGCCGGAATCCACGACCGCGTTGATGACCGCGGTCGCGATCGGCCCGCTCGCCCGGGGCGACCCGACGCGGGCCGTCGCGCTGGCGGCGTTGCTCGCCGGGCTCATGGGCCTGTGGTGCCTGGTCGCCTGGGTGATGCGCTTCGGTGTCATCGCCGACCTGCTGTCCCATCCCGTGCTGGTGGGCTACATGTCGGGCGTGGCGATCACGATGATCGTCAGCCAACTCGGCACCCTGACCGGCGCGGACGTCACCGGCGGGTCCGTGCTCGATCGGCTCGTGTCGTTCGTGGGGGCCATGGACACGATCGATCCCGTGACCACCGGACTGTCGCTGGCCGTGCTTGCGCTGCTGGCCGGGATTTCACGCTGGTGGCCGCGTGCCCCCGGGTCACTGTTGGTCGTGCTCGGGGCATCGGCGCTGGTCGCCGCCGCCGGGTGGGCCGATCGGCTGGACGTCGTCGGCCAGATCCCGTCCGGCCTGCCCCTGCCCCGGGTGCCCGACGTGTCGACCACCGACGTCGGCATGCTGGTCTGGCCCGCACTGGGGCTGATGATGGTCGGGTACACGGACAACGTCCTGACTGCCCGCTCGTTCGCGGTCCGACGGCGCGAGGAGGTCGACGCCAACCGTGAGTTGGCCGCCCTGGGGGTGTCCAACCTCGGCGTGGCGCTCACCCAGGGAATGCCGATCAGCTCGAGCGGGTCGCGGACCGCCCTGGGCGACGACGCCGGCAGCCGGACCCAGCTGTACTCGGTGGTCGCCCTGGCCGCGGTGGTCGCCACCCTGTTCCTGTTCCGCCCCGTGCTCGCGACGTTCCCGCTCGCCGCGCTGGGGGCCCTTGTCGTCCACGCCGCCTGGCGGTTGATCGACCGGCAGGCGTTCGTGCGGCTGGCCCGGTTCCGACGCGCAGAGGTGCTGCTGGCGCTGGCCACCACGGTGTCCGTGCTGGTGCTCGACATCCTCGTCGGCGTGGTCGTGGCCGTCGTCCTGTCGGTCGCCGAGTTGCTGGTCCGGGTGGCGCGGCCGCACGACGCAATCCAGGGACTGGTGCCGGGCCTGGCCGGGATGCACGACGTCGACGACTACCCCGAGGCCGAGACGCTGCCGGGGCTGGTCGTGTACCGCTACGACTCCCCGCTCTTCTTCGCCAACGCGGCGGACTTCCGCCGGCGCGCCATCGCGGCGATCGACCAGGTCGAGGCCGTCGACGGGCCCGTCCGCTGGCTGGTGCTCAACGTCGAGGCGAACGTGGAGGTCGACAGCACCGCCGTCGACGGGCTCAAGGCCCTGCGCCTCCAGCTCGTCGACCGGGGGATCGTGCTGGCACTCGCCCGGGTCAAGCAGGACCTCGCCGTCCAGCTGGACCGGGCCGGGTTCCTCGCCGAGCTGGGCCGGGATCGCGTGTTCCCGACGTTGCCGACGGCGCTGGACGGCTACCGGACCTGGCTCGCCGAGCAGGTCGACGACACCCCCCGCCATGAGGGCCGCGACGGGGCGACCTAGGCTGGGCGCACGGGACCGGGAGTGGACGTGACGACGACGGCGCGACGGATCTGTCCACTGTGCGAGGCCACCTGCGGGCTGGTGCTCGAGCTCGACGGCGACACGATCGTCGGGGTCCGCGGGGACGACGACCACGTCCTGTCGCGCGGCTACGTCTGCCCGAAGGGTGCGGCACTGCGCGAGCTCGACCACGACCCCGACCGGCTCACCACGCCACGGATCCGCGACGGCGACACCTGGCGCGACGTGACCTGGGACGAGGCGTTCGCCCACGTCGACGCACACCTCCGCCCGATCCTCGACACCCACGGCCGCGATGCCGTCGCGCTCTACCAGGGCAACCCGAACGTGCACACGCTGGCCGGACAGCTCTACGGACGGGTCCTGCGCCAGGCCCTCGGCACGCGCAACGTCGCGACCGCCAGCACCGTCGACCAGATGCCCAAGCACCGGTCCTGCGCCGAGCTGTTCGGCGATCCGCTCGCGATCCCGGTGCCCGACATCGACCGGACCGACCTGCTGGTCGCGTTCGGTGCGAACCCGCTGATGTCCAACGGGAGCCTGTGGACCGTCCCGGACGTCGGCCGTCGCATCCGCGACCTGCAGGCCCGCGGCGGGCAGCTGATGGTGATCGACCCCCGGCGGTCGCGCACGGCCGCCAAGGCCGACCAGCACGTCGCGATCCGCCCCGGCACCGATGCCCTGCTGCTGGCCGGGATGGTGCGCACGCTGTTCGACGAGGGCCTGGTCGACCTGGGTGACCTGGCCGACCACGTCGACGGGGTCGAGGAGGTGGACCACGCGCTGGCCGGGTTCGACGCCGACGTCGTCGCGCCGGCCTGCGGGGTCGACGCCGACGTGGTCCGCGACCTCGCCCGGGCGGTGGCGAAGGCGGACCGGGCCGTGGTGTACGGACGCATCGGCACGACCACGACCACCGTCGGCACGCTGGCGTCGTGGCTGGTCGACGTCTGCAACGTCCTGACCGGCAACCTCGACCGGGCGGGTGGCGCGATGTTCCCCAACCCGGCCCACGAGGACCGCACCGGGCGTCCGCCGACGAGGTTCGGACGGTGGAGGTCACGGGTGTCCGGCCATCCCGAGGTTCTGGGTGAGCTTCCCGCCGCCGCGCTGGCCGAGGAGATGACCACGCCGGGGGAAGGCCAGGTCCGGGCCTTCGTGTGCGTGGCCGGCAATCCGGTGCTGTCGACGCCCGACGGCGGCGCCCTGGACGCTGCCCTGGCCGAGCTGGACTTCATGGTCGCGGTCGACCCGTACGTCACCGCGACCTCGCGGCGTGCCGACGTGATCCTGCCACCACCGGCCAGCCGGTACCGGGCCCACTACGACCTCGCCTTCGCCGCGCTGGCGATCCGGGACGCCGCGGTCTACACGCGGGCGCCGCTGCCGTTGCCGGACGACGCGATGGCCGAGGAGGACATCCTGCTGCGGCTGGCCGCGATCGCGCAGGGCGCCGGCCCCGACGTCCCCGCGGCCGATGCCGACGACCTGGTCGCCCACCGGCTGGCGAGCCAGTTGGCGTCGCGGCCGGCCGCACGCACCGGCGAGCGGACCGCCGAGGACCTGCTGGCGGCAGTCGCCCCACGCCGAGGTCCCGAGCGTCTGCTCGACCTGATGCTCCGCTCGGGTCCGTACGGCGACGGGTTCGGCGACGCGCCGGACGGGTTGAGCATGGCCGCGGTGGAGGCGGCTCCGTCCGGGATCGACCTCGGCGCGCTCGAGCCTCGGATCCCCGACGTCCTGACCACGGCGTCGGGGCGGGTGGAGCTCGCACCGGCCGCCATCATGGCGGACGTCGCGCGGCTGGTGGCCCTGCGCGACGCCCAGTCCGATGGTCCGCTGCTCGTCGGGCGCCGCCACCTCCGCACGAACAACTCGTGGATGCACAACCTGCCCCACCTGCGTGGGACCAGGGACCTCTGCACGCTGCAGGTCCACCCCGACGACGCGATCGCCTGGGGGTTGTCGGACGGCGGGCACGCGCTCGTGTCGACCGACGACGGTGCCGTGACCGTGCCGGTCGAGGTGACCGACGACATCCGCCCCGGCGTGGTCTCGCTGCCACACGGGTTCGGCCACGACCTGGACGGGATCGAGCTGGACGTCGCCGGCGACCGCCCCGGCGCCAACGTCAACCTGCTGATGTCGTCGACGACCCTGGACCCGTTGTCGGGCACGGCCGCGCTGACCGCCGTGCCCGTGTCCGTCACGGCGGCCTGACCGGCCCGACGCTCGGGCGCCCACCGGCTCCAGCAACGGGGGCCGGGACCGCGGCCGACGACCACTGGCAGCATGCGCGACCAGCGACCAGACTGCTCCTCCAGGACCCGGCATCGGCCGGGCAGGACCGTGGGAGACCAGGCATGGAGGCCGATCGGCACCCGATCGATCGTTGGCACGACCTCGTGGAGCACCGGGACCCGTCGGGACTCGACGACCTGCTCGCCGACGACGTCGTGTTCCGGTCACCGGTCGTGCACACGCCACAGGAGGGACGTGCGGTGACCGCGGGCTATCTGCGGGCGGCCTTCGACGTCCTCCTCTCCGGTGACTTCCGTTACGTCCGCGACATCCGGGGTGCCCACGACGTCGCCCTGGAGTTCGTCGTCGAACTGGACGGAACGCACGTCAACGGGGTCGACCTGGTCCACTTCGACGACGACGGACGCATCGACGAGTTCACGGTGATGCTGCGGCCGCTGCAGGCCGTCGAACTGGTCCACCGGCTGATGGGAGCGCAGCTCGAGCGGGCCGCGCGACCGGATCCGGGAACCGGCCCGTAGCAGATCGTGGGACCCGGGTTTCGGGCGTTCGGTGGGGTCCCGCAACCACCGGGTCGGCGATCCGTTCGACGGTGTGACCCCGGTCCCGGAGATCGAGGACCGGGGCCGCCCACGTGGGCCACGGGGCGGTGCGTAGCGTTGGCATCACCAACCCCCGGCACCCGACCGACGCCGCCCCGTCACGTCGAGCCGGGGGTTGGCTTTTCTCCGGGGTTGGCTTTTCTCCGGGGTTGGCTCTTCTCCAGGACCGTGTCGCCCTCGCCAAACAACGTCGAGTGTGCCGATCGCGGCCACGGACGGCCCGGATCCGCACACTCGACGCGTCGGCGTCCACATTGCAGCACGCACCGCGGGCCGCGCGGTCGAGGTGGCACCCTGTGCGGTCCACGCGGTGACCGGCCAGGGGGAGTAGATGTCGAGCGACCAGCGTCCGGGGCCACCCGGGCGGTCACGCGACGAGCCCACGCCACTGTGGCCCCGGTTCGTCACCTGGCCCCTGGCGGTGCGGGTGGTCCTGTGGCTCGTCGGGTGGCCGTTCATCCTCGCGAGCCGGGCTCGCAACCAGCCCGGCACCCCGCAGGCGGTGCAGTGGGCCGCGGTCGTGCTGGCGGCGGTGGTCGGCGTCCCGTGGTTGCTGGCGGTGGCCGCGCTGCTGGCATCGCTCGCGCCGGCCGACCTCGACGACGAGATGTTCGGCGAGACCGACGTGCTGTTCGCGCCCCTGGACCCGGAGACGACCCCGCCAGCGGAGACGACGGCGCCGCAGACGGGAGCCGACGACGCCGACAGCCCGGCATCGCCCGCGCCCACCGAGGACCGCTCGGCCACCGGCCGGGTGACGACGGTCGAGCGGATCGTCGACGGCGACACGCTGTGGCTGGACGGTCTCGACGAGCGGGCTCGACTGATCGGGATCGACACGCCGGAACTGTCGGCCCCGGAGGGTCCGGAGTGCCTGGCGCAGGCCGCGACGGACCGCCTGGCCGAGCTGGTGCCGCCCGGCTCCCGGGTCCGGGTGACGACCGACGTCGAGGAGCTCGACCGGTACGGCCGTCCGCTGGTCTACCTCCACCGGGCCGACGACGACCTGTTCGTCAACGAGGACCTGGTGGCGGCGGGGCTGGCGGTCGTGTCGACCCATCCACCCAACGTCGCCCACGTCGAGGAGTTCACCGCGGCGCAACAGTCCGCCCGCGACGCCGAGCTGGGGGTGTGGTCCGACACCTGCGACGACGTGGCCGACCAGGCGTCGTAGCCCGGCGACGTCCACACCTCCTCGATCGCGCACCGTCGGTGCACGCCCAGGCGTCGCCCTCAGTCGTCCGCCGCCGCGGGCGGGCCGTTCGTCACCACGGCGTGTGCGACCACCTGGGCAGACACCATGGCGTCGGCCGCGGCCGGGTCGTGGACCGGCCAGCTGGCGAACGCCCCGCTGCCGTGACGGAACCCGACCACGAGACCGTCGGCGTCGCGGCGCACGGCCGCGTCCGGCACGACGCGGAACACCCCCTCCACGAGCATGTGGTCGAGCAGGCCGAGGCGGAGCCGCTCGGCCAGCTCCGTGGACCGTCCGGCGTAGTCCTCGGGGACGGCTGACTCGTGCACGATGAGGTCGTGCTGCGCCACCTGCTGCATCGCGACACCGGCGGCGGAGACGGCGGGGACCGGCAGGAGGCCGAGGACCGCTCCCACGTTCGACAGCCCCGTGCGGTGCCGCTCGGCCGCGCGATGGTCGACGACCACCCCCGCGTGCCCGGCACCGAGGATCACACCGACGGCCCGACCGACGGGTGCGGCGGTCGTGGCCATGGTCTCGACGTCACCGGTCGCACCGGCCGCGCCGGTGAACACCGGCAACGTGGCCATCGCCGAACGGGTCAGCCGTTCGATCGCCTCGAGGTCCGACCCCAGCCGTTCGACGACCACCTCCACGTCGGCGGCGGCCAGGCGTGGCTGCACGGGCAGGCCGCCCGGATGCACGCCGGCATCGCGGTAGGTCCACGGATCGGGCGTCTGCGCGACCCAGTCGGCCGGGTCCACGCCGGCCATCGTCGGGACGACCGCGTGCATGGTGTCGTCCAGCAGCGCCGTCATGCCCGGGCGCAGCGGAGCGGGCAGGGCGCCGGTCCGACGGATGCGGGTCGCTGCCAGGGTCGTCGCCTGGGCTGCCACCCCGGCCGCGGCCAGTCCCGTGTCGCCACGTCCCCGGTTGGCCGTCACCGCCGTCGTCAGCACCGCGGAGAGCCGGTCCCAGCCGACCTCGTCGAAGGCGTGGTCGAGCAGGAGGTGGGACAGGGTGGCGTCCACGCGTCCCGGTGCGCCGAGTGGGCCCGGCACGGTCGGGCCGACCCGGAACAGGGCCAGCGCCTGGTCGGGCGTGTCGGCCGCGGCCAGCAGTGACGAGGTCACGTCGGTGGCGACCTGTCCGTCCCGGTCGCGCAGGGCCCGTGGCCACGGTGCCGTGTCGGCCCCCGCCGCACGACGGGCCCAGGCCGCCATGCCGCCGTCGGACTGCTCGACCGCGACCGCCGTGGCGAGCAGGTTGGCCAGGACCGGCGGCGCCATCTGTCCCGCCCCGGCCAGGATCCCGACGGCAGCCGCCCTCCCCGGGGCGAAGTCCTCGTCGCCCGGCGCAGCCCGCAGGAGACCGGACAGTGTGGCCGTGTCGCGATCCGTCCAGTCGCCCGACCGGGTGGACGCGCCCAGCGTGCCCCCGAGCAGCCGGACGACGCGGTCGAGCTCGATGGGCAGGGGAGCGGCGTCGCCGATCCGGCCCGGGTCGGCACCGGGCAGGTCGGGCCCCGCGACCCCTGGTGCGAGCCGGTGGTGGGCCGCCAGCAGTGCGTCGACGAGCCCCGGCACACCGCCGATCGCCAGGAGGGCGGCGGCGGCGAAGGTCGGGTCGTCGGCCAGGAGCAGCCACCTGCCCCACACCACCTCGGTGGGCGGAGTGTGGAGGTGTCCCGTTGCCCACCGGCCGAACTGAGCACCGGCGGTGATGCGCTCGCGGGTGTCGAACAGCAGTCCGCTGCGCAGCGAGTCCGCCCACCCCGGCGTTGCCTGGACGAGCCCGTCGGCGTTCACGTCCAGGGTGGCCGCGCGCTCGGCCAGCCAGGACGTGAACGCGCCGAGCTGACCGAGTCGACGGGGCAGGTCCTGGTGGTCGGTCGGCCGGAACCACCCCGGGGCCCAGGAACCGACGTGGCCCGACGCCTGCGCGTCGTCGAGTGCGCCATCGACGTCACGGACCGCACGACGCAGCTCGTCCACGGCGTCGGCCACGCCGTCGCCGTGACCGGCCAGGGCGTCGGGGTCGAAGACGACGTGGTCGCTCATCCGGCCACCCGTCGGGCGTCGTGTCGTCGCGCATCCCACGCCCACCAGTCCTCCCGGCCACGTTCGCGACGTGCCTGCTCCTCACCGGCGGCTTCCGCGGCCTCGTCGAGGCCAGATGCACACCGCAGGAGGTCGTCGGCCGCCACGGCCATGTGCTCCACCAGGATCCGGTCCTCGTTGGCGAACAGGACGGCCAGGTTCCCCTGCCACGTGTCCAGGAGTGCGGAGGTCGAGCCGTGGTGCCAGGTGGCGACCCGGTCGAGGAGGCGCGCGAGTCGTCGGCAGGCCCGGGCGGCCTCCCGCGCTGCCGCACGGTCGAACGCCACGTCCTCCCAGTCGACGATCGGCGGATCGATCATGCCCCGCTCCGGGTCGGCGAACTCCACCTCTGGAACGATACAGCATGAAAGACATCGAAGATGGATTCACCTGTGGACGGCTCGGGGTTCCGCCGGACCACGCGCCGTGGCCGTCGGACCCCGCGCCCACCGCGTCAGTCCGCCGGCGTGGCGCCCCAGGTCAGGGCGTGGACCGGGGTCAGCTCGGCCGCGCCCAGGTCGACGAACCCGTGGCGTTGCAGCAGTTCGTCGTAGAACGACCGCGGGAGGAGCTGGTCGTCGATCTGGGCCTCGTAGTACTGGATGCCGCTCATGATCCGTCCGGCCGCCGTGCGCAGTCCCTCGTCGGTCGTCGGGAAAGGCAGGTCCGAGATCACGAACCAGCCACCCGGTTCGAGGGCCGCGACCACCCGCGACATGACGGCGTCAATGTCGCGGCACTCGTGCATCGAGATGTTGTTGACGACCAGCGTGGCCGGACGGTCCGACGTGAAGGTCTCCAGTGGGCTGTGCACGAACGTGACCCGGTCGCCCACGCCGGCGGACTCGGCACGGCCCCGCGCGACCTCCAGGGACCGGGCGTCCCCGTCCACCCCCACGACCTCGCAGTCGGGCCACGTCGCGGCGAGCCGCAGGACGCCAGCCCCGGTCCCGCAGGCCATGTCCAGTACGCGGCACCCGTCCTCGAGTCGATCCACCAGGCCGGGCACGTGGGCGAGCCCGTCCGGGACCAACCGGGTGTAGAACGGACGTCCGGTCCCGCCCACCGCCTCGATCCACTCGTCGCTGGTCTGGTCCCACCAGGTCCGGTCCCCGGTGGCGAGTCGTTCGTCGAAGGCGTCGAACACCTCGGGCCGCGCGAACACCTCGAACACCCCGCCGACGTAGGCGGGCGAGTCCTCGTCCAGCAACAGGCTGGCCATGTGCGGGGCGAGTCGCAGCCCCTCGCCGTCCCGCTCGATCAAGCCCGTGGCGATCGCGCCACGGCACCACACCGACGTGTAGAAGTCGTCGAGGTCGAGCCGGTCGGCGAGCTCGTCCGAGGTCGCCCCCGGGTGGTCCGCCAGCGTGGCCAGGAGGTCGTGGCGCAGTCCGGTCAGGACGGTGCGATGGCCGACGTGGCCCGCCAGGTGGCCGAGGACGACCGGTGCCTGCTCGGCCAGCGTCGGTCGGGCGTCGGCGTCACCGGCGAAGGGCTGGCCGGTCGACGTGGTGGTCGTGGGTGCGGTCGTGGTGCTCATCAGGATCTCCGTGTTCGTGGGTCCGACCGGCGGTGTCCGGTCCTCGTGCGTGCACCCACGATGCGGGGCGGGGACGTCGGGTCGCCAGTGCGCGATCTGGACCCACCCGCTCCAGGATCTGTACCACCCCTGTGCAGGACCACCGCCGACTCCTACCGTGCCTGGTGGGCCGACGAGGATCTCGGGCGACGCACCCCGCCGTGCCCACGGACCCGGCGCCGCTCGACGTGCCCGGCGCGCCCGCTGGCCGAACGACGATCCCGGTCGGAGGTGGACCGCATGGCGAGCAGCTACGGGCAGTTCTGCCCCGTCGCCAAGGCGATGGAACTGCTGGACGAACGCTGGACGATGTTGGTGGTCCGGGAGATGATCGCCGGCAGCCAACACTTCAACGACATCCGACGGGGCGTGCCCAACATGTCGCCCACCCTGCTGTCCAAGCGACTGCGGACCCTGGGCCGAGCCGGCGTCGTGGAGCGCTGGGAGCACGGCAACCGGGTCACCTACCAGCTGACCCAGGCGGGTCGCGAGCTGGTCCCGATCGTCGAGGCGCTCGGCCAGTGGGGCATCCGCTGGATCGGTGAGCTGGGGGAGGAGGACCTCGACCCGCACCTGTTGATGTGGGACCTGCGACGCAACATCGCGGTCGATCGGATGCCGCCGGGCCGGACAGTCATCGGGTTCACCTTCCCGGACCTCGAGCCCGCCGCCCGTGACTGGTGGGCGGTCGTGACCGACGAGGTCGACATCTGCGACCACGATCCCGGGTTCGAGGTGCACGTCCGCGTCCTCGCCCCATTGCGGACGATGGTGCAGGTCTGGCGGGGCGACATCGGCTGGGCCGACGCCACGCGGAGTGGCGACCTGGTCGTCGAGGGGCCGTCGCGACTGCGCTCGGCCCTGCCCGAGTGGTTCCTCCTGTCGGACTTCGCGGCGACCCCGCGGCCCGGCCCCGAGGCCGTGACGTCGATCTCCGTGGGGGGCTGACCTCGCCCCCGGTCCCGTCCGACCCGGCAGGGCATCGGGTGATCAGCGGGCGCGGACCGTCACGTCGCCGTTGGAGGTGTGCAGCCGCATCTGGCGTGGCGACGACGGATCGGTGGGCACCGACGTCGTCACGTCGCCGTTGGACGTGTCCGTGTCGAGCGCGAAGGCGCTCCCGTCGTCGGGCACGACCACCTCGATGGCGCCGTTGGAGGTGTCCACGCCGACCCGGTCCGGGGCCACCGCGAAGCCCAGCACGACGCTGCCGTTGCTGGTCGACGCGTCGAGCTGGGAGGTGGCCAGGTCGGTCCCCACGATCCGCCCGTTGGAGGTGTGGACCTCGACCCGGCCGGTGGCCTCGGCCAGGTGGACCTGGCCGTTGCTGGTGCGCAGCGTGACCGGCCCGCTCGTGCCGGTCACGCGGACGTCGCCGTTGCCCGTGGCGCCGTCGACGACCATGCCGGGTGGCACGACGATCCGGTACTCGCCCGAGCAGCCCAGCCCGAACCCCAGGCCCGCGAAGAGCCGGCACTCGTAGGAGACCCGCAGGCGCCCGTCGACGACCTCGGTGCTGGCCGTGCCACCGAGGCGTCCCGTTCGCACCTCGCTGTGGACGGTGACCGCGTCGCCGACGACCAGTTCGACGTCGGCGGTGCGGAGGTCGAGTGTCACGGCCTCGACGTCGGGGAAGGTGTCGGTGCGCTCCTCGCCGGCGCCGTCCAGGGCCACGGCCAGCACGCCCGCCGCCACCACGACGATGACGGCCAGGACCACGCCGGCGATCACGCCGGCCCGCGACGACCGGGGCGGGGTCGACCAGTCGGGCCCGGTCGGTGTCGACGGCGCCGGTGGCGGGCCGGA
>NZ_JAHOPH010000069.1 GCF_019798055.1 Salsipaludibacter albus | reverse complement strand
CTGGACGTTCCGAGTTGCCCTGTGTCAAGCTGCGGTGGTGAGGTGGGCTTTCGCGTTGCCGTGGCGGGTGGGGTCGTAGGCGGTGTGGTCTTGCCAGCAGCGCCAGATGACGCGGAGCCAGGCACGGGCGAGGATACGCACGGCGTGTTGGTGGGATTTGTGCATCGCGCGGTGGCGGTCGTAGATCGCTGCTGCCCAGGGTGAGCCGTGACGCGACCCGTCGGCGAAGTCCATCACCGCGGCACGTAGCTTCTTGTCGCAGGCCCATCGGAACGTGACGACGTGGCGTCGGCCGGATTGGCGGGTCGAGGGGCAGGCACCGGCGAGTGCGGCAAGGGATGCTTCAGTGGGGAACCGGCCGCGGGCGTCACCGATCTCGGCCAACAGCTTGGTGGCCCGCACGACCTTGACCCGTGGCAGCGACGTGAAGATGTGGGCGTCGGGGTGGTCAGCGAGCTGGTCAGCCAGGTCGCGTTCGAGCACGTCGATCTGTTCACGGATGGCCTGGATCGCTGCGACGTAGGCCAAGGTGGTCCGCCCGGCGGTGTCACCGGCAGCGCCGCCGTGGCCGGCCGGGGCCGCGTCGAGCCGGTCCATGAACGTTTCGGGGCTGGTGCCACCGGAGTAGTGGCGGCCGGCCAGCCACGTCGCGAACCGCTTGACCGACAACCAGGCGGCCTTGTCCACGGTCGGGAACCGGGTCAGAAACGCCAGGCTGATCAGCGAGTCCAGATCAGTGAACAGCCCCACCGCGCCCCGGAAACACGATCTGGAGGTGGGCCCGCAGCTGGTTGCACAACGCCACCCTGTGGGCGACCAGATCGGTGCGCGCCCGCACCGTGGCCCGCAACGCCGAAGTCTGCGGGCTGTCGGGCTCGAGCGCGACCAACCGGCCAGGATCGGTCCGCACCGTGTCGGCCAACACGAACGCGTCGAACCGGTCGTCCTTGTTGCCCGCTGACCCATACCGGGACCGCAAATTCTTGACCTGCCGCGGCGTGATCACCACGACCTCCACATCGGCGCCCAACAGCGCCTCCACGACCGGCCCGTCAGGCCGCTCGATCCCGACCCGCCCGACGCCGTAGCGGCCAAGCTGGCCCACCAGTCGGCGGATCCCGGCAGCATCCATGGTCGTGGTCGACCTATGGACCACCTCACCGCCCGGATCGACGATGCACAATTCGTTGGTGTCGGTGGCCCAGTCGATCCCGCCGACCGGCAGGCCGGGCCCGGACATGTCATCCTGCATGAGTGTCTCCTCGCTGCTGCAACAGTGGGGATGCACCCGGTGGTGCTGGGACGTGCTCGTCGGTCGCTCACTGATCGGCGCTCGCGGCGCTCAGCCCTGTTGCCGCTTGGCACGTCTCGGACCACCGGACCTCGCACAACTCGGAACGGCCCTCGAAGGGCAAGCGCAGCCGGCGATGGCCCGGTGGACACCAAGGGCGCATCAGCAGTCAACCTGCTGATACCCCCCAAGGTTGCCCAGTGAGCGCAGCGAGGAACTCCAA
>NZ_JAHOPH010000068.1 GCF_019798055.1 Salsipaludibacter albus | reverse complement strand
GGCGGTGGGGTCGGCGGCGGGGCCGGGGTCAGCGGTGGGACCAGACCCAGTCGGTCGCGCGGGAGCCGTCGGCCGGGGCGTGCTGGTCCTGGTAGGCCGCGGCGATCGCGGTCAGCACGTCCGGGGCGGGCATCGCCGTCGGCAGTGGCAGGTCCGAGATCCGGGGCCACACGGAGCGCACGACCACCCCGCACAGGTGCGCGTGGCGCTCGGGGTCCAGTCCGCTGCGCAGCACGGTCGAGCGGATCACTCGGTAGTCGCCGTCGTCGAGCGCGGTGACGTCCAGCCTGGCCGCCAGCGAGGCCGTTCCCGACGGCGGGGTGAATCGGACCGGCGAGATGTCGGCCCGGGTGACCGATTCGCGCACCACCAGCGTCCCCGCGACCAGGTCCCCCAGTCGCTGCCCCCTCGGCGAGGCCAGGGCGGCCAGGAACGCCACGATCCCGCCCGTGAGGATGAGCTCGAACACCCCGACGGTGGCTCGCACCAGGGCATGGCGCAGCGAGATCGGGGCGGCGCTGACGGTGACCACCCGCAGCTTCGCCACGACCTTGCCGAGGCTGCGGCCATGGGTGAGCCACTCGATCCCGGCGGGCACCACGATCAGCATCGCGCCCACCAGGGTGATCACGACCCAGGCCCCGGCGTCGGCGGCCCCGACGTCGTTGGAGAAGACCGTGGCGACCAGGGCGAACCCACCCCAGATGACCGCGATCACGAGGATCGCCAGCACCACGAGGTCGACCAGGTAGGCCAGGCCACGCAGCCCGACCGTGGCGGTCGGGATCTCGAGCTCGACGGCCTCGCCGGTCACCAGGCCCCGGGTCGAGCGCGCCGCGCCGGCCCCGACACCCGGGTTGCGTGCAGTGGCCTGGTCACCCACGACTCGTCTCCTGCCACGAGGTCCGGGCCCGGACCGTCACCGTCCCGGACCCGGGCGCGACACTACAGTGACCGCCCATCCACGACCCACCCGCGACCGTTCGTCCGGAAGGACCAGGCCGCCCATGGACCGCGACAGCTTCGTGGCTCGCCACCTCGACGAGTGGGAGCGCCTCGACGCGCTCGCCGGCCAGCGTCGCCACGACGGGGCGGAGGTCGACGAGCTCGTCCGGTTGTACCAGCGCACCTCGGGGCACCTGTCCACGGCCCGGGTCCGCTACGAGGACACCGACCTGGTCCTGTACCTGACCCGGATCCTGTCGCGCGCCAACGCCGTGCTCAGCCGGCCGCCGTCGCTCAGCCTCGCCCGGGTCCGACGCGGGATCGGCCACGCCGTGCCGCTGGCGCTGTGGCAGACCCGCTGGGCCATCGCCGTCGTGGGCGTGGTGTTCGTGGGTGCCGCACTGGCCGCGACCTGGTGGCTGGCGACGACCCCCGGTGCGATCGACTTCGCGATGCCCGCGGAGTACCGCCAGTACTACGTCGAGGAGGCGTTCGAGTCCTACTACTCCGACGGACCGGCCTGGCTGTTCGCGATCCGGCTGTTCCTCAACAACGGCCGGATCGCCCTGCAGATGTTCGGCGCCGGGGTCCTGCTGGGGCTGCCGACCCTGCTGATCTCGGCCACCAACGGCTGGATGGTCGGCGTGGCCGGCTCGGTCATGGCCGACGCGGGCCAGGCCTGGACGTTCTGGCGACTGATCCTGCCGCACGGGCTGGTGGAGCTGCCGGCGATCATCGTGGCGGGGGGTGCCGGCCTGCAGGTCGGCTGGGCAGTCATCTCCCCCGGCGACCGGACCCGGACCCGCGCGGTCGCCGAGGAGGGTCGGCGCGCGGCCACCGTGGCCTTCACCGCTGCCGCCGCCCTGGTGCTCGCGGCCGCGATCGAGGCCTGGATCACGCCGTCGGCACTGCCCGACGTGGTGCGCATCGCGATCGGCGCCGCCGGGCTGTTCGCCGTGTTCGTCGGGCCGATGCTGCTCGGTCGCCAGCTGGACGTCGGCGGCCCTGGCG
>NZ_JAHOPH010000067.1 GCF_019798055.1 Salsipaludibacter albus | reverse complement strand
GGTGTGGCGCCACGCGTTCGCCGCGCACGACCTGGCCGTCGCACGGGGCGTCGCACGGGTCGGCTCGGCCGAGCTGGCCGACCACCTGCCCGACGCCGACGGCGTCCTCGCCCGGCTCGCCACCGATCGCCCGGCATGGCCGTTCGACGCGGGGGCCGATCGTCCGAACGCGGCGGGGTCGCCATGAGGTGGCGACCCACGGGGCCGGGACACGAGGGTCGCAGAGCACCCGGGCAGACGCGGCCAGGAGGCTCGGTGGAGCCGGTCCGTCCCACGATGCTGGAAGTTGACCTGTCGGCCCTGCGCCACAACCTCGACGTGGTCCGGGCCGCGACCGGTGACGCCCAGGTGTGCGCGGTGGTCAAGGCGGACGCTTACGGCCACGGGGCCGCCGTGGTGGCGCGCACGCTGCTGGACGCCGGTGCCGCGTGGCTCGCCGTCGCCCTGGTCGAGGAGGGCGAGGCGCTGCGTGCGGCAGGCATCGAGGCCCCCATCCTGCTGCTCAGCGAGCCGGTGGGTCGCGGCAGGGACCCCCGGCCGGCGGCCCGGCGGCTGCTGGACGCCGAGCTGGTCCCGTCGGTGGCGACCACGTCCTTCGCCGACGCCCTGGCCGCCGAGGCCGACGAGCGCGTCGGCGCCCACCTCCTGGTCGACACCGGCATGGCCCGGGTCGGGGCCCGAACGGAGGCCGTCGGGGAACTGCTCGACCACCCCGGTCTGCACGTCACCGGTGCGTGGACCCACCTCGCCCGTGCGGACGAGGACGTGGACACCACGGATCGCCAGCTCGCGCGCTGGGACGCCGTGGTCACGCAGGTCCGTGCCCGCGTGCCCAACGCCGTCATCCACGCCGCCAACTCCGCCGGGACCCTGCGCCACCCGCGATCGCACTTCGACCTGGTGCGGGCCGGGATCGTGCTGTACGGACTGTCGCCGGCCCCGGGGGTGCCGGCCACCTCGTTCGGCCTGCGCCAGGTGCTGCGACTGCGCACCGGCGTGTCGTTCGTCAAGCACGTCGCAGCCGGCACGCCCGTGAGCTACGGCCACACCTGGACGGCGCCCGTCGACGGTTGGCTCGCCACCCTGCCGATCGGGTACGCCGACGGTGTCCCCCGCATCGCCAGCAACGGGATCGAGGTCCTCCTGGCCGGACGTCGACTGCCGCAGGTGGGTCGGGTCACCATGGACCAGACGATGGTCTTCTGCGGCGAGCACCGACCGTCACTGGGCGACGAGGTCGTGCTGCTCGGCGGCCAGGGCGACGGCTTCGTCTCGGTCGACGAGTGGGCGGCCGCGGCCGACACGATCTCCTACGAGATCCCCTGCCAGCTCACCGCCCGCGTGCCCCGCGTCCACCTCGGCTGACGCCGGGGTGGTCAGCTCCCGTTGGAGGCACGGGCCTCGGCGACCAGGTCGGCCTTCATCGTGGCGATCCGGTCCGACAGCGACACGTGGTAGACGTGCGGGTTCACCAGGCGAAGCACGCCGGGGTCGAGCCGGGCGAGGTCGGCGTCGCGGCGCTCGCGAGCGGCCAGGATCGCCTCGTGCTGGTCGATCCCGTCACGCGCCATGGGCTCGAGCAGGTCCTCGACCTCGCTGATGCGCGTGATCGTGCGGGAGATGCCCGGCGTCGCATGGTGGTTGACGTGCAGCGGCGCCGCCAGGTCCTCGTCGGCGTGGGCGAGCACGTCGGCCACCGCCTTGCCGCGTTGGCCGTACACCCGCACGACCCGCTTGCGTCCCGGGTTGACCACCTTCGCCGGGGTGTCGGAGACCTTGATGGCCGGCTGCCACGACGCGGACTCGTCCTGGACCGCGACCAGCTTGTAGACCCCGTCGAGGTTGGGATCACCGTCGGACGTGGCCATCTTGGTGCCCACCCCGTAGACCAGCCGGTCGATCACGGACTCGGCATCCATCCCGTAGGTGGGGGCCTCGTCGCGGACCTGGTTGCGGATCTGCCAGATCGCCAGTTCGTCCAGGCCCGAGGACAGCACGATGCGCGCGTCCGGGTACCCGGCCTCGTCCAGCTGCTGGGACGACAGCACGGCCAGGTGCGCGAGGTCGCCCGAGTCCAGCCGGATGCCGACCGGTTCGTGGCCGCTCGCCCGCACCTCGTCGAACACCGTGATGGCGTTGGGCACGCCGACCCCGAGCGTGTCGATGGTGTCGACCAGCAGCAGGGTCTCGTCGGGGTAGGCGTGGGCGTAGGCCCGGAAGGCCCCCAGCTCGCCCTCGCCGAGCGCCATGTAGACCTGGACCAGGGCGTGGGCGTGCGTGCCGCGGGGCGGGAACCCCACCAGGTGGGACACGCCGACCGCCGACGAGAAGTCGGCCCCGCCGACCAGCGACGCGCGCGAGGCCGCGTTGGCGCCCTGGTCGGCCGCACGCCGCATCCCGAACTCCAGGACCGACCCGCCCCGGGCGGCCTGGCGGACCCGCGAGGCCTTGGTGGCGATCAGGGTCTGGAAGTTCAGCTGGTTGAGGAGGGGGGTCTCGATGATCTGGGCGAGGGCGAGCGGGCCCTCCACGACCGTCATCGGCACGTTGGCATGCACGACGCGGCCCTCGGGGACGGCGGTGATGTCCAGGGCGTCGAACCCACCCACCTCGGCCAGCCAGTCCAGGAAGCCGTCGTCGAAGACCCGGTGGCCCTCCGGCGTCCGGTGGGAGCGCAGCGCCGCGAGCTCGGGCTCGCCGAACCGGACGGTGCGGGCCCACTCGCCGAACCAGGCGTGTCCGGCAGCGATGCAGTACCCGGCCTGGTGACGTCCGTAGTCCGGGTAGCGCCGGAAGAAGTGCTCGAACCGTGCAGGTCGTTCGTGCAGCCCCTGCTGCCAGTACAGCTGGGCCATCGTCAGCTGGTACTGGTCGGTGAACAGGGCCCCCTCGGCCAGTGAGCGGTCCATGCGTGGGTCCCGATCGTGGTCAGGCGGCGGGTCGGGCAGGCGGGCGGGTCGCGCGCAGGCAGGGCGGTCCACGGACGGACCCGGCCGGGTCGTATCGTAGGCTCCACCGCGCACGATCGGACCCGGAGGACGCTGATGGCGCTCGGACTGGACGACCTGGCGATCGGGACGTGGACCTCGCCGGCCGGCGACTCCGGCTGCACCGTGCTGCTGCCGCCGCCCGAGACGGTCGGCTCGGTCGCGATCCGGGGACAGTCGCCGGGGACCCGGGAGGCCGCGGCACTGGCGCCGGGACGGGCCGTCCAGCACGTCGACGCCGTCGTGCTGGCCGGCGGGTCCGCCTACGGGCTGGCCACTGCGGACGGGGTGATGGCCGAACTGGAGGCCCGGGGACGGGGCCACGTCGTGCCCGGCGGGGTCGTCCCGATCGTCGCGGCGGCGATCATCCTGGACGCGGCGGCGACCATGCCCAGCGTCCGCCCGGACGCCGACGCGGGTCGGGCCGCCGCCCGGGCA
>NZ_JAHOPH010000066.1 GCF_019798055.1 Salsipaludibacter albus | reverse complement strand
CCGTGCCTGGCTCCGCGTCATCTGGCGCTGCTGGCAAGACCACACCGCCTACGACCCCACCCGCCACGGCAACGCGAAAGCCCACCTCACCACCGCAGCTTGACACAGGGCAACTCGGAACGTCCAGCGCTGCTTCGCCGTGTGCCCCGTGATGATCCTCCGTCGCTGCCAACATCCAGGCACATTGGAGTTCCTCGCTGCGCTCGGAACGTCCAGCGCTGCTTCGCCGAAGGCTCCCTCAGGGTGGGGTGAGGTGGGGGGTGGGGGTGTGGTGGAGGATGGCGCGCCACTGGTGGGGGGCGAGGGCGAGGCGGTCGAGGCCACGGAGCTGGGCGGCGAGGTCGTGGGGGATCGAGGGGAAGTCGGAGCCGAACACCAGCTGCTCCCACCGGTCCGCGAGGGCGCGCAGCTGGGCCGACGAGAACGACTGCTGCAGGTGCTCGCCGTCGTGCAGCGCCATCGACGGGTCGAGCAGGACCGTGTCCGGGGCCTGGCGGGCCAGGGCGAGCGTGTCGTCCAGCTCGGGCATCCCGAGGTGGGCGACGACCACCCGCAGGTCCGGGTGGCGGTCGAGCAGGTCGGCCAGCGTGTCGATGCCACACCACTCGTCGCCGCCCTCGACGCCGTACACGACCGTGACGTGGGCCAGCACGAGCACGCCGGCGTCGGCCAGCCGCTCCCACGTGGTGGCCAGACGCGGGTCCGACAGGTGGTAGTGGCCGACCTGGGTGTGGACCTTGCACACGCGCCCACCCCGGTCCAGGGCGCGCGTCACCTGCTCGTCGACGTCGTCGTCGGGGTAGATCGTGAAGGTCGGGACCACCTGCGGGTGTGCCTCGGCCATCGCCAGGGTGTGGTCGTTGAGCCAGCCGAGCATCCCGGGTCGGTGGGCGTAGGCCAGGGCGGTGTGGGCCACGACCCCGGTCTCGGCCAGGTGGGCCAGTCGGGTCGGCGCGTCCGTCCGGAACCGGATCGGCCAGACCGGATCCTCCAGCGCGTCGAACCAGTTCCAGACCGACTCCTGCAGGCGGTCGGGCATGACGTGCACGTGCATGTCGACCATCCCGTCCAGGCCGAGCCCGTGCAGGAACCCCGGCACCTCGGCGTCGTCGGTCGGCAGCCGGCCCACGGCGGGGTCGCGCGCCCGTGGCCCGCTCGGCTCGCGCCGGTGCACCACCCGCCTCCCTCGCTCGTCGCGGTGCACGCTACTGGCGAGGTGTGGACACGACCGCCCACGAGGTGGGCCGGATCGGGCAGTCGGTACCTTCGCGTGTCGTCGTCGAACAGGTCCCGAGCCGCCCATGGTCCCCTGCCGCTGCCACGTCCTCAACCACCTGTCCGGTGCGATCGCAGCGGACTACGCCCGCACCCACCTGGACGACCTCGGGGCGTCGGGGACGGGGCGGACCTGGGAGTGCCCCGACACCGGCGTGCGGTGGTCGGGCGAGGGCCTGAACGGCGCCGGGGACACGGTCGACCGCCTGCGACGACAGGAACGCTGATGGCCTTCCTCGGACGCCAGCAGAAGGACGAGGACGACGACCTCGGGGGCGACCACGTCTCCCTCCACCTCGACGACCTGGTCTGTCCCATCTGCGGACGCGAGCTGCAGCCCTGGGTCGAGACCTGCCCCGACGACGGTTCGGCGGCCGTACCGCGCTCTCAGACCTCCGACCGCACCCCGGACATCCCGGCCCACCTCCTGGAGGGGCTCGACGACCTCCCGGTCCCGGCCTCGGACGACCAGCCCGACGGTGACGACGAGCGACCCGGCGTGGTCGACCAGGACGTCACCGACCCGTCCCCCACCGACCAGGAGGGCGACGCCCCGGTGTGACCGGCGTCGCGACCATGCCGATCTGCCCCCGCTGCCACGACACCTACGTGGACGGCGTCGTGGCCTGCGTCGACTGTGGCCTGCCGCTCCTGCCCGACGACGCGCCCCTGCCCGCCCGGGTCGACCGGCTGCTGGGCACCTTCGACCCCGTCGTCGCGGACCGACTGGGGGGCCTGCTGGTCCACCGCGGCATCCCGCATCGCCTGGTCGACCACGAGGGTCGGACCGAGGTCATCGTCGACCGCGAGTGGGCCGACGAGCTGCGTGCCGAGCTGGCCACGTCGTGGGGCGAGGTGCTGGGTGGGCTGTCGGCCGACGAGCGTGTCGACCTGCCGTCCACCCGCCTGCGGGGCTGGTACGACGCCCCCGAGGGTGCCTGGATCGACCGGCACGGACGCATCCAGGTCGACCCGGCCGAGGACGCCGACCGCGCGGGTGAGCCGGTCCGGCTGTGGGGGCCCGCACTCGCCATGCTCGGGACCGTGCTGGCCCTGTTCGGGTGGTACGCGGGCCGGTCGCTGGGATTCGCCGTACTGGGGATCGCCGCACTGGTCGTCGGCCTGCTGCTGCCCCGATGAGCGCGGTCGAGCACGACGCCGACGGTCGGGCGATCTCGGCCTCGTCGTCCGACGGCTTCGACGTCCCGGCCCTGCTCGCGGCGCTGGCGTCGGCCGCGGCGGTCTTCGTGTCGGTGTGGTGGAAGTCGACCCACATGCTGCTGCCGGAGGCCTACACCATGGCCGGCTACAGCGACGTCGCGGCCCTGTTCGGCGCCCGCTCGTTCGGCCAGGGCATCCCCTGGGTCGACCAGCCCCTCGAGTACCCACCGGGCATCGGCCTGGTCGCGTGGGGCATCGGCGTGCCCAGCCAGAGCGCGACCCAGTTCCTGGTCGCGACCGGGGTGCTGCTGGCCGCCTGTGCCGCCGTCGCGACGTGGCTGTTGGCGCGCGAGGTCGGCTGGCGGCGTCCGACCGCGCTGATGGCCGGGCCGATCGTCATGATGGCCGCAGCGGTGAACTGGGACCTGCTGACGGTGGCGCTGGCCACCGGCGGGCTGGTCGCCCACCGCCGCGGCCGGGACCTTGCGGCCGGGATCCTGCTGGGGCTGGGCGTCGCGACCAAGCTGTGGCCGGCCCTGTTGCTGTTGCTGGTCGTCCCGGCGGCGTGGCGGCTGCGGGGGCTGCCCAACGCGACGCGGACCGCGCTGGGGGCGGCGGGGGCGTGGTTGCTGCTGAACGTGCCCGTGATGCTCGCCTCGTGGGAGGGCTGGCGGCTGTTCCTCGACCTCAACCAGGAGCGCGTCGCCGACTGGGACTCGCTGTGGTACCTGGTCGTGACCCCGCTGGGCTGGGACCCGTCCGTGCCGGTCCTCAACGCCTGGGTCGCCGTGCTCACCCTGGTGACCGTGGTCGTCCTGCTGGTGATGACGGTCCGGTCGTTCCCGGCCGTGCGCTGGCACGAGGCCGGGCTGGCGCTGGTCGCGGCCTTCCTGCTGGTCGGGAAGGTCTGGTCGCCGCAGTTCACGTTGTGGCTGCTGCCACTGCTGGCGCTGGCGTGGCCGGGCTGGCGGATCGTCGCGGCGCTGACCGTGTTCGACGTCGGCGTCCACGTGACCCGGTTCCGCCACCTCGCCGGCTACGTGGGCGACGGGCTGGAGGGGGCGTGGCCGGTGTGGCCGTTCACGACCGCCGTGCTGCTGCGCGACGCGATGGTCCTGCTGGCGGTCTGGGCCTGGTGGCGCAGCCGCTCGGGGACCGGCGCGGCGACCACGTCGAGCGGCGGGAGCGCGCCGGACCCGGGGTCACACCACGCGGTCCAGTGAGGCCACGATCGCCCGCGCGTTGTCGCGGCAGGTCTCGAGCGCCGAGCGCTGGGTCCGGTCGAGGTGGACGTCGTGCTGGCCCAGGCGACCAGCGAGGGTCTCGGCGGTCACCGCCAGGCCGTGCAACGCCGCAAGGTCCTCGAGCAGGGTCTGCGGGTCGATGTCGGATGCGACCTCGTCGTCGCGGGGTGGGGCGGGGTCGGTGAAGTCACTGGCCATCGTCGGGTCGCTCCGGCGTTCGGGGTCGGTCGGGGGG
>NZ_JAHOPH010000065.1 GCF_019798055.1 Salsipaludibacter albus | reverse complement strand
CGACCCCGTCCCCGTCGGCGCCCCCCACCTCCCAGGTCCGGCCGGACTCGGACCGGGGGAAGGCGCCGCCGATCCACAGCTTGTAGGTCTTGCGGACGTCCAGTCGTGCCATTGGTCTGGTCCTCGGTCACGTCGGGCGGGTCAGGGGGCGGGTCGGAGGTAGCCGGTGAGGCCGTGGCGGCCGCCCTCGCGGCCGTAGCCGGACTCCTTGTAGCCGCCGAACGGGCTGGTGGGGTCGAAGCGGTTGAAGGTGTTGGCCCACACGACGCCCGCCCGCAGGCGGCCGGCCATCTCGAGGATGCGCGAGCCCTTCTCGGTCCAGACCCCGGCCGACAGCCCGTAGGGCGTGTTGTTGGCCTTGGCGACGGCCTCGTCGAGAGTGCGGAAGGTCAGCACGCTCAGGACCGGGCCGAAGATCTCGTCGGTCGCGATGGTGTGGGCCTGCTCGACGCCGGTGAACACGGTCGGACGGAACCAGAAGCCGTTGGTCGGGATGGCGCACTCCAGGTCCCAGCGGGTCGCCCAGCCGCAGGGTCGACAACCGGTCCTTGAGGAGGTCGACCGCCACGAGCTGGCCGAGGCCATCGCCGCCTACCAGGGCCGAGACCGCCGGTTCGGCGGCGCTGTCGACCACGTGGTCACGGGGGCCGATCCGGACGCCTGACCGGCGGGATGACGTGACGTTGCGCCATGGTGACCGAGGGCCTCACCGGGTCGTGTGCAGGGCGCGCACCCGCGGAAGGCTGCGAACCCCGCGCCTAGCGTCGACGGGACCGGCGTCGCAGCGACGACGGTGTGCTCGATCCCGACCGTGACGTGCCGGTGGCGAGGGTCGCACTTGCTCCCCCGAACAGGAACCCGAAGAATGATGACACGAAACAGACGACGCACGATCTCCGCGGTGGCGATGGCCGCCGCGCTGCTGGTGGGCAGCCAGCTGGCGGCGACCGCCCATCCCGCACACGACTTCGAGGACAACACGAACAACCCGCTGAAGGGACGGGGCTACGACGGCGTGGTCGATCCGGTCAGCCCCGGTGGCGTGCCGATGGAGGCGATGTCGGACGTCCGCTGCGAGGACGGCATGGCCGGGATCTTCCCGTGCCACAAGGTCGACCTCGCCTCGTTCACGCCGCTGCAGGACATGGAGTCGACCTTCGTCAACGACCTGTGGGGCTGGACCGACTCCGAGACCGGCATGGAACTCGTGATCGCCGGCACGTTCGAGGGCACGGCCTTCGTCGACGTCACCGACGGCGAGAACCCGGTCTACCTCGGCACGCTGCCGGCGGTGAACCCCGGTGACAGCGGCAACGTCTGGGGCGACGTGCGGGTCTACCAGGACACGGCCTACATCGTCACGGAGTCGATCGACCTCTCGACCTACGTCCCGAGCACCGGCGAGATCGAGGGCAACGGCATCCAGATCGTCGACCTCACCCAGTTCCGCGGGGCGACCGGGCCGATCACCGTGGCCGAGCAGCCCCGGATCACCGACATGACCCAGAGCCACAACGTGTCGCTGAACCTCGACACGGGCCGGCTCTACGTGGTCGGTGCGGTGTACGACGTCACGGACGAGTGTGGGACGGCGAACCCCGGCCTGCCGGTCTTCAACGGCAGTGGTGGCGCGATCGTCTACGACGTGACGGCGGACCCCAACGACCCGCAGTTGATCGGGTGCATGAACGAGGACGGCTACACGCACGACATCCAGTGCGTCGTGTACGACGGCCCCGACGCCGACTACCGCGGTCGGGAGATCTGCATCGGGTCCAACGAGGACACCGTCACGCTCTACGACGTCACGGACATCGACGACCCGGTCGTGCTGGACCGGCTGCCCTACGACGGGGCCGCGTACACCCACCAGGGGTGGCTGAGCGAGGACCACACCTACTTCTTCCTCGGTGACGAGCTCGACGAGCTGTTCGGCGAGGTCGACGAGCGCACCACCTACATCTGGGACTTCTCCGACCTGGACGACGTCGAGCTGATCGGTGTGCACAGTGACGGCAACAGCTCGATCGACCACAACATGTTCGTCAAGGACGGCCTGCTGTACCAGGCGAACTACACGTCGGGTCTGTGGATCTACGACGCGTGGAAGGCCGACCAGGGTCGCGTGACGATGCGGGGCTACTTCGACGTGTTCCCGTCCGACGACCGCACCGACTTCTTCGGGACGTGGGGCGCCTACCCCTACTTCGGCGACGGCAAGGTGGTCGTGACCTCCAGCGACGAAGGGCTGTTCGTCCTGCAGTCGCGAGCCAAGAGCTCGGACAACACCTTCGCCAAGGGCAAGCGCAACCGCTGATCGACTGACGTCGACCAGGCCCACGAGGGACCCGCCGATCGGCGGGTCCCTCGTCACGTACACGGACCATCGTCCGGCCGGCGGAGACTACGGTGGCATCCGATCGGCGACGCAGACGAGGAAGCCATGGCACTGCACGGGTACGCACGACTGGAGGTCGGGGGCACGGCGCTCACGGGGGACGTCTCGATGGGCTCCATCGGCGGGGTCGACGTGTCGAGCGACCACGTCGAGGTGCTGGAGCTCCATGCCGGTGCATTCGTGGAGACGGCCGGGGCCGGTGGCGGGCGCCCGCGCGGCCGACACGAGCTGCTGCCGGTCCGGCTGCGCAAGCGCACGGACGCCACGACCCCGGCGCTGTACCGGGCGCTCGCCCGGGCCGAGCGGGTCGACGCGACGTTCCTGCTGTTCGACACCGACCCCGTGACGGGTGAGACCCGTCACCGGTTCACGATCCGCCTCGAACAGGCTCGGGTGTCGTCGATGACCACGGACCAGCCGGACACGCTCGACCCCGAGGTCGCGCACCAGCCGGTGACCGACGGCATCGAGCTGGTGACGCCGGTCGTCGCCTGGGTCGACGAGGTCCATGGCGTCGAGTTCGAGGACCGTGTCGATCGCTGACGCTGCGGCCAGGGCGCTGGCGGTCGGCGCCTCGATGGACGTGGGTCAGTCGAAGGCCCCGGCCGGGAAGCCGGTGCACCACGGCTGGCTGCCCGACTCCGGGTGGTCGTCGGTGCGGTACGGCTGGCCGTCGCAGACGTCGACGACGATCCCGTCGGTCAGGAAACGGGCCTTCTGGTGGGCGCCGCCGGGCTCGCGGCGCGGGTCCTCGTGCGGATCGCCGTCGTGGTCCGCCGGGACGTTGCCGTTGGGCGGCGTGGCGTTGCCCGAGTCCCAGTACACCATCGCCGAGCCACGGTGCGGGTAGGTCGCGGTCGGCACGGAGTACGGGTCGGTCTCCCAGTGCAGGCCATCCGCCAGGGCAGGGATCATCAGCTTCGCCCCGATCGTGCGGGCCTGCACCTCGGCGGCGACGTTCGCGACCTGGTGGTCACCGAACGCGACGTGCAGGAGGAGGTCGTGCGCCGGGGTGTTGGGCAGGGGGTCGTCGGTCGCGTGGTGGGCGTAGCCATTGGTCTCGCCCCGGTCCCACAGGACCTGCATCAGCGCGATGACCACCTGTCGCTCCACCGGGTCCGCGTAGGCGGTCTCGAACACGCCGGCGAGCGCCGGTTCGTTCTCCCAGTCCACGCTGCGGTTGAGCAGGGTGGAGTAGTTCATGCCGGGCACGCCCAAGACGCCACGACGTGCGTCCGGCGACAGCGCGACCAGCGCTCCGCCCATGATCGCGCCCTGGCTGTTGCCGTCGTAGACCAGCGGCGACGGGGAGTTGGCCGTCGCGGTGCGGATGGCCGGGGTCGAGCCGGACCCGTTGCCGCGGGCGACCCGGAACGCCGGGTGGGACGACAGGCCGTCGGGATGGACCAGCGCGCGGCCGAGGAACAGGAAGTTGAGGAAGCCCTGCTGGGACCGCTCGGCGACCGTCTCGAACGACGGCACGGTGCCGAGGTCGGGCAGCCCGATCGCGTTCATGAAGTCCCCGTTGACGTCACCGCCGCCCACGTCGGTCAACAGCGTGACGACCGTGGGAACGTCCTCGTTGGACATCCCGATCCACAGGGTCCCGCAGGTGGCGAAGTTCAGCCGCCGCATCTGCCGGCCCGAGCCGCCGTCCAGCTCACCGAACGGCGAGCCCAGCAGTCCGTGGCCGTACAGCAGGGGAGTGGCCCGGTCGCGGCCGGCGGCCGCGTCCTCGGGCAGGTGGCACACGAACCTCGCCTGCAGCGTGCCGTCGCCGTCCAGCTGCTCGGGCAGCCCGTCACCGTCGGGGTCGTTGAACACCGACGTCGTGGGACCACCTGGCAGGTCGAGGTAGTTGGGCACGGTGACCGTGCCGGTGATCCGGCGGGCGGTGCCGTTGGCCTCGTCCGGGTCCAGCTCCGTCACCGTGTCGACCGTGAACTCCGGTGCGTCGCCGGTGACCCGGCCGTCGGCCAGGTCGGTGTCGCCGAGCTGGGCGAACGCGTCGTCCCGGATGGCCAACATCGCCTCGGTCAGGCTGCGCTGCGACGCGACCGTGAAGTCCCAGGCCAGGTACAGGTCGTCGCGGGCGATCCCGGCGGCGTCCAGCGTGGCCAGGACGTCCTGGAGGTGGTTCGCGCGTGGGCCCGTCGCGGTGCCGTCCCGGTGGGCCACGAAGGCGTCCGGGGCAGCCAGCACCTCGCCGTCGGCGTCGCGCAGGTCGCGCAGGGCCACGACGTAGCGGTGGCCCTCGGCGAGGTTGACCGACGGGCGCAGGAACAGCAGGTCGTCCGCGGCCGTGGCGGGCGAGGACTGGTCGAGCTCGGACCAGAACGGGTGGCGTTCGCCCGTGGTGGCGTCCAGCAGGACGATCGGGGCGTCCTGGGCCTCGTACCGGTCGATGTCGGCGAGGTGGTCACGGTGGTCGAAGTACCCGGGGGTGTTGATGCCGACGTCCGAGAACGGCTCGTCGGCCGTCCCCCACGTCCGGGGCAGGTCGAGCCCCGGCACCACGGTCATGATCGGCGAGCCGGGTGACCAGCCATCGGTCTCGTTCCACGCGGGCGGGTCGACGTGGCGGCCCGTGAGCTGGCTGACCGGGGTGGTCTCCGGGTCCAGCGCCAGGCGACGTCGGGTGTCGGTGGACGGGTCGGCGACGGTGAAGGCGTCGTTGGGGAACGGCAGCAGGCAGGAGGCCGGGTCCAGGTCGTCGCACGCCAGGGGTCCGGGTTCCACGGCCGCGGCCTCGGAAGTGGTGCCCACGGTGGCCAGCGTCGTCACGCCCAGGGCCACGGCCAGCAGGGCGATGCCCAGCCGATGGCGTGGAAGCCGGACGGTGGGCATGGTCGACGTCGTCGTGGCGGACGTGGACATGGGCAGGGCTCCCCCCGGATCGACGTGGCGGACGTGCCGTGCGGCCGCCCGCGCACGAGTCAAGCGGGCGACAGTTGCCACGTCAGGAGTTCGCGCCGGGCATCCGGTGGCGCGTCGCAGTTGCTACATGCCGCGTGGATGCCAGACGGTCTTGGCCTCGGTGAGGGCGAGCATCTCGCGGGGGGCCGGGTCCACGGTCCAGTCGGTGTCGGCCGGGCGCAGGACCCGCTTGAGGTTCTCGGCCGCCAGCGCCTCGAGCTCGCCCCAGTCGTCGCCGGCCCCGGCCAGGTCGATCGCGTTGACGTCCATGTGCCCGGCCAGGATCGGTCCGAGCTCGTCGGCGAACCCGGTGAGGAGGTTGACCGTCCCTCCCGGCACGTCGGACGTCGCCAACACCTCGGCCAGCGAGATCGCGACCGTCGGCGCGTCGGAGGCGGCCACGACCACGCAGGTGTTGCCGGTCACGATCGTGCGCGCGATCACGGTGACCAGGCCGAGCAGGGGTGAGCCGCTCGGAGCAAGGACGCCCACGACGCCGGTCGGCTCGGGCAGGGTGAAGTCGAAGTACGGACCGGCGACCGGGTTGGCCGCGCCGTCGACCGCCGCGAGCTTGTCCGACCAGCCGGCCACGTTGACCCAGCGGTCGATCGCCGCGTCCACCTCGGCGCGAGCCGTGCGCAGGTCGTCGCCGGTCGCGAAGCGGACCTCCTCCACGAACTGGTCACGCCGGCCCTCGAGCATCTCGGCCGCGCGGTACAGGATCTGGCCCCGGTTGTAGGCGGTCGCGGACGACCACGGCCCGAAGGCCTTGCGGGCCGCGACGACGGCGTCCCGGGTGTCCTTGCGCGACGCCATCGACACGTTGACGACCCCGTCCCCGTCGGCGCCCCCCACCTCCCAGGTCCGGCCGGACTCGGACCGGGGGAAGGCGCCGCCGATCCACAGCTTGTAGGTCTTGCGGACGTCCAGTCGTGCCATTGGTCTGGTCCTCGG
>NZ_JAHOPH010000064.1 GCF_019798055.1 Salsipaludibacter albus | reverse complement strand
TCGGCCAGCTGGCCTTCGCGTTCCTGGTCCCGGCCCTGGCCGGCTACATCGCCTACGCCATCGCCGACCGTCCCGGCATCGCCCCCGGCTTCGTCGTCGGCCAGGTCGCCGTGGTCGTCGGTGGCGGTGGGGGGTTGGGCTGCGGCGAGGTGCTGGTGGGAGGTGCTGGTGGTCGGTGCGGGATCAGCCGCCCGGTGGTTCCTCCGGATCCAGGTCGACGACGACGACGTCGTCGGGTCGGGTGAGGTCGGGGGAGGGGAGCGTCGAACCGGGCAGCGAGACGGCGGCTGCGCCCCAGGCGGTGGCCCACCGCAGGCACGTCGCCAGGTCGGCACCGCGCGAGACGGCGAGCAGCCATCCGGCCAGCGACGAGTCGCCGGCACCGACGGTGCTGACGGGCTCGATCGGCAACGGCTCGGCGAACAACACCCGGTCGGTGGTGGCCGCGATCGTCCCCGCGGCGCCCAGGGTCAGCAGCACCGTGGCGATGCCACGTCCGACCAGCGCCCGGGCGGCGCGACCGGCCAGGGCCGGGTCTGCCTCGTAGGCGTCGCCGTCACCACCGACCAGTTCGGCCAGCTCGTGGGCGTTGGGCTTGACGAGGTCGGGCCGGCGGGTGCCCGACAGCAACGCGTGGAGCGGCGGACCGGAGGTGTCGATCGCGACCGCTGCGCCGTCGTCGCCCAGGCGGTCGGTGATCGTCGCGTAGAGGTCGGCCGGGGCGCCAGGTGGCAGCGATCCGGACAGCACGACCCAGGCGGCGCCGGTCGCCGCCTCCACGACGGCGTCCACCAGCGCGTCGACGGCGCCGCCGTCGAGGGTCGGCCCCGGCTCGTTGATCTTGGTCGTGGTGCCGTCCGGCTCGCTCAGCGTGATGTTGGTGCGCACGGGCTCGGCGATCGGCACGGACCGGTGGGCCTGGCCGCGCCGGGCCAGCGCGTCCAGGTAGGGGTCGTCGTCGGCCGCGGGGAGCACCGCCAACGTGTCGACGCCACCGGCGCGGATGGCGCGGGCGACGTTGACGCCCTTGCCAGCAGGTTCCACCGTCGCGGCGGGAACCCGCTGGACCGCGCCACGCTCGAGCCGGTCGGGCAGGGCGACGGTGCGATCGTGGCTGGGGTTGGCGGTCAGGGTGACGATCATGCCAGCACCACCGTGATGCCGGCCGTCTCGAGGGCGGCGACCCGGGCGGGGTTGGCATCGGTGTCGGTGACCAGGACGTCGACCTGGTCGGGGCGGGCGAACCGGTGGAGGTGCTCGCGGCCGAGCTTGGTGGCGTCGGCCAGCACGACGACCTGGTGGGCGGCGTCGACCATGGCGGTCTTCGCGGCGGCCTCGTCGGGGTCGGGGGTCGAGGCGCCGAACCCCTCCGTCAACCCGTTCGTGCCGAGGAAGGCGACGTCGACCCGCAGACCCGCGAGGTGTGCCACGGCTTCGGGCCCAACCACGGCATGGGTCGTCCCACGGACACGACCACCGACCATGGTGAGGTTCACACCCTCGTGCTGGGTCAGGCGGAGGGCGATGGGGATGCTGTTGGTCACCACGGTCAGCTCCTCGTCGGGACGGTGGCCGTCGAGCAGGCGGCTGGTGGTGGTGCCGGCGTCGAGGACGATGCTGCCCCCGGAGGGCAGGAGCGCGACGGCGCGTGCCGCGATGCGTTGCTTCTGTTCTGCCTGCTCGTGCTGGCGGGAATCGACATCGGTCTCGAGGACGGTGATCGCCGTGGCCGGCACGGCACCGCCGTGCACCCGGCGGACGAGACCGTGCTCCTCGAGGCGATCGAGGTCACGTCGCACGGTCTCGGGGGTCACGTCGAACCGGTCCGCCAGCTGGGTGACGGCCGCGCGCCCATGACGGGACACCCACTCGGCGATCGCCTGCTGGCGTTCCTCGGCGTACATGGGTGCTCCGTCGGGTGAGATTGTCTGTGTTTCCATCTGCTCACTCTGACAATATGCCCGATTGCCTTTGCAATGTCAAGCAACTCAGAAATATCAAAGAAGAACGGAAGTTCGGCATCGACTGCTTGACTCGTTCGGGCTGCTCGGAGGTCGGGCATCCGGCAGACTCGGCCACGACCCGCGCCCCCACCAGAGGAACCAACCGTGACCACGACGTCGACCCTGAGCGGGACCCCCGTCGTCCCCGGCGCCAAGTACGGACCGGCGGTCTGGCCCGCACCCCGTCCGACCGCCGACACCAGTGCCGGTCCCGTCCCGGACGACGAGCGTGATGCGGAGGTCGAGCGCTACGAGACCGCGGCGACCGCCGTGGCGGAGCGGCTCAGGGAGCGGGCCAGGGTCGCCGACGGCGTCGCGGCGGAGGTCCTCTCGGCGACCGCTGGCCTGGCCACCGACCGTGGGCTGCGGGGGACGGTCGCCAAGCGGATCAGGGACGGCAGTCGCGCCGACGTCGCGGTGGCCGACGCCACCGACGAGTTCGCGGCGATGTTCAAGCAGGCCGGTGGCGTGATGGCCGAGCGGGTGACCGACCTCAACGACCTCCGGGACCGCGTCATCGCCGAGGTGCAGGGCAAGGAGGAGCCCGGCATCCCGAGCCCCGACGAGCCGTCCATCCTCCTGGCAGACGACCTCGCGCCCGCCGACACCGCCGGCCTGGACGTCGGGAAGGTGATCGCCCTGGCCACCGAGCTGGGCGGTCCGACCAGCCACACGGCCATCATCGCGCGCCAGATGGGGCTGCCGTGCGTGGTGGCCGTCGACGGTCTCGGCGACGTCGCCAGCGGCACGCACGTGCTGGTCGACGGGATGGCCGGCGAGGTCGTGGTCGAGCCCGACCCGGAGGCCGCCGAGGCCCGCGTGCGCGAGTCCGCCGAGGCGATGGCGGCCGTCGACTCGTGGACCGGGCCGTGCCAGACCAGTGACGGCCACGCCGTCGGGCTGCTCGCCAACGTCCAGGACGGTGCGGCGGCCACGCGGGCCGCCGAGGGTGTGGCCGAGGGCATCGGACTGTTCCGCACCGAGCTGTGCTTCCTGGAGGTCGCAGAGGAACCGACGGTCGAGGAGCAGGCCAGCATCTACGGCGAGGTCCTGCAGGCGTTCCCCGACGCGAAGGTGGTGGTCCGCACCCTCGACGCGGGGTCGGACAAGCCGTTGAAGTTCGCCGGGCTCCCCGACGAGCCCAACCCCGCCCTGGGCGTGCGGGGCCTGCGCATCTCCGAGGACGAGCCCGACCTCCTCGAGCACCAGCTGGACGGGATCGAGGCGGCGGCCGAGCAGACCGGCACCTCCCCGTGGGTGATGGCGCCGATGGTCGCCACGGTCGACGAGGCCCGTCGCTTCGCCGAGAAGGTCCGCGCCCGCGGCCTCACACCCGGGGTCATGGTCGAGATCCCCGCGACGGCGCTGATGGCCGAGAAGATCCTGGCCGAGGTCGAGTTCTTCTCGATCGGGACCAACGACCTGACCCAGTACACGATGGCCGCCGACCGGATGTCTGCCGAGCTCGCCAGCCTGACCGACCCCTGGCAGCCGGCGGTGCTGGACCTGGTGGCGAAGACCGCCGCGGCCGGCACGGCCCAGGGCAAGTCCGTCGGGGTGTGTGGCGAGGCCGCCGCCGACCCGCTGCTGGCGATCGTGCTGGTCGGCATGGGGATCGCGACGCTGTCCGCCGCCACGGCCGCGTTGCCCGCGGTGGGCGCCAAGCTCGCCAGCGTGGACCTCGCCACCTGCCAGCGGGCGGCCGAGGCCGCCCTCGCCAGTGACTCGCCGGCCGAGGCGCGCGCCGCCGTCCGGGAGGTGCTCGACGGGTAGGACACGACGGGGCGCAGGATGTTTCGACGTCGAAACATCTTGGTAGGATGGTCGGACGCCCGAACCACGCTGGACCCGCGTTCCCGACCGGAGAGACCCCTGCCATGGCGCTGTCGTTCATCCTCACCGACGAGCAGGAGGAGTTCCGTGGCCTCGTGAAGCGCTTCGCCGACGAGGTGATCGCGCCACGGGCCGACGAGCTCAACGCCGAGGGCGTGTTCCCGGTCGACATCGTCCAGCAGATGGGCGAGCTGGGGCTGTTCGCGATCCCGTTCGCCGAGGCCGACGGCGGCATGGGCGCCGACCTGACCACCCTGTGCCTCGCCATCGAGGAGATCGGCCGAGTCGACCAGTCACTGGGCATCACCCTGGAGGCCGCGGTCGGGCTGGGCGCCACCCCGATCGCCGAGTACGGCACCGACGAGCAGAAGCTGCAGTGGCTCGGCGACCTGCTGACCGGCCAGCGCGTGGCCGGGTTCGGGCTGACCGAGCCCGGTGGCGGGTCCGACGTCGTCGGCGCGACCCGCACGACCGCCGAGGTCGACGGGGACCACTGGGTCGTCAACGGCTCGAAGGTGTTCATCACCAACGCCGGGACCGACATCACGTCGGTCGTGACCGTCCTGGCCCGGACGGGCGAGGACGCCGACGGCCGCCCGGAGCTGACCTCGATCGTCGTGCCGGCCGACACCCCCGGGTTCTCGGTCGCACCGAAGTACCGCAAGGTCGGCTGGCACGCCTCCGACACCCGCGAGGTCATCCTCGACGACGTCCGCGTGCCCCTGGCCAACACCCTGGGCGAGCGGGGCGAGGGCTTCCGCCAGTTCCTCGCCACGCTCGACGACGGGCGGATCGCCATCTCGGCGCTGGCGGTCGGGCTGATCCAGGGCTGCATCGACGAGTGCACCCGGTACGCCAACGAGCGCGAGGCGTTCGGCACGCCGATCGGTTCCAACCAGGCGATCGCGTTCAAGATCGCCGACATGGAGGTCGCCGCGCACACCGCCCGGCTGGCCACCCACGAGGCGGCGTGGCGGCGGGACAACGGGCTGGACTACAAGCGGCAGGCCTGCATCGCCAAGCTGTACTCGTCGGAGGCCGCGGTCTCGGCGGCACGCGAGGCCGCCCAGGTGTTCGGTGGGTACGGCTTCATGACCGAGTACCGGGTCGGCCGGTTCTACCAGGACGCCAAGATCCTCGAGATCGGCGAGGGAACCTCCGAGGTCCAGCGGATGCTGATCGCCCGAGACCTGGGCGTCGGCACCTCCTGAGCCCGTCCCCGGGACCCGACGGGCCACCGGGGACGGCCCGGTCAGCGCGCGAGCGTGGCCCGGCCCGGGACCGACGCCTGCGTGCCGTCCAGGTCGTGGACGACCGACAGGCGGCCCTCGCCGTCGCCACCGATCCCGGCGACGACGACCGTGTCCCCGGCGAAGTCGGTCGGGACGGCCGGGTGGCCCCCGTCGAGGTCGGCCAGCGGTGCCTCGTGCACGACCGCGCCGCTGGCGACGTCGAGGACGCGCAGCACCCAGCCGTCGTCACCTCGGGTCGTCGCGGCCCAGCGCTCGCCACCGTCGTCGAGGGTCCCGCCGAGCAGGGGGCCAGGACCGTCGCCCAGGAACGAGTACGACGTGGTCGACAGGGTCCCCGAGTCGTCCGCCAGTTCGACCTCGCCGCCGGTCTCGTTCGAGCGGTTGGCGAGCCGGACGCCACCACCGATGGCGTGGTGGCTGGATCCCTCCCAGGTCCGGTCGAGTGCCAGCTCCCGGCGTGCCCCTCCCGCCAGGTCGGAGACGACCACCGCCGTGGCCTCGTTGGGGGTGGGCCCACCGGCCTCGGTGTAGACCACGCCGAAGGCCAGCCGACCCGCGTCCGCGTCGACGTCCATCAGCACGATCCGTCCCGGCTCCACCACGACGGTCGCGTCGTCGGTGCGCGTCACGTCGTCGACCTCGCGGGGACCGAGGTCGGCCATGTCGACGATGGTCGCCACGCCTCCTCGGCCCACGCGCCCGATGGTCTCGGGACCGGACTGGAAGACCACCCCGCCGGCACCGTCGTCCCAGGCCCGGTCGACGGTGCCCGAGACGCCACCGACCGGGCGGGACGTCCCGTCGGCGTCGATGCGCACGATGCCGTCGTCGGTGGCCACGACCAGCGGCGTGCTGCGTGCCGGTGGCGGGGCCGGCGCCGCGGGTGCGGTGGACGACGGCGCGGGGGAGGCGGTCGGCGTCGGGGTCGATGACGGCGACGGCGTGGGCGTGGGAGCCGGCGCGGCGACCGGTGCCTCGC
>NZ_JAHOPH010000063.1 GCF_019798055.1 Salsipaludibacter albus | reverse complement strand
CACGCCGCCAGGGCCCTGGCGATGGGCGGCGTGGTGGCCTCCGACGACGAGATCGGATCGCTGGCCGACGCGCTGGTCCGTGCGACCTCGGTCGAGGACCTGGAGCGCGACGACGGGATCCCGCACCCGGACGAGCTCCGGGGACGATTGGCGCGGGGTGCCGGCCAGCCGGTCGTCGACGCATGGCGCACGACGGTGGCGGCGCGCGCCCTGGGGCAGTCGGCAGGTGCGGGACCGGCGTGGGCGGAGGCGCGGCACGCATGGCGTGGGCTCGGCCGGGCCCCCATGCTGGCCGTGACGTCGTGGCACGAGGGCGTGGCACGCCTGGCGGCGGGGGAGCAGGACCTGGCCCGTGCGGCGCTGTCCGAGGCGGAGGCGATCGCCGAGCGGCTCGATGCCGTGTCGCTGCTGGTCGAGGTCCGCGCGACCGTGGCGTCGGCCGGAGCCGCCGAGCCACCCGTCGAGGCCGCGTCCTCGGACGAGCTCACGGACGTCCTCGCCGACGACCTGGCGGACCTGCTCACGACCCGCGAGACCGAGGTGCTGTCGCTGGTGGCGCTCGGCTGGACGAACAAGCGGGTCGGGGAGGAACTGGGCATCGGGCACCGGACCGTGGCGACCCACCTGTCACGGGTCCTGGCCAAGCTCGAGGTCTCGTCGCGTGGCGAGGCGACCGTGGTGGCCCATCGTGCGGGGATGGTCGGCGAACCGCGCGAGGCTTGATCGGCACACCTACCAGGCGTCGTGGTACCGCTCGTAGCCCGTGACGATGTGGCGCCCGAGTGCCTCGCCCTGCAGGTGGGTGACCGACCCGCCGGTGATGTCTGCGAGTCGCTCCGCGAACGCCACCAGCCCGTGCGCGTCCTCGAGCAGGAAGACGTCCAGCGAGATGTCGGACCGGGCCAGCCGCGTGGCCTCGCGCAGGGTGGCTTCGAGGGTGGCGGGGACCGGCGGCCAGTTGAAGATCGACCGACCCTGCTCGAGGTGGGCCGTCGGCTCGCCGTCGGTGACCATGATCACCTGCTTGACCGGTCGGGGGTCGTCGAGCAGGATCCGCCGCGCGAGCAGGAACGCGTGGTGCATGTTCGTGCCGTACACCCGCTCGAAGCCCGTGGCCGACAGGTCGGCCGGCTCGAGCCGGCGGGCGTAGTCGGAGAAGCCGACCAGGTGCAGCGAGTCCTGGCGGTGCTTGCCGGTGATCAGGGCGTGCAGGGCCAGTGCCATGCGCTTGGCCGGCACCAGGTGACCCTGCAGCGGCATGGACCACGACAGGTCCAGCAGCAGGGCCGTCGCGGTGCGTGGCCGGACCTCCTGCTCGACCACCTCGATGTCGTCGGGATGCAGCCGCACCGGACCGTCGAGACCCGCCCCCGCGCTCCGCAACACCGCGTTGTGGACGGTCCGGGTGGTGGCGATCGGCTCCCGGTCGCCGAACTCCCACGGCCGGGTGCCACCGGTCGGCTCCGGGTCGGCGCCGACGCTGCGACGCGCCGGCTCGCGACGGACCCGTTGGAGCAGGTCGGTCAGCGCCTGCTGGCCGATCAGACGCGCCCCACGGGGGGTCAGCTCGAGCTGCCCGCCACGCCGGGTCATCGCGCCGGACTCCTCCAGGGCACGCTCGACCTCCCGGAGACGACGCAGGTCCTCGGCCGCCGCGTCGCCGAGCTCGCGCCGCAGTGCCTCGGGGTCGACGTCGTCGAGCGTCGCCCCGGGGTGCAGGCCACCCAGCGCGTCCTCGAGCTGCTCGAGCTCGCCCAGGCGCTGGGCCTGGTCGACGGCGTCGGACAGGCGGCCCACGCCGTCGGCGAAGGGATCCCACTGGTCGGCCGGCGTGCCACGCAGGTCGCCGCTGTCCCATGGCAGGTTGGGCATCAGGTCCCGGAGGGCGTCCTCGAGCTGGAGCAGTTCCAGCTGCAGGTCGGGGTCGTCCAGGACCTGTCGTTGCAGCTCCATCAGCTGGCGACGCTGCTCGGGTGGCAGCGAGGCCAGGAGCCGTGACATGGCTGCCATGCGCTCGGCGAGCTGGGCCAGCAGTTCGTCGAGGGTGTCGGGCCGGTCCGGGAAGAAGTCGCCGTGCTCGGCGTAGAAGGCGTCGAGGTCCGGTTCCTCGCCGCGCTCGCGCTGGGCCACCAGCTCGTTGAGGTCGGCCAACATCTGTCGCGTGCGGGCGAGGTCGTCCGGGGTCACCGAGGCGATCCCGGCCGACAGCTGGGCCATCTGCGCGTCCAGCAGGTCCCTGGTCAGCTGGTCCTTGAGCTGACGGAACCGTTCGCCGGCCTCGGGAGAGGTGAACTCGGTGTCCGACAGGGCCCCCATGCGACCGGCGGGGTCCGGCGGCAGCAGGTCCAGCTCCATCGCGCCCAGCTGGTCACCGGCGTCGTTGCGGGCGTCGCGTTCCTGGTCGACGATGGCGTCCAGCTCGCGGCCCAGCTCGGAGAGCATCTTGCCGGCGCCGGTCTCGGACGCCTCGCGTCGACGCTGGGCGATCTGCCGACGGATCTCGTCGAGCCCGCGCACGTCGCCGAATCCCTCGTCGAGCAGGCGCTGGAGCGCCTCGCGCCCGGTGAAGCCCTGGAGGAGGTCGTGGCTCATCCGGTCGAGCACCTCGCGCGTGTCCAGGCGACTCGCGAACGGGTCCTGGCCGTCGAAGCCGTGGTAGCGGTGCCGGGGCGCGCGCGCCGGGGGAGCGGGGCGTCCCTGTCCGTCCGCCACGTGTTGGGACGCGTGGTCGCCCATGTCCTCGGGGGTGTCCTCGGAGTGGTCGTCGGGGCGGTCGTCGGGGGTCATGCCGTGAAGACCGTGTCCCCGTCGACGTCGCCGCCCAGCCAGTCGCCCAGCCCGGCGTCGACGTCCTTGCTGAGTCGACGACCGAGGTGCAGGCCCTCGAGCAGGAGTTCCAGCACGGAGGCTGCGGCGCCGGGGTCCTCGGCAGCCACGCCCAGCGCGGTCATGGCGTCCACCAGCCCGTCCGGGCGCGACGTGTCGTCGCCGACCACCTGGTCGAGCAGGTCGCGTGCCCCGACCAGGCTGCCGGTGACGACCGCGAAGTCCTCGACGTCGAAGCGGTCGAGCAACCAGCCGACGTCCACGCCGGCCAGGTGCTCGCGCCAGGTCTCGAGGATCGCCCGGCGAAGCGCCATCGTGACGATGTCCTCCTCGCGACCCTCGTCGAGGGTGTCGAACTCGATCCGGCCCTGGGCCGACGAGACCAGCGGCCACAGGTCGGCGATCCGTGGCACGGCGGTGGACTCGCCCAGCCGGACCGCCCGGCGGACGGCACCGGCGACCATCGTCTCGTGCCCGCCGATCGTGAAGCGCACCGACACGCCGGACCGTTGGTTGATCTCGTCGTTGGCGCGGAGCTGGTGGGTCAGTCGCGCCACCACCTCGTCCATGAAGTCGGGCACCGCCACGGCCACCTCGGCGGGGCCGGGCGTGGCCTCCTGGCGCACGATCGCGACCTCGTCGGCGATCGTGTGGGGGTAGTGCGTGCGCACCTGCGAGCCGAACCGGTCCTTGAGGGGCGAGATGATCCGGCCACGGTTGGTGTAGTCGTCGGGGTTGGCCGTCGCGACCAGCACGACGTCGAGGTCCAGTCGCACGGGGTAGCCGCGTACCTGGACGTCACGTTCCTCCAGGACGTTGAGCAACGACACCTGGATGCGCTCGGGCAGGTCGGGCAACTCGTTCATGGCGAACAGGCCACGGTTGCTGCGTGGCAGCAGGCCCCAGTGGATCGTGCCCTCGTCCGACAGGTGGCGGCCCTCGGCGACCTTGATCGGGTCGACGTCGCCGACCAGGTCGGCCACCGCGGTGTCCGGCGTGGCGAGCTTCTCGTTGAAGCGCTGGTCGCGATGGATCCACGCGATCGGCGTGTCGTCGCCGTGCTCGGCGAGCTGGGCGCGGGCGTGCGGGGTCAGGGGCCGGTCCGGGGACGAGTGCAGCTCGCACCCCGCCACGATCGGCGCCCATTCGTCGAGCAGCTCGACGAGACGACGCACGATGCGGGTCTTGGCCTGGCCACGCTCGCCGAGCAGGATCAGGTCGTGGCCGGCGAGCAGCGAGCGTTCGAGGTCGGGCAGGACCGAGTGCTCGAAGCCGACCACGTCCGCGACCAGCGGGTCCCCGGCGCGGAGCCGGGCGATCAGGTTGGCTCGGAGCTCCTCGCGCACGGTGCGGTCGGACCAACCACTGGCGCGGAGCTCACGGAGGGTGGAGGGGAGGTCGTCGGGTGGCGCCTGTGCGGTGCCGGGACCGGCGGTCGAAGCGGACGGGGAACCAGGAGGTGTCGTCATGCCCCGAACGTATCCAGCCCGTCGCGACTACCGGGCGAGGTCGTCGCCGGCGGCGACGGCGAGGTCGACGAGCGACTCGACGTGCGTCGCCTCCGTGCGGAAGTTCACGATGCAGGCCCGCAGCACGAAGCGATCGTCGATGACCGCGTTGCTGGGGTAGACCCGCCCCGAGTACTGCAGCCGCTCCATGATCTGCTGGTTCAGCTCGTCCACGGCGTCGGGGCCACGTCCGTCCTCCGGGACGTAGCGGAACGTCGCGATCATCAGGTCCGGCTCGCTGGTCGCCTCGAGCCGGGGATGCGCCACGGCGAGGTCGTGCAGGTAGCCCGCGAGGACGCAGTCCTGCACGAGGCGGCGGGCATAGGCGTCCCAGCCGTGCGCGCGCAGGGACCACCACATCTTCAGCGCTGCCGCGTGGCGCGTGAAGAACGGCGACAGGACGTAGGCGTCGACGCCGGCGCCCATCCGGACCTTGTCCTCGGTGGTGTAGGTCGGGTCGATGTGGAAGGAGCTGGCGAGGTGGGTCGTGTCCCGGACGAGCAGCATCCCACACGCGATCGGGACGTAGAGCCACTTGTGTGGATCGAGCCCGATCGAGTCCGCCCGGGACAGCCCGCCGAAACGGGGTGCGAGCTGGTCGGCGAGCGCGCCGACGGCACCGATGGCGCCGTCGACGTGGAACCACAGGTCGAACTGGTCGGCGAGGTCCGCCAGCGCCTCCAGGTCGTCGATCGCGCCGGTGCCGATCGTCCCGGCACTGCCGACCAGGGCGATCGGCCGGTCCCCGGCGGCGAGGTCGTCGATGATCGACCGGCGCATCGCCGCGACGTCGACGTGGTCGGTTCCATCGGTGCGGATCGACCGGACGGCCTGCGTGCCGAGGCCCACGAGGTCGGCTCCCCGCTGGATGGTGTCGTGGGCGGTGTCGGGGGCGTAGACCCGCAGCGGTGGTCCGCCGCGCAGGCCGTCCCGGCGGACGTCCCAGCCCGCCTTGACGTCGCGAGCCACCACCAGTGCGTCGTGGTTGGCGGCGGATCCACCCGAGGTGAGGTAGCCGCCCGCGGACGCGGGCAGGCCGAACCGGTCGGCGAACCAGCGCAGGAGTCGCTGCTCGAGCTCGGTCAGACCCGGGGAGAGCCGCCACCCCCCGAGGTTGTTGTTCAGTGCAGCGGCCAGCAGGTCGGCGGGGGCCCCGGGCACGGTCCCGGCGCCGGACACGTAGCCCAGGAAGCCCCCGTTTCCGGGATACATCGACCACTCCATGACCAGGTCCCGGGTGTCGGCCATCAGCCCGGCGGGATCGTCGGGCGCGTCCGGCACGGTCCAGGCCATCGCGGCGGCGACCTCGTCGGTCGGTCGGCCACGATGAATCGGCAGGTCCGGGAGGCGCTCGAGGAACTCCTCCCACAGGTCGACCGCGTCGTGTCCCAGCGCTGCCGCCCGGTCGGGCGCCCAGTCGAGGTCGTCGACCGGCGGTGGCCGCGACACCCCGAGTTCACGTGCGTGCATCGGTTGCCCCCCGTTCGTGACGCCTGGAGTCCGAGTCTGGCACGTGCACGACGCCACTGCTGCCGGACGGCCGGCGGACTACAGCTCGACGCGGTCCACGACCGAGGACTGGGACTCCTTGCGCACCCGGTACTGCACCGGCAGCTGCTCGGCCAGCGCCTGCACGTGGGTGACGACCCCGACCATGCGGCCGGTCGAGCCGAGCTCCTCCAGCGCGGTGCGCACGACGTCGATCGTGGCGGCGTCGAGCGTCCCGAAGCCCTCGTCGATGAACAGCGACTCGAGCCGGGCCGCGCCGTCGGCGGCGAAGTCGGCGACGTGGTCGGACAGGGCGAGCGCCAGGCTCAACGACGCGAGGAACGTCTCGCCACCCGACAGGGTGCGCGCCGAGCGGATCTCGTCCCCGTTGGCGTGGTCGACGATGCCGAAGCTGCCGTCGGCCTCCAGGCGCAGCGTGTAGGCACCGCGGGTGAGGTCGTGGAGGTGACGACTGGCCCCGACCACCAGCCGGTTCACGGCCCGGGCGAGCAGCCACTTCTCGAAGTTGTTGCGGTTGAGCTGGCGTCCGAGCGTGGTCGCGACCGCTGCCTGCCGCCGCGTGTCCGCCAGCTCCTCGCGTCGTCGCTCGGTCTGCTCGCGCAGTTCCACCAGGCGCTCGTGGCGGCTGCCGGCCGTCGCCCGGGCGGCGACGAACGCGTCTCGGAGGGCGCCTGCCTCGTTCAGGCCGGTCGTGTCGACGTCGTGGTCACCCAGTGCCTCGCGCAACGCCGCCAACCGGGTTCGGTAGGCGTCCGCCGCGGTGCGGCGGGCCTCGGTGGCGGTGGACACCCGCGCGGCTGCCGACGGACGCTCCTGCTCGACCCAGGCGACCAGCTGCTCCCAGGCGGCGGCGACGTCGTCACGGGGCAGGACCGGGGGCCGAAGTGCCGCGACGCGGTCGCGGGCGGTGTCCAGGGAGGCTCGCGC
>NZ_JAHOPH010000062.1 GCF_019798055.1 Salsipaludibacter albus | reverse complement strand
GTCGGGGGGTCGATCGATCGGGACCACGACCACCCCCGGGCGGTCGTGGTCCCGATCGGTCGGCCCCCCGATCGACGGTTCCCGGGCCCACGGTGACGCATAGGCTCGTCATCGGGGTGGCGCGGCCATCCCTGCCTGCGTGGTGCCCGTCACCACCCGTGCACCCGGCCAACTGCCACGCCACACACCTGGAGCACCATGAGCGCCACGTCCGTCGACATGCCCACCGAGGCCGAGGCCCAGGGGGCTGTCCTCCAACTGGCCCGGGTGGGGATCCTCAGCTACGGCCTGGTCTACGCCATCACCGGCTGGATCGCCCTGCAGTTGGCCTTCTCCGGGGGGAGCGGTGAGGAGGCCTCGACCACCGGGGCACTCCGGGAGCTCGCGAGCCAGGGCTTCGGGACCGTGCTGCTGTGGATCGTCGTGGTGGGACTGGCCGCCATGGCGCTGTGGCAGCTCGCCTCGACCTTCGTGGGCGAGTCCTGGATGGACAGCTCGGACCGCACGTTCGAGCAGGCCAAGCACGTCGGGCGCGCCATCGTGTACGGGGTCCTGTCCTTCCAGGCCTTCAAGATCGTCACCGCGGGTGGCTCGTCCGGTGGTGGCAGCCAGGAGGAGTCCCTGACCGCGACCCTGCTCGGCGCCCCCGGAGGACGGTTCATCGTCGGCGCCATCGGGCTGGCGGTCATCGGGGTCGGGCTCTACCAGGTCCGTTCCGGCGTGACGAAGAGCTTCACCAAGAAGTTGGCCGGCGCCGACCAGAAGACCGTGCGTCTCGGACAGGTGGGCTACATCGCCAAGGGCATCACGCTGGCGATCGTGGGTGGGCTGTTCGGCTGGGCCGCCATGACCGCCGACCCCGAGAAGGCCGGCGGGATGGACCAGGCCCTGCAGACGCTGCGGCAGCAGTCCTACGGCACGTGGCTGCTGGCCGCGATCGGGCTGGGCTTCGTCGCCTACGGGGTCTTCTGCTTCTTCTGGGCCCGCCACCCCCGACCGTGATCCGTCCGTGAGCCGACCGGACCCCCGGACGACGTCGTGGCGTGACCACGCCGACCGTCCGGTGGTCGTGCCGTCGCCACCGACGGCCGAGCAGCCCCCGTTCTACCTCGACATCGGTGCCTGGCAGGGGCGGCTGTACGACCGCAATGCCTTCACCGCCGGCACCGCCGACGAGGTCGATGCCCTGGTCGAGCGCACCGGCCTGGTCCCGGGCCAGCGGGTCCTCGACGTCGGGTGCGGCACCGGACGACACCTGCGCGAGCTGCGCCGGCGCGGGATGGACGCCGTCGGCATCGACGTCTCGCCGGACCTGGTCCGCGTCGCGACCGAGCGCCTGCGCGAGGACGAGGAGGCGGACCGTCCCCGTGCGGACTGGGAGGTCGTGGTCGGCGACGCCCGCCACCTCGCCGCGACCCTGCGCCGCGCCGACCTCGCCGGTCGGTTCGACGTGGCGTGGTCGCTGTGCCACGGCGGGTTCGGCACCGACCCCGAGGGGGAGGGCGACGTGCTCGCCGGCCTCGCGACGGCGGTGCGTCCCGGGGGACATGTCGTCGTGACCGCCTTCCACACCCTGTTCGCGGCCCGCCACCTGGTCGACGGGGACGCCTTCGATCCGCAGCGACTGGTGCACCACCAGCGCAGCGAGGTTCGGGGGCCCGATGGCGAGGACCGGGACTTCGACCTGTGGACGGTGACCCACACGGCCCGCGACCTCGCCCACCTCGCCACGCAGGTGGACCTGGAGGTGGTGTCGATCGACGGTGCCGAGCCCGGTACCTACGACCGCATCGGGATCGGGCTGGACGACCCGGAACTGCTGGCCGTCCTCCGCCGGCCGCCCACGACCGCGTCGGGGGCCGGGCCGGTCGATGACGCGGTCAGCGTCGACGCTGGATCGTCGTCAGCGCCAGCAGTCCCTGGCCGATCAGGCTCAGCACCTGGTTGAGACCGGCCGTGAGGAATCCGGCCGCCGCGGTCAGCCCGACCAGCGGGGCCAGGACCGATGCGAGCAGCTCGCGGACACCCAGCCCGGCCGGGACCAGCCCGACCGACACCGCCAGCGCGCCCGAGGCCACCAGCCCGAACGCCTGGGCCCACGAGGCGTCGGTGCCGATGGCCTCCAGCACCAGCAGGATGCGCCACGTCGCGAGCAGGATCACGAGGATCTCCAGGACGTACACCGCGACGGTCAGCCACACGGCGTTCCGGTCACGTGGGCGGATCGCCACCGCCCCGCCGATGCACGCCACGACGCCGATCCCGGCGGCCACCAGTCCCGGCGCGAGGTTGCTGAGTGCGGCGACGGCGAGGCCCGACGCGATCAGCGTCAGGCCGACCCAGGCCACCCCGATCCCGGCGGTCATCCGCACGGCGATCCCCGGGCTCGCGCCGCTGGCGGTCATGGCCTCGACCCGCACGATCGCACCGCCCGGGATGGGCAACAGGTTGCCCAGCGACCCCAGGAGCGAGACCCGGATGGACTCGCGAGCCGTCGAGTGTCCACCTGCCAGCCGCTGGGCCAGCCAGAACTCCCCGGCCGACATCAGGGCCGCAGGGATCGCCAGGGCGGCCGAGGCTGCCAGGGCGCCCCAGCCGAGCTCGGCGGGTTCGATCTCGAGTCGCTGCCACGACCAGGTGATGCCGACGACGACCAGGACGACCACGACCGGCAGCAGCCACCGGCTCTCGGAGACCCGTTCGCGGACGCGTCGGTACCGCGCCACGAGCCGATCGAAATGGTCACGCCAGTCGGTGCTCACGCGTCCCCCGGACACGACCGGGCACGGCCGAGCACGCACAGTGACACTGGGGTTCTCCGGTTCGACGTGGAGCACGCGGGAGCGTACTGGCGTCCGGGTGTCCCACGCGCCGGGCGGGCTACCGTGCGCCCCGTCCGATCCGCTCGTCCGATCCGTCCCACCCAGGAGGCACGCGGTGCGCCACGTCCGTCGATCACGGGTGCGTTCGTGGCTGAACGCGGGTCGCGATCTCGTTCCCGATCGGTTCGAGGTGCCCGCCCGGTACTGGTCGATGCGACTGCTGCGCTTCCTGGAGCCCGAGGTGGAACGCCTGCCCGAATGGGTCACCCCCGGCGGGGTCAGCCTCGACGTCGGTGCGAACTACGGCCCCTACACGTATGCGCTGGCGAACCTGTCCGCGCAGGTGCATGCCTTCGAGCCCAATCCCGAGTGCGCACGCGTGCTCCGGGCCTGGCACCGGGGCAACGTCCGGGTGCACCAGCTCGCCCTGTCCGACGTCACCGGGGTCGCACGGCTGCAGGTCCCGATGGTCGACGGCACCGCTCGCTCGACCCAGGGCAACATCCGACCGGACGGCGAGGGCGTCGAGGTGGAGACCCGGCGCCTGGACGACTTCGCCTTCGAGCGGGTCGACTTCGTGAAGGTCGATGTCGAGGGCCACGAGCTGGCGCTCGTGGCCGGGGCGGCCGACACGCTGGTCCGCCACCGCCCGGTCGTGCTGATGGAGATCGCGGCCAAGCTGCTGACCGGCGACGTGGACGTCCACACCGTCGTCGACGCCGTCGAGGCCCTCGGCTACCGCGGCACCCTGCTGGCCCCGTCGGGTGACGTGCCAGCGGCGGACTTCTCGATCGCGCGCCACCAGCCGCTGGTGGACGGTGACCGTGGCGAGGGCTACGCAAACATGTTCGTGTTCCACCCGTTCGAGTGAGCTGCTCCGGCCATCGTCCCGCGGCCCCGTTGCCCGGGGCCGGGTCCGCCCCTAGGGTCGATCGCCATCGATCGGGAGGCGCAGTCGTGCGCGCACGGATCCGTCGTGGGAGCCGCCTGGTGACCGTCGGCCTGGTGGTGCTGCTGGGCATGTCCGGTTGCACTGGCGACGCCGGCGAGCCCGAGCCGACGTCGGACGTCGGGACCACGGCCGCCTCGCCCGGACCGGACGCGACCGGGACGGCGACCGCGGCCCCGGCGTCGCCCGTGCCCTCGCCCGTTCCGTCGCCCACGACGTCGCCGGTCCCGGCACCCGACGAGCCCCTGGCCTTCGTCGACGCGCTCGTGCCCGACGACGGCTCGTGGGCCCAGCCCTACGGCGTCGACATGGGCGCCGACGGCACGATCTTCGTCCTCGACGCCGGCAAGGACCGGGTGGTCGGGTTCGCGCCCGACGGCACCCAGGTGGTCGAGTTCGGTGGCACCGGGCGCGAGGACGGGCAACTGGACACGCTGGACTTCGGGGCACTGGCGATCGGACCGGACGGCACCGTGCACGTGGTCGACAACGGCAACAGCCGGATCCAGTCGTTCACGCCTGAGGGCGAGTTCGTCCGGTCCTTCGGCAGCGAGGGCGACGGCGACGGCCAGTTCCGACGGGCGATCGGCATCGCCACGGACGCCGACGGCGCCATCTACGTCACCGACGACGCCCGGCCGGTGGTGCAGGTGTTCGACGCCGAGGGAGCGTTCGAGCGTGCCTTCGGCGAGCCCGGCGACGGGCCCGGCGGACTGGTGCACGCGACGGGGATCGACGTCGACCAGCGTGGCCACGTGTTCGTCGCCGACTTCGAGGCGACCCGCGTGCAGGAGTTCGACCCGGAGGGACAGGTCGTGGGCGAGTACCGACTCCCCGGGGCGGCCGGCACCAACGGCACGCCCGAGGGCGTGGTCGCGCTGCCCGACGGGCGGGTGTGGGTGACCGACTACCGGGCCGGGGCGGTCGTCCAGCTGCCCGCGGCGCCGACCGGCCCCGACGTCGACGACCTCCCGGACCCGCCGCTGGTCGCCGGTGACGTGGGTGCCGGCGACGGTGCCCTGCAGGCCCCGGTCGACCTGGCGGTCGCCCCCGACGGGACCCTGGTCGTCACCGACCAGCAGGCCGGCACCGTCCAGCGCTTCGCCCCCGCCTGACCCGGCCGCACCCCCGGGGCTCGCGGGGGGGTCACGAACCTCCGCCACTCGCCGCGTCAGAGGGCGGCGATGGCGCGGTCGACCAGCATGGCCAGGTCGGCGGGGTGGGTCACGTCGTCCAGCTCGTCCAGCTCGTCGCGGGTGAACCAGCGCCAGTCCACGTGGTCGACCTGCTCGCTGGCCGTCCAGCCGTCCGTCGTGACGGTGTCGTCGGGGACCCGGGCCGCCATGGACGTCTCGACCCGGTGGAGGGGGGCGCCCCACAGGACCGAGTCGCGCTCGGCCTCGTGGTCCAGCGCCACGATCGTGACGTCCGACACGCCGACCTCCTCGGCGACCTCGCGGAGCGCGGCGGTGTGCACGTCCTCGCCGGGCTGCAGGCCACCACCCGGAGTCTCCCACCAGTCCGGTCGGTCCCCGTCGGCGTCCGCCACCCGGAACAACAGCGTCCGGTCGTCGGGATCCAGGACCACGACCCGCACGGCGTCCCGCCGGCGGGGTCCGTCGCGCCGTCGCATCCCGGCCGGGGGCCGCAGCCACGACCACGGCGACCGGCGTGCCACCGCGACCCGCTCGATCGCGTCGGCGGGCACGCAGCCCACGGTCCGACTGTCGGTCGAAGCGCGCGGGTCGTCGCCCAGGACCACCACCTCGGCGGGTCCCGGCGCCCAGCGGTGGTCGGCGTCCACCGGGACCACGGCGGGCCGGTCCCACCAGGACCCGTCGACGTGCAGGTGCCCGTCGAGCAGGACGACGTCGTCGCCGGGCAGGCCGACCAGTCGCTTGACGCTGGCGGTCGGACCCAGCGTCCCGGGCGCGAGCACGACGACGTCGCCCCGTCGTGGCGCCAGCAGGGGAGTGGGGACCGTGACCACGTGGTCGTCGGGTGCCAGGGTCGGCAGCATCGAGGGGCCGTCGACGGCACGCAGTGCGCGGTTGGCGACCAGGGCCGTCCCCCAGGCCGCGGCGGTCAGGGCGAGCGCCCGACCCAGCGCCCGGCGCGGGGCGCCGATGTCCCGCGGGTCGGGGTCGCGACGTGGTCCGCCGTCGATCGGGGTGTGATGCGAATCGTTCGCATCTGGCCGTGTTGGTGGGGACATTCCCGCATTTCCTTCCCGAAGGGTGGTGACACCGGCCGTACGGGTCTCACCCTGCCGAGACTACGATCGAGAGGAGAAGCAGACAGCGCACGCCCAAAACCCAAGGGAGCAGTCACATGCGACTTCCCAACCTCACCGCCCTCAACCCGTTCGCACCCGTCGAGCGGGTGTCGGCCCACTGCGACCTGATGTGCGGGGTCTACTACCCCGAGCAGGCACGCATCGAGGCCGAGTCGGTCCACCAGTCGGCCGTCAAGTACCAGGACTCCGACGACGAGGTGTTCCGCGCCCGCGCCATCCAGATCAAGGAGCAGCGTGCGGAGCTCGTCAAGCACCACCTCTGGGTCCTGTGGACGGACTACTTCAAGCCGCCCCACGTCGAGGAGTACCCCGAGCTCCACGACCTCTTCTGGAGGGCCACGAAGGCCGCCGGTGACGCCAAGAAGTCGGTCGACCCGGCCGACGGCCAGGCGCTGCTCGACCTCATCGACGAGATCTCGGTCATCTTCTGGAAGACCAAGGGCGGCAAGCCCGACTGGATGACCAACGACCCGACCGCCTGAGCCGGTCCGGATCACCGACGACACCCCGCTGCGGCGGGGTGTCGTTCGTGTTCGTGGACCCTCGCCGCGACGCCTCGCGCGTCGCATGCACCATCCCCCCGTCCGGCCCCCGGCCACGGCATCAACTCCTACGATGGCCCGGACCGTTCGCGGCGCCCACCACCCGCCGCCCGACGACCACGACCCGGAGGTGACCCGTGCGAACCGGACGCGTCGACTACCGCATGGCCCGTCGGGCGACCCTGCGGGACGTCCGGTCCGGGCTGCGGACACGCGCCGACGTCTGCGACGCACACCCCGAGCTCCTGCGGGCGGCCAAGTGGATCGGTGAGCCCGTCGGCGACTGTCCGCTGTGCGACACCGACGCCCTCGTGCACGTCACCTACGTCTTCCCGCGCTACGGCAAGACCGCTCGACGCGGCCAGGCCGTGACCCGCGAGTCCCTGCCCGACCGGGTCCGCAAGCTCGGTGACCTCGCGGTCTACACCGTCGAGGCCTGCCGGTCCTGCGGGTGGCACCACCTCGTCGAGAAGTACGACCTCCTGCCCCCCAAGCGAGCCGTCGGCGGCTGAGACCCCGACCC
>NZ_JAHOPH010000061.1 GCF_019798055.1 Salsipaludibacter albus | reverse complement strand
ACCCCGGCCACTCCCCCGGGCCCGGCCCCGCGTGCCCATCCCCCGGTCGGCCACGGGTTCGCGGGCGGTCGGGGCTCGGTCGCCCCCGAAGGGACGTGCCCGCCACGAGATCCCGGCGTCGGACCGGTTCGCGGCGTCACGCCGGCTGACCCTCCCCTCGGCCACCACCAGCCAGGCGTGCAGCACCGTCCAGGCCGAGTCGGGCAGCGCCGAGGCGAAGTAGGTGACCTGGACCGACCCGGTCTGGTCGTCCAGCGACAGGAACAGCACCCGGTTGCCGGAACGCTGGCCCGGCGACTGCACCGCCACCTTCACCCCGGCGACCCGGACCTGGCTCTGGTTGGGCAGGGTCGCGATGTCGGCGGCGTCCACCACGCCGAGCGCGTCCAGCAGTGGCTCGTAGAACGACAGCACGTGCCGCGAGGCGTCCAGCCCGGTCACCGCCAGCTCGTCACGGACCTGCTCGGCCGGGGTCTGCACCGGCATCGAGGGTGGGGGCGTGCCGACGTCCAGCGGCAACTGGGCCGACTCGTCCGGGCGGGGGCGTCTCGAGTCGGCCCACAGCTCCTCGACCGCGAGCCGGATCTCGCGGCGGTCGGTCGCACCGTCGCGCCGGTGCAGCCCGGCGAGGTGGTCCAGTGCCCCGGCCCGGGCGAGCCGCTCGGCGACCGGTCGTGACAGCGACGACCTGGCCCGCAGCTGGACCAGTGACCCGTACGGCCGGTTGGCGACGATCGAGTCGACCTCGTCGCCGCTGATCCCCCTGACCGCCGACAGCGCCACCCGCACCCCGTAGCGCCACCCGTTGCCGGCGTCGCCCCCGTCGAACCCGCCCGGCGGGACCGGCCGACCGTCGCGCACCGTCCAGCCCTTCGGCAGCTGCTGGGTGGTGCCGGGCCGCCGGTAGATGCCCAGCAGGTGCTCGGCCTGGCCCCGATCCACCACCTCGACGGTGTAGTGGGCCAGGGACCGGTTGACGTCCAGGCCCAGCACGGCCACGCCGAACTGGCGGCACTCGTCGAGGATCAGCCGCCGCGGGTACATCCCCGGGTCGTGGGTCAGCAGCCCGGCCATGAACTCGGGCAGGTAGTGGGTCTTGAGCCACGCCGAGCGGTAGGTCGGGACGGCGAACGCCGCGGCGTGGGCCTTGCAGAACCCGAACGAGGCGAACGACGCGACCTGCTTCCAGACCGCCACGGCGGCCTCGGTGGAGAACCCGCGGGACCGGGCCCGGGCCAGCGCCCACGGCCTGATCGTGTCGGCGTCGGACGACAGCCGGCGACGCAGCAGGTCGGCGTAGGCCATGTCGCAGCCGGTCAGCGCACACAGCGCCCCCATGACCTGCTCGTGGTAGACCACGACCCCGTGGGTCTCGCGCAGGACCGGCTCGAGGCTGGGGTGTGGGTACCAGTCCTCCTCGACGGCGTCGGGGTCGGTGGCCGCGTCGTCAGCGCTGGACACCGCCCCTCGCCCGTGGCCGGTGCGGTGGCGGCGCTGCACGAACGGGGTGACCATGTCGGCCTTGACCGGGCCGGGGCGGAACAGCGAGATCTCGGTGATGAGGTCACCGAAGCGATCCGGCTGGAGGCGTCCCAGCAGCTCGCGCTGGCCGGGCGACTCGATCTGGAACACCCCGATGGTGTGGGCCGAGCGCACCAGGTCGAAGGTGGCACCGTCGCCCTCCGGGATCTGGGTGACGTCGAGGTCGTGGCCCCGGGTCGTGGGCACCAGCTCCATCGCGTGGCGCATCGACGACAGCATCCGCACCCCCAGCACGTCCAGCTTCAACCACCCCAGCGCCGCCACGTCGTCCTTGTCGAAGGCGACCATCGGGAAGCCCCGGGCGGAGCGCTCGATGGAGGTGTGGCTGAGCAGGGCGTCGTCGGCCAGCAGGATCCCGCACGGGTGCAGGGCGAGGTGACGCGGCAGCCCGTCGAGGCGCTCGACCACGGCCAGCAGCCGCTCGAGCTGGCCGGCGTTGATCCGGGAGTTGGCCAGCTCGGGGAGGTCGTCGACGACCGCACGGACCTGGCGCGCCCGGGCGTGGGTGATGGACTTCGCGACCATGCCGATCTCGTCGGGTGGCAGGCCCAGCACCTTGCCGACCTCGCGGATCGCCATGCGGGCCTGGAAGGTCTCGACCATCGCGACACAGGCGGCGCGGTGCTGGCCGTAGCGCGCGATCACCAGGTCGTAGACGTCCTCGCGCCGGGCCGACTCGACATCGATGTCGATGTCGGGCAGCTCGTCGCGATAGGGGTTCATGAAGCGCTCGAAGGCGAGGTCGTTGCCGACCGGGTCGACCTCGGAGATCCCCAGGGCGTGGCAGATCAGCGATCCCGCGGCCGACCCGCGACAGGCCGCGAGGATCCCGAGCTCGTCACGCACCGCCGCCATGATGTCGGACACGGTCAGGAAGTAGTCGTGGAGGCCGAGCCGGTCGACCATGTCCAGCTCGCGCTCGAGCCGCTCACGGATCCGGGACGTGACCCGGACGTAGCGGTCCGCGAGTCCCTGCCAGGCGCGCCGGTGCAGCTCGCCGGCGGCGACCTCGTCACTCAGCCCGGTCAGGTGTGGCACCTGCACCTCCCCCAGGGCGAGGTCGACCTCGCAGGTGACCGCCAGTTCGTGGGCGTTGGTGACCAGGTCGGGACGCTCGGCGAACCGGCGTGCCATCTCGGCGCCGGTCGCGAAGTGGCCCTCGGCGGTGGTGCGACCGAGGTGGCGACCGGCCAGCGGGACCTGCTGGCGCACGCAGGCCAGCACGTCGGCGACGTGCACGTCGTCGGGCTCGAGGTGGCGCACGTCGTTGACCGCGACCGCGGTGACCCCGGCCCGCGTCGAGACCTCCAGCAGGTTGCGGATCCGCACGTCGTCACCGGGCTCGTCGATGGTCCCGTCCGCGCCGACCGCGGGCGCACCGTCGGCGGTGAGGCGGACCGGCTGGCCGTGCCGACGGCCCCCGGGGGGCGTGCGGTGGTTGCGGACCGCGACCCGGAGGCGGTCCGGCCCGACCACGTCCAGGAACCGGCGCAACTGGTCGGTCGCGGCGTCGAGCCGACCGACCGCGGCCAGCCGTCCCACCGGTGAGTCGTTGCCGAGCAGCACCCAGGTGTCGTCGCGGGCGGTCGCCGTCGCGAGGTCGTCGAAGGCCAGGTGCGGACTGGACCGGTCGGCGAGCTCGACCTGCTCGCGCCAGGTCTCGCGGTCCAGCGAGGTCCCCGACGTCAGCCGGTCGAGCCCGTCCGGGCCGAGGTGGGCGGCCGTGATCGCCCGGCAGACGTCGCCGTGGCCGGCGTTGCCCCGGGACAGCAGGGTGATCCGGGCGGCGTCGTCCTCCAGCCAGCCACTGCCCACTGCCGGACCCGGTCGGCCGTCCCGGGCCCGACCCACCCTCGGCGAGGTCCAGCCCGGGTCGTCGGTGACGGCCAGGGCGAGGTCGGCCCCCAGCACCGGGGTGATGTTGGCCTTCGCGGCGGCCTGGGCCACCCGGACCGCCCCGTAGATCCCGTCCCGGTCGGTCACCGCCACGTGGGTCATGCCCGCCGCGGCCGCCGCCGCGACCAGCTCGCCCGGACGGATCATCCCGTCGCGCAGCGAGTACCCGGTCCGTGCGGTCAGGTGGGTGAACGCCGTCGTGCCGCCATCGTCGTCGGGGTGGTCGGCCAGGCGCTGCTGGACCCGCTCGGCGGCATCGGCCGCCCGACGGTCGTCCACGTCACGGTCCATCGCCGTGATCGCGACCTCGTCGGCGCTGAACGCCCGCCTACCAGCCATGCGCCACGCCCCACCCCGTCACGTCGAGTGTGCTCTTCGCGGCAGCCCGTGGCCGTGATCCGCACACTCGACGAGGAGGACCGGCGGCCAGCGGCGGACGGGACCGCACGGTCAGTCCCAGACGCGATCGAGGCGCCAGGTCGTGCCGCGGCGGGCGAGCTCGTAGACGCCCTGGCCGTCCCGGAGCCCCGGGTGCGAACCGTCCGATGCCGTCACCATGCCGGCCCCCCGGACCGCCTCGACCCGCCACAGGTCGGACTGCTCGATGCGGATCGGCTCACCGTCGGGACGACGCCACCAGCCCTCCTCCTCACGCCAGTGGCCCAGGATCCGGGTGACCGCGTAGTGACGTCCGCGCCAGGTGAAGGCCAACGGCTCGTCTGCGTCGGCCGGGCCGTTGCCGGGACGGTTGGCGGCGCGTGCCGTCGGTGCGGTGGTGGCCGGTGCGGTGGTGGCCGGGGCGGCCGTGACGGGTCGGACCAGGGTCGCCACGCCCCCGCCGGAGCCACCGCCGGTGTCACCCTCCTGCCGCCGCTGTCGACCGTCGGAGGGAGGTGGGGCACCGTCGGCGTCCACCGAGCCTGACCGGTCCCGGTCGGCGGCACGACGGCTGGCCGGGGTCTCCACCTCCTCGAGGACTTCGCGGTACCGCTTGCTCATCGCCTGCTCCTTCGTCGCGCCCGGTCTCGCGTCCGGTCGAACATGTGTTCGAGTGAACGACGAACCTACGTCACCCCGACGACATCGGTCAAGCGGTCGGGCGAGACACGCCATGACGTGCGTGGGGGACCGTGGTCGGGAGCGGGCAGGACACCCCCGGAGCGGCCCCGGCAGTCGTCCGCGAGGAGGAGCGCACACGGCGAGCGCTCGTCGCCCGGCCCGTCGTCCCGCCGTGCGACGGCCACCCACCCGGACCGGCCCACCACGTAGGGTCGCCAGCCACGAGGAGGGACGCGATGGCCGACGGCTACGTGCTGGGACCGGACGAGGCCCGGCGACGGCTCGGACCGTTCCGGGTCCTGGTGGACGGCGCCGAACAGGACCAGCAACTGGCGCTGTACACGGGCGTGCTGCCACGGGGCGGGCCGCCACTGCACAGCCACGCCTTCGACGAGGGCGTGCTGGTGCTCGAAGGCCGGCTGCTGGTCGAGCTCGAGGACGTCGTGCACGAGGTGGCGGCGGGCGGGTTCGCGTGGTTCCCGGCCGGCGCACGACACGTCTTCGCCAACCCCGACGACACCCCCGTCACCGCCCTGGGCATCGCCCGTCCCGACGGGATCCTGCCACTGTTCGCCGAGCGTGGTGACTACCTGGCCGGGCTGGGTGACGGGGCGGTGCCCGACCCGGAGCGGATGGCGGCGATCTACGCCGCCCATGCCAGCGAGGTCCACGGCCCGCCCCTGCTCGACCGTCCCGGGGGCTGAGTCGCATGTCCGCCCCCACTCCCCCGAGCCGTCCGGTCCGTCCCGCGTCGCTGGACGTGCGTCGGGCGTGCTGCACCATCCGCTCGCCCGCCACCCGCTCGACCTGATCGCCATGGCCGACCGACTGTCCCCCCGCCTGCGCGCCGTCGCCGACGCGCTGCCCCTGCAGCCGGGGATACGCGTGCTGGAGATCGGCTGTGGGCCGGGCGCCCTGGCACGCGAGCTGGTCCGGCGGGTCGAGCCCGACGGGCACGTCCTGGCCATCGACCGGTCCGGGACCGCCATCGACCGGGCGCGGTCGAGCGCGCAGCGCGAGGTCGCCGACGGTCTGCTCGACCTGCGTCGGGCCGACGTCGAGACGTTCATGCTCGAGCCGGGCGAACCGCCCTACGACCTGGCCGTCGCGATCCGGGTCGGCGTGCTCGACGGACGCCATCCGGAGGGTGAGGAGGCCGCCCGGGCCGCGCTCCGCGACGCACTGGTGCCGTCCGGCCGCCTGTACGTCCAGGGCGGCGACCCGCTCCGGGAACTGGCTCCCTGAGCGCTCGCCTCCCGGGATCCGCTGCCACGCGGCGCGGACACGCGAGCATGCCCCGGTCCGCGCAGGCCGAAATGGCCGGCGCGGACCGAGGCCGGGGGGATCGGTGGCCCAGCGATGGCCGAGCGAACATGGTCGGTCGAACACGTCGTGTGGCGTTGCGGAGCCACGAGGGGTGATCGTTCTCGTGGACCGGGCCGAGGTGGACGAAGCACCCGAGCCTCGGCTGTCCCGGTCAGGGCCCGCGAGGCGTGGGTGGGTCCTTGCCGGACCCGTCATCGGTCGGGCGTGACGGGGTGGTCGGTCGACTCGGTGGCGAGGGGAGGTGGAATGGGGGAGGTTGGTGGACCTGGTAGCCGGACGCGGGGACGGTCCAGGTGCGGGACCCGTCGGGGTGGCGGTCGAGCCGCCACTGTCTGCGGGTCTTGCGGGTGTGGGCCCGTCGCGACACCAGTCCGAGGTTGTCCACGTCGGTCGGACCGTCGGGCCACGGAACGACGTGGTCGACGTCACACAGCCGCGCCGCAGTGGTCGACGCAGGAGCAGTGTCGTGGAGGTCGCGCGCGATCACGGCGTCACGCAGCCACCCCGGCGGCACCTTCGTGCGGTGTCCGACCCCGACCACCTGCCCGACGTCATCCATGGCGACCAGGCGGGTCGCCGCCCCGTCGGCGACCCAGCGGCGTGCGACGTCGGAGGTGACCTTCATCCGTCCCGCCAGCTTCGTCAGCACCCACGCCGGCGCCGTCCCGTCCACGAGCGTGTCGACATGGCACGTCAACGTCACCGACGGCACCCGGCGGCCCCGCCGGGCCCGTCCGGACGTGTCGCCGTCGGGGTGGAGCGGTGCGAGGGTGCCGGCCCGCTTGCCGGTGACCAGCGCGAACAGCGCATCCGCGCGGCGGCAGCTCCTGGCGGCTTCGAGCGCAGCGGCGTGCCGGTGCGCCTCCGTCACGGCCTGATCGTCGTGCACCGACGAGCCGTCGTGGCGTTCGGGCGTGTCGGAGTCGTCCGATGCGTCCGTGACGTCCGCCGAGTGGTCGTCGTCGTGGGTGGCGAGGGTGGCGGCGAGGTGGTCGATGCCTTCCATCATCGGCATGAAGTGCAGGTCGTCGTAGTCGACGAACAAGGACCCCCCGGACCCGTCCAGCCGTGGCGTCGCCCGCAGGCGGTTGTCCGCCACCGGCGTGCGGTCACGCTCCTTCGTGCGTTGCCCGACGAGCTGGTCGGCGAGCCAGTCGACCTCCCACACCAGGTGGTCAGCCTCCACATCGGCATGCGACACGGCCCGTTCGGCCACGAGTGCGTCGATGCGGTCACGACCCGCCACGTCCACGGTCCGGGCCGCAGTGACAATCCCACGGACCTGGCTCCACGACACCTGCCCCTGCACGAACGCCGACCGGACGGCCGGCATGACCGCCAGCGTGGTCGCGACCCGCAGCAGCGTGTTGCGTTCGAACCCGACCTGCCGGCACGTCTGCGCCAACACCACCTCGACCGGCACGCCCAGCGTGGTCNAACCTGCCCACGATCGCGGCCTGGCGGCTCCCGGACCAGTCGACCTCCCTGGCTGCCGACGGCGCCGGCGCCACCCCCTCCGCCACCGGAACGACGGTCCGCGCCCGACCGGCGGGTCGGGGGTCGGAATACGGGGCGTCGTTCGAGTTCATGTGATGCACCGTAACTCCCTGCTGCGACATCCCGACCATCGAATCCGGCCCCTTGTGGAGAACCGGGAGATCGTCCCAAGGGCCGGGTCCGCGGATCGCCCGGACCGGCGAAACCGTGGGCCGAGGATCCAGCCCTGCACCGG
>NZ_JAHOPH010000060.1 GCF_019798055.1 Salsipaludibacter albus | reverse complement strand
CGCCCGGCCCGAACCGTCGGACCCCGTCGTCGCGCCGGCCGACGGTGCGCCGGCCGCGACCCCCACCCCGCTGGCCGACCTCGACCCCGGCGAGGCGATGGACCGTGCCGCCGGTGCGCTCCTCGACCGGCTCGGGGCACGCGAGGTCGACCCCGACGACTACTGAATCGCCAGCTGGTTCCCCGGCCGGCCGCGTTCGACCCGACCCCGGGGGACCTACGCTGGGGAAATGATCACACCGTGAGGACGGGATGCTGTACGAAGGTGCGGTGCAGGACCTGATAGACGAGCTGGGACGGCTGCCCGGGATCGGGCCCAAGTCGGCCCAGCGTGTCGCGTTCCACCTCCTGCAGGTCGACGCCGACGAGGCCAACCGCCTGGCCACGGCCATCACCACCGTCAAGGAGACCGTCCGCTTCTGTGCCCGGTGCTTCAACATCTCCGAGGCCGAGGAGTGCCAGGTCTGCCGTGACACCCGTCGCGACCCCACCGTGCTGTGCGTCGTGGAGGAGCCGCGTGACCTGATCGCGATCGAGCGCACCCGGGAGTACCGGGGCCGCTACCACGTCCTGGGCGGGGCGATCTCGCCGATCGACGGGGTCGGTCCCGACGACCTCCACGTGCGGGAGTTGATCGCCCGGCTGGACGACGAGGGCGTGCAGGAGGTCATCCTGGCCACCAACCCCAACGTGGAGGGCGAGGCGACCGCGTCGTACCTGTCCCGACTCGTCCAGCCCCTGGGCGTGGCCGTGACCCGGCTGGCATCGGGGCTGCCCGTGGGCGGCGACCTGGACTACGCCGACGAGGTCACCCTCGCCCGGTCCTTCACCGGTCGGCGCGCCGTCGACTGACCCACCACGGTCCCCGCGACACCCGTGGTGGGTCCGGGATCGCTCGTTCGTCGAACAGGAGAACGCATGTCCGACCGGCCGCCGGCGACCGACCCGGGTGCCGCCCTTCCCAGCCACGACGACGAGCCCCACGTCCGGGGGTTCGCCGCACGCCTGAACTGGCTGCGGGCCGGCGTGCTGGGAGCCAACGACGGCATCGTGTCGACGGCAGGGCTGGTCGTTGGCGTGGCGGGCGCCTCCGCGGGCCGTGAGGCATTGCTGATCGCCGGGGTCGCCGGGCTGGTCGCCGGTGCGTTGTCCATGGCCGGTGGCGAGTACGTGAGCGTGTCGACCCAGCGTGACGCCGAGCAGGCGTTGCTGGACAAGGAGCGCCGGGAGCTGGCCGAGATGCCCGAGGAGGAGCTCCACGAGCTCCAGATGATCTACCAGGGCAAGGGACTGACGCCGGACGTCGCGGCACAGGTCGCCCGGCAGCTCACCGACCACGACGCCCTGGGGGCGCACGCGGAGGTCGAACTGGGGATCGACCCGGACGAGTTGACGTCGCCGATGGCGGCGGCGGTGTCGTCCCTGGTGGCGTTCGCGATCGGTGCCATGCTGCCGCTGCTGGCGATCGTCCTGCCCTCGGCCGACTGGCGGGTGCAGGTCACGGTCGCCTCGGTGACCGTCGCGCTGGTGCTGACCGGCTGGCTGAGTGCCCGGCTGGGCGGCGCGCCGGTCCTGCCCGCGGTCGTGCGCAACGTCGCGGTCGGCCTGCTGGCGATGGGGCTGACGTTCCTCGTCGGCGTGGTCGTGGGCCCGGGCATCGGCTAGGGCCACCGGGCGCGCCGGTACCGTCCACGACCGATGCCAGTGGCACGTCACGTGCCGAGGGGACGAACAGGAGAGCACCCGTGGCGATCGTCGTCCAGAAGTACGGCGGCACGTCGGTCGGCGACGTGAACCGGATGAAGCGCGTCGCCGACCGGGTCGCCCGCACCCATCGCGCCGGCAACCAGACCGTGGTCGTGGTGTCCGCCATGGGCGACACCACCGACGAGCTGGTCGGCATGGCCGAGAAGATCTCGGACCTCCCGCCCGGTCGCGAGCTCGACATGCTGCTGACGGCGGGTGAGCGCATCTCGATGGCGCTGCTGGCCATGGCGCTGCACGCACTCGAGATCCCGGCGAAGTCGTTCACCGGCTCCCAGGCCGGGATCATCACGGACGGCTCCCACGGACGGGCCCGGATCGTCGACATCACGCCGGGACGGATCTCCGGTGCGCTCGACGAGGGCAACGTCGTCATCGTCGCGGGCTTCCAGGGGGTCAGCCACGACACCAAGGACGTCACGACGCTCGGGCGTGGCGGGTCCGACACCACCGCGGTCGCGCTGGCCGCCGCCCTCGGTGCCGACGTGTGCGAGATCTACACCGACGTCGACGGGGTCTACACGGCCGACCCGCGGATCGTCCCCGACGCCCGCAAGCTGGACCGGCTCACCTTCGAGGAGATGCTGGAGATGGCGGCCCAGGGCGCCCGGGTCCTGCAGGTCCGCTCGGTCGAGTTCGGCCGCAACCACGGCGTGCCCATCCACGTGCGGTCGTCGTTCAGCTACCAGGAGGGCACGTGGGTCGTGCCCGAGGAGGACATCATGGAAAACGCCATCATCTCTGGCGTGGCGCACGACACCGACGACGCCAAGGTCACCGTGCAGCACGTCCCGGACAAGCCGGGCGTCGCCGCCGACGTCTTCACCGCCCTGGGCGAGGCCAACGTCAACATCGACATGATCGTCCAGAACGTCTCGGAGGACGGGACGACCGACATCTCCTTCACGATGCCACACGCCGACGTGCACCGGACCCGCGAGTTGCTGGAGGGCCTCGCCCGGGAGGTCGGTGCCCGCGGCGTGGCCATCGACGACCAGGTCGCCAAGGTGTCGCTGGTCGGCGCCGGCATGAAGACCCACCCGGGGATCGCCGCGGCGATGTTCAAGGCGCTGTCGGACGCCGGGGTCAACATCGAGATGATCTCCACGTCGACCATCCGCGTCTCGGTCGTGGTCGCCGCCACCGACGCCGAGCGTGCGGTGCGGGCCATCCACGACGCCTTCGACCTCTCCGCCACCCCCGTCGAAGTCTCCTAGCCCACCGATCGGTCCCCCGGATCCGGACCACCCGGGGCTGGACGTTGCGAGCGCCCTGCGCGAGCAACTCCAACCTGCCCAAGGGCAGGCGTTCGCGATCGGGCGTCGGGCATGGCACGCTGGGGCTTCGCGATCGTGTTCGACCACTGGATCCGTCATGTCCACCACCCATCGCGTCGCCGTCGTCGGGGCCACCGGGGCCGTCGGCGAGGAACTGCGTCGCCAGCTCGACAGCCGGGGGTTCCCGCTCGCCGGCGACCCCGTGTTCGTCGCCTCCGAGCGATCCGCCGGTCGTCGCCTGCCATGGAAGGACCGCGAGGTCGAGGTGCAGGCACTGGGCCCCGACGTGTTCGACGACGTCGACATCGCCCTGTTCTCGGCCGGAGCGACCCGCTCGCGCGAGTTCGCCCCGATCGCCGTCGAGGCGGGCGCGGTCGTGGTCGACAACTCCTCGGCGTTCCGGATGGACGACGAGGTGCCCCTGGTCGTGTCGGAGGTCAATCCCGAGGACGCCCGCACCCGCCCGAAGGGCATCATCGCGAACCCGAACTGCACCACCATGGTGCTGATGGTTCCCGCCAAGCCACTGCACGACGCGTTCGGCCTGCGCGAGATGGTCGCCACGACCTACCAGGCCGCCGGCGGCTCCGGGCAGTCCGGGATCACCGAGCTGGTCGAGCAGGCCCGCAAGCTGGTCGACGACGTCGACCGGCTCCGGACCGAGGGGCTCGACGCCGAGGCCGCGGTCAGTCCGGACAACTTCTCCAAGGCCATCGCCTTCAACGTCCTGGCGCACTGCGGGGACTTCGAGGACGACCGCTACACCGTCGAGGAGCGCAAGCTGGTCGACGAGTCGCGCAAGATCCTGTCAATCGCGTCCCTGAAGGTCAGCCCCACCTGCGTGCGGGTCCCGGTCGTCGTCGGCCACTCGATCGCCGCCCGGTTGACCTTCCGCGACGAGGTGTCGCGTGCGGCCGCCATGCAGGTCCTGGCCGACGCCCCCGGCATGGTCGTCGAGGACGGCACGGGTCGCGACGGCGAGGAGCTCGCCTACCCGACCCCGTTGGGCTCGGCGGGTCGTGACGAGGTCGTCGTCGGCCGGATCCGCGAGGACCTCGGTGATCCGCACAGCCTCAACCTGTTCGTGTCGGGCGACAACCTGCTGAAGGGCGCGGCCCTCAACACCGTCCAGCTCGCCGAGCTGGTCGCGGCCGAGCGCGCCTGAGGGTTCACGTGCCCCCCGCCGATCCCACGTGGACGCCCGGCCCGTCGAGCCGGGGCCGACTGCGCGGGATGGTGACGACGGTCGTCCTGGCCGGCATGCTGGTGGCGTGTGGATCCGATCCGGCCGGTGACCCGTCGCCGACGCCGGTCGGGCCGACGGACACGGCCAGTCCGACCTCGACGCCGGAGCCTTCCACGACCACGCCCACGGATCCCGTGCCGACGCCCACGCGCGGCGACATCACCCCCACCGAGGGGAGGGGCGCCGGTGCCCTGCCACCCGAGGTGCTGCCGACTCCGCCGCCGACGCCCCCACCCGCCGACCCGACCCGGTCGCCCGAGCTGGACGAGGCGGTCGATGCCGCCGTCCTCGACCTGGTGACCCGCCTGGACGTGGACCCCACGTCGATCGAGGTGTTGGTGGCCCGGCCCGAGACCTTCCCCGACGGGGCGGTCGGGTGCCCGGAGCCCGGCCGGGTCGTGACCCAGGCCCTGGTCGACGGGTACCGGGTCGTGCTGGTCCGCGACGACCGCGCGTGGCTGTACACCGCCGCCGAGGGCCAGCCGCCCGAGCTGTGCCCCTCCGATGCCGCCGACGGTGGGCACGGTTGGATCCCACCTCCGGGCTTCGACGAGTAGCCCCGAACACGAGCGAGGGGGCGCCCGGCCGGGCGCCCCCTCGTCGTCGTTCGGACGATCAGTTCTCGACCGTGACCAGGGTCAGGCCGAGCAGGCCGTCGGCGTCACTGTGCGACACCGCGCCGAGGTTGGTCCCGGCGGCCGCACCGTCCCAGCTGACCTCCACCGTGCCGGTGGTGCCCGTGGTGGCCTCCGACGGCGCGCTGTCGATCGACAGGTTGCCGGTGCCCGGCGTCGCCGGGACCGTCCAGGTGTGGGCGGTGAAGCCCAGCTCCTCGCCACCGGTCTGCCACCCGTGCACGTACAGGGTGTAGGAACCGGGCTCGGGGAGGACGAGGTCGATGATCTCGTCCGTGCCGCCCGAGGTCGAGCTCGCGACCTGGTTGCCGTCCTCGTCGAGGAGGAACAGGTCCAGGTCGGCCTGGTCGGCACCCGGCCCGGTGACGTCGGACTGCTCCATCACCACGCGCCACAACGCGGCGTCGGTGAGGTCGACCGCGATCTCGGTCGAGTAGCCGTCCGTCGCGCTGAACGTCTGGTCCGGGTCCTGGACGACCGTGTCGGTCTCCGGCTGGTCCGCCGCGAGCCCGTGCGGGGCGGCGGTGTACTCGCCGGTGTAGCCGAAGGCCACCTCGAAGGACGTCGAACCGGACGCACCCGACGCCGTGAGCTCGTCGGGCGCGTCGAACAGGGCGCCCTGCACCGCGATCGGGCTGCGGGCGACGAACCCGCCGCCGTTCCAGGTCAGGGACCCGAAGCGCCACTCCTCGGCCGGGGCCGAGACGTTGCGCACGACGACCTCGTAGGTGGCGCTGGCGCCCGGTGCCAGGCGCACGCGCGCCGGGCTGACCTCGACGTCGAAGCCGGCCGGGGCGTCGACCGTGGCCTTGAGGTTGAGCGGTCGCCCGGACACGTTGGTGACGGTCCGGGAGGTGGTGGTCGGGCCGGCCACGGCTGACATGGCGATCGACGCGAGGTTCAGGTCGCTCGCGTCGGTCGAGAACCCGGCAGCGGTCAACTGGTCACACAGTGCTGGGTTGACGGCGTCGGTGGTCCCGCACAGGAACGCGAAGTAGTCGTTGATGCCGGCGTCGTAGACGATGCCCGGCTGGAACATGCTGCCCGGCTGGACCACCTTGCCGGGATCGACGTGGCCGGCCCCCATGTCGAACGGGTCGGCCGGGGTCTCGGCGTCCTCCTTGGTGACGTCCTGGCGCGCCGTGGTCATCAGCGACGACTTGACGGCGGCCGGGGACCACTCGGGCTCGGCCTGGTCGATCAGGGCCATCAGTCCGGCCACGTGGGGGCTGGACATCGAGGTGCCCGAGATCGACTGGAACAGCTGGCCCGGTCGGCCCAGCGTCGGGGTCGGGGTGTTGCCCGCAAGGATGTTGACACCCGGGGCGGTCACGTCGGGCTTGATGACGTCGGCGGACGCGGGCGACCCGGTCGGGCCACGCGACGAGAAGTCGGCCATGACCGAGCCCTCGACCTCGACCTTCTCGGCCTGGGTCAGGGCGGCGGTGGCGTCGGCACCCGCTGCGTCGATGTAGTCCTTGACGACCGTGCCCAGTTCCGGCCCGACGTGGGACGACGGCACGTAGTGGTTGTCGGTCACCAGCGACTGGTTCGGGACCGGGTTGAACAGGATCATCCCGGCACCGCCGGCGTCGGCGACCACCTGGGACTTCTCGAGCCGTGCGTTCTGGCCTCGCTCGCACAGGACCACCTTGCCGGTGACGTCCTCGCTGAAGCCATCGCCGGGGAGGCACAGGGTGTTGCCGAGGTCCTCGGAGTCCACCAGCGGGGCGTCGTCGAGGCCCTCGGTGATGGACACGCCGTCGAAGGTCGTGCCGTCACCCAGGGTCACGGTGTTCTCGAACCCGCGGGTGTGGGTGGAGGCACCGACGGAGGTCAGCCACGGGATCGACGCGGGGCTGCCCACGGTCTCGGCGCCGGGGCCGCTGTTGCCGTTGGAGGTCGCGACGTGCACGCCGGCGTCGGCCGCGAACAGGAACGAGATGTCGTCGGCACTCACCAGGCTGGGCGTGGACGAGCCGATCGAGTAGTTGATCACGTCGACGCCGTCGGCCACGGCCTGGTCGATGGAGCCGGCGAGGTCGGAGGTGAAGCCCCCCAGGTCACCGAGGCCCTTGTAGGCGATGATCGACGCACGGGGCGCCACGCCGGTGACCGAGCCACGGTCGATGTCGAAGATCTCGGCGTCCACGTCGGCGTTGCCACCCGCCGTGCTGGCGGTGTGGGTGCCGTGGCCGTCGGCGTCACGGGCCGAGGCGTAGGTCTCGTAACCGACCAGCGCGTTGTAGGTGGTCAACATGTCGCGCGCGCCGATGAGCTTGTTGTTGCACGCGAACGCGGCGTCCTCGGAGTTGTAGTCGTTGGCCGTGGTGCCGTCCGGCAGCTCGGCCTGCCCGAAGTCGCAGGCGATGTCATCGGCCAGGCCCTCGGGGCGCTCGTAGGTGCCGTCGTCGGCGAACGAGGCGTGCTCGGGCCAGATCCCGGAGTCGATGACGCCGATGACGACGCCCTCGCCGTCCAGGCCGGTGGCCCAGGCCTCGCCGCCACCGTCCAGGCCCAGGAACGACGGGGAGACGTCGGTCTGGGGCTGCTGCAGCTCGTCCTCCATCACTGCCATGACGCCCTTCTGCTGGCGCAGGGCGTCGGCCTCCTCGGCGGTCATGATGGCGGCGAAGCCGTTCAGGGCCGCGGTGTAGCGGTGCAGGGTCTCGGTCGAGCCGAGGACCGACTGCTGCACGGCCTCCTGCTCGGCGACCAGCTCGGCGCGGTAGCGCTGGGCAGCACGCGAGTTGGGGTTGGCCTTGTCGCCGCCGCGGGCCCGGGGCGTGCCGGGCTGGGCAGTGGCGGGGTCGTCGGCGGTGGGCGCGGTGTCCATCGCGACGGCGGGTGGGGCGTCCATGAGGACGATGTAGGAGGTCTCGGAGGGGTCGGCCACGGCCGGGTTGGCCGCGACCAGGGCGGCCACCATGGCCGCCGTGGCGCCCGAGACCATGAGCTTGCTGCGCATGGGGACTCCAGGGGGGTGGGGACGTACGGGGGG
>NZ_JAHOPH010000006.1 GCF_019798055.1 Salsipaludibacter albus | reverse complement strand
GGCCTCCGCCTCGCGGGCCTCGGCGGCCGCTGCGGCCTCGGCGCGCAGGTCGGCGACCGCTGCCTCGGCCTGGACCTGCTCGTCGGCCAGCTCGGCCTTGAGGTCCTGCTGGCGACGCAGTGCGGTGTCGGTCTGCTCGACGAGGTCGAGGACCTGGGCGTGCAGCTGGGCGGCCTCCTCGCGGGCGGCGTCGGCCTCGGCGAGGCGCTCCTCGCGAGCCTCCTCGAGCATGTCGGCCTCGTCGCCGAGCAGCTCGGTCTCGGCGACCAACCGGTCGGAGTCCTCGAGGACGGCAGTGCGGTCACGCAGCACCATGTCGAGGGAGTGGCTGGACTGGGCGAGGTCGGACGTGCCGCCCTCGTTGTTGAGGCCGTCGACGATCATCATCATCGACGACGAGGCCCCGGGCCCGTACATGAAGCTGTCACGGGCGATCGACCGGACTTCCTGCGTGTTGGCGTCGCGCTCGGCCTGCGCCTCCGACAGCTCGCCGCGGATCCGCTGGACCTGCTGCTGGGCGTCCACGGCGGCTGCCTCGGCGGCGCCCGCCACCTTCTGTGCGTGGGTGAGGGCTTCGCTGGCGGCGGTGAGCTCGACCTGGAGCCCCTCGAGCTCGGCCTGGGTCGCGTCGATCTCGCCCTCGACCCGGGCGATGCGGCCCTCGACCTCGGACACGGCGTTGCGCGCCCCGTCGATGCGTGCCCGCTCCTCGGCGGTCAGCTCGTCGGCCCCGTCGATCCGGGCGCGCTCCTCGGCGGTGAGCGTCCCAGCCTCCTCGATGCGTTGGCGCTCGGCATCGGTCAGGTCGCCGGGTGCGGCCGCAGCCGCGTCCGGGAGGAGGGGGAACAGCAGGAGGAGTGCGAGGACGGCCACGATCGGCCGGAGGGACACGGTCGGCATTGCTGGGCTCCGTTGCCGACTCCGCGGCGGGGCGGTCACGGCCGTGTTCGTCCCACTCGGTGTGGAGGACGTGGGTCGTGTGGCGGAGTCGTTGCGTTGGGGAAACGCTAGCCACCTGGGCGCCGTCACCCCGGGAGGGGACCGTGTCCGTTCGAACGGGGTGCCCCCGAGGACGCGTGCACGCACGCGCGATGCGCCCGTTCGGCTGGTGCGCGCTCGACGCGCGGTCCGGGCCTGGTCGCCCGAACGGCGGTGGCGCGCCCCGGCCCCGGGCGGCAGGGCTGGGCCGGGCGGTCGATAGCATCCCGGACGTCGCCCGTTCTCCCTCTTCCTCCTCCAGCGAGTCGCCATGGCCGAGTACTGCTACGTGATGAAGGGGATGACGAAGCTCATCCCCGGGGGCCGCGAGGTCCTCTCCAACGTCTGGTTGTCGTTCCTGCCCGGCGCCAAGATCGGGGTGATCGGCCCCAACGGCACCGGCAAGTCGACCCTGCTGCGGATCATGGCCGGCGTCGACACCGAGATCGAGGGCGAGGCGTGGTCCGCGAAGGGGTACTCGGTCGGCTTCCTTCCCCAGGAACCGTCGCTCGACGAGGACAAGAACGTCCGCGAGAACATTCTCGAGGGCATGGGGGAGACCGCCGGACTGGTCGGTCGCTACAACGAGCTGACGGCATCCCTGTCGGAGCCGATGGACGACGACGAGATGGCCCGGGTCCTCGAGGAGATGGCCGACGTCCAGGACAAGATCGACGCGGCCGACGCCTGGGACCTCGACCGCACGATCGAGATCGCCATGGACGCCCTGCGTGTCCCCGACGCCGACGCCGACGTGTCGGTGCTGTCGGGTGGCGAGCGCCGCAGGGTCGCCCTGTGCCGGCTGCTGCTGAGCAAGCCCGACATCCTCCTGCTCGACGAGCCCACCAACCACCTCGACGCCGAGACCGTCGCCTGGCTGCAGCGGCACCTGTCGGAGTACGCCGGGATGGTCGTGGCCGTGACCCACGACCGCTACTTCCTCGACGAGGTGGCCGAGTGGATCCTCGAGCTCGACCGGGGCAACTACTACCCGTTCGAGGGCAACTACTCGGGGTGGCTGGAGCAGAAGCGCGAGCGGCTCGCCCAGGAGGAGCGCGAGGAGTCCGCGCGACAGCGCCAGCTGGCCGAGGAGGCCGACTGGGTCAAGCAGTCGCCCCAGGGCCGACGCAAGAAGGCCAAGGCCCGGGTGCAGGCCTACGAGAGCCTGCTGCACAAGGATCGTCCGAAGCAGGTCACCAAGCCGATCATCATGATCCCCGACGGTCCCCGCCTGGGCGACGTGGTGGTCGACGTCGAGGACGTCACCAAGGGCTACGGCGACCGGTTGCTGTACGAGGACCTCAGCTTCCGGCTGCCGCCCGGCGGGATCGTCGGCGTGATCGGTCCCAACGGGGCCGGCAAGACCACGCTGATGCGGATGATCGTCACCGCGGCGGGCGAGGCCCGGCCCGACGAGGTGACCACGCCCGACGAGGGTGACGTCGCGATCGGCGACACCGTCCAGCTGTCCTACGTGGACCAGTCCCGCGCCGACCTCGATCCCGCCAAGACGGTCTTCACCGAGATCACCGGCGGCACCGACTGGGTCCAGATCGGCACCACCGAGATGGCGTCGCGGGCCTACGTCGCCGCCTTCGGGTTCAAGGGTGGCGAGCAGCAGAAGAACGTGGGCTCGTGCTCGGGCGGCGAGCGCAACCGGATCCACCTCGCCAAGCTGCTGCAGAACGAGGCCAACCTCCTGTTGCTCGACGAGCCGACCAACGACCTGGACGTCGACACCCTGCGCGGCCTGGAGGAGGCCCTGCTGGAGTTCGCCGGCTGCGCGGTGATCACGTCCCACGACCGCTGGTTCCTGGACAAGGTCGCCACCCACATCCTCGCCTTCGAGGGTGACTCCGAGGCGGTGTGGTTCCCGGGGTCGTACTCGGAGTACGAGGCCGACCTGCTGGCCCGCAAGGGCGAGGAGGCCGTCAACCCGACCCGCATCAAGTACCGGCCACTGACCCGCCGCACCGGCGCCTGACCACCACGATGGACGCCGCCGACGACCGGTCCGCGGGCCTCGAGGGGCCGGTCGCGTTCGTGCTGGGTGGTGGGGGGCGGCTGGGTGCTGCCGAGGTCGGCATGCTCGAGGCGCTGGTCGGCGTCGGCGTGCGTCCGGACCTCGTGCTGGGCACCTCGATCGGGGCGATCAACGGCGCGATCTTCGCCTCGTCGCCCGACTGGCACGGGGTCCACGAGCTGCGCGAGCTGTGGCTGGGCGTGGAGGAGTCCGGGCTGCTCGGCGACGGCATGTTCGATCGCCTGCGCACCATGGTCTCGACCGGCGTCGCGCTGCATCGCAGCTCCCAGCTGGCCGCGTTGTTCGCCGACATCATCGACGACGACCAGCAGATCGAGGACCTGGCCGTGGACTTCGCGTGCGTGGCGGCCTGCATCGAGACCGCCGCCGCGACATGGTTCCAGCGTGGCCCGCTGGTGCCGGCACTCCTCGCCTCGGCCGCCGTGCCCGGACTGTTCGAGCCCATGGAGGTCGACGGGCGCCACTACCTGGACGGTGGCCTGGTGGACTCGATCCCGGTTGCGCGCGCGGTCCGCTGCGGTGCCCGCACCATCTTCGTCCTGCAGGTCGGACGGATCGAGCATCCCCTGTCCGTGCCGACCAACCCGCTGCGGGTCGCCCAGGTCAGCTTCGAGATCGCCCGCCGCCACGGCTTCACGACCTTCATGGAGGACGTGCCGCCGGACGTCGACGTCCATGTCCTGCCCAGCGGTGGCGCGGCTCCCGATCCGGCCGACCTGCGCGCGAACTTGTCCTATCGTGACGCCTCGGGGCTGGCCACGTCCATCGCCGACGCGCGCGAGGCCAGCGAGCAGTACCTGGACGCCAACGGGATCGGGGCCACCGGATGACACCGCGGAGTGGGGCGTGACGTGGTTGCCCCCCCGGCTGGTGCGCCGGGCGGTCCTGTCGCCGATCATCCCGGTGCTGACCGTGCTGCTGCTGCTCACCACCCCGGTCTTCGTGCCCGTGGGAGCGTTCGCCACGCGCTACCTCCCCGGTCGCCTCCGGGTCCTGCGCCTGTTCTGGCTGCTCATCGTGTGGATGGTGCGCGAATCGCTGACCGTGGTGATCCTGTTCCTCCTGTGGATCATCAGCGGCTTCGGGTGGGCGCTGGACCGCCACTGGTTCCGCGAGCAGCACGTCCGCATGATCGGCTGGTACCTGTGGGGCCTGGTCGGGACCTGCCAGCGATCCCTGGGGTTGCGGGTGGTCACGGAGACGTCGCCCGGCGCACTGGTCGTGGAGCCGTACGTGCCGTCCCACCCGATGCTGGTGCTCAGCCGCCACGCCGGTGCCGGCGACTCGTTCCTGCTGGTGCACCTGCTGGTCAACGTCTTCGACCGGATGCCGGCCGTGGTCCTCAAGGACACGCTGCAGTGGCTGCCGAGCCTGGACATCGCCCTCAACCGGTTCCCCAACGCCTTCATCAGCCCGAACCCCCCCGCAGGCTCGGGCGTGGTCGACGAGATCGGGCGACTGGCCGGTGGGCTCGACAACGACGGTGCGCTGGTCATCTTCCCCGAGGGCGGCAACTTCACGGCCGGTCGTCGCACCCGCGCCATCGACAAGCTCCGCGAGCGTGGGCTGGACCGGTTCGTCGACCGGGCCGAGGCACTGGACACGGTGCTCCCGCCACGTCCGGGTGGTGTCCTGCGGGCCCTGGACGCCAATCCCGACGCCGACGTCGTGGTGGTCGCCCACGCCGGGCTCGAGCGCCTGTCGTCGGTCGCCGACGTCCTGACCGGCCTTCCGCTCGAGCACTCCATCCGGATGGCCTGGTGGCACGTGCCGCGGGCCGAGATCCCCGAGGACCGGATCGCCCGGGAGGACTGGTTGTACGCGTGGTGGGAGCGGATCGACACGTGGGTGGAGGACCACCTCGAGGCCGGCGTCCCCGACCCGAAGGTGACCGACTGATCAGGCGTCCGGACGTGTCCAGGTCCACGTGGTCGACGTCGTGGTCGTCTCGCCCGGCTCGAGCAGCGCGAGTCCGACCCGGTCCGCGTCGTGCACGTCGGCCTGGTGCACGGCATCGGGCCAGCCGGTCTGGGGCTCGACGCAGAACTCGTGTGCCGGGGTGAACACCACCACCGTGTCCGCCCGGTGGGCGGTCATCTCCAGCACCAGGTCGGGCCAGGCGATCCGGACGGGCCAGGTCACGTCGACGAAGGTGTCGTCCAGCCGGCGACCGCCCAGCGCCGGACCGTCGCGCAGGTCGGTCGGTCCCGTCACGTCGGCGAGCGCACCGGTCGGGACCGTCTCGTCGTCGACCACGAGGACCTGGTCGGACGCGACCCGCAGGTGCACGTCGCCGTCGGGCGGGCGGACGAAGCAGGGGTGCCAGCCGACCCAGGCGGGCATGGCGTGTGGACCCGCGCGGACCTCCAGGACCAGTTCCAGTCGACCGGGTGCCAGCGACAGGCGATGCAGGACCCGTGCACCGCTGAAGGGCCACGGTGCTCCCTCGAGCTCGCAGGCCAGCGTCGCACTGGCCGGGTCGTCGGCCAGCACCTGCCACGCCCGGTCCATCGCGAGGCCGTGCAGTGCGTGGCCCTGCAGCCGTGGGTGGAGCCGGGCGGCCCCACCCTCCCAGGCGAAGGTGGCGTCGCGGATCCGACCGGCCCACGGGGCCATGACGAAGCATCCCCACTGCACGTCGTCGGTGGGATCCCGGGGCGGCGCGGGTGCCCCGACCAGGCGGTCCAGGCCCCCGGCGAGCAGCCGCACGATCCGTCCGCCATGCTGGTCGTCGACATCGACGCGGTCGGCCCCGGCGTGCAGGTGCAGCATGTGACCTCCAAGCGCATGGCGTCGAGCCGTTCACGACCGCCAGGCGACGTCGTGATTCGTGCCCCGGAACGGTTGCTCCGGAGCGGGGTGTGACGTAGTCTAATAGTTGTTTCATCCGACCAAATGCGTGCCGACCGAGCCTCCCTCCACACCCGCCACAGGATGCCACCATGTTCTTCGACGAGGTCACCGAACCCATCGCCTACGAGGGCCCCGAGTCCGACAACCCGCTGGCATTCCGCTGGTACGACGCCGACCGGGTCGTGGGGGAGCGGACGATGCGCGACCACCTCCGGATGGCGACCTGCTACTGGCACTCGTTCAACTGGCCCGGCGACGACGTGTTCGGGGCAGGCACGTTCGACCGGCCGTGGCTCGATGGCAGCCAGGACCCGATGACGGCCGCACGGGCGAAGATGGCGGCGGCCTTCGAGTTCTTCGACAAGCTCGGCACGCCGTTCTACTCCTTCCACGACTACGACATGGCACCGGAGGAGGAGTCGTTCGCCAAGAGCTGCGCCAACCTCGACGCCCTGGCCGACGAGGCCGCGGAGTACATGGAGGACACGGGGGTCAAGCTGCTGTGGGGGACGGCCAACCTGTTCTCCCACCCACGCTACGCCGCGGGGGCGGCGACCAACCCCGACCCGGAGGTGTTCGCACGTGCGGCGGCCCAGGTCCGCCACGCGATGGACGTGACCCACCGCCTGGGTGGCGCGAACTACGTCCTGTGGGGTGGCCGCGAGGGCTACGAGACCATCCTCAACACCGACCTGCGACGCGAGGGCGAGCAGCTGGCTCGCTTCCTCCACATGGTCGCCGAGTACAAGCACGACATCGGGTTCACCGGGACGCTCCTGCTGGAGCCCAAGCCACAGGAGCCCACCAAGCACCAGTACGACCACGACGTGGCCACCGTGTACGGCTTCCTGGTCCGCCACGGACTCGAGGACGAGTACGGCGTCAACATCGAGGGCAACCACGCCACGCTGGCCGGCCACGACTTCGTCCACGAGGTCGCGACCGCCGTCGAGACCGGGATCTTCGGGTCGATCGACGCCAACACCGGTGACGACCGGCTCGGCTGGGACACCGACCAGTTCCCCAAGTCGGTCGAGACGCTCAGCCTGGTCACCTACCACATCCTGAAGGGCGGTGGCTTCGACACCGGCGGCTTCATGTTCGACACCAAGCTGCGACGCCAGTCGCTGGATCGCACGGACCTGTTCCACGGGCACGTCCTCGGGATGGACACGCTGGCCAAGTCCCTGCTCGTGGCCCAGGCGATGCTCGACGACTCGGCGCTGGACGACGTGCTGGCCGAGCGCTACGCCGGGTGGGACGACGAGCTCGGCGCGTCGATCCTCGCCGGGGACCACGGCCTCGCATCGCTGTCGGACCACGTGGTCGACCACGACCTCGACCCCGCGCCCGTCTCCGGCCGCCAGGAGGCGCTCGAGGGACTGGTGAACCGCTACGTCGAACGGGTCGCCTGAGTCGCCGGCCCGGCCCGAACGGGTACGCCACGCGTCGACCCGCTCCGGACAGGTCGCGACCTGTCCGCGTGGGCTCACCCACGTCGGGGCCCACGCGGGATCGCACCACCGGAGAGGAGCCATTCATGGCGCTGGTCGCGGGGATCGATTCCTCCACGCAGTCCACGAAGGTCGTGGTCGTCGACGCCGACGACGGCGCGATCGTGGCCGAGGGCCGTGCCGGCCACGACGTGACCGGCACGGACGGGGCACGTGAGTCCGACCCCGACCAGTGGTGGGACGCCCTGGGCGAGGCGCTGGCAGCCACCGGGCGGGCCGGCGAGGTCGCGGCCGTGGCAGTCGGGGCCCAGCAGCACGGCATGGTCGTGCTGGACGACGCCGGGCGGCCGCTGCGACGAGCCAAGCTGTGGAACGACACCCAGTCGGCACCGCAGGCCGAGGCACTCACGGAGCAGTTCGGTGGTGCGGACTGGTGGGCGGAGCAGGTCGGCCTGGTCCCCGTGGCGTCCTTCACCGCGACCAAGTGGGCATGGTTGCGTGAGCACGAGCCCGACGTGGCGGACGCGACCGCGACGCTCTGCCTGCCCCACGACTTCCTCAACCTGCGCCTGGCCGGGGTCGCGGTGACCGATCGCGGTGACGCCTCCGGCACGGGCTGGTTCTCGACCCATGCCGACCGGTACGTCGACGAGGTGCTCGACCACCTCGGGCTGGACCGGGGTCAGCTCCCCGAGGTCCATCGCGACGGGCACGGCGGCGAGGTCACCTCCGACGCGGCCGACGCACTCGGACTGACCGCGGGCATCCCGGTCGGCGCCGGCACCGGTGACAACGCCGCCGCCGCACTCGGCCTGGGCGTCGCCCCCGGTGAGCCGATCGTCAGCCTGGGCACGTCGGGCACGGCGTTCTGCGTGACCCGCACCGCGGTGACCGATCCGTCCGGCACCCTCGCCGGCTTCGCCGACGCCACCGACGCCTTCCTGCCCCTCGCCGCCGCGCTGAACTGCACCCTGGCCGTGGACCGGATGGCGACGCTGCTGGGGCTGGATCGTGAGGAGGTCGCGGACACCACCGACGTGGTCGCGCTGCCCTGGTTCGACGGCGAGCGCACCCCGAACTTCCCGCATGCACGCGCGAGCCTGGTCGGACTCACCCACCGGACCACGCCCGAGGAGGTGCTGTGGGCGGCCTACCTCGGCGCCGCCTGGTCGCTGGTCGTGGCGCTGGAGCGCATCCAGGACCTGACCGGTGACCTGCCGGCCGACGCCCCGCTCACGCTGGTCGGTGGCGGGGCCCGTGGCACGGCCTGGCGCCGGGCACTGGGGGTGCTGACCGGACGACCGCTGCGGTTGCCGGCAGCCGAGGAGCTCGTGGCACTCGGGGCCGCCGCGCAGGCCGCGGCACAGTTGAGCGGCGAGTCCCCCTACGCGATCGCGGCCCGGTGGAACGCCACCGGCGGGCAGCAGGTGCCTGCGGTCGCGGTCGACGAGGACGCGCGCCACCGGTTGGCCACGGTCACCCGGGCCCTCGCGGAACTCAACGGCTCCGACGCTGCCTGGGCCGACGCCCCGGCGTGACGTCCTCAGCCCGTGGGCGGCACCCGGGTGGGGTTCGCGAGGACTTCGCGCAGGACCTGCTCGGCAGCACCGCGCGCGGTCGCCTCGCGCTGCAGGCGGGAGGGCAGGATCTGGGTCGGCTGCTGTCGCTCGGCGAGCACCCGGGCGTGGAGCTGCTCGGCGATCGCCGGTTCCAGCCATTCGTGCAGTGCCGTGAAGTAGCCGCCCAGGACGATGCCCTGCGGTGACAGCAGGTTCACGGCCGACGACATGGCGGTCCCCAGCATGGCCCCGACGGACGTCAGCGCCGTGAGGACCTGCTCGTCGCCTGCCCGGGCCGCCTCCGCGAGCCGGTCGGCGGCCGCCGGGGCGTCGTCGTCGGCACCCATCGCCTCGGTCACGTCGAACCCGGCCAGGCGCAGGGTCGGTTCCAGGCCGATGTAGGTCTCGACGCACCCCCGCCCGCCGCACGCACACGCGGGACCGTCGGGCTCGAGGGTCATGTGGCCCAGCTCGCCACCGAACCCCACGGCACCACGGTGCAGGGTGCCGTTGATGATGACGCCTGCCCCGACCCCGACCTCGCCCGAGATGTGGATGAAGTCGGTCAGCTCGCGACCCGCGCCGTGCCAGCGCTCGGCCAGCGCCGCGAGGTTGGCCTCGTTGTCGACCGTCACGTCCAGGCCGTCCGGCAGCAGCTCGCGGAGGATGTCACTGACCGGGACGTCGTGCCAGCCCAGGTTCGGTGCGATCAGCATGCTGCGACGCTTGGCGTCCACCAGGCCGGGCAGTCCGATGCTCGCCCCGACCGGCACCAGTCCCTCGACCGCGACGCGGCGGACGGCCGTCGACACGAGCTCGGCCAGCGCCTCCAGCGCCTCCTCGGCGCTGCGGGTCCGGTTGTCGAACACGACCCAGCCCTCGTCGCGGACCCGGCTGCGCAGGTCGACCACCGAGAACGCCATCGAGTCGACGTTGATCTCCATCCCGATGGCGACGTACACGTCCCCGTCGAGCTGGACCGTCACGGCGGGACGGCCGACCTCACCGCTGCGACGCACGCCCCCCTCGGTCAGCAGGCGCCGCTCCAGCAGCTCGGTGACCAGGCTCGACACGGTCGTCTTGTTCAGTCCGGTGTCGGCCGCGAGCCGTGCACGGGAGCTCTCCGTGGTCGCCGCCACGTGCTGCAGCACCAGTGCCAGGTTGTGGTTGCGCACACTGTGCTGGTCGGCGGGGCCAGCCAGCCGCGCCGTGCCGCGGCGTGGCGACATCTGCTCCATCAAGGGTCCTCGTGGTGACTCCGGGACGAGCCTAGGCGGGCGCCGACCGTGCGGGGCGCCGCCGACGAGGGCCTCAGGCGTCGGTGCCGAACTGGTCGAGCAGGGCGTTGAACGTCGCGCTGGGACGCATCGCCTCGGCCACCCGCGCCCGGTTCGGCCAGAAGTAGCCCCCGATGTCGACCGGCTCGCCCTGGACCGCCAGCAGCTCCTCCTGGATGGTGTCGATCTGGGCGTCGAGCTGATCCGCCAGCGGCGCGAAGGTCGCGGCGAGCTCCGCGTCGTCGTCCTGGTCGGCGAGCTCGCGGGCCCAGTGCCGGGCGAGGTGGGCGTGGCTGCCGCGGTTGTCGATCTCGTCGACCACGCGCGACGGGCCCTGTCCATGCTGGAGCAGGGTCGCGGTGGCGTCCGAGATGGTCTGGCCGAGCAGCCTGGCCCGATCGTTGTCGAAGGTGTCGGCGAGGTGCTCCAGGGACGCTCCCAGTGCGAGGAACTCGCCCAGGGAGTCCCACCGGAGGTGGTTCTCGCTGACGAACTGCTGGACGTGCTTGGGGGCCGAACCACCCGCCCCGGTCTCGAACAGGCCGCCGCCGTTCATCAGCGGGACGATCGACAGCATCTTGGCCGACGTCCCGACCTCGAGGATCGGGAACAGGTCGGTGAGGTAGTCGCGCAACACGTTGCCGGTGACCGAGATGGTGTCCTCGCCACGACGCACCCGGTCGAGGGTGAACCGGGTGGCCTCGGCGACGTCGAGGAACTCGACCTGGAGCCCGTCGGTGTCGTGGTTCGCCAGCTCCTCGTGGACCTTCGCCAGCAACTGGGCGTCGTGGGCACGCTCGTCGTCCAGCCAGAACACGATCGGCATGCCCGTGGCGCGGGCCCGTCGCACGGCCAGTGCGACCCAGTCGCGCACCGGGGCGTCCTTCGTCTGGCACATCCGCCAGATGTCGCCCGTGTCGACCGCGTGCTCGAGCAGGGTCGTGCCGTCGCGGTCGACCACCCGGACCACGCCGGGGCCGTCGATCTCGAAGGTCTTGTCGTGGCTGCCGTACTCCTCGGCCTTCTTGGCCATCAGGCCGATGTTCTGCACGGTGCCCATCGTCGTGGGATCGAACGCGCCGTTGACCCTGCAGTCGTCGATGGTCTCGGCGTACAGGTCGGCGTAGCTGGAGTCGGGGATCACCGCCTTGGCGTCCTGGAGTGCGTCGTCGGCGTTCCACATCTGTCCGGAACTGCGGATCATCGCCGGCATCGAGGCGTCGATGATGACGTCCGACGGGACGTGCAGGTTCGTGATGCCCTTCGCGGAGTTGACCTGGGCCAGGTCCGGGCCACGCTCGGAGGCCGCGTCGAGCTCGGCGCGGATCGCGGCGGCCTGGTCGTCGGGCAGCTCCTCCAGCGCCGTGTCCAGGCTGGCGAGGCCGTCGTTGGGGCTGACGCCCACCGACTCCAGGGCCTCGGCATGCTCGGTGAACACGGTGTCGAAGTAGGTGCGGACCGCGTGGCCGAAGATGATCGGGTCCGAGACCTTCATCATCGTGGCCTTCAGGTGGATCGAGAACAGCACGCCCTGCTCGCGCGCGTCGGCCACCTGCTCGGCCAGGAAGTCCAGCAGTGCGTCGCGTCGCATCACGGCGGCATCGATGATCTCGCCGGCCAGCAGCGGGGTGGACTTTTTGAGGACCGTCACCTCGCCGTCGTCGGCCACGTGTTCGATGCGCACGTCGTCGTCGCGGTCGACGGTGATCGACTCCTCGGTGTGGCGGAAGTCGTGGTCGTCCATGGTCGCGACGTGGGACTGGCTGTCGGCGGACCACTCGCCCATCGAGTGGGGGTGGGCGCGGGCGAAGGCCTTGACGGCCGCGGGCGCGCGACGGTCCGAATTGCCCTCGCGCAGGACCGGGTTGACCGCGGAGCCCTTGACCGTGTCGTAGCGTGCCCGGATCTCCTCCTCCTCGGGCGTCGATGGCTCCTCGGGGTAGTCGGGCACCGCGTAGCCGTCGTCCTGCAACTCGGTGATCGCGGCCTTCAGCTGGGGCACCGAGGCCGAGATGTTGGGGAGCTTGATGATGTTGGCCTCGGGACGCGTCACGAGCTCACCGAGCTCGGCCAGGGCGTCGTCCACCCGCTGGTCGGGCTCGAGGTGGTCACCGAAGACGGCCAGGATGCGTCCGGCCAGCGAGATGTCCCGGGTCTCCACCTGCACGCCGGCAGCGCCGGAGAAGGCGTTGATGATCGGCAACAACGAGTTCGTGGCCAGTGCCGGTGCCTCGTCGGTGTAGGTGTAGATGATCGTGCTCATGGCAGTCCCGGGTCGCGGGCGGACAGGGTCAACAACGACGGCGCGAGGTGCTCGCGCGGACCTCCCACGCTACTCGGTCGTCCGGGTGCGACCCCCCGGCCACGTGGCGGCGTCCGGGGTCTGCCGAACGCCCGTCCGGACGTCCGGACGCCGGCTCGGACGGCGGGCGGCGACCTACGCTGCCGTCTCGCCACGTCACGGCGACGACGACGTCCGGGAGCGAGCCATGACCGAGTACGGATGGGGCATCATCGGTGCGGGAAGGATCTCGCGCGAGTTCGCCGCTGACCTCGGCAACGTGCCGGACGGGCACCTGGTCGCCGTCGGGTCACGCAGTCCGGACCACGCTGCTGCCTACGCCGAGGAGGTCGGTGCGGCCCGTGGGCACGGTTCCTACGAGGACCTGGTCGCCGACGCCGACGTCGACGTCGTGTACGTCGGCAACGACCACCTCGACCACGTCGGCGCCGCCCGGCTGGCCGTCGAGGCCGGCAAGCCCGTGCTGGTCGAGAAGCCACTGGGTACCGACCGCGAGCAGGTCGCCGAGCTGCTGCGACTGGCGGTGGAGCGACGGGTGTTCGTCATGGAGGCGATGTGGAGTCGCTTCCTGCCCGGGCTCACCGAGCTGATCGCGCGGGTGGCCGACGGCGCCATCGGCACCGTCCGTACCGCCCAGCTCGACCTGGGCATCGACCAGCCGGATCCCGAGTCGCGCTTGTTCGACCCGGCCCGCGCCGGCGGTGCCCTGCTCGACGTCGGCGTCTACCCCATCTCGATCGCGCGGATGGTGCTGGGCGGCCTGGCCGACGTCCGCGCCTCGGCGAGGATGGGTGGCGGGGTCGACCTCGCCACCGACATGTGGGCGGTCACGTCCGACGGTGCGCGCGTCCGGCTGCGCTGCGCCGTCGACGAGCCCCTGGCCAACACGGCCACCTTCGTCGGGGACGCCGGCAGGATCCAGGTCGACCAGCCGTTGCACCACCCCGGCCGCTTCACGGTCGAGGACCTCGCGGGCGAGGTCGAGGTGGTCGAGACGCCCTTCGCGGGGCACGGCTTCGAGTTCGAGATCGTGGAGGTGCACGAGTGCCTGGCACAGGGGTTGGTGCAGAGCCCGCGCTGGTCGCACGGCGACACCCTGGCGACCCATGCCGTCATGGACGAGGTTCGACGCCAGATCGGCCTGGTCTACCCGTTCGAGGACGGCCCGCCCGCCTGACGGACCAGCAGCGGCCCGTCGATGTCCGGGGTGGGGCCGGTAGCGTTCTCGTCGACGCCGTCACACGTGGAGGACCACCCATGGCCCAGCAGTCGCAGATGGTCGAGCTGGGGTCGGCCATGCCGACCTTCGCCCTGCCCAACGTGCGCACGGGCGACGTCGTGCGGTCGTCCGACCTGGCGTCGCGCGTCAACGTCGTCGCCTTCATCTGCAACCACTGCCCGTACGTCAAGCGGATCGCCGACGGCCTGGCCCTGTTCGGGCGCCACGTGGCCAACGACGGCCGCGTGGCGATGGTGGCGATCTCCTCCAACGACGCCGAGGCCTACCCGGACGACGCGCCGGCGAAGCTGGCGGTCGAGGCGGACGACCGGGGGTACGCCTTCCCCGTCCTGTACGACGAGACCCAGGAGGTCGCCGCCGCCTTCCACGCGGCCTGCACGCCGGACTTCTTCGTCTACGACGACGAGCACCGGCTGGTCTACCGCGGACGCTTCGACGAGGCGACCCCAGGCAACGACGTCGAGGTGACCGGCGAGGACCTGCGCCACGCCGTGCGCGCGACCCTCGTCGGCGAGCCCGTCGACGACCAGGTCCCCTCCATGGGCTGTGGCATCAAGTGGATTCCCGGCAACGAGCCTGCCCAGTAGCGGTCCCCCCTCCTGCGGACGGGGCTGGCTGCAGGGCAGGATGGAGTTGCTCGCTGCGCTCGCAACGTCCGGCCGGCCTGACTCGGTCAGGCGTGGCGGTCGCGCCAGGGCAGGAGGAGGCGGGCGGCGACCAGGCCGACGACGGCGATGATCGACAGCCCGATCCAGATGAACGGGGACACGTTCGGGTCGCCCAGCAGCATGAGTTCCTGCATGCCCACGAAGGCGTGCGTGGTCGGCAGGGCCCACGACACCCACACCACGGGTGCCGTGATCCGCGCCAGGGGCAGGAACAGCCCCGAGAAGAAGATCGCGGTCAACAGCATCAGCATCGACAGCTGCACGGCCTGGCTGTCCGTCTTGGCCACCGCGGCGATCAGGAACCCGTAGCCGACGGAGGCCAGCAGGGTGAGGGTCACCAGGCCGGAGAAGGCCACCCAGTTCGTGGGCGCGGGCACGCCGAACACGCCGATGATGAGCGCGGTCAGGGCGGCGGCGACCACCAGCCCGAGCACCATGTGCGACGCCGCCGTGCCGGCCAGCCGCTGACCGGTTCCCACCGGCGAGACCCGCAGGACGTCGGTCGTGCCCTGGCGTCGCTCGCGGACCAGGCCCAGTGCGGCGAAGGTGATCGCGACGTGCTGGAGCATCAGTGCCAGCAGACCCGGTGCGTAGAACAGGTCGAGCGTGATCACCTCGGGGGTGAAGCTGTAGACCTCGGCCTGGAACGGTCGGGCCAGCACGTCGGCATCGGCGTCCTGGAGCAGGGTCAGCGACTCGTCCGCCGTCGCCAGCATGTCGGCGACCTCGTCGACCTGGGCGAGCGGGTCGGATTCGGACAGGGCCGAGAGCTGGTCGGCGGCGTCTCGCAGGTCCTGCTGGACCTCGCCCGGCTGTTCCAGGCCGAAGGCGGCGGCCAGTCCGCCGCCCTGTTCGATGCGGTCGGCCAGCGTGGTGAGCTGCTCGGAGAGCGTGGCTGCCGATGACTGGATGGTGGCCCCGTCGTCGGTCCCGATCCGCCCGCGGAGCTGGTCGAGCTGGTCGCGTGCCGTCGACAGGTCGTCGGTCAGGCCACCGGTCTCGTCCTGGACGGTGCGCAGGACCTCCGCGACCACCTGGTCGTTGATCTCGGCGACGGCCGTCTCGGCGGCCACGTTGACCTGGGCCGACGTGACCGGGTCCGGACTGCGCTGGTGGACCTCGACGGTCGCACGCTCGCCCGTGCCGATCTGGTCGTCGGGCGGCAGCACGACGACGAGGTCGACGGTGTCCCCCTTGAGCTCCTCGAGGGCGGCGTCGCGGTCGTCGCGGGTGCCGATGATCTCGATGCCGCTGACCTCGGCGTCGGCGATGAAGTCGTTGAGTCGCTGCAGGAGCTGGCTGTCGGGCGAGCCCACCACGACCGTGTCGAGGGTGGGGAAGTCGCGCTGGTAGCCAAGTCCGAACACGAACAGCACGAGGAACGGACCCAGGATGAGGGTCAGGAGCAGTCGTGGCTGGTGCAGCGTGGAGACCATCTCCCGCCGCACGAAGGCCAGCGTGCGGATCACCTGGTCACGCATGCGAAACCCCCGTGTCCGACGTGGCGTTGGCTTGCAGGCGATGGGGCGCGCCGTCGGGGTCGCGATGGGCCGTGACCAGGCTGACGAAGACGTCGTCGAAGGACGAGTTGTGCGGGACGGCGACGGGGGAGCCCTCGCCCTGCTCCTGCAGCCAGTCCTGGATGCGAGCCGCGCCGGTGTTGGCGTCGTCCACGGCCACCAGCACGCGGCGTGGCCCGACCCACTGGTGGATCTGCCGCACCTCGGCGAGCTGCTCCACGCCGGTGATGTCGAGTCCGCGGGACTCCCAGGCCACCTCGACCAGGTCACCGCCGAAGGCGTCGCGGCGCAGCCGGCGGGGGGTGTCCACGCGCAGGATCTCCCCGTCCACCACCAGCCCGACCAGGTCACACTTGTCGGCCTCGGTGACGTACTGCGTGGTCACGAAGAGCGTCCTGCCCTCGTCGCGCAGGGACGTGAAGTGGGCCCACAGCTGTTCCCGCAGGATCGGGTCGATGCCCGCAGTCGGCTCGTCGAGCACGAGCAACTCCGGGTCGTGGACCATCGCGGCGGCGATCGCCAACCGACGCTGCTCGCCGGTCGAGGCATCGCGCATGCGCGTGTCCTGGTGCTCGGTGAGGTCGAGCAGGTCGAGCACGGCGGCCACCCGTTCGCGCGCGGCGCGCGACTTCTTGCCGGGGATCCAACGGCTCCGCCAGGACAGGCCGTACAACGAGGCCATGAAGTTGAGGTTGTGGCGCAGGCTGAGGTCGGGGTCCAGGGCGGACTCCTGCGGGAGGAAGCCGATCCGGACCCGCTCGTCGGGGCCGAAGTCGGCCGGGGTCCGTCCGAACACCTCCAAGTCGCCGTCCTGGGGGCGGATCAGGCCGAGGACCAGCCGGACCACGGTGGTCTTGCCCGAGCCGCTGGGGCCGACGAGCCCGAAGATGCAGCCCCGCGGCACGTCCAGGTCGAGGTCACGGATGCCGTCGTCGCCCTTGTAGAGGTGCTGGACGTCGCGGGCGTGGACGAGGGGTTCCGCGTCGTCGGTGGCGGCGGACTGCCCCGATGGTCGTGGGTCGTCGGGACGCGACACGTCGGGAGCAGGTGGCGGGGCCGACGGGTCCTGCTCCGGAGGGGGGGCGTGCGTGGCGGGGTCGTCTGGCACGGGCTTCCTCGACGGGGCAGGCGGAGCAGGGCCCGGGACCGGGCCACGGCGAGCATGGTGGCCGACGGGATCTCACCGCCACTGGCCGTTCGGTGTGGCCGTGGTGGGGGTGATCGATCGATCGGGGACGCTATCGCGCGTGGTGTCGACGCAGCGAGGGCATGGTCCGTCGCCGGCCGGCTCCTAGTCTCCGTCCTGCCGAGGATCCTCGACGTCGGGAACGGAGGACCGATGACCACGTCGCACGACGACGCGCCCGACGAGGCGCCCGACGACCCGATGGACCTCGACGCCTTCCGCCGCAACGGCCACGCGGCGGTGGACTGGGTCGCCGACTACCTCGCCACGCTCCGGGACCGGCCCGTGTGGTCGCCGGTCGCGCCCGGTGACGTCCGCCGGGCCCTCCCGGCCCGTGCGCCACGCCGACCCGAGCCGTTCGCGGACATGCTGGCCGACCTGGACGAGATCGTCGTCCCGGGCCTGACCCATTGGCAGCATCCGGGCTGGATGGCCTACTTCCCGGCCAACTCGTCCCCGCCGTCCGTGCTCGGTGAACTGGTGTCGGCGGGACTGGGCGTGCAGGGCATGCTGTGGTCGACGTCGCCGGCCGCCACCGAGGTCGAGTCGACCGTGCTCGACTGGCTGGTCGACGAGCTCGGGCTGCCGTCGTCGTGGCGGGTCGACACGGGGCCCGGCGGTGGGGTCATCCAGATGTCGGCCTCGGACGCGACCCACACGGCCCTTGTGGTTGCGCGCACCCGGGCGACGATCGCGGGTGCGGCAGCGGAGGACTGCGTCGTCTACGCCTCGGAGCAGGCCCACTCGTCGATCGAGAAGGGTGCCCGGGTCGCCGGCATCGGCCACGTGCGCCTGGTCAGTACCGACGACGCCCACGCCATGGACCCGGTCGACCTGTCCGCGGCCGTCGCGGCCGACCGGGCGGACGGGCTCGTGCCGATGTTCGTGTGCTCGGCGGTGGGCACGACCGGGACCACCGCGGTCGACCCGGTCCGGCGCATCGGCGAGATCGCCCGCGACCACGGCCTGTGGCACCACGTCGACGCGGCCTATGCGGGCACGGCGATGCTGTGCCCCGAACTGCGCCATCTCCAGGACGGCCTGGAACTGGCAGACTCCTACGTCACCAACGCGCACAAGTGGCTGTTCACGAACTTCGACTGCTCGCTGTTCTGGGTGGCGGACCGGGCCCCGCTGGTCGACACCCTGTCGATCGTGCCGCCATACCTGCGCAACACGGCGTCGGAGTCCGGGGAGGTCGTGGACTACCGCGACTGGCACGTGCCGCTGGGTCGGCGGTTCCGGGCGCTCAAGCTGTGGTGGGTCCTGCGGTCCTTCGGGACCGACGGCCTGCGGGCGCGCATCCGCGAGCACCTGGCCTGGGCGCGTGGACTCACGGAGCGCCTGGAGGCCGACCACCGGTTCACCCTGGTCGCGCCCACCCCGTTCGCACTGGTGAGCGTCCGGCACGCCGATCCGCGGCGCAACACGGTCTTCCTGGACACGATGACGGCGCACACCGACCTGGGCCTGACCGCGTCGGAGCTGGACGGCCAGCGCTTCCTGCGGATCTCGCTGGGCGCGACGTGGACCCAGCAGGAGGACGTCGACCGGTTGTGGCAGGCGCTCGACGAGGCCGCCTGAGACGTCGGGCCTCAGGCGGGTGCCAGGCCCGCCAGCACCGCGTCGATCGTCGTCGCCCACACCTCGTCGGCGTCGGTGGCGACGTCCAGGCTCCCGGCCAGTTCGAGCGTGGCCAGGCCGTGGACGGTGCTCCACAGCGCCATGGTGACCACGGCCGGGTCTCCGGCGACGACGCCCGTGCGGATTCCCTCGACCACGGCGTCCTGCAGGGCCTCGAGCGTGCCCATGCTCAGGGCCTGGTCGCTGTCGCTGGGCTCGAACTCGGGGAACGGGCAGGCGAACATCACGTCGAACAGGTGGGGTCGGCTGCGGGCGGCCTCGCGGTAGGCCAGCGCGTGGCGATGGAGTCGGGTCGCGGGATCATCGGTCTCGACGGCGGCCTGCAGACGCGCCAGGTTGGCGAAACCCTCCCGGTACATGGCTCGGACCACGTCCTCCTTGCCCCCGAACAGGCTGTAGATCGCACTGGTGGACACGCCCGCGTCGTCCGCGAGCCGTCGCACGGTCAGGGCCGTCGCGCCGTCGCGTCGCAGGATGGTCCCGGCCGTGTCGAGCAGTCGCTCGCGGGTCGTGTCGTCGTGGACGCGGGGTCGGGCCATGTTGACAACCTCCCGGGGGTTCTGTAACACTGTTTGATAACAACGTTCGGAAACCAGCGTAGCCCCCGTCCGGCGGGCAGGCCCGAACATGGAGGAAGGTTCCCGACATGGTCCATCGCGACACCCCGAGCCCTGCGCCGACCGATCCGACCCCGGGCCCCCACCGCGACCCCGACCGCGAACCGGGCCGAGGGCCGGCCGCCTGGTGGCACACGACGGTCGAGCCGGGCCGGCACACGGCCGAGCTCCGCGAGCCCATGGCCGTGTTCCTGATCGGCATGCGGGTCAACCGACCGTGGAACCCGCGGCGATGGTGGTGGGTGACGAAGGCGATGCCGGCGATGCTGGCCGCGCTGGCCGACGTGCCCGAGCTCGGGCTGCGCCACGTGGAGCAGTTCACCCGTGGCCGCACCTCGCTGTCGCTGCAGTACTGGGAGTCCCCGCAGGCGTTGATGGCCTTCGCCGCCGATCGCGACAATCCGCACCTGGAGGCGTGGCGACGCTTCAACCGCGAGCTCGCGGACCGCGACGACGTCGGGATCTGGCACGAGACCTACGTCGTGGAGCCGGGGGACTACGAGGGCATCTACGTCAACATGCCGTTGTTCGGGATGGCGGCCGCCGCGGGGCGCGTCCCGGTGGGCACGCGCAGTGGCCGGGCACGCCAGCGCCTGTCGGCGTGACCCGAGACGGGGGCTTGCGTCGTCATTGGATGAACGGGCTGGCCAGGAGCGTGATCGTCCCCAGTGCGATGACGTACCAGGCGAATCCCCGGAGGGTGTCGTTGGTGACGAGCCGCATCAGGAACCGCACGGCGACGTAGCCGGAGATCGCGGCCGCGACGGTGCCCGCGACGACGTCGGCGGGGGTGTAGCCGGTCCCCGCGAGCGCGCCTTCGCTGAGCTCGGGCAGTTCGAGCACGAACGCCCCGAGGATGACCGGGATGGACATCAGGAACGAGAAGCGCGCGGCCGCGGCGCGGGTCAGGCCGGTGGCCATGCCGGCGGCGATGGTGGCACCGGAGCGCGAGATCCCCGGGATGATCGCCAACGACTGCGCCAGACCCATGGTGATGGCGTCCCGGCCGTTGGAGGCCACCCTGCCGGTCGCCGAGCGCCGGGCGTAGAGCCGCTCGGCCCCCAGCAGCAGGCCGGCCGTCACGAACAGCATGACGGCTGCCAGTCGTGGGTCGCCGAAGCGCTCCTCGAAGGTGCTCGACAGCGCCCACCCCACGACGGCCGCCGGGACCGATGCCACCGCCAGCAGGCCGAGCTCGAGCCGGGCGCGGCGGACCCGCTCGGGGGTGCGCTCGCCGAGCCCGAGGGCCCCGACACCCAACTCCCACAGGTCGACCCAGAAGTAGGCCACCACGGCCAGCAGCGTGCCGACGTGCACGGCCACGTCGAAGGCGAGCGGTCCCGGCTCGAGACCGAACAGGTACGGGATGATCTGCAGGTGCCCGGACGACGACACCGGGAGGAACTCGGTCAGTCCCTGGATGATCCCGAGCAGGATCGCAGAAAGCATGGACGGGTCCTGGTGTGGCGTGCGGTCTGGGGTGCGGGCGGGTGTGCGTGTTGGGCTGGGTCGCGTCGGGGCGAGCACGGGACGCGATCGCCCCGGACGCTACTCGCCACGGGCCAGTGCGATGGTCACCTGCCCGGACGCCAGGCCAGCGGCCATCGCGGGGGCGGCTGCTCGCGACACCGCGATCCAGCTGCGTGCCTCGTCCACGGCCAGCAGTCGTCCGTGGCCGAGCAGGCGGCCACGCCCGTCGAAGTCGGTCCCCAGCACGTCGACCGGTGCGCCGGGCGGCAGCCCGAGCTCCCGGTCGACCGCCAGCGCCACCTCGTCGGGCGCGAGCAGGTCCGAGCGGGTGGCGGCCACGTGGGTCTCGGTGAGCACCTCCCCGGCACGCACGGGACGCGTGGCGACGCCGTCGGGCGTCGTGGCGAGGTGGTCCGACGGGACGAGGTCGCGCGGCCAGGTCGTCGCCACGGCACGGACCTCGTCGCCGTCGGACAGGTCGCCCGCGGCGACGAGGACCCGCACCGGTGGACCCCACGGTGACGTGCGGGCCCTGCCCACCAGCCCGGACAGGACGAGTACCACGGCGACCAGGACGGCGACCGGGCGAGCACGGGGCGGCAGCCGCCACCAGCCCTCCGCCACCCGGTCCAGCGCTGCGGGAAGACGTGGCAGCGGTCCGCGCAGGAGCGACCCGAGGTGGAGGGAACGGGTCCGCAGCGGGTGCAGGATCCGGTCCGCACCCACGCCGATGCGTGGACCGGCGTCGTCGGTCGCGGGAGGGGAGGACGAGCGGTTCGTGGCCATGCCACGGCAGCGGACCAGCGGTCGGGACCGGCCGGGCAGGTCATCGACCCTGCTGTGGACGACCGGGTCGGGGGGATCGCCGTCAGTCCGAGTCGGCCTTGCTGCCCGAGTCGGACGTCGAGGACCCGGACGACGTCCCGGACTCCTTCTTCGACGAGGAGTCCGACGACGAGGTGGACGTCTCCGACGTGGTCGTGTCCCCGTCGGAGGACGAGCCTCCCGTCGAGGAGCCGTTGCCCGACGATCCGGAGCCGGTGTTGGCGTAGTCCTTCACGTGCCAGCCCGAGCCCTTGAAGATGATCCCGGCCGCGGAGAACACCTTCCGCAGGGAGCCACCGCAGTTCGGGCAGTCCGTCAACGGGTCGTCGTGGAACGACTGGACCACGTCGAGGTGCTCGCCGCAGTCCTTGCAGGCGTACTCGTAGGTGGGCATGGACGGGCCTCCGATGGCGCTCGGACAGGTGCTCCTGGCACGGTGCACGGCTGGTGGCCGCGAGCGCGGCGCCGCCAGCGGACGGGTGTCGAGCGGGGCCGAGGGTCGCCTCGAGCCGGATTCTCGACGAGCACGGCAGGACGTCGAAACGATATCGCACGGGCGAACCGGCCACCAAGGCGGCTGCGTGGACCAGGCGCGACGAACCTGCGCGGTGTCCTGGAGGATCGCCGCCCGCACCGTGCGAGGGGGGCGGATGGTGCACCGGTCGACACGGGATGGGGTGGCACGACCTCGTTTCCGCGCACATACGTTTCGGTCGGCGCACACTTCCGTTCGTTCATTGACCGAAGGCGGACGACCGCCCTACGATCGTGGACGACGACCACGCGAACGCGGACTCCCCCGTCACGGCCCGGCCCGTGCAGATCCGACCGAGACTCGGCACCCGCGCGTGCGGTGCGTCGCCACGTCGGCCGACGTGGCTTCGGGGCGGGAGGAACCGTTCCGTTCTCAGCCGAGGAGAGATCGACACCATGGAGCACTCAGCCACGAACATGAACCGACGCCGGTTCCTGCGCAACGCCACCATCGCCGCACTGGGCCTGACCGCGGCCGGCAACGCCACCCTCGCCAGCGCCGCACCCGGCAGTGGCAGGGGCCCGACCGGCAGGCGACCGGTCCCGCGCGGCAACATCTCGATCCAGCTGTACAGCCTGCGTGGCATCATCCCGAACGGGAACGCCGCCGGCGTCGCCGCCGTCATGGAGACCCTGTTCGACATCGGCTACCGCAAGGTCGAGCCCTACAGCAACCACGGCCTGGGCTGGGAGGGCTTCCGCAGCGTCCTGGACGACGCGGGGCTGACCGCGACCAGCCTCCACAACGGTGGCCGGAACCCGCAGGCCGTGGTCGAGGCCGCCCTGGCCATGGGCTCCACCTACACCAACTTCCCCTTCGCCAGCTACGGCACCCTCGACGAGTGGCGCGCCCTCGCCGTGGACGTGCTCAACCCGGTCGCCGCGGCCATGACCGACGCCGGGGTCAAGTACGGCTACCACAACCACGCGACGGAGTTCCAGGTCGAGGAGGACGGTGTCCAGGCCTACGACGTGCTGTTGGAGGAGTTCACCGGCCACATGCAGGCGGACCTGTACTGGGTCGTCACGGGGGGTGCAGACCCGGTCGAGGTCTTCAGCCGTGACCCGGGCCGCTTCCTGCAGTTCCACGTCAAGGACCGGGACGAGAGTGGCTTCTTCGCCGACCCGGGCGAGGGCACGATCGACTTCCCGCGGATCTTCGCCGCGCGCCAGGAGTCCGGCGTGATCGAGTACATCGCCGAGAACGACCAGCCTGCGGACCAGATCGAGTTCGCCGAGACGGCGTTCGAGTACCTCCGCAACGTCCGCTTCTGAGCCAGACGACCACCAGCGGGGCCGGCACCGAGACGGTGTCGGCCCCGTCGTCGTGTCGCGCCGGTGTCCCGCCCCCGGTGGCGGGCGTCAGGCGTCCCGGGGGTGACGTCGTGCGCCGGTGTGGTGCACCCCGCGGTCGGTGACCACCACGTCGACCGGGCGGTCGTTGTCGTCCCGCGGCACGCGCGGGACCAGCTGGGCCGTGGTGGCCAGCCCGATCCGCACCGCGTCGGACGGCACCCGGTCGAGCACGGTGTCCCAGGGGTCCGCCGCAGGTCCCAGCCGGCCACCCTCGAGGTCGAAGGCCACGCCGGGCACCACGACCACGTCGACGTCGTCGAGCGTCTGTGCCGGGCCGTCGTCGCGCACCAGCTGGGCCCGACCGCTCGCGACGACCTCGACGCGCTGGTCGTTCGCCTCGACCAGCAGGACCCGGGTCCCACGCTCGGACAGCATCGGCGCCAGGCCCCGGGAGTCGAGGTCGCCGTCATCGGGAACGTGCAGCGCCACGACCTGGGCGCGCTGGACGGCCACGAGCCCGGCGAGGTGTTCGACGGCACGATCGGACGCGGCACGCAGCACCCGGGGGTCGAGGGGACGCCGCATGCGCAGCACCGCGTCACGCAGGTCGTCCTTGGCCGGCCCCGGACCACCCATCCCGTGGCCTCCCCTCGCGTCCCGGTCGCCGGTGGCGACGTGTGCACAAAGTAGGCTGGCACGGGCCCCGACGGCGAACCGACCGACCCCCACCGTTCCATACGGACACCTCGACCAAGGACTCCCCGATGACCGTGCGCAAGGCCGTGATCCCCGCTGCCGGCTACGGGACGCGCTTCCTCCCGGCCACCAAGGCCGTTCCCAAGGAACTGCTCCCGATCGTGGACCGACCCACCATCGAGTACATCGTCGACGAGTGTGCTCGGGCCGGGCTCGACGACGTCCTGCTGGTCACCTCGGCGGGCAAGTCCGCGATCGAGGACCACTTCGACCGAGCACTCGAGCTCGAGGCCGCGCTGGAGGCCAAGGGCAAGGACGACCTGTTGTCCACCGTGCGCGACCTCGCCGACCTCGCCCGGGTCCATGCCGTGCGGCAGGGCGAGCAGCTGGGGCTCGGCCATGCCGTGCTCCAGGCCCGCCACCACGTCGGCGACGAGTCCTTCGCCGTCCTGCTGGGGGACGACATCGTCGACCCCGACGACGACCTGCTCGAGCGGATGATCGCCGCACACGATGCCACTGGGCGTGCCGTGGTCGCGCTGATGCAGGTCGACGAGGCCGACGTCGACAAGTACGGCATCGCCTCGGTCGGTGAGCCCGACGACGACGGACGCCTGCCGGTCACCGGGCTGGTCGAGAAGCCCGACCCGGCGGACGCGCCGTCCGACCTCGCCGTGATCGGGCGCTACGTGCTGCCGTCGGGGATCTTCGACGTGCTGGACCGCACCGGTCGTGGTGCCGGGGGCGAGATCCAGCTGACCGATGCGCTGGAGACCCTGGCCGCCGACGAGCCCATCGTGGGCATCCAGCTCGACGGGATCCGCCACGACGCCGGCGACAAGTTCGGCTTCCTGGCGGCCACCATCGACTTCGCACTCCGCCGGGACGACCTCGGGCCGCAGTTGGCGGACCACCTCCGTGACCTGGTCGCGACCCGCCTGTCCTGAGCGTCGATCAACACCGCAGATCCGGCCACCCGGGAGCCATCATGACCAACTTCGTCGGACACGGTCGCACGACGGTCACCGACCCCCACGAGCTGACCCCGGTCGACGACTGGGTCGCCGAGATCGTCCGCGCGCTGGCCCCGCCGCGCCGCACGACGGTGCCCACGGCCGAGGCCGCCGGTCTCGTGCTGGTCCGGCCGGTCGACGCGGCCGAGCCGCTGCCGCCCTTCACGAACTCGGCCATGGACGGCTGGGCCGTCGTCGCCGACGACCTCGAGGACGCGTCCGGTGACGACCCGGTGGTGCTGACCGACGGGGGAGCGGTGCATGCCGGCCCAGTCGGGTCGCGGCCCACGGTCACGCCGGGCACGGCGGTCGCGGTGATGACCGGGGCCCCGGTCCCACCGGGCGCCGATGCCGTCGTGCCGGTGGAGCTGACCAGCAGCCACGCCGAGGGGGTCGCCTTCCACGCGTCACCCTCCCCACGCGAGAACGTCCGTGCCGCCGGCGAGGAGCTGGCTCGTGGCACCCGGTTGCTGCCGGCCCGCCATCGGCTGACCGCCCGGGACGTGGGCCTGCTGCTGTCCACCGGCGTCGACGAGGTGGTGGTCGCGGCCCGGCCACGGGTGTCGGTGGTGACGACCGGCAACGAGCTCGTCCCCGCCGGTCGTGACCTCGAGCCGGGCCAGATCCGGGACTCCAACGGTCCGATGCTGGCCGCGGTCGTGACCGAGCTGGGCTGCGTGGCGACCTTTGCCGGCCCGGTGCGCGACACCGTCGAGGACCTGGTGCGCGTGCTCCGCGAGCAGGCTTCCGACGCGGACATGGTCGTGCTGTCGGGGGGCGTGTCCGCCGGTGCGGCCGACCACGTGGCCACGGCCATCGGCCGGCTGGGAGAGGTGCGGCGCACGAAGCTGGCGATGCAGCCCGGCATGCCCCAGGCGCTCGGGCGGATCGACGGGACCCCGATCGTCGCCCTGCCGGGCAACCCGGTGTCGACGTTCGTGTCGTTCGAGGTCCTGGTTCGACCGGCGCTGCGCATCCTCCAGGGTCGCACGGACCTCCTGCGTCCCCGGACGACCGCCACGCTCGACGAGGCGGTCACCTCACCGGCCGGGAAGCGCTCCTACCTGCGGGTGCGCCTGCGCCAGGTCGACGGGGCGTGGCATGCGCGGCCGGCCGGGGGACAGGGCTCGCACATGCTCGGGGCGCTGTCACGGGCCGACGCGCTGGCCGAGATCCCGGTCGACGTGACCCGACTGGACCCCGGCCGACAGGTCGTCGTCCAGCTGCTGGTCTCGTGACCGGCCCGGACCGTTCGGGTGACCGCGCACCCGGTGACGAGCTGACCCACCTGGACGAGGCAGGCAACGCACGCATGGTCGACGTCGGCGACAAGCCGATCACCCGCCGACGGGCCGTCGCCCGGGCCCGGGTGGCGATGACGCCGGAAACGGCCCGCCGGCTGGCCGACGGTGACCTGCCCAAGGGGGACGCGCTGCCGGTGGTGCGGCTCGCCGCGATCCAGGCGGCCAAGTTCACGCCGACCCTGGTCCCGCTGTGTCACCAGGTCGCGGTCACGTCCATCGAGGTGGACGTCTCCGTGGACGTCGCCACCGGGACGGCCACCATCACCTGCACGGCCCACGCCCTGGACCGGACCGGCGTCGAGATGGAGGCCATGACGGGCGCCTCGGTCGGTGCGCTGGCACTCTACGACCTCGTCAAGGCCGTCCAGCGCGACGTCGAGGTGGTGTCGGTACGCCTCCTCGCCAAGTCGGGCGGACGCTCCGGTGACTGGCGGGCCGCGGACCTCGACTGACCCGGACGTCGCGTCGTGCCCCACCTCCCGTGGGGTGCATCCAGCCACAGTGGGCCACAGGGGCCACGGCAGTGACGGACGACGGCCGGCGGCCGGTGGTCGGACGGTCGGGGTCCCGGGCCCGCCGCGAGGTGCGGTCCACCACACTTCCACGAGGCCGAACACGCACGGTGGGTTCCTCGGCCGGGGGCGGATCCTTTCGCCGACCGGCGGGACCAGTTAGATTCGTCGAAGCCGACCGGTGGAATTCCATGGGTGTGATGCAGTTGCTGCGGGCCGACCGGCGTCGTTCGTCGAGGCACGTGGCGCCTCCCCCACGGCAACGGATGACTGCATGAGCCCGATCCAGATCATGTTCCTGACCGGCCTCGCCGGTGCGTGGCTGGCCCTGGTGTTCCCCTTGGCGGTCCGCGGTCGGCACGCCTCGGTGCATGGCTCCGCCGCCGGGTTCGAGCGTGCCATGGCCGTCCTCCAACGCGACAGCGAGCATCCCATGACCACTTCCTCGGCCGCGTCCCACCACGACCGGCGCTCCGCCGCATCGATCGGCCGGGCCGCTGCCGCCCGTGCGGTGCGCGCCGCCGACGACTCGCTGGCCACGATGCGACGGCTGTTCGTGGGCTCGCTGGTCGCCGTCCTCGCCAGTGCGGGTGCGGCCATCGCCTGGGGTGGCGTCTTCTGGACCATCTTCGTCGTCGCCACCATCGCGACCGGTGGCTACGTCATCGTGCTGCGCCACCGCAAGCTCGAGGCCGATCGCGCCAAGGCGGTGATCCGCTCGATCCGCACGGACGCACGGGCGTTCGTCGGCCGTGACCAGCCGCACCTCTACGAGTCGTTGCCACGGCTGGTCGAGGGCATGGCCGACGAGCGCCACTTCCCCGGCGGTCGACCGCGCACGGCCGCGGCCGACACGCCCGTGCACGACGCCGCGCCGCAGCCCGTGGGCGCCCGTCGATCCGCCGTCGAGGTCCTCTGACGGCACCCGGCCGTCGTTGGCGGGCCACCGGGGCGGTGGTTACCATGAGCCGGCCCGTCGCCCGAGGCGGGCAGACCACCCCGCGATCGGCGGGGTCGAGTTCTCCCGGGGGTGTAGCTCAGCCTGGTAGAGCACTTCGTTCGCAACGAAGGGGCCGTCGGTTCAAGTCCGATCACCTCCACCACGTCCGGCCGCATCGCACAGCGATGCGGCCGGCGTCGTCCCACGGGCCCGGGCACGGGTCCGTGCGTGCCATCCCGAACGGGAGTCCAGGATGCAGTTGACCACCGACCATGTCGCCCTCGTCACCGGCGGAGCCTCCGGGCTGGGGCGGGCCACGGCCGCCCGGCTGGCCCGGACCGGTGCCCACGTCGTGATCGTCGACCTGGCGTCGTCCGACGGCGCGCAGGTCGCGGGCGAGCTGGGCGACGGGGTCACCTTCGCGCCCGCCGACGTGACCGACGCGCACGAGGCGGCGGAGGCCGTCGCGACGGCCGGCAGCCTCGGGCGGCTCGCGGTCGCCGTCAACTGCGCCGGCGTCGGGACCCCGGCGCGGGTCCTGTCGCGCGACGGCGGGCCCACCCCCCTGGACGGGTTCCGCCGGGTCGTGGAGATCAACCTCGTCGGGACGTTCAACGTCGTGCGACTCGCCGCGGCCGAGATGGCCCGTCACGAGCCCGAGGGCGAGGAACGCGGCGTGATCGTCAACACGGCGTCCGCGGCCGCCTACGACGGCCAGGTGGGGCAGGCGGCCTACTCGGCCTCCAAGGGTGGCGTGGTGGGCATGACCCTCCCGCTCGCCCGTGACCTCGCCCAGTGGCACATCCGGGTCATGGCCATCGCCCCGGGCCTGTTCGCCACCCCGATGCTGTCCGGCCTGCCGGAGGAGGCCCAGGCCTCGCTCGCCACGCAGGTGCCCCACCCGTCCCGGCTCGGCGACCCCGCCGAGTACGCCGACCTGGTGGACAGCATCGTGGGCAACCCGATGCTCAACGGCGAGGTCATCCGGCTCGACGGTGCCATCCGCATGGCACCCCGCTAGGACGACGTGGGGGACGCCCGGGTCACGACGGGGGGATAGTTCGTGCGGTCGGGGGACGACCGCCGTCGACATCGGGCGGCCGTCGCTGGGCGAGCCACACGCCCACGACCAGGATGGCGGCCCCCAGAAGGACGTTGGGCCCGAAGCGTTCGCCGCGCACGACCGCACCCGCCACGAGCCCGACCACCGGCACCAGGTAGGTCACCATGGACGCATTGGTGGCGCCCACCCGCTGGATGAGCGTGAAGTAGAGCAGGAAGGCGAGTCCGGTCCCGACGACTCCCAGTGCCACCAACGATCCCGCCGCGACGGGGTCCAGCGACAGTGGCGGAGGTGGAGGGCCCACGAACCCGACGGAGAGGCCCGTGGCGACGACGGCGGCCGTGGACAGCTGGACCGCCGCGGCCGGCAGTGGGTCGATCCGTCCGGAGACGCGAGCCCGGGTCAGGACGGTCCCGATGCCGTAGGCGAAGGGGGCGACGGCCGCGACGACCAGGGCGGCGACCGGTCCGCCCTGGGAGATCTCGCCCCCGACGATGACGACCGAGCCCACCGCGGCCACGAGCAGGCCCAGGACCCGGAGTCGGTGCAGTCGCTCCTGGCCGACGGCGACCGCGATCACCAGCGTCGCCCCCGGCGTCGTCGCGTTGAGCACGGCCAGCAGTCCCGAGTCCAGGAACTGCTGCGCCCAGGCCTGTCCCGCCCAGGGTAGGGCCGCCCCGGCCAGTCCGATGACGGCCAGCGTCGCGACGTCGCGTGGTGCCCGTGGCAGGGACCGGCGGCGCACCAGGGCGATCACGACCAGCAGGCTGCCACCGACGGTGAGTCGCCCCGCCACGATCCACGCGGGCGGGATGGTCGCGACGGCGAACTTGATGAACAGGAACGAGTTGCCCCACATCAGCGCCAGCAGGGCGAGCAGGCCGGCGTCGCCGGGCGAGAAGGACGAGCGGGAGGCGGGCACCGCGGCACCGATGGTCATGGGTCGAGGGCCGCGCGAGGCCCGGGGGAGGTGCGTCCGTCGGCCGAGGTCAGGCCTCGAGGGGGGTCGCGAGGCCGTCGACCACCTCGACGTTGGGCAGTCGGGCCAGGTCCGCGCCGGCGAGCAGGATCTTGGCCGACCGGGTGCCGGCACCGACGACCACCTCGTCCACGGCGGCGACGGCGGCGTCGACCCACACCGGGAGGTCGTCGGGCAGGCCCGCGACGGTGACGCCGCCGATCTCCATGCCGGTCAGCTCCCGGGTGTCCTCGGCCGGGGCGAACGACACCTTCCTCACGCCCATGCGCGTGCGGACGATGCCGTTGGCGTCCAACCGATGGGTCGCCAGCACCACGCACAGCACGTGGTGGCCGGGTGGCTTGCGTGACGCGACCAGCAGGGCGTTCGCCGAGGCACCGGGATCGATGCCGTACGCCGCACAGAACTCGGCGGTGTCGGCGAGGTCCGGATCGCAGTCCATCACCGTGTGGGCCACACCGGCGGCGTCCAGGGCCTCCAGCACGCGGGGATCAGGTGGCACGAGGTGCTCCGGCTCGGGTGGGCGACGCAGCGGAGGGTAGGTGCTCGGGACGGAAGACCATCGCGGACCGGCCCGTTGTCGACGCCGGACCCGTCCGGGTGACCGGACCGACGACCCTCGAGGACACGACCATGGACCAGGCTGCCATCGACACGGGAGTCCTGCTGCTGCGCGTGCTGGTCGGGATCCCCTTCTCCCTGCACGGCATGCAGAAGCTGTTCGGCTGGTTCGGGGGTGGCGGCCTGGACGGCACGGCGAAGTGGTTCCGGTCGCTGGGCTTCGGTGACGGGCGGGTCGCCGCGGTGGCGGCCGGCTCGAGCGAGCTGGCCGGGGGGCTCGGACTCGCACTCGGGCTGCTGACGCCGCTGTCGGCCGCCGCGATGATCGGGACGATGACGACCGCGGCGCTGGTCAACAACGCCGAGAACGGCTTCTGGTCCGTGTCCAAGGGCTGGGAGCTCAACGGCTACCTGGTGGTCGTCGCCTGGGCCGTCGCGACGACGGGTCCGGGACGCTGGTCGCTCGACCACGCGCTCGGGATCGACGATGCGGTCGGTGTGCCGCTGTCCGGCGTGCTGGTCGGCCTGGTCGCACTGGTCGTGGGGGTCGCCGGTGGCTGGGGACGCTGGGCCACCCGCGAGCCCTGAGCCTCGTCGTCGGGCCGTGAGTGGTCAGAGGCCGAGGGTGTCGGCCAGGCGAGCGCGCCAGGCCTTGGGGGTGCCGAACAGGAGGCGGGACGACGACGCACGCTTGAAGTACAGGTGCGCGTCGTGCTCCCAGGTGAAGCCGATCCCCCCGTGCACCTGGATGGTGTCCGCGGCGAGCTTCGCCGCCACCTCGTTGCACAACGAGGCGGCCATCGGCGTGGCGACGGCGATCTCGTCGGCGTCGTCGGCCGCGAGGGCTCGGGCCGCGTGCCAGGCGACCGACCGGGCCGCCTCGAGCGCCACGAGGTCGTCGGCAAGCAGGTGCTTGATCGCCTGGAAGGACCCGATGGCGCGCCCGAACTGCGTGCGGGTCCGGGCGTACTCGACCGCCATCTCGTGGACCGCTGCGGCGGTGCCGACCTGCTCGTTGGCGACGAGGGTGGCGCCGACGGTCCGGGCCCGGTCGACGACCTCGGCAGGACTGCCTGCGAGGTGGGCGTCGTCGTCGACCACGACGGCGTCGAAGCTGAGCTCCGCCTGGGGCCGGGTCAGGTCGAGCACCTCCATCGCGGTGACCTCGACGCCGTCGGCCGCCGGGTCGACCAGCACAGCCGCGTCCGGGGTGGCCACCACGACCAGGTCCGCGGCGGCACCCTCGACCACGTGGCGGACGCGCCCGTCCAGGCGGCCGTCCCGCAGGGTCGGCGCCGGCTGGGCATCGGCGCCGGGAACGTCGACCGCCACCGCGACGCGGCGCTCGCCGGCCGCGATGGCCGGCAGGTGCTCGGCCCGCTGGGCGTCGGTGCCGCTGGACAGGAGCACGGCGGTGCCCATCGCCGTCGACAGCAGGGGCAGCGGCGCGATCGCCCGCCCGGCCTCCTCGAACAGGACGGCGAGCTCGGTCCAGCCGTAGCCGGCTCCGCCATGCTCCTCGGGGACGACCATCGCCTGCCACCCCATGCCGGCGACCTCCGCCCAGTGTGCGGGGTCGAACCCGACCTCACCGGCCATGAGTTCGCGCACGACGTCGGGGCCGAGGCGATCGGCCAGGAACGTGCGGGCGATGTCACGCAGCGCCTGCTGCTCCTCGGTCAGGGTCAGGGACTGGATCTCGGTCATGGTGTGTGCTCCGGCAGGGAGGGCTGTGGCAGGGAGGTGGGGTCCGTGCTCACCGGGCCACGTCCTTCCACGGCAGGTCCTTGTCGACGCGCGGCTCGCCGGGCAGGCCCAGCACCCGCTCGCCGAGGATGTTCTTCATGATCTGGGAGGTGCCGCCCTCGATCGAGTTCGCCCGGGCCCGCAGGAACGCCTTCTGCGGCGTGGACTCGCGTTCCGCCCGGCTGGTCGGGGCGTGCAGCTCGTAGCCACCCGGGTACAGCATCCCGTCCCCCTCGAGCAGTTCCATCGTGAAGCTGGTGAGGTCCTTGTTGAGCTCGGCCCAGTGGAGCTTGGAGGTGGAGCCCTCCGGCCCGGGGGTGCCGGCGGTGCGGGCGTCGGCAGCGCGTTGCGAGGTCAGCCGCAGGGCCTCGGCCTCGATCCACAGCTCGGTCAGCCGGTCACGCAGCACCGGGTCGTCGTGGCCACGCTCCTCCCACACCTGCAGGGCGGTGGCGATCGATCCGGACCCACGGGGTGGCACGCCGCCCCCGATGGCGACCCGCTCGTTCATGAGCGTGGTCATCGAAACCGACCAGCCCCCGCCCACCTCGCCCAGGCGCATGTCGTCGTCGACGTGGACGTCGTCGAGGTAGACCTCGTTGAACTCGGCCTCGGCGGTGATCTGGTGGAGCGGGCGGACCTCGACGCCCGGGGCCTCCATGTCCAGGATGAAGTAGGTCAGACCACGATGCTTGGGCGCGGACGGGTCCGTGCGGGTCACGAGCATCCCCCAGCGGGAGATGTGGGCGAGGGTCGTCCACACCTTCTGGCCGTTGACGACCCACTGGTCACCTTCGGGGACGGCCGAGGTGGACAGGTTGGCCAGGTCCGATCCGGCACCGGGCTCGGAGAACAGCTGGCACCAGATCTCCTCCATGGTGAACATCGGGCGCAGCATCCGGTCCTGCATGGACTCCGGGGCGTGGGCGACCAGGGTGCCGGCACCCATGCCGATCCCGATGATGTTCATCCGGATGTTGTCCTGGTCGGCACCCGCGGCGTGCAGTCGTTCACGCACGTGCGGCAGCCACCGCGGTGACACGCCGAGCCCACCCTTGCCCTCGGGGTGGTGCACCCAGGCCAGCCCGGCGTCGTACTGGGCCCCCCAGAACTCCTCGGAGGACGTCGACGCGGGCGGGTGCTCGGCCACCAGGCGGTCGACTGCCTCGTCGAGGCGCTCGCGCACGGCGATGTCGTCGTGGTCCATGGGGCCTCCCGTGAGCCGGATCGGGCCGCCGACGGTACTGCCTGCCCGGTCGGCGCCGGGCGGGATCCGGGCAGTCGTCCTAGAGTCCCGCAGGGGCGTCGTCGGGGAGCCGGGCGCCGATCCTCACGGCCACCGATGTCGAGGAGCCGACCATGGACGAGGGTGCGCACACCTGTGGCGAGTGCGGCCGACTGCGGCCCGCCGAGGGCGCCTGCCCCCACTGCGGGGCCGTGGCCGGCTGGGACTGGCCCGTGACCCCTCCCCCGACCACCGGTCCCGCCACCGCCGGCACGACTCGACCCGGCCCGGGGACCCCGCCCCCCGCGCCCGACCTGTCGGCCGGCGCGACTCCGGCGGCCGGATCCGGGTCGGGCAATTCCGGCTGTGGGCGAGTGGTGCTCGTCGTCGCCCTGGTGTTCGTGGTGCTGATGGCGCTCGGGGCGATCGGGTTGTTCGTGCTGTTCCGATCGGTCGGCGACGCCGAGGTGAACTTCGACATCGACGAGGGCGGGACCATCGAGTTCGACGGGTCGGCCTCCTACGGCGACGACCCGGTGCTGGACGGCCTGTGGGACGACTGCGAGGGCGGCGACATGGGCGCCTGCGACGACCTGTACTTCCAGGCCCCGTTCGGGTCGGAGTACGAGGAGTTCGGGGACACCTGTGGTGGCCGTCGGGAACCCGGCGGGATCTGCGACCAGTGACCCCACCACCGACCGAGCTCGCCGACCGGCTGCGCCGGGCCGGCGTGGCCGACGTGGACGGCTCCCCGGCCACCCGGGCGACCCACGCCGCCGATGCCTCGCTGTACCGCGTGGTGCCCCGGGTGGTCGTGGCCCCACGGGACGCCGACGACGTGGTCGCGACCGTGCAGACCTGTCGCGAGCTGGGGGTCCCGCTCACGGGTCGGGGGGCGGGCACCAGCATCGCCGGCAATGCGGTCGGTGCCGGCGTGGTCCTGGACTGCTCCCGCCACCTGGACGACATCGTCGACGTCACCTCGACCGCGGACGGCGGCGGGCGCGCGATCGTTGAGCCGGGGGTGGTCCTGGACCACCTGCAGCGGGCTGCCGCACCCCACGGCCTGCGGTTCGGACCGGACCCGTCCAGCCACGACCGCGCCACGCTGGGCGGGATGATCGGCAACAACGCGTGCGGGTCCCGGGCGCTGGGCTACGGACGCACCGTCGACCAGGTCGTCACCCTGGACGTCGTGCTGGCCGACGGGACCCGGGTGCGACTGGGGCGTGGGGCCGACGCGGCCACCGGCGACGGTGCGGGGTCGGCGGCCCGGGCAGCGCGGCTGGTGGACGACGTGGTGGCCCTGCGCGATCGCCACGGCGACGTCATCGCCGACGAGTTCGGCCGTTTCACCCGCCAGGCGTCGGGCTACGGGTTGCAGCACCTGCTCGGGGACGGCGGACCACACCTGGCCAGGGCGTTCGTGGGCAGCGAGGGCACGCTCGGGATCGTCGTGGCCGCCGAGGTCGAGCTGGTCGCGGCACCCGACCACACGCGCCTGGTGGTCGTGGGGCACCCGGACATGCCGAGCGCGGCCGACACGGTCGTCGACGTGCTGGACTTCGACCCGGTCGCGGTCGAGGGGCTCGACACCCGCATCACCGACGCACTGCGACGACGCCGTGGTCCCGAGTCGGTCCCGCCGCTCCCGGCGGGCGGTGCCTGGCTGCTGGTCGAGCTGGCCGGCGACGACCTCGGCGAGGTCGACGACCGCGCCCGGCGCCTGGTCGCTGCGGCGGGAGGACCGGCAGTCGTGGTGAACGACCCGGTGCAGGTGGCGCGGATCTGGCGGATTCGCGAGGACGGTGCCGGCCTGGCCGCGGTGGCACCGTCGGGCCGTCCCGCCCATGCCGGGTGGGAGGACGCAGCGGTGCCCCCGGAGGGGCTGGGCGACTACCTGCGGGCCTTCGACGATCTGCTCGACGAGTTCGGGCTCACCGGGTTGCCCTACGGGCACATGGGCGAGGGCTGCGTGCACGTGCGGCTGGACTTCCCCCTGCGCGAGCCGGACGGTCTGGATCTGTACGCCCGGTTCGTCCGGCGCGCCGCCGACCTGGCCGTCGCCCACGGTGGCTCGCTGTCCGGTGAGCACGGCGACGGTCGTGCCCGCAGTGACCTGCTGGCCAGGATGTACTCGCCGGACGCGCTGGCCGCCATGACCGCCTTCAAGCACGCGTTCGACCCCGAGGGCCTGCTCAACCCCGGGGTGCTGGCGACCCCGGCGCGGCTGACGGCGGACCTGCGTGCCGATGGCGCCGCGCCCGTGCCGGCGACCGACGGCTTCGCCTTCACGGCCGACGGTGGTGACGTCACCGCGGCGGCGCACCGCTGCACGGGGGTCGGTGCCTGCGTCGCGGACCGGGCGGGCACCGGGACGGTCATGTGTCCGTCCTGGCAGGCGACCGGTCGCGAGCTCGACTCGACCCGTGGGCGGGCCCACGTCCTCCAGGAGATGCTCCGCGGCGAGGTGGTCACCGGGGGATGGGCCAGCCCCGAGGTGGACGAGGCGCTCGACCTGTGCCTGGCCTGCAAGGGCTGCGCGTCGGACTGCCCGACCGGCGTCGACATGGCCCGCCTGAAGGCCGAGGTGCTGCACCGCCGCCACCGCGAGGGACGACGACCGCGCAGCCACCACCTGCTGGGTGCGCTGCCACGATGGTCCGACCTCGCGGCGCTGGCACCGGGCGTGGCCAACGCGGTCCTGGACCTGCCGATGGTGTCGTCGGTGGCACGTCGGGTCGCCGGCATCGACCCCCGTCGGGCGCTCCCGTCGTTCGCGTCGACCACCTTCCGCGAGAGCCTGGCCCGGCGACGGGCGGCAGGTGGACCACTGGTGCGGCCGGAGGTGCGTCGCGCCGCGAGCACGGTCCCCGGCGCTGGCCCGGTCGTCCTGTGGGTCGACTCGTTCACCGACCACTTCGCCCCGGAGGCCGCCGTCGCGACCCTGGAGGTGCTGGTGGCCGCTGGCCACGAGGTCGAGGTCGTCACCGACGACGCCTGTTGTGGGCTGACCTGGATCAGCACGGGCCAACTCGACGAGGCGCGCATCCGGCTGCGGTCCACGGTCGAGGTCCTGTCCCGCCACGGCGGCGGTGACGCGCCGATCGTCGGTGTCGAGCCGTCCTGCGTCGCCGTGCTGCGCGACGACCTCGTCGACCTCCTCGAGGGCGACGACGCCGCCCGGAGCGTGGCGGCCCGGGCGCGGACGCTGGCGGAGGTGCTCGCCGCGCGGCGTCCGGACTGGACGCCACCACGGCTGGACGGTCGCACCCTGGTCGTGCAGCCACACTGCCACCACCACGCCGTGATGGGCTTCGCGGCGGACCGGGCCCTCCTGGCGGCCACCGGGGCGGACCTGGTGGTGGTCGGTGGGTGCTGCGGACTGGCCGGCAACTGGGGGATGGAGCAGGGCCACCACGACCTGTCCTTGGAGGTCGCCGGCCTGCAACTCCTCCCGGCGCTCGAGGCCGCGCCGCGCGACGCCGTCGTGCTGGCGGACGGGTTCTCCTGTCGGACCCAGGTCGCGGCCCTGGGCTCGCGACGGGCCCGTCACCTGGCCGAGGTGCTGCGTCCGCGCTGAGGCCCGGTGGGCGCCGGTGGGCCGGGGTGTCGAACGGCCGTGGCGAACGGTGACGTCCCCCCCGACGATGGTGCACCCCGACGAGGAGTGGATCCATGGCCACCCCGCACCCGCAGACCACCGCGACTCCGCAGCCGCCGGCGCCGACGCCCGGCCCGATGCCCAACCCGGTCCCGGATCCCATGCCCAACCCGGTTCCGGACCCGATGCCGTCACCGGACCCGATGCCGACTCCCGATCCGATGCCGACCCCGGATCCGGACCCCATGCCCGACCCGACCCCGACGCCCGTGCCCGATCCCCAGCCCGTGCCGGACCCGGTCCCGACCCCGGACCCACAGCCGGAGCCCGACCGTCCCGAACCCTTCCCGCGCTGACCACGCCACTCGGGCGCCGGCCCCGCCCGGCCCAGCGGGGCTCAGGCGACGGCCGGCACGTCCTCCTCGCGACGGCCGACCACCAGCGCTGCACCCGCCACGAGCAGGGCGGCGACGATGATGATGCCGGCCGCCCACCGCAGGTCGGACGTGGCGGCGGCGAGCACTGCGGCGAGCGTGTCCCGAGCCCCGGCACCGGCCAGCCGACCCAGCAGCACGTCGGAGAGGACCGCCAGGAGTGGGAAGGTGGCGGCCAGCGCGACGGCCACGGCCAGGCCCAGCCACAGCGTCGCCCGGGAGCGTCGGGGGGCAGTCCACAGGGCCGCGGCGGCGAGCAGGACGGCCACGGCGACCAGGACCCAGACCAGCCGGTCGAAGGTCGACACGGCGCCCCGCCAGGGAGCGAGCTGCTCCTCCTCCACCAGCACGATCGTCGCGACGTCCGGGTCCACCTCGACGCCAAGTCGCGCGGCCAGGTCGTCCAGCCGCAGGTCGTCGGGGATCGACCCGGGCTCGAGTCCGAGCAGGTCGGCCGTGTCGCGCACCACCGGTGCCAGGGCCGTCTCCACCAGGGGTCGCAGGTCCAGGGTGACGTCGCCGTCGACGACCACCGCCTCGGGGAGGGCCGCCTGGTCCTCGCGCAGCACGGCCACGGTGGCCACGTGGGCCGAGCGCACCGACTGCTCCAGCGCCGACCGGAAGCGCGGACGCTCGACCGCGAGCGTGACCCGGTCCGAGACCCGTTCCCGAGCGGCCGCGACCAGCGCGGGTGTCAGCGCGGCCAGTTCGGGCCCGTCGGGGAGCCGCTGGGCGACCGGTCCCTCCGGGTCGAGGTCGAGCAGGTCGGCGATCCCGGAGCGCAACCAGGCGTCGACCTCGCCCAGTGAGGTCGCGACCCGCTCCTCCAGGTCCAGGGCCGTGAAGAGCTCGTCGGTGACCCGGTCCCCGACGGCCTCGCCGGTCGCCGGTGACGTCACGATCGGGTCGACCAACGCCATGAACCGGTCCGTGTCGAGCAACGTGGCGTGCACCCACCAGCCCACGGTCGCGAGCAGGGTCGCCAGCGCTGCGAGGACGGTCAGGGTCACCGACACCCAGGTACGACGCATCAGGCCGTCACGCCGGGCGCGGCGTGGACCCGGCCGACCGGCAGGCCACCTCCCAGGGTCCGGGGCGCCAGCGCGTCGGCGAGGTCGGTCGCGTCGATGCCCGCCGCCGTCAACAGTGCCAGCCCCACGGGCACGGTGGCCCGGCTCGACCCGTCCGCGATCTTGACCGCCACGCCGAATCCGTCGGCAGTGCCCAGCGCCAGCACGCCCTCCGCCCCACCCTTGGCCACCACGCCGTCGAGCTGTTCCATGACCATCGTGTCGTCCGCGCCGATGCCCGCGACGGCCCACGGATGGGCACGCATGGCCCGGGCGACCCGTCCCAGGGCATCGACGACCTCCTCGTGGAGACCCGCGGTGGGGCCGGGTTCGCCCGCGCCGGCCGCCCCCACGCGTCCGATCGCGCGTGCCAGGCCGACCAGGCTCGTGGCGAACAGCGGCGCGCCACACCCGTCGATCCCGACCGTGCCCGCCGTGACGCCGGTGACCTGCTCGACGACGCCGCGGATGCGCTGCTGGAGCGGGTGGTCGGGCTCGAGATGGGTGGCACGGTCGAGGTCGCCGGCCCGGCAGGCGGTCAGCATCGCCGCGTGCTTGCCGGAGCAGTTCATCGCGAGACGTCGAGGCCCGCCCCCCGCGCGCAGGAGGTCCTCGGAGGCCCACGGCTCGGACGGCAGGGCCGGGGGACACTGCAGGTCGTCCTCGTCCAGCCCACTCGCTGCCAGCACCTCCGCGACCAGGTCGAGGTGGTCGGGATGGCCCCGGTGGCTGCCGGCCCCGATCGCCAGGGCCGGGCCGTGCAGGTCGGCGCCCACGAGCAGGCAGCCCGCGGCCTGGAGTGGCTTGAGCGACGACCGTGGGTCCATGGTGGCGTCGGCCTGCCCGAGCGCCGTCACCACGTGCCCGTCCGGCGCGGTGACCACGGCGTGGCCGTGGTGGCGGGACTCCACGAACCCCGACCGCGTGACCAGCGCCAGCTCGACACCGTCCCGGGGGATGCCGGGCCAGCCGGGCCCGGGCTGGTCGGGCACGTCCTCGGTCGGTGGCAGGCTCACGGATGTCCTCGCCCCACGCCGGTCGTCAGCCGAGCTCGATCTCGGCCACGGACTCGACGACGTGGTGTGGTTGGTAGGGAGAGCGTGCCAGCGCGTCGTCGGGCCCGGTCATGCCACTCATGACCAGCACGGTCTCCATGCCGGCCTCGAGCCCACCCTTGATGTCGGTCAGGAGGTTGTCCCCGACCATGTAGGTGTCCTCGGAGTGCACGTCGAGGTGGTTGAGCGCGGCCCGGAACATGAACGGGTTGGGCTTGCCGACCACGTAGGGCGACACGCCGGTGGCGGCACTGATCATCGCGGCGACGGCACCCGCCGCGGGCACGATCCCCCGCTCGGTCGGCCCGGCGGTGTCGGGGTTCGTGGCGACGAACAGGGCCCCGTCGACCAGCAGCTGGACGGCGGTGGACACCGACGAGAAGGTCATCTCGTGCGACTCGCCGAGCACGACGTAGTCGGGCTCGATGTCGGTGATGACGTAGCCGGCCTGGTGCAGGGCGGTGGTCAGGCCCGAGTCGCCGATCACGAAGGCCTTGCCACCCGGACGCTGGTCGGCCAGGAAGCGGGCGGTCGCCATCGCCGACGTGAAGATCCGGTCGGCCGGGACGTCGAACCCCCCGGTGCGCAGCCGGTGCGACAGGTCCTGGGGCGTGTACAGCGGGTTGTTGGTCAGCACGAGGTAGCGCCTGCCGGCGGCGTCCAGGCGTGCGAGGAACTCGGCGGCCCCGGGAACGGGAGTCGCACCCCGCACCAGGACGCCGTCCATGTCCAACAGGAAGTGTCGACGGGTCATGTGCCGGAGCCTACTGGCCGCCTCCGGTGTGGTTGCCGACGTCCGGGGCGATGCACGCCACCTCGCTCTAGGGTCGTGGTCCCCGTGCCCGACCAGGGAGCCGACCCGATGCCCGTCACCATGACCATGGATGAACTCGCCACCGCTGCCGACGTCGACCTGGGCGCCTCGGAGTGGATCGATGTGACCCAGGACCTCGTCGACCGCTTCGCCGACGCGACCGACGACCACCAGTGGATCCACGTCGATCCCGAGCGGGCCGCCGACGGGATGTTCGGTGGCACGATCGCGCACGGCTTCTGGACGCTGGCCATGCTGCCGTCGCTGCTCGGTGGACTGATGACCGTGCCGGACGCGGCGATGGGCATCAACTACGGCCTGGACCGGGTCCGCCTGCCGGCCCCGGTCCCGGTGGGCAGCCGCGTGCGGGCCGTCGGGCGGCTCGACCACACCGAGCCGAAGGCGGGGGGACTGCTGGTCCACGTGGACGTCACGATCGAGATCGAGGACTCCGACCGGCCCGCCCTGGTCGGCCGGTTCCTGTCCGTGCGCGTCTGAGCCCCTGCCGCACGACCGCTGGCGTCGGTGTCGCGACGAACGACCACCCGTGGCGCGTGAGTGGTGACCACTCATGTTTGGATCAGATGAAGACGATCTGGGCGCCCTCGGCGAGCTCGACGAAGTCGGCCGCGGTGATCACGCCCTCGACGGCCGGGTGCAGGTCGGCCTCGATCATCTTCGCCATGTCGTAGCTGAGCTTGCAGGCGTACAGGTGGGCACCCGAGGCGGCCAGCAGGTCGAGGAACTCCGGGACCGGTGGCACCCCCAGCTTGTCCATCTCCTCCTTCATGTGCCGGGTGGCGTAGGCGGTCATGCCGGGCAGGTTGCCCAGCGCCTGCGGGATCGCCTTGTACTCCAGGCCCGGTCGAACCTTCGCCAGGTCTGGCATGTGCATCGCGGTGTTGCCGCTGACGGTGAACTTGAGCTTGTCGTTGACCTGCGTGTTGATCATGTCCAGGCCCCAGAAGGTGAAGAAGATCAGCACCTCGACACCCTCGGTCAGGGCCGCGTTGCCCACGATCAGGGCCGGGTAGGCCATGTCGAGGTTCCCCTTCGAGCAGATGAAGGCCATCCTGCGGGGGCCGGTGGAGGTGGCCGTTGCGGCCGTGGCGGTGGCCGTCGCGGGCGTGGTGCCGTTGTCGGCGGGGGCGGGGTCACCGAAGTCCGGCATGACGAACCCGTCGGGGATGGTGGCCATGGCGTGTCTCCTCGTCGCTGCCTGGTTCAGACGCAGCCGGTCGGCTTGGGCAGGCCGGCCAGCCAGGCCATCTTCTTGACGGGCTTGCCCGGGTACAGCCGGTACAGCTCCTTGATGTCGAAGCCCCCCGTGGCGTGCATCCGGCGCAGGGTCGGGGTGGCGCCGTGCTCCGCGGCGTCGGAGCGCATGAACTCCAACGGCGCCATGTGTGCGTCGTCCAGCTCGGTGCCGATCAGCTCGGCCATGTCGGCTGCGAGCTCGGGGCTCCACTGGTCGGGGTCGGTGAAGAAGCCCTCGTCATCGACCGTGAACGTGTGACCGTTGAGCGTGTTCGTGGGCATGGCGCGCCTCTCAGGGTTCGTTCTTGCCAGCCATGGACATGTTCGCCGGCACGGGAAGCCGCTTGCCGGGCAGGAGCAGCCGCCAGTAGACCTGCTCGAATGCAAGCTTCCCGAGATGGTTGATCCGGGTCGGCTCGAGCAGCCGCATCGGCCCCACGCCGGCCGCCGGGAAGGTCCCGGTCAGGGGCTGCGTGTCGTAGTTGAAGTCCAGCAGCAGGGCCTGGTTGCGCCCGGATTCCACGAAGCAGTTGGCGTGTCCGTCGAAGGACCGGGGCATCGGCTCGCCGGCCACCGCCGCCAGGAAGTTGTCGACGAACAGTTCTGCGGCGAAGTGCGCCACGGACCCGGCCTTGGAGGTCGGGATGTCACTGGCGTCGCCCAGGACGAAGATCCGCTCGTGGTCCACCGCCTGCAACGTGTGCTTGTCGACCGGGACGAAGCCCAGGTCGTCGCCCAGGCCCGAGTCCATGACGAACTGCGCCCCCGTGTGGGGAGGGATGCTGACCAGCAGGTCGAAGGGCAGCTCGCGGCCGTCCCAGGACACCAGGTGCTGGGTGTCGTTGTCGATCCGCTCCACCGCGAAGTCGGCGGCCAACCGGATGCTGCGCTGCCGGAGCAGGTCGCCCAGCGTCTCGGAGGCGACGGGCTTGGTGAACGCACCGTCGAGCGGTGTGACGTAGGTGATGTCGACGTCGTGGCGCAGGCCGGCCTTGCGGTACTTGTCCTCGACCAGGAAGGTGAACTCGAGGGGGGCGACCGGGCACTTGATCGGCTGGTCGGCGAAGTGGACCAGCAGGCGGCCCTCGTGGAAGTCGGCCAGTGCGTCCCGCAGGGCGACGGAGCCCTCGAGGGTGTAGAACTCGTGGACCTTGTCCCGCCAGAGCGAACCGTCGGCCATGCCCGGCACGAGATCCGGGCGCGGACGAGATCCGCTGGCGATGACCAGCCAGTCGTAGTCCAGCCGTTGGCCGTCGGCCAGCTCCACCCAGCGCTGGTCGGGATGCACCCGGGCGATGTCGCGCTGGACGAAGTCCACGCCGTCCGGCAGGAACGCGTCACGCTCCTTGACGACCCGTCCCTCCGGCATCCAGAAGGGCACGAACAGGTAGCCCGGCTGGTAGTGGTGCTCGTTGTCGCGGTCGACGATCGTGATGGACCAGTCGTCGCCCAGCTTCGTGCGCAACAGGTTGGCGGCCATGGTCCCGGCCGTGCCTGCCCCGAGGATCAGCAATGTGTTCATGTCCGAGATCGTAGGAATCGCGTCCCTCGATCCGGCTGGAGTCCGGCCCGGTGCGGTCCGCCGATGGTCCGCCCCTCGGCAGGACCTCGGGGTCGACGAGACGTCAGGCGTCGATCGGTCGGGACCCGGGTCCACTCATGCGAGAAGGCCCCGATGCAGCGTGTCGACCAGCGAGGTGAAGGACCGGTCGACGTCGCGCGGCAGCCCGAACCCCCCGGCGGCCTCGAGGGTCACGAACCCGTGCAGGGCCGAGCGGACGGCACGGGCGGCGTCGACAGCGTCGTCGCCGGTGAGCCCGAGGTCCCCGAGCACCGCCAGGACGGTCGAGAGCACCGCGTCGCTGGCGGCACGCAGGGCGACGTCGTCGGGGCCGGGAGCACGGACCGTGGCCGCGTAGCGGCCGGGATGCTCGACGGCGTAGGCCCGGTACGCCCGAGCCAGTGTCCGGAACGGCTCGTCCCCGGCGTGGGGTCCGCCGGCCGCGGCGGCGAGTCGTGCCCCGAGCTCCTCGACCGCCAGCACCGCGAGCCGGCCGTGCAGGTCGTCGATCCCGCCCACGTGCTTGTAGAGGCTGGGGACGGCCACGTCGAAGTGGGCGGCGACGGCCGCGAGGGTCAGCTGGTCGTGGCCGACGTCGTCGACCAGGTCGGCGGCGGCCCGCACCACGCGGTCGGGGTCGAGTCCGGCGCGGGGCACTCAGGCCACCCCACCCAGGTACTCGACGATGCGTGGGGCCACCAGGTCGGGGAACTCGGCGTGTGGGTAGTGCCCGGCTCCCTCCACCAGTTGGACCTGGCCCGCGAGTCGGTCGGCGATCCAGCGGGCCTCCTGCTCGGGGTCGGGGAAGTCCGGGTCCGCGGTGCCCATGACCACCAGGGTCGGCGCCTCGACCTCGCCCAGGCGTGCTTCGACGGGTGCGTGGGAGGTCTGCGTGGTGGCCTGGAATGCGTGCCACGCGCCCGGTCGGGCGAGGCTGGTGCGGATGCGGGCGCGATGACCGGCGAGGTCGTCGGGCCGGGCGCCGCGGTACAGGCTGGCGTGGTAGGCGGACCACACCGATGGGCCCCAGGGTCGCAGGAGACCCAGGCGCAGCGCGATCGCGAGCACCGGGCTCGACGGAGGCTGGCGCACGAAGGGACCGAGCAGCACGAGGGCCCGGACGGCACCCGGGTCCTCGGCAGCCGCCCAGGCGGCCGCGCCGGCACTCATCGAGTTGCCGACCAGGACCGCCGGGCCGCCCAGGTGATCGACCAGGGCCAGCAGGTCCGTGCCGGTCGGGACGTCGCCGTGGTCGTCGAAGGTCGTGTCGCTGTCCCCGTGGCCTCGCAGGTCGACCGTGGCCACGCGGTACCCGGCCTCCACCAGTCGCGGCACCAGGAAGCGGAAGGACTCCCGGACGTCCCCCATGCCGGGCGAGAGCACCAGCAGTGGGCCGTGGCCGGTGACGTCGAAGGCGATGCGTCCGCCCGGGCGGTCGAGGTACTGCGTTCCGGTCGTCGTGTCGTTCGTGGGGTCGGGACCCATGGCGGTGCTCCCTCTCCGGGTCGTCCCGGTGTCTGACCGGTGGCTAATGGCCTTAGCCTCCGGGGGTCCCCAGTGTGGCTAATAGTCTTAGCCTTGTCAAGGGTCGACGGACGGAGTGCGAGCCCGGGGGCCCATCACGCCACTGGGGGGCCGGAGACGGATGCTGGGGATACCGTCGTCGACCGGGACGACAGGAGCGGCGCCGTGGGCCATCTCGACGAGACGAAGCTGCCGGGGATCGGCCAACGGGTCGAGTTCGTGACCGAGGAGGGCCGCCGCATGGGGGTCGTCCAGCACCACAGCGGTCGACGCGAGGTGTTCGTGTGCGGACCGGAGGACCCGGACGCCACCCGGGTGACCGTCCAGCTCAGTGAGGACGACGCCCACAGCCTGGTCGAGTCACTCGGGGTGCTGTCCATCGAGGAACGTGCGGACGAGCGCAGCTACGAGATCGAGGGGCTGGTCTTCGCCTGGCTGGACGTGGACGCTGCGTCACCGGCCGTTGGTCGGTCCATCGCCGAGATGGCGATCCGCACCCACACCGGGGCGAGCATCGTCGCCGTGCTCCGGTCCACCGGCCCGGTGCCCGCGCCGGAGCCCGACTTCGCCATGCAGGCGGGGGACACGCTGGTCGTCGCGGGCACCAGCGACGGGATCCAGGCCGTCCGGACGCTGCTGACGGCCACGTGAGCCACACCGTCCTCGTGCTGCTCGAGGTCGGCGGGGTCCTGTTCCTGCTGGCGCTGATGGCACGGCTCGCCGGCCGGCTGTCGATCTCGCCGATCCCCCTGTACCTGGCGGCGGGACTGGCGTTCGGCGAGGGCGGCCTGCTGCCCCTGGACGTCTCGGAGGAGTTCGTCGAAACCGGCGCCGACATCGGCGTGATCCTCCTGCTGCTCATGCTCGGACTGGAGTACTCGGGTCGCGAGCTGACCGACAACCTGCGTCGTGCGACCCCGATCGGGCTCGCCGACATGGCGTTGAACTTCACGCCCGGGTTCGTGGCCGGCCTGCTGCTCGACCTCGGCGCGATCCCGTCGCTGTTCCTGGGTGGGGTCACCTACATCTCGTCGTCGGGGGTCGTGGCCAAGGTGTTGGCCGACCTCGGCTGGACGGGCAACCGCGAGACACCGGTCGTGCTGTCCGTGCTGGTGTTCGAAGACCTCGCCATGGCGGTGATCCTGCCGGTGCTCGGTGCGATCGCGCTCGGGGGAACGATCGTCGGTGCGGCCGTGTCCGTCGCGGTCGCCCTCGGTGCGGTCGCCCTCACCCTGTTCCTGTCGGTGCGCCACGGGGAGCGCGTCAGCGCCGCGGCGTTCTCCGACTCCGACGAGGTCAACCTCCTCACGATCCTGGGCGTGGCGCTGCTGGTGGCCGGCCTCGCCGAGGCGATCCACGTGTCGGCCGCGGTCGGCGCGTTCTTGGTCGGCATCGGGATCTCCGGCCCTGCCGCCCACCGGGCCGAGACCCTCCTGATGCCCCTGCGCGATCTCTTCGCGGCCGTCTTCTTCGTCTTCTTCGGCCTCTCCACCGACCCGTCGGTCCTGCCCGCGGTCGCGCTCCCGGTGGTCCTGCTGGCCGTCGTGACCATCCTGACCAAGGGGGTCGTGGCGTGGTACGGCGGTCGCCGCGCGGGCATCGGCACGCGGGGGCGCTGGCGGGCCGCGACGCTGTTGGCCGCACGGGGCGAGTTCTCGATCATCATCGCCGGCCTGGGCGTGACCGCCGGGGGCAGCTCCCGGCTGTCGGCCGTCGCGGCGGGCTACGTGCTGGTCACCGCGACCGTCGGGCCGGTGCTGGCCCGGGTCGTCGACCGATGGTCCCACGCACCGTCCCTGCGGGTGCGGCTCCCGTTCGCGCGATAGCCCGCCGGGCCCGGGGCCCGAACGGCCGGTGGGGTGCCCCCATGTTGCGGGCACCCCACCGGTCAGGACTCCGACCTGCTCAGTTCAGGCTGAAGCAGGGCTCGTCGAACGGGTACTCCTCGGCCGTCGGGCCGGTGAAGTCCACCTCCAGCGTCGTCAGCCCGGTGACGCCCTCGGGGTCGGGAGCGCTGATCGACGACTGCCGGACCTGCTGGTCGGCACCCTCGGCCGAGAGGTCCAGCTCGGGCAACGCACCCTCGTAGTCGACGGTGGCCGACCCAGCGGCGGCACGCACGCCCTCGGGGGTGAGGTCACCCGACTCGTAGGCGGCCTCGAGCACCGACAGGAGCGGGTAGGACATCATCCAGCCGTAGGTGGCCCCGTCGTTGGCCGGCTCGGGGATGGCCGCACGCAGGTTGTCGTGCGCCACCGACTCGCCGTTGTAGGCCTCGAACGCACCCATGACGACGTAGGACGCCTCGAGCACCGGACCGACGGGTGAGTCGAGCAGTGCGCCGTTGTAGGTCGGGTTGGACCCGACGTAGCGGCCCTGGTAGCCCTGCTGGGCCAGCCCACCCGCGATCTCGCCGAGCTCGCTCGGACCGGTGGCCATGAAGATGGCGTCGGGGGCCGGGTCCATGCCGGCGAGTTCGCCGACGGCCGCGGCGACGTCGCCACCGGCCGAGATCGGGACCTGCTCGATGTCCTCGCCGAGCACCTCGACACCGGCGGCCTCGGCGCCCAGGCGCACGCCTGCGGCCCAGTCCTCGCCGTAGTCCCCGGGGAACTTGACGATCGCGACCGACGAGACCTCGTCGGCGACGTAGTCGATGCCGTTCATGCCCTGCGCGCAGTACGACGAGCCGGACTGCAGGATCAGGTCGTTGTAGTTCCAGCCCGACCACCAGGTCATCGGACCGGCGACCATGTTGTCGGTGTCCATGGCCTCGATCACCGACAGCGTCTGGGACGTGCCCAGCGACTGCGCGATGGCCAGGACCTCGCCCCGGATCTCCTCGTACGCCTCGGCATGGACCTGCGGGTTGTACTCCGAGTCACGGGTGTACTCGGTCACGTTGACGTCGTAGGCCTCGCCGATCCCGCCGTTGTCGTTGACCCACGTCCAGAAGGCCTCGTCGGCCTCGGTGATGGGCGCCCCGAGTGGCGCGAACGGACCGACCGTGAGGTCGGAGATGATGCCCAGGTAGATGCAGCCCCGGTCGGGATTGCCGTCCGGGCACGGCTCGGCGGTGACGCCACGGCCGGTGGCGACCTCGCCGCCGGCGGCCGCGGTCTCGGAGGCGGTCGCCTCCTCGGTCATCTCCTCGGTCGCGGTCGCGTCCTCGGTCGCCGTCTCCTCCTCCGTGGCGGTCGATTCGTCGGTGGTCTCGTCTGCCCCGTCGTCACCGCCGCAGCCGGCCAGGACCAGGGCGGTCGCGGCGGCCAGCGCGGCAACGGTGCGGGTTCGTCCTCGCAACGATCTCATGCGGTATCTCCTTGTGTGGTCCCGGCTGTGCCGGGGGTGTTCGTGTCGGGGTGCCTGCCGAAGCAGGCGTGCGTCCGGAGGACGCTGCTCAGTACGAGAATGGGAAGGCCTTCCAGTAGTTGCGGACGCGGACCCAGAGGCCGATGAGGCCCCGGGGCTCGAGCAGGACGAAGGCGATCAGCAGGGCGCCGTAGAGCAACTGTTCGAGCTGGAACTCGTCGAGTGGGAACCCCGCGTCGGCGCGCCAGAACGTCAGGGTCTCGAACACCGGGGTCAGGACGCTGCCCAGGGGACCGGCGATGTCGGGCAGGATCGCGATCACCAGTGCGCCGGCGATCGACCCGGGGATCGAGGCGATGCCGCCGATCAGGATCATGGCGATGAACAGGAACGACAGCAGGAGGTTGAACTGCGTCGCCTCGATCGTCTCCAGCCGCATCGTGAGCATCGCCCCGGCGATGCCGGCGTAGGCCGACGACACCGTGAAGGCGATCAGCTTCGTGCGGGTCAGGTCGATGCCCATGATCTCGGCGGCGACGTCGCGGTCGCGCACGGCCTGGAAGGCCCGCCCGGTCCGGGACCGCACCAGGTTCAGCGCCAGGATCGTCAGCAGGATCACCACGACGAGGCTGAACCAGTACAGCAGTGCGCTGCGGGCCACGTCGACACCCAGGATCGGCCCGGTCGTGGACAGGTCGAGGCCCAGCAGCGTGGGGTCCGGTGCCTGTCGCCCGAACCCGACCCCACCGGTCAGACCGGTCCAGGTCCGCAGCACGTGGTCGCCGACCAGCACCAGTCCGAGGGTGACGATCGCGAGGTACAGCCCTCGCAGGCGGGTCGCGATCGGACCGACCAGGAAGCCGGCCAGCCCGGCGGTGATGCCCGCCGCGGGCAGCCAGACCAGGATCTCGTTGATCCCCAGTCCGAACGTGGTCTGGGTCGAGGGTCCCGAGATGACTGCGGCGGTGTAGGCACCCACCGCCAGGAAGAAGGCGTGGCCCAGCGACAGCTGGCCGGCGTACCCGCTGACGAGGTTGAGCCCGATCGCGCCGACGATGTAGGCCAGCCCGGCCAGGAGGAGGAACAGCAGTCCGTTGGACATCCACAGTGGTGCGGCGAAGGCGAACACCAGCAGGATCCCGAGCCACACGGCCCGGGTCGGGGTCCGCACCAGCGCCATCGCGTCGCGATGGGACCGGATCATCCGGGGGCGCGTGGCCATCAGGCGTCCCCCCGAGGTCCGGTCGGCGTCGTCATCGTCATCGTCGCGCTCCTCACACCCGTTGCACCTCGGCCGTGCCGTACAGCCCGTAGGGCTTCACGAGCAGGACCACGAGCATGACGATGTAGGGCACGACCAGCTCGAACCCGGCGCCGAGCCACGGCGCCGCCCCGGGCTGGTAGGCGGCCACCAGTCGTTCGGCGACGCCGATGATCAGCCCGCCGACGATCGCCCCGCGGATCGAGTCCAGTCCACCCAGGACGATCACCGGCAGGGCACGCAGCGCGAACACCCAGGTGGAGCGCGACAGCGACGAGTTGCCCATCGAGATGAACGTGCCGGCGATCGCGGCCATCGACCCCGCCAGGGCCCATGCCAGGCCGAACATCCGCCCGACCGGGATGCCCTGGGCCATGGCGGCCTCCTGGTCGAACGCGGCCGCTCGCATGGCCAGGCCGTACTTGGTGGTGCGGTAGAACACCAGCAGGGCGCTGATGACCAGGATGGCCCCGAGCATCGCGGCGAGGTCGGACTGGGGGATGGTGATCCCGCCGATGTTCACGGTCTGCAGGCCGAACGGGTCGCCCATGGTCCGCTGGTTGATCCCCAGCAGGTCGTCCACGATGACCCGCAGGACGATGTCGAGCCCGATCGTGACCATCACCGCCGAGAAGACCGGCCGGCCGACGAGCGGTCGCAGGAACAGCCGCTCGATGACGGCGCCCATGACCGCGCCCAGCACGGCGGCGATCACCACCGCGACCCAGAAGTTCCACCCGATCACGGTCGCGAAGTACATCGCCCAGTAGGCGCCGAAGACCATCAGGGCGGGCTGGGCGAAGCTCACCACGTCGGTGGCGCGGTAGATGATCACGAACCCCAGGGCGAGCAGGGCATAGATCGTGCCCAGGGCGAGTCCGGACACCACCGCCTGGAGGAACGTCGTCACCGTCCCCCCTCCCGGTCGGGGGCCGCCGTGGTGGGCGGGTCCGCCGGCGGCCGACCACCGCCGTACATGTCCTCGATCAGGTCGGCGAAGATCTCGGCGATGGCCGAGCGCTTGACCTTCTGCGTCGCGGTCACCTCGCCGTCGTCGTGGTCCAGCAGCTTGGGCAGCAGCCGGAACTCCTTGACCTGCTCGACCCGGGCGAACTTGTCGTTGGTCGCGGCGACCTCGCCGGCGACCAGCTCGACCACCTCGGGTCGTTCGGACAGGTCGCGATAGGTCGTGTAGGGGATCTTGCGTGCCTGGGCCCAGTTGCCGACCACCTCGTCGTCGATCCCGACCAGGGCCGAGATGAACTTGCGGCGGTCCCCGATGACGATCGCCTCCTTGACGAAGGGCGAGGTCTTGAGGCTGTTCTCGATCTCCGACGGCGAGATGTTCTTGCCGCCGGCGGTGATGATGATGTCCTTGATCCGGTCGACGATCTTGAGGTGGTCGCCGACCCATTCGCCGACGTCGCCGGTGTGCAGCCACCCGTCGGCGTCGATCGTCTCGGCGGTCGCGTCGGGCCGGTTCCAGTAGCCCGGGAACACCGCGGGGTGGCGCACCAGGATCTCGCCGGTCTGGTCGTCCAGCCGCAGTTCGATGCCCTCCAGTGGCATGCCGACCGTGCCCAGCACGATGTCGTCCAGCGGGTTGGCCGTGGCGACGGCGCAGTTCTCGGTCTGGCCGTAGGCCTCCGAGATGGGGACCCCGATGCCCATGAAGAACTCGAGCAGCTCCGGGGCGATGGGCGCGGCCCCCGAGATGGCGGCCCGGCAGTGTTGCAGGCCCAGCCGCTCCTTGAGTGCCCGGAACAGGAACACGTCCCCGACCGCCTCCAGTACGCGCGTGCCCGCCGTGTGGTTGCCGTCGTTGGCGACCTTGGTCGTGCCGATCCGGCGTGCCACCGACGTCCAGGCCTTCCAGTTGGCCCGCTTGAGTCGCGACGCCGACGCCATGCGCACCGAGACCCCCGCATGCATCTTCTCGAGGATCCGGGGCACGGTGGCGAAGATCGTGGGCTGGACCTCGGTGAGGTCGCGGGTCACCGTGTCGATCGACTCGGCGAAGTGCACGGTGGCGCCCTGGCTGGCGCCCTGCCAGCAGGTCAGCAGGCGCTCGTAGACATGGCACAGCGGCAGGTAGGACAGCAGCATGTCGCCCGGTCCGACCGGGGGCTGGAAGAACCCGGTCGGCGAGGTGGTCGCGGCGATCGCGAAGTTGATGTTGCCGATCGTGATCATCGCGCCCTTGGGGGGCCCGGTCGTCCCGGAGGTGTAGATCAGCAGTGCGAGGTCGTCGTCGGTGATCGCGGCGAGCCGCTCGTCCACGGCGTGGGGGTGGGACTCGCGGTGGGCCCGGCCCCGGTCCAGGAAGTCGACCCACTTCAGCAGTCGGTCGTCGTCGTAGTCGCGCACGCCCCGTTCCTCGAGGTACACGATCACCTCGAGGTCGGGCAGCTCCGCCCGGTCGAGCTGGAGCACCTTGTCGACCTGCTCCTGGTCCTCGGCGACCAGGACCCGGGCACCGGCGTCCGCCAGCATGTAGCCGACCTCGGGCGCCGGATTGGTCGGGTACAGGCCGACGCAGGCGGCGCGGATCGCCTGCGCGCCGAAGTCGGTCGCGACCCACTCGAAGCGGTTCTCGCTGTGCACCGCGACCCGGTCGCCGACCTCGATGCCCAGCGCCAGCAGGCCGTGTGCCACCAGCTCGGCGTGGTCCCAGTACTCCTGCCAGGTGATGTCCTGCCAGATCCCCAGGTGCTTCTCGCGCAGCGCCACCGGGCTGGGTGGGTCGGTGGCGTGGGCCCGCAGCCGCAGCACGGGGGCGGCGGTGGGTGGGAGGTCGATGGTCGGTGCCGGTGCGGTCGCGGTCATCGGGTCCCCTCCAGCTCGGCCATGTCGGTGCCGCCGAGGTAGGCGCGGATCACGGCCGGGTCGCGTTGCACCACCGACGGCACGTCGTTGGCGATCACCTCGCCGAAGTCCAGGACCAGCACCCGGTCGGCCAGGTCCATGACCAGTCCCATGTCGTGTTCGACCATGATGATCGTCACGCCCAGTTCGTCGCGGATGTCGAGGATGAACCTCGCCATGTCCTCGGTCTCCTCGAGGTTCATGCCGGCCACCGGCTCGTCCAGCAACAGCAGCTTGGGCTCCATGGCCAGGGCACGACCCAGCTCGACCCGCTTCTGGACGCCGTAGGGAAGCATCCCGACCAGTGCGTCCCGGTGGGACTGGATGTCGAGGAAGTCCACGATGGCCTCGACGACCTCGCGGTTGGCGACCTCGGCCTGCTGGACCCGGCGGGTGCGCAGCATCGCGGCCCCGGCGCCGTAGTGCAGGTGTTGTTGGCGACCGAGCATCAGGTTGTCGACGACGGTCAGGTTCTCGAACAGCTCGATGTTCTGGAAGGTGCGAGCGACGCCGGTCCGGGCGATCTCGTGGGGCTTCATCGTCGTCACGTCGTGGCCCAGGACGTGCATGCTCCCCGACGTCGGCTGGTAGACGCCCGAGACGAGGTTGAAGTTGGACGTCTTGCCGGCGCCGTTGGGCCCCACGATCGCGAACAGTTCCCGTGGCGCCACCTCGTAGGACACGCCCTTGACCGCCACGACGCCCGCGAACGCCAGGGTCACGTCGTCGGCGACCACGACGGGTCCGTCCGGGAGCGCCTCCTGGGTCGACGGCAGCGCAGCCGTCAGGGGATGGGTGATCGCCACGTGTGGGCCTCGCTCATCGGTCGGGTCGGTCGGTGGTGCACGTGCGGTGACAGTCGGTCGGCTCAGGACAGCCAGCGCTTGCGGCGCCGGTAGTGCTTGACGTCGCGGAACGAGTGGCCGGCACCGCCCGCGTGGACGCCGAGGTAGAACTCCTGCATGTCCTGGTCGGCGAGGAGCTCCTCGGCGGACTTGTCCAGGACCACCTTGCCGGTCTCGAGCACGTAGCCGTGCGAGGCGATGGACAACGCCATCGTCGCGTTCTGCTCGACCAGCAGGACGGCCGTGCCCTGCTCGTTGATCTCGACGATGAGCTCGCGGATCTGCTCGACCAGCTGCGGAGCCAGGCCCAGCGACGGTTCGTCCAGCAGGAGCAGGCGTGGGCTGGCCATCAGTGCACGACCGATCGCCAGCATCTGCTGCTCGCCTCCGGACAGGTAGCCCGCGGTCGCTCGACGGCGCTCGGCGAGGACCGGGAACAGGTCGAAGACCCGGTCGCTCGCGTCGGCCCGGCCACCACCCGTGTAGGCCCCGGCCCGCAGGTTCTCCTCGACGGTCAGCTCGGCGAAGACGCGGCGGCCCTCCATGACCTGTGAGATCCCCCCGGCGACGATCTCGTGGGCCTGGCGACCCGAGATGACCTCGCCGTCGAAACTGATCTCCCCGCGCGTGATCTCGCCACGGTGGACGTCCAACAGCCCGGTGAGGGCCCGCAGCACGGTCGTCTTGCCGGCCCCGTTGGGACCGAGGAGCGCGACGATCTCGCCGTCGGGGACATGCATCGACATGCCCTTGAGGACGAGGATGACGTCCTCGTAGACGACCTCGAGGTTGCGGACGTCCAGCACGCGTGCAGCCCCCTGCGGTCAGCAGTGACCGTCGTGGTCGGTGATCGTGCGCGACGTCCGGGGCGGCTGCCCCGGACGAGCCGGAGATTAGGAGCGGCTGTTCCAGTTTGAAGCCACTCCGACCGCGGTCGGAGCGTTCGTGCGACCTGCGCTCACCGGTGTCCGGTGGAGCCGAACGACGTCCGGTGGCGTCCTGGTCCGGGTCACGGGCCGGGTCACGGTCCGGGTGCCATGTCGAGGCCGGCCAGCTCCTCGACGCGGAGCACGGCGGCGGTCCGGGTCCGGCTCGCGGCGAGCTGGTCACCCAGGCCGTCGGTGATGTCGGCGACCTCCGCCGTCGTGGGCAGGACCCGGTGCGTGTCGCGGTCGACCCACGTCGGGACCGCCTCGATGCCGCTGACCTCCCACCCACCGTCGTCGTCGGGTCCGAACGTCACGATCGCCAGGAGCCCGTCGCGCTCGTCGTCGGCCACCTGGTTCGACAGGTGGTTGCCCAGTCCGAAGAGGACCCAGGTCCCGTCCACGTGCTCGACGGGCTGGACCACGTGGGCGTGGTGGCCCACGACCAGGTCGATGTCGTCGGAGGGCAGCAGGACGTCGAGCAGGTCCCGCTGGTCGGCCGTGGGCGCGTGCACGCCCTCGGCTCCCCAGTGGAGGCTGACCACGACCACGTCGGCGGCCCCGGCGGCGCGTGCGGCGTCGCGCTCGATCCTCGCGGGCTCGATCGTCGCCACCGTCCATGGCGCGTCGGCTGGGATCCGGTACCCGTTCAGGCCGTAGGTGTAGGCGAGGTGGGCGATGCGGACCCCGTCGACGTCGTAGCGCGTGATCGATCCACCCTCGGCCCGGGACCGCGCCGTGCCGGCGTGGCCGAGGCCGACCCGGTCGAAGGCCTCCAGCGTCGTGGTGACGCCCCGGACACCGCGGTCGAGGCTGTGGTTGGACGCCAGGGAGCAGCCGTCCCATCCAGCGGCGGCGATGCCGTCGACGAGGGCGGCAGGTGCGCCGAACGACGGATAGGCCGTCACGGACTGCCCCGCAGGGGCGATCGGCACCTCGAGATGGCACAGCGCCAGGTCGGCGCGCTCCAGCACCGGCCGCACCGGGTCCAGCAGCGGCGTGAAGTCCCAGCCGCCACCGGGGACCGCCGCCCGGTCGTTGACCCGGGCATGGGGCAGGACGTCGCCAGCGAAGGCGACCGTCACGGGTGCGTGGCCTGCGTTCGTCGTCGAGCGGGTCGGGGACGCCGGGGTGGTGGAGGGGGCGGCGTCGACCCTCGGACGGGTCGACGCGGGACCGGTCGCCGGCGGCAGATCCGGGGTGGGCTCGGCCGTGGGTCGGCCCCGGCTCCACCGGATCGACGCGGGGACGGCGACGACGGCAGGGTCGGTGCCGGCAGCCGCGGCGCGGGTGGCGACCCGTTCGGGTGCCGGTGGATCGGGGACCCGGTCACGGGCCAGGCCCCAGCCGACCAGGACGGGCAGGACCACCAGCAGCACGACCGGCAGGCGGGAGGGGCCACGTCGACGTCCACGTCCGGCCGCCGGCCGGACGCGAGGTCGCAGGCGCCGCGTGGAGTCCATCGTCCGACGCTAGGTGGTCGACCGTCGGGATCCAACGACCCACGCCCGCAGCAGGACGTGGTCGCTCAGCGGGCCGGAGGTTCCCCCCCGGCCTCGTGCACGATCCTGGCCTGCATGTCCCGGGACCGGGCCGCGCCGTCCTGGACGGCCTCGTCGGTCGTGACCAGGGCCTCCTCGTGCTGGCGCTCGCGTTCCTGCCGGTCCTCCTCCTCGACCTGCTGCACCGCCTCGAGGTCGGCCATGGCATCGTCGAGTCGACCGACCGCCTCGTGCACCATGCCGGGCTGGGCCTCGCCGTCGTCGACCTCCTGCGTTGCCCGGTCGTCGGCGGCGGTCGAGGACTCCGGCAGGCGCTCCCGTGCCCGCACGAGCAGCCGCGCGGCCCACATGACGCCGGCAGAGGCGAGCACGGCCAGCCCGATGGCGATCACCAGCAGGCCGGGGCCGGGAAGTGCCAGCATCGCCAGGCCGGCGACGATCAGCAACGATCCGATGATCGTCAGCACGGTCTTGCGCATGGTCCCTCCCGGTCCCACCGAAGGGTTCCCAGTGTCGCCCGTCGCGATCCGATCCGCCACCCACGGACGGGCTGGCGAGTGTCGAGCGCGGGACGACGTGACGGTCGGGGTCCCAGCAATGGGACGGTCGGCCCACGGGCCGGGACCTTCGGCACCCGTCCGGCGTCCCCGGGGCGGCTCTCCTTGCAGCAGGCAACGAACGACCACCACCGCCCGACGGCATGAACCGCCGATCCGGCCCGACCACCACGGAGCGTCGACCATGGACACCCCGACCATCCCCCGGCCCCGCGTCGCCGACCTGGTGCACGGCACCCTCCGCGTCGTCCATCCGTCCCTGCCGCTGCGCCGTGCCGCGGAACTGCTGGCGGCCGACGGCATCGGCCTGCTGGTCGTCGAGAACGCCGCCGGCGACCTGGCGGGGGTGGTCTCCGAGCGCGACCTGGTCGCCGCGATCGCCCGTGGTGGCGAACCCGACGAGGAGCGGGTCGGCGACCTGATGACCGACGACGTCGTGTGCGTCGACCTCGACGACGACCTGGCGACCACGATCGACCGGATGGTCGCGGCGGAGGTGCGTCACCTGGTGGCGCTCGACGACGACGGTGCGGTCGTCGGCGTGGTGTCGGCCCGGGACGTCCTGGGCGCCATGGGGGAGGTGGCGTCGTGACCACGGACGAACGGACCGCACGGGAACTGGCCCAGGAGCACGCCTACCGCGACGACGGGAACCTCGTCGAGCTCGACGTCGACACCTGCCTCGGCCTGCTGGCCGGACACGAGGTGGGTCGGCTGGCGCTCAACGACGACCCGGGCCCGCTCGTGATGCCGGTGAACTACGTCGTGGACGGGGGGACGGTCGCCTTCCGGACGACGTGGGGCAGCAAGCTCGACGCCGCCGAGCAGCACCGTCCCGCCTCCTTCCAGGTGGACCACCTCGACGTCGGCCGTCGCATCGGCTGGAGCGTGCTGGTGCGGGGCCGCCTCCGGGAGGTCACGGACCCCGACGAGATCGACCTGCTCGACGGCCTGAGCCTGCAGCCGTGGGCCGGTGGTGACAAGGCCCACTGGGTGCGCGTGATGGCCGCGGCCATCACCGGGCGGTGGATCCCCATCGCCGCCGATGACGACGACCCGCCGGTGACTGCACCGGCCTGACCAACGTGAGGCATGCCATGGACTCGTCCACCGCCCTCGACCGCCAGGGCCTCGTGGTCCTGGACCCCGACACGTGCCGCCGGCTGCTCGACCTGTCACCCGTCGGCCGCGTCGCCTACGTCCACGCCGGCGAACCGATGATCCTGCCCGTCAACCACCTGCGCGACGGCCACGGCGTGGTCTTCCGCAGCGCGACCGGTTCGACCCTCGACGCCGCCAGTCGCCGCGAGCCCATGGCGTTCGAGGTGGACGGCTACGACGAGAAGACGATGACCGGCTGGAGCGTGCTGGTGCGAGGCCGTTCGGACCTGGTGACGGATCCCGACGAGGTCGAGCGGCTGGCGGCCCGAGACCTGCATCCCTGGGCTGATGGTGTGGACCGGCCCACCTGGGTGCGGATCGGGGGGACCACCGTCACCGGTCGCCGGATCGCCGAGTGGCCGTCCCGTGGCCGGACCGGGGGTGGCTGACCGTGCTCGACCTCGGGCCAACGGGTCAGGCGGCCGGCACCGCGGGATCGTCGTCGTCGGCCGATTCCGGCGGGGGCAGCGCCAAGGACGCCGGTCGGCTCTCGACGATGCGCCGGGGCAGGCGTTCGCGGGTCCGGGCCAGCAGGCCGTGGGCCCAGGCGAAGCGCCGCGCCAGCAGGGCGAGACCTGCGATGATGACGAGCCACCCGGGTCCCGGCAGCACCAGGAGCACGACGCCGACGACCACCAGCAGTCCCCCCAGCACACCGGTCAGGACCGTCCGCACGAGCACCTCCCCGTCGGCCCGTGGCCGGCACGTTCCCGGCCTGCTCCCCAGTGTGGCCCATCGGCGCGACATCGTCATGGACTCCGGGACGGTGACCGTCGACGTGGCCGTCGCCGTGCCCTGACCGCCCGACCAGGAGGACCACCATGGGCCGGACCCGCACCCCCGACGAGCGGCTCGACCTGGTCGTGACCGCCGACGGCCTCGTCGACGGCCGAGCTGTCGAGCGCACCGTGACGACCCACAGCGCGCGGCTGTGGTTCGTCGGCGACCTGGTGGTCAAGCGGAAGCGACCCGTCGACCTGGGCTTCCTCGACTTCCGGCGGCTGTCGGACCGGGTGGAGGCCTGCCGTCGCGAGCTCGAGCTGAACCGCCGGCTGGGCGACGACGTCCACCTCGGGCTCGCCGACGTCACCGACGACGACGTCACCGACGACGACGGCGCGGTCGTCGACGTCGCCGTGGTGATGCGCCGCCTGCCGGACAGTGCCCGCCTGGCGACCCGGGCTCGCGCCGGTGACGACCTGGGGGAGTGCATCGGCCGGGTCGCCCGGACGATCGCGGCGTTCCACGCGGACCGACCGCCCTCGCCACGGGGTCGGGAACTTGCCGGCCCCGCCGCCCTGCGCACGAACTGGGAGGACAACCTGGCGGTGCTGCAGGCACACCCCGACCTGGCACCGCCCGACCTGGTGGCGGCCGTCGCCGACGAGGCGACCACCTGGCTGGACGGGCGGGGTCCCCTGCTCGAGCAGCGCCTGGCAGATGGCTGGATCCGGGACGGTCACGGCGACCTCGTGGCCGACGACGTGTTCTGCCTGGACGACGGGCCACGGATCCTCGACTGCCTCGACTTCGCCGATCGCTACCGCATCAACGACGTGTTGGCCGACGTCGCGTTCCTGGCCATGGACCTCGAGCGCCTCGGGCGGGCCGACCTCGCCGCGGAGCTGCTGGAACGTCACGCGGAGTTCCTGGGTGACCGGCGCGACGACGGCCTCGCCCATCACCACGTCGCGTACCGGGCGAGCGTGCGCGCCAAGGTCGCGTGCCTGGTGGACGAGCCCGATGCCGCGACGGTCGTCGCCCACCTGGACCTCGCCCACCGCCACCTGCACCGGGCGCGCGTTCGCATGGTCCTGGTCGGCGGTCTTCCCGGGACGGGCAAGTCCACCGTGGGGCGAGGACTGGCGGACCAGCTGGGGGCGGTCGTCCTGCGGTCCGACGAGGTGCGCAAGGACCTGCTGGGACGCGCCCACGACGAGCCGGCCGGGACGGGCGGCTACGACGCCGAGGTCACGGCCGGTACCTACGCCGAGCTGCTCGATCGCGCCCGTGCGCTGCTGGCCCACGGGGTGTCGGTCGTGCTGGACGCCTCGTGGGCGGACCCGCTGCACCGCCGGGTGGCGGCCTCGGTCGCGCGCGAGGTCCGGGCGGACCTCCGGCAGGTCGAGTTGCGGGTGCCCGCCGAAGTGGCACATGCGCGACTCCGGGCACGCCGGGGCGATGCCTCGGACGCCGGGACCGACGTGCACGAACGGATGCGCGAGGCCTGGGTCGACTGGTCCGGGGCGACCCTGGTCGACGGAGATGACACCCCCGAGCAGGTCGTCCAGCGGTGCCTGGGCGCCGTCGGGCTCGCCCGGCCGGTCAGCCCGGCCAGGCCGTCGGGACGATCAGGGCGACCATGAGGATCACCAGCAGGGTCAGGGGACTGCCCAGCCGCGGGTAGTCCGAGAACCGGTAGCCGCCGGGTCCGTACACCATCGTGTTGGTCTGGTAGCCGATCGGGGTCAGGAAGTCGACCGAGGCGCCGATCGCCACGGCCACCACGAACCCACGCGGATCCTGCCCGAGCTGGCCCGCCGTCTCGACCGCGATGGGGAACATCAGCAGGGCGGCCGCGTTGTTGGTCACCAGACCGGTGAGCGCGATCGTCGCCACCAACAGCCCGATCAGCACGCCGCGGGACCCGAAGCCGTCCAGCATCCCGACCATGCCACCCGCCACCAGGTCGGCCAGCCCCGAGTTCTGGACCGCGGCGGCCAGCCCGAAGGCCGACGCGATCAGCACGACCACGTCCAGGTCGACCGCGTCGCGTGCCTCGGACGGGCTGATCACGCGGGTGAGCACCAGGGCCATCCCCCCCAGGAGGCTGGCCTGCAGGATCGGGAGCAGTCCCGTCGAGGCGGCAACGATGATGGCCAGGGTGACGACGCCGACGATGGCGGCTTGGCGCGACGTCGCCGGGGGCGTGTGGGCCGAATCGGCGATCACCAGGAAGTCGCGCCGGTCCCGCCAGCGCTCGTGGAAGTCCGGGTCGGCCAGCACCAGCAGGGTGTCGCCGACGTGGAGGGGGACGGTGCCGAGCTTGCCCTCCATCAGGTGTCCCGACCGGTGGATGCCCATGACGACGCCCTGGTAGGTGCTGCGGAAGTCCGCCTTCTTCAGCGTGCGTCCCAGCAGCGGCGAGTCCATGCCGATGACGGCCTCGAAGTAGCGCGCGTCCGTGGTGTCGAGATCCTCGATGTGGTCGTCGGCCGTGCGGGACAGTCCGGGGATCCGGGGGAGCGTGTCGATGTCGTCGACCCGGCCGACGAACCGGACGCGGTCACGCTCGTGGAGCACGGTCTCGGGGGTCACGGGGGCGACCAGCTCCCCGTCGCGGACCAGCGAGGCCAGGAACACCGACGACATGTGGCGAAGGTCCGCCTCGCCGACGGTGCTGCCGTCCAGTTCCGGGCCGACCCGCATGTCCATGACGAAGTGGCGCTGCTCGTCGTCGACCTCCTGGCGGATCGAGCGCCGATCGGGCAGCACGATCGGGGCGAGCAGGATCAACAGTGCGAAGGCACCCAGCGTGATCGGCAGCCCGACCGTCGCGAGCTCGAAGAAGCCCAGCGGCTGGCGGCCACTCTCCTCCAGCAGCCCGGACACCACGATGTTGGTCGACGTGCCGATCACCGTGATCGTGCCGCCCAGCAGGGCGGCGAACGACAGAGGCATCAGGAAGCGGCTGGGTGCGAGGTCGTGCTCGTCGCACCAGGCCCGCACGGTCGGCAGCAGCATGGCCACGATCGGCGTGTTGTTGAGGAATGCCGACGAGATCGTCACGGGTGCGAGCAGGCGAACCAGGGACCGGCGCATGTTGCGTCCCGCCCCCAGCAGGCGGTGCACCACCGGGACCAGGGCGCCGGTCTTCTCGACACCACGAGCGAGGACGTAGAGGGCCGCGACGGTGACCGGCGCCGGGTTGGAGAATCCCGACAGTGCCTCGGCCGGGGTGACCACGCCGGCCACCAGGACGACCACCATCGCGGCGACCATCGTGGCTGCCGGGGAGGTCACTTCGCGCACCAGTAGGATGAGCACCCCGACGACGACCGCCGAGACGAACCACAGCTCCCACATCAGGCGTCGTCCTCCTCCACGTCAGCAACCCGCCAGGCCCGCACGATGTCGTCTGCCTACACGCTCTCCCACCTCGGCGCGCTCGAGGCGGAATCGATCCACGTCCTCCGCGAGGCCGTCGCCGAGTCCGAGCGGCCGGTGCTGCTGTTCTCCGGTGGCAAGGACTCGGCGGTCGTGCTGCACCTGGCCGTCAAGGCCTTCCATCCCGCGCGGCTGCCGTTCCCGATCCTGCACGTCGACACCGGGCACAACTTCCCCGAGGTCATCGAGTTCCGGGACCGGCAGGTCGCACACTACGACGCCGACCTGCTGGTTGCGTCCGTCCAGGACTGGATCGACGAGGGTCGCCTGGTCGAGGAGCGGGGCCGCAACGCGTCGCGCAACCGCCTCCAGATCGAACCACTCGTCGCGACCATCGAGGAGCACGAGTTCGATGCCGTGTTCGGTGGTGCACGTCGTGACGAGGAGAAGGCTCGGGCCAAGGAACGGGTCTTCTCGTTCCGCGACGAGTTCAGCCAGTGGGACCCCAAGGCCCAGCGTCCGGAGCTGTGGGACCTCTACAACGCCCGGACCCGTCGGGGCGAGCACGTCCGCGTCTTCCCGATCTCCAACTGGACCGAGGCCGACGTCTGGGGCTACATCCGGGACCAGCAGATCGAGCTGCCGTCGATCTACTACGCCCACCCGCGACGCGTGTTCTCGCGCGACGGGATGTGGATGGCCGAGTCCGACCACATCCAGATGACCGGTGACGAGCAGGTGCAGGAACGCTCGGTGCGCTTCCGCACGGTGGGGGACATGCCGGTGACCGGCGCGTTCGAGTCCACCGCCACGACGATCGACGAGATCATCGAGGAGGTCCGGGTCACCCGGGTCACCGAGCGCGGTGCCAGCCGGGCCGACGACCGCATGACCGAGGCCGCCATGGAGGACCGCAAGAAGCAGGGCTACTTCTGATGACGGCGGACACGACGGACTCCATGGAACTGGTGCGGCTGGCGACGACCGGGTCGGTCGACGACGGCAAGTCGACCCTGATCGGCCGGCTGCTGCTGGACACCAAGCAGATCTTCGCCGACCAGCTCGAGGCGATCGAGGAGGCCTCCCGGCAACGCGGGACCGACTACGTCGACCTGGCCCTGCTGACCGACGGGCTGCGTGCCGAGCGCGAGCAGGGCATCACCATCGACGTGGCCTACCGCTACTTCGCGACCCCGAAGCGGTCGTTCATCCTCGCCGACACCCCCGGCCACATCCAGTACACGCGCAACATGGTCACCGGTGCGTCGACCGCGGACGTCGCCCTGATCCTCATCGACGTCCGCAACGGGGTCATCGAGCAGACCCGCCGGCACTCGTTCATCGCCTCGTTGCTGGAGGTCCCCCACCTGGTCGTGTGCGTCAACAAGATGGACCTCGTCGACTACGACCAGGCGGCCTACGACGCCGTGGTCGACGACTTCCGCGACTTCGCGGCCCGGCTCAACATCCACGACCTGCGATTCGTGCCGGTGTCGGCCCTGCGCGGGGACAACGTCGTGGACCAGTCCGACCACATGCCCTGGTACCAGGGCCCGCCGGTGCTGCGGCTGCTCGAGGAGATCCACATCGCCTCGGACCGCAACCTCATCGACGTGCGGTTCCCGGTCCAGTACGTCATCCGGCCCCACCGGATGGACCACCAGGACTACCGCGGCTACGCCGGCCAGGTCGCCAGCGGTGTCCTCAAGGTCGGCGACGAGGTGGTCGTGCTGCCATCGGGCTACGAGAGCAGGATCGCCGCGATCGACACCTACGACGGGCCCATCTCCGAGGCCGCCCCCCCGATGTCGGTCACGATCCGGCTGGAGGACGACCTGGACGTGTCCCGGGGGGACATGCTGGCCCGACCCAACAACATGCCGCACAACGGCCAGGACCTGGATGTGATGGTGTGCTGGATGTCGGACGAGCGTGGCCTGCACGAGCGCGACAAGCTCGCGATCAAGCACACCACCAACTGGGGCCGGGTGATGGTCAAGGACTTCCACTACCGGCTCGACATCAACACCCTGCACCGCGACGAGGACGCCACCGGCCTGGCCCTCAACGAGATCGGCCGCATGCGCCTGCGTGCCACCCGTCCGATCCTGTTCGACGAGTACCGGCGCAACCGGGCGACCGGATCGTTCATCCTGGTCGACGAGTCGACCAACGACACGGTCGGTGCCGGCATGGTCCTGGGTCCGGCGACGTGAGCGCCCAGGCCCCCGGGCCCGACGGACCCGGCCACCACCCGGACGTCGTCTGGCACGACGGTGGGGTCGACCGTGGACGTCGGTCAGGCAACCGGACCGGCCGGGGCATCACGGCCTGGTTCACCGGGCTGTCGGGCTCCGGCAAGTCGACCGTCGCCGCCGCCGTCGAGCGCGAGCTGGTCGCGCGGGGCCGCGCCTGCTACCGCCTGGACGGGGACAACCTGCGGTTCGGCCTGAACGGTGACCTGGGGTTCTCGGCCGCGGACCGCAGCGAGAACGTGCGCCGGGTCGGCGAGGTCGCCCGGCTGTTCGCCGACGCCGGGCTGGTCGTGCTCGTGCCGGTCATCAGCCCGTACCGCGCCGACCGTGCCCGGGTCCGCCAGGCCCACGAGCTGGCCGGCCTGGCGTTCCTCGAGGTGTTCGTCGACACCCCGTTGGAGGTCTGCGAGCGGCGCGATCCCAAGGGCCTGTACGCCCGCGCCCGGGCCGGCGAGCTGACCGGCATGACCGGCATCGACGATCCGTACGAGGCGCCGGACGACCCGGACCTGGTGCTGGACACGGTCGGCCACGAGGTCGCCGACCTCGTCGAGGTGGTCCTGGGACGGCTCGACGTCTCCGGCCCGTGACGCGGCGTCGGCGTCCGGCCACGGATCGGGCGGCCGTGGCCCTGGGCGCCGGGTCGCTCGTCAACGGACTGGTCGCCCTGGCCTGGATCCGGGTCGGGACGCTGGCCTACGGTGCGGCCGCCTTCGCGCCCGTGTCCGTGGTCTGGAGTGTCTGGTCGGTGTCGGTGGCCGTGCTCACCTTCCCGGTGCAGCACTGGACGATCCGGGAGCTGCGCCGCGACGGGGGCGCGGCCGTGCGCCGGACCGCGACCAGGCTGATGCTCCTGGCGGTCGCCGCAGGCGTGGCGACGGCGTCGGTCGCGGCGCTGCTGGGTGCGGACGTGCTGCGCACCGACAGCTGGGTCAGTCCCGTGACCATGGGGGTGGTGGTGGCCGCGGCGGTCCCCATCGGCTGGGTCCGTGGACAGCTGGTCGCCCAGGACCGCACCTCGGCCGCGGCGCTGATGATCGGGTGCGAGAACCTGTTGCGCCTGGTCGGCGCCGGCGTGGTCGTGCTGTCCGGCCTGTCGGTGGAGGTGTTCCTGGGCACGCTCGTCCTGGGACCACTGATCCTGCTGGGATGGCCCGGACTGCTGCGGTTCAGCCGGGCCGGTGGCCCCGCGGTCTCGCTGCGCGACGTCGGCGAGCTCTCCGCGGCCAACTCCCTGTCGCAGGTGTCCCTGGCCGGCGCGCCCATCCTGATGGCCCTGCTGGGTGCCCCCGATCGCCTGGTGACGGCCGTGTTCGGCACCCTGTCCCTGGCGCGCGCTCCCTACCTCGTCCTGCTGGGGGCGAGCATGCGCCTGACCGCGCTGTGGTCCGACGATCGCCGGCGCGGGCTGACCCGGGGTCGGATCGCCGTCGCCACGGTCCTGCTCGCGGGGGTGGCGGCGCTGGTCGGGGGGTTGGTCGGTCCCTGGATCGTGGCCCTGGCGTTCGGTCCGGACACGGCCCTGCCCCCGGTGGCCACCGGGGCCGTCTCGGCCGGCGCGACGCTGGCGCTGGGGACCCTGGTCATGACCAGTCGGTACACGACCGAGGACGACACCGCGGGGCTCGCCCGGGCCTGGGTGCTGGCCACGGTGCTCGGTGCCCTGGGGCTGGCCGTGCCGTCCAGTGCGCTGGTGCGCGTGCTGACCTGGTTCGTGCTGACGGAGGCGCTGGCGGTCGTACTGCTCGGGTCACGACGACTCACGCCGCGGCGACCCCGGTCACCCTGACCGTCTCATCCTCGGTCGCTCGTCGCGGCCGGCCGCGCCTCGGCGGCCCCGGGAGGTGGCGGTTCGCTGGATCCGGGCGCGAGGGGCGGTTGGTCGGTCGCGAGGGGCGGATCGTCGGTCGTCCGGCGGATCGTCCACCGGGGGGCGCCCCGCACCTCGCGCACGATCACGTGGATGTACTGGCCGACCAGCCCGATCTGGAACAGGATCGCGCCTCCGAAGAACACGGTCGCGAGGAACGTCGAGAGCCAGCCCGGTGGCGTGTCGGCCCCCCACAGGGCCCGGGCGGCGAAGACGACCCCGGCCAGGACCGCCACGGCCGCGGTCGCCAGGCCGAAGCCACTCATCACCCGCAGCGGCAGCGTCGAGCCCTGGATGAAGTTGGTCACGACCGCGCGCACGCCATGGGCGGTCCGGAAGTTCGACGTGCCGATGGTCCGATCGTCGTGGCGGACGTCGACGTTGTCGATCCGGGTCGTGACCTGGGTCAGCAGCGGCCCGACGACCGGGGTGCGGGTCTGGTGGGCGACCATCGCCTCGACGACCGGCCGCCGGATCACCCGGAACGCCGAGTGCCGGAAGCCCTTCGGGGTGCCGTGGGCGAGGCGGTCCGCGATCCCGTGCAGCCAGGAGCCGGCGTCGCGGAACAGCCCCTCGTCTCGTGTCCACGAGCCGACCACGGCGTCCAGCTCGGGACGACGACGCAGTTCGTCGACCAGCAGGGGCAGCTGGTCGGGTGGGTGCTGCAGGTCGTCGTCCATCGTCGCGACCAGGGCGCCCCGCGCGTGGGCGAGCCCGCACATGGTGGCGACCGGCTGGCCGTGGTTGCGCAGCAGGTCGATGCCGTGGACCCAGTCGTGCTGCTCGGCGAGCCGGTCCAGGACGGCCTCGGTGTCGTCTGGCGAGCCGTCGTTGACCAGCAGCAACTCGATCGCGCCGAGCCCGAGGGTCGCCCGGGCGGCGTCGAGCTCGGCGACCAGGCTGGGCAGGGCGTCCGCGCCGCGGTAGGTCGGGACGACGACGGACAGGTCGATGCCGCTCACGGGCGGGCGGCGCAGGTCGTAACGGCCGTCGCGTGCGCGGTCCCGTCCAGACCGACCCGGGTCGTCGCGGGGGGTCGGACGACCCGGCCCGTACGCTCCGCGAGGGCGACGTCGCACCGGCCGTCGAGGGCCTCGTGGTCGTCGCTGGGTCCGGTCACCACGCATGCTCCCGGTCGTGGGTCGACGCGCCGAGTGTAAGGGGCCAGGCATGGTCGGAGGCACTGCCGCGGCGGGTGGACACGCCGGCCCGACCCCCGGTCCGGTCCGGGTCCCGGTCGTCGTGGTCGGGGCGGGGCTGGCCGGGCGGATGGCGGCGGTGACCGCGGCCGAGCACCGACGGGTGGTGCTCGTCACCGACGGGCCGCTGGCACGGAGCAACTCGGTCATGGCGCAGGGCGGACTGCACGTCCCCCGTCCGGAGCCGGGCGACGCCGAGGCGATGATCGACGACCTCGCCAGGTCGGCCCGGGTCCCGGTGGACCTGGCCCGGGCCCGCGCGCTCGTGCAGGACGCGGCCGACGTCACGGACCAGCTGGTGTCGTGGGGCCTGGAGCTCGACCGCCTCCCCGACGGTGGCCTGCGGCGACTCCGCGCCGGCGGCATGTCGTCGGCCCGGGTGCTGACGATCGGCGACTCGGTGGGCCCGCCGCTGCTGGCGCTGCTCGGTCGTCGCCTCGACGCGGTGGACGTGCGGACGCACACCGCCGTCACCGACCTGCGCCCGGCCGGCGACCACGTCGTCGTGGTGTGTGACCCCGGGCCCGACCTCGCGGCGGAGGTGGTGGTCGTGGCGACCGGCGGTGGCTCCTGGGGGCACGCCGAGGACACCGACACCAGGACGACCAACCCACGCAACCGCAACCACGAGTTCCAGCGCGTCCTCGACCGGCTCGGCGTGGCGACGGTCGACGAGGACCGGTGGCAGTACCAGCCCTTCGGCCTGGTGGACGGTCCGCCCGGTCCACCCGGCCGCTGCGTCCCCGAGACCCTCGCGTCGTCCGGACCGCGGTTGCTCGATCGCCATGGGGACGAGCTGGTCGCGCTGCCCGCGGACCGCCTGGCGATCACCCGGGCGATGTTCGACCACGTCGACACCCGCGGGGTGGAGGGACCCCACGGGCCGGGCTTCCGCCTGACCCTGTCGGACGTGCCGGTGGCCCGGATCCGCACCGAGTACCCCCGGGCAGCCCACACGCTCGAGCTGATGGGTGCGCTGGGCGGGGACGTGCTGGTCATGCCCTTCCTGCACTACCAGCTCGGTGGCGTGGTGGTCGACGTCGACCAGCGGACGAGCGTGGATCGGGTGCTGGCGGCGGGCGAGGTCACCGGTGGCCTGCACGGTCGCAATCGCCTCATGGGTGCCGGGGTCACCGAGGCGCTCGTGTCCGGACGTCGAGCCGGTCGGACCGCCGTCGAGATCACCGGGGCCTGACGGCGGGCGGCGTCGGGCCTCTGGCGTGCGGTGCGCGATCAGCCGAGCAGCAGGCCCGGCTCGGGCTGGCGGACCAGCGACGCGCCGTCGGCGGCCCGGACCTCCAGCCGGGCGTACTGGTCGGCCGTGCGACGGTCCAGCTCGGCACGGTCCGCGGCCGTCGAGACGAACCAGCCGATCCGTCCCAGGCTGGTCGTCAGGTCGACCAGCCGGTCGCCCACGTCCACGTACCAGCCACCCTCGACGGTGCCCTCGACGAAGTCCATGGGGGCGAGGGTCGCGACGGTCCCCGGCCAGCCGAGCACGAAGGTCACGCCGGCGGACCGCAGCTCGGCGGCGGTGCGCATGTCGTGGTCCCAGGGCTCGCACGAGCCGGTGAGGGCGAGGTCGACCAGCCGGTCCTCGACACCGGATCCCGCCACCAGGGGGAACAACGACGTCTCGTGGCCGCCGCCGACCCGGGCCGCGGCCTCGACCACGACCGGACCGCGCGACGTGAGGATGAGCTGGACGTACAGCGGCCCCGTCCGCATCCCGTAGGCCGTGGCGATCCGGTCCAGCAGGTCGTCCAGGCGGGCGAACAGGTCGGGGCTGGCGTGGCGGGTCGGGTGCACGTGCCGGTGGGCGATGCCCAGGTGGGGTGATGGGTTGACGGTCACCCGGTCGTTGACGGCCAGCAGGACGATCCCGTCGTCCTCGACCCACGCGTTGGCGGTGATCTCGGGACCGTCCAGGAACCGCTCGACGACCACGGTGCCGGCACGGGAGTGGGACCGGGCATCGGCGATGGCCCCGTCGAGGTCGATCCGGTCGTCGACCCGGGTGACCCCCCGCTGGCCCTGCGAGTCGGCCGGCTTGACGACCACCGGGAGGGCCACGTGGCCGGGCTCGTCGTCCGGGCCCAGGACCTGCTGGTCGGCCATCGGGACCCCGGTGGCCGCCAGGGCCCGCTGCATCAGGGACTTCGTCGTCGCCCGGGCCGCGTGCGCCCGGTCGATCCACGCGGGGAGGCCGAGCGCCTCGGCGACGGCCGCCATGGTCACCACCGGCAGGTCGGTCCCGGTGGTGACCACGCCGTCGACGTGGTGGGCCCGCGCGGCGTCGACGACGGCATCGACGTCCAGGGTCGACAGGCGCAGGTGGGTGTCGACCAGGTCACGTGCGGGCGGGTGGTCGTAGTAGTCCACCAGCACGACGTCGATCCCCCGGGCCCGGGCACGGCGCACGAGCGACACCTGGTGGCGTCCGCCACCGAGGACCATCAGGCGTGGGCTCATCGTGGTCCGCGCGACGGGGACGTGTCGTCGCCCAGCACGTCGAGCACGGTGTCGGAGCGCAGTCCGAGCCGCAGTGTCTCGACCGCGACGGCGTCGTCGGGGCGGATGTTGGCGAGGTTGACGTCCAGCCCCACGTGTCGCAGCAGCCAGACCTGTCCGGTCTTGCCGGGGGCCTCGAACACCAGACGGTCGGTCGCAACGCCCGAGTGGACCAGGTCGTCGACCAGTCCCATCCGCAGCTCGCCGGACTGGCGGTACAGGCCCGCGGTACCCGATTCGCGGCCCTCGAGGATGACCCGGGTGGCCCCGGCCTCCAGCTCGCGGTGCACCGCCTCGACCCAGCGCGACGGCGAGACGATCGTGTCCGCGTCCTTGCTCCCGACCTCGGAGTAGACGGTGAAGTCGGTGGCGAAGTCGCGGATCATCGCCAGCTTGTCGTCCGGGGGGATGTCCAGCGACCCGTCCGACACCTCGACACACGTGATGCCGAGGTGCTCCACCCAGCGGCGGTAGGCGTCCAGCTCGCCACGCAGCCAGGCGTACTCGAGCAGTGTCCCGCCCAGGCACACCTCGATGTCGGCGTCGCGGTACTGGTGAACGCGCTCGCGGACGTCGGCGGCCACCAGGGAGGTGCCCCAGCCCAGCTTGACCAGGTCGACGACGTCGCCGGCGACCTCGACGAGGTCCTCGACCGCGCGGCGTCCGAGGCCCTTGTCCAGCAGGTGGGTCCGGCCGCTGTCCCGCGGCTTGCCGCCCCGCTGGCGCAGGGTGAACGTGTGGCCCATCAGGCGTCCTGCTCGTCGTTCGGACTGCTCCATCCGACGCCGGCCGCGTCGGCGATCGTGGCGAGGAAGCGCCCGTCGAAGGTCGCCAGCGGGTGGTCGTCCGGGACGGTGGCCCGACGCGCCGTCGTCCGCAGGTCGGCCAGCATCGTCGGGACGGTCGCCGCGCCACCCAGCTGGGTCCGCAGGGACAGGAGGTGCTCGGGGTCACCGAGGCGGTCCAGCTCGGCGGGGTCGACGTCCGGCAGGTCGGCGCCCAGCTCCTCCGCGGCGGTGTGGAGGTCGGCGGCGGCGAGCTGGTCGCGACCGTCGTCGATCGCGGCCCGGACGGCCCGGCCGACCGTGCGGTGCACGGTCCGGTTGTCGAGGTCGGTCGTCTCGACCAGCCAGTCACAGACGTCGGTGCTGGTCGCGAAGCCGGTCAGCGCCTCGGTCCGCATCCGGTCGGCGTGGAAGTCGGCACCCCGCAGCACGTCCGCGAGCAGTCGTGCCGAGCCCGCGTGCCACCGCAGGGCGGTGGGCACGCGGTCGTAGGACGCCGTGCGGTTGTCGGGCTGTCCGGACGGCGTCAGGTTGGTGGTGGCCACGGCCACGAGGTCCCCGACGACCTCGCGGGCGTGGCCGCGGATCATGGCCAGGGAGTAGGGGTTCTTCTTCTGGGGCATGATGACGCTGGTCCGGGCATGCCGGTCGGCCAGGCTGACGAAGCCGTACTCGCTGGTCGCCCACAGCTGGAGCTCCTCGACCAGCCGGTCGATCGGCGTCATCGCCGCGAGGACCGACGACATGGTGGACAGCGCCAGGTCGGGGGCCCACATCGCGTCACGGGTGTGCACGATCGGTGCGTCGAAGCCCAGCAGGTCCGCCATCCGGGCACGGTCCAGGGGGAATCGGGAGCCGTTGACCGATCCGGATCCGGCGGGGGACCGGTTCACCAGGGCGAGGCTGGCGGCGAGGCGGTCGAGGTCCCGCGCAACGGGATGGGCATGCCCGAGCAGCCAGTGCGCGAGCGAGGTCGGCTGGGCGTGCTGGAGGTAGGTGGTGTCGGGCAGGACGGTGATGCGGTGCTCGTCGGCCACGTCCAGCAGGGCGTCGAGGAGCTCGGTGGTCGCCCGGATGCTGTCCAGCAGCATCGACCGCGTGACCAGGTGCCAGGCCAGCGTGGTCGCCTCGCGGCGTGCGCGGCCGGTGTGGACGTGGCCCATGCGGTCGCCGAACCGCTCGTGGAGCATTCGGTCACGGTTGTTGTAGGTGTCCCCGACGGCCGGGTCCAGGGTCACGGCCTCGACGGGCGTGTCGTCGTGGAACGCCAGCAGGTCGGCGAGGAGCTGTCGCCCGATGGCCGGGTCCAGCACCCCGGCGGTCGTGAGCTCGTGGACGTGGGCCATGTCGGCCAGGCCGAGCGCGTCCCACAGCCATCCGGCCGCCTGCAGCTCGCGGGCGAACGTGGTGGTCGCGAGCCCGTCCGAGGGTGCCTCGGACAGCCGTGCCGCCTCGCCCAGGAAGCCGATGCGTCGGGTCATCTCGGCCCCTGCCCGTCGGTCACGAGCGCCACCAGCCGCGCGCAGGTCCGGTCGATGTCGTCGTCGGCCAGGGTGTTGAAGAAGGGCAGTCGCAGCAGCCGGGCGCTGACGTCGTCGGTCACCGGGCAGTCCTGGTGGCCGTCGCCGAACCGGTGCCCACCGTCCGAGCTGTGCAGGGGGACGTAGTGGAACGTCGCCTGGATCCCGTCGCGACGCAGGCCGTCGAGGACCACGTCGCGCGTGGCCGGGTCCGGCAGCAGGACGTGGAACAGGTGGTAGCCCGGGACGTCGCCTTCCGGGACGACCGGCAGCTGCAGGCCGAGGTCGTCGGCGACCGGGGCGAGCGTGTCGTGGTAGCGGTCGAAGACCCGGCGGCGCTGGGCGAGGACCTCGTCGCGTCGTTGCAGCTGGCCCCACAGGAACGCCGCCAGCAGGTCCGACAGCCCGAAGGACGAGCCGGTGTCCTTCCAGGTGTACTTGTCGACCTCGCCCCGGAAGAAGGCGCGGCGGTTCGTGCCCTTGTCCTTGAGGACGTGGGCCCGGGCCACGTCCGCGGGATCGTTGAGGACCAGCGCGCCGCCCTCGCCACACACGAAGTTCTTGGTCTCGTGGAACGACAGGGTCGACAGGCGGCCGAACGTGCCCAACGGGCGGCCGGCCCGCTCGCCGAACAGCCCGTGGGCGTTGTCCTCGACCAGGGTCACGTCGGGGTGGTCCGCCAGGACCGCCGCGAGCCCGTCGACGTCGGCGGCGATGCCCCCGTAGTGCACCGCGACCACGGCCCGGACACGGTCGTCCATCAGGCGCGCGACCGAGGCGGGATCGATCCCGAGGGTGTCCGGCCGGACGTCGGCGAAGCGGATGCTGGCCCCCGCACGTGCGAACGCCACGGCCGTCGACACGAATGTGAACGACGGCACGATGACGACGTCGCCCGGCTCCACCTCGAGCAGGAGTGCCGACAGTTCGAGCGCGTCGGTGCACGAGGTCGTCAGGATCACGTCGGCCGCGTCGTGCACCTCGGCCAGCAGGTCCTGGACCCGACGGCTGAACGGGCCGTCCATCGCCGAGTGGCCGGACCGGACGGCCTCCTCGACCAGCGCCAGTTCGTCGCCGACCAGGGTCGGCGAGTTGAAGGGAATGGTCGCGTTCACGGGCACCCCGGGGAAGCGATCGGCCGCGTCGGTCCGCGGCTGGACACCCTACAGCCCGCCGTCGAGGCCCACCCCGGGGCGAACGGGCCGGGGCAGGGGGTCGCGCTACCGTCGCGGGCCGGCGCGCAGCCGGTCGGGACCGCTGGCGGTACCACCGGTCGGGCCGCCGTCGTCGACCCCCACGGAGCGCGTCCATGGCCCACCTGCTCGTCACCGGTGGGGCCGGGTTCATCGGCTCGAACTTCATCCGCCGGACCCTGGCCGCCGACCCCCACGTGGTGGTCACCAACCTCGACGCCCTGACCTACGCCGGCGTGCGTGCGACCGTCGACGAGCTCGACGCCGATCCTCGGCACACCTTCGTGCACGGTGACGTGGCCGACGAGGAGGTCGTGGCGGCCGCGATGGACGGTGTCGACGCGGTGGTGCACTTCGCGGCCGAGAGCCACGTCGACCGGTCGATCAGCGGACCCGGGGTGTTCCTGCGGACCAACGTGGTGGGAACGGGCACCCTCCTGCAGGCCGCCCTCGAGGCGGGTGTCGACCGGTTCCTCCACGTGTCGACCGACGAGGTCTACGGCTCGATCGAACGCGGATCGGCGAGCGAGGTCGCGCCACTTGCCCCGTCGTCGCCCTACTCCGCCTCCAAGGCCGGGTCCGACCTGCTCGCGCTGTCCTACCACGCGACCCATGGCCTGGACGTCGTCGTGACACGCTGCAGCAACAACTTCGGTCCGTACCAGTTCCCCGAGAAGGTCATCCCGCTGTTCGTGACGAACCTGCTCGAGGGTCGCCCGGTCCCGCTGTACGGGGACGGGCACAACGAACGTGACTGGCTCCACGTGGGGGACCACTGCGCCGCCCTGGCCCTGGTCCTGGAGCGGGGGGAGGCCGGGACGGTCTACAACATCGGCGCGGACGCCCAGTTGTCCAACCTCGAGCTGACGCACCGGATCTTGGACCAGTTGGGCGCCGACGCGTCGTCGATCGACCACGTCCGGGACCGGCTCGGCCACGACTTCCGCTACGCCGTGGACTCGTCGCGGATCCGGGCGCTGGGCTGGGAGCCCAGCGCGCCGTTCGACCAGCGACTGGCCGAGACGGTCGCGTGGTACCGGTCCAACCGCGACTGGTGGGAGCCCCTGCGCCGCGATCTCGGGTGAGGCCGGACGGGGCGCGTCCGGACACGTGGGTTCCCGAGGACCGTTCGTCGACGGCTAGATCCAGGTCGACAGCCACCAGTGGGACTTGATGAACCACGAGGGAGCGCTCACGCCCGTCCACAGTGGGAGGAAGAACAGCCCGACGGCCACGACGAGGGCCACGACCGACAGCGTCGGCCAGCGTCGGCGCGGACGGTCCAGGTCCGGACCCGTGGCCACGCCGGGCAACTGCGGCGACAGCGCGCCCCCGACGAGCGCCCCGACCCCCACGGCGTACCACCGGCCCACCTCGGTGATGCCCACGTCCAGCAGTTCGAGCCCGTAGCTGCCCAGCAGCACCGCCCCGGCGGCGACGGCGCCTGCGGCCATGGCCGACAGCCAGGCGTCGCGTGAGCTGATCCGGTCGACGGCCAACGCCAGCCCCAGCACGACGAACGGCACGAGCGGGACGGTGTAGAAGTTGAAGACCGGGCGGGCCACCACCAGCCATGGCAGGAACTGGACGGCGTAGAAGACGGCCACGACCCAGGCCGCCGGGTCGCGTCGTCGCAACAGCAGGCCCAGGATCGGCAGTCCGGCCAGCAGCAGCCACCACGTCGCGACGTTTCCGAGGTCGAAGATCTCGGCGGCCTGGCCGGGCGCGACCCGGCACGGCTCGGGCACCTCGACCTCGCCGTCGTCGTTGGTCTTCTCGACCCGGTCCAGCCGGTCCTGGCTGCAGGTCTCGTAGTAGAACACCACGGGGCGACGCTGGATCGGCCAGTTCCACGCCGCGGCTCGGTAGGCGTGCTCGGCCTCCAGGTCCAGGTGGAAGCCGATCATGCGCTCGTGGTAGTCGACCAGCGCACGACCCCGCCCGACCACCCCGTCGCAGTCGAGCTCGTCACCGTTGGGTGCGCAGTGCGAGGACGCCTCGTAGGTGTCGTCGAACGCCACGAACCACGGTGTCCACGACAGGGCGTACACGACGGCGGGCACCACCGCCAGCGCGATCACGCCCAGCCCGAGCGCCCGTGGGAGGTGTCGGGTGAACCGCCCGGTCACGCGACGCCGCCGGGCCAGTTCCATGCCCAGCCAGACCAGCCCGGCCGCCAGCATCGCGAGGGCGCCGGACCACTTGACGGCGATCGCCGCACCGAACGCGGCGCCCGCGAGCAGCAGCCACCAGCGTGACACCCGGGGCAGCTGCAGCTCGCCGCGTGGCGTGGCGCTGGGCACCGGGCCCAGGTCGGTCGGCTCACCCGCCGCGACGGCTGCCGCCGCCTCCTGCTCGGCCGCCCAGCTGCCCGGCGGGGCCTGGACCCGGGTGCGGGAGCGCTCGTCCGCCGCCAGCACGGCGTCGTCGGCTCGTCGGACCCGGGTCAGGTCCATCACGAGTGCCCAGGTCCCGAGGAGCACGAAGAAGCCCAGGTGGATGTCCAGCATGGACGTGCGGGCCTGGGCGACGAAGACCCCGTCGAGCGCCAGTGCGATCCCGGCGAGTGCCGCGGCCGCCAGTCGCAGGCCCAGGCGCCGGGCGATCAGCCACACGAGCCACACCGAGGCGACACCCAGCACGGCGCCGACGACCCGCCAGCCGAACGGGTCGTCCCCGAACACGTGGATGCCACTGGCGATGAGCAGCTTGCCGAGCGGTGGGTGGACGACGAAGCCCTGCTCGACCCCGAACTCGAGGAAGTCCCGGGCGTCGTTGACGTAGTAGACCTCGTCGAAGAAGATCCGGTCCGGATGCCCCACGCCGACCAGCATGGTGCCGACGGCCAGCAGCACGATCCCCAGTGGCAGGAGGATGCGCAGGCGTCGGGGAGAGGCGGTCAACCAGTTCATGGGCGAGGAGTCTACGGTCGTTGCGACCCCGTCCCGCACCGACGGCCCCTGCCCACGGCCAGCGCGCCGTCGCCCGGCGGGGGCGACCTCCACGATCGGACGACGACCATGACCGAACCGGCCGCCACGGACCGAACCGGCAGCCCGGCCGTCGGGGAGCCCGGAGTCCTGCGGGTGGTCGCCACGCCGATCGGCAACCTCCGGGACCTCGCGCCCCGTGCCGCCGACGCGCTGCGCACCGCGGACCTGGTCTGTGCCGAGGACACCCGGCGGACCGGGCGGTTGCTCGCCCACCTCGACGCCGACACGCCGCAGTGGTCACTGCACGACCACAACGAACGCGGCCAGGTCCCGGCGGTGTTGGCGCGCCTGGCCGCCGGGGACACCGTGGCACTGGTGTCCGACGCCGGCACCCCGGGCGTCTCCGACCCCGGCCATCGGCTGATCGCGGCGACGATCGCGGCCGGTCACGTCGTCGAGCCCATCCCGGGTCCATCCGCCCCGCTGGCCGCACTGGTCGGGTCCGGGCTGCCGATGGACCGCTTCGTCATGGAGGGGTTCCTGCCGCGACGCGGGGCGGCTCGCCAGGAGCGCCTGGCCGCGCTCGCCGACGAGCCCCGCACGATGGTGGTGTTCCTGTCCCCGCACCGTGCGGCGGCCGACCTCGACGACCTCGCCACCGCCTGCGGACACGAGCGTCCTGCGAGCCTGGGCCGCGAGCTGACCAAGCTCCACGAGGAGCACCTCCGCGGGCCACTGGGCGAGCTGGTGGCGCGGGCGGGGGACCTGCGTGGCGAGCTGACCCTGGTCGTCGCCGGGCGCCCGGACCTCGACGACCCCACCGACCGGCCCGACGACGCGACGCTGCGGGCCCGGGTCGCCGCCGCCCAGGAGACCGGGCTGGCACCCCGGGCTGCGGTCAAGACGGTCGCCGCGGAGGCGGGCATGCCGACCCGCGAGCTCTACGACCTGGTGCATCGGGATGGATCGACATGACGCCCGGTGCCACCAGGGCCGTGGACGAACGGACAGGGAAGGAGCGTCGTCGGGCCTCCGGCCGACCTCGGTAACCTCGTGAACCTGCGCACAAGCATCCTGCCCGGGGGGTCGTCGCGTCGTCGGACGCGATGACGGTGGACGTCGTCCACGCCCGGCCGGGATCGTCGCCTTCCCCTTCACCCCCACGCGTGTGCGCCATGCGTCCCCGAGTCGAAAGCGACGATGACCTTCGTCGACACCCACTGTCACCTGGACCACCACGACGGTCTCTCCGCGGCCACGCAGGTGGAGCGGGCCCGGGCAGCCGACGTGACCACGATGGTCACCATCGGCACCGACATGGCCTCGTCGACCCAGGCCGTGCGCACCGCCGCCCAGTACGAGGACGTGTGGGCGGTCGTGGGGATCCACCCCAACGACGCGATGGAGGCGACGCCCGCGGTGCTCGAGGTGATCGACCGGCTGGCGTCCGAGGACGTCGTGGTCGGCATCGGCGAGACCGGCCTGGACCACTACCGCGACTACACGACCCCGGCCCAGCAGGAGGCGGCCTTCCGCCGTCACATCGACCTGGCCCGGGACCACGACAAGACGCTGGTGATCCACTGCCGGGACGCGTGGGACGACACCCTGGCGACCCTGGAGGACCACGGTGCGCCGGACCGGGTGGTCATGCACTGCTTCTCCGGCGACGCCGACGTGGTCGACCACTGCGCCGAGCGGGGCTGGTTCATGTCCTTCGCCGGCAACGTCACCTTCACCAACGCCCAGCCGTTGCGTGACGCCGCGGCCCGGGTCCCGGACGACCTCCTGCTCACCGAGACCGACTCGCCCTTCCTGACCCCGCATCCCCACCGGGGGAGTGCCAACGACCCGTCGTTCGTGCCACTCGTGTGCGAGCAGCTCGCGACGGTCAGGGACCTCCCGCTCGAGGACTGCGCGGCGACGGTCGCCGACAACGCCCGCCGGGCGTTCGCGCTGCCGTCGGCGGCCACTCGCGCCGAGGCCAGCTGATGGATGCCACCCGGACCCGGCCCCGACCGACCAGCGACTCGACGCTGGCGGTCGACCCCACCACCGTCGGCGACGAGTCGGACGTGACCGACCCCCCGGTCGGCATGGACGAGTCCCCCGACGTCGTCGGTCGCCTGCCGGTGCGCCTCCTCGGACTGGCGATGGTCGCGGTCCTGGTCGTTCCGCTGGCGTGGTCCCTGGACCGTGTGGAGGTGGCCGTCGACGGCGACGTCCAGTCCGTGCAGGTGGTCGGCGGGACCGTCGGTGCCGCCCTCGACCGGGCCGACGTGGCGCTGGGCCCGGCCGACGTGGTCACGCCCGATGTCGACGCGGCCGTCACGGACGGCCTGCAGGTGACCGTCGAGCGTGCCCAGGAGTTCACCGTCATCGTCGACGGACACCCCACGCAGGTGCTCGCGGTGGCCAGCAACCTCGACGAGGTCCTGGTCGCCGCCGGCGTGGGCGACGTGCGCCAGGCGGTCGTGTCCCGGCCCCGCTCGTCGGAGGCGTCGGACGGCATGGTCGTCACCGTCACCCACCCGCACCGGGTGACCATCGCGGTCGACGACCAGCAGATGGCCGTCGACGTGATGCCGGGCAACGTCCGGGGCGCGCTGGCCGCGGCCGGGGTCGACGTCGACGACGACGACCAGGTGCGTCCCGCGCTCGACGTCACCACCGAGGACGGGCTGGCCATCACCGTGACCCGTCGCTCGACCACGAGCGAGGTCGAGGAGGTGACCCTCGAGCACGAGACCCAGCGGGTCGAGACCGACGACCGCTTCGAGGGCGAGGAGGTCGAGGTCACCGAGGGTGTCGACGGCCTTCGTGAGGACACCTGGGAGATCCGGTTCGTCGACGGCGAGGAGGTCTCGCGCGAGGTGGTGTCGACCGAGGTCGTGCGCGAGCCGGTCGATCGGGTCGTGGAGGTCGGCACGGCCGTCCGCCCCCCGCCCGAGCCGGAGCCCGAACCGGAGCCGGCGCCCGAGCCGGAGTCGGCACCGGAGTCCGACCCCGAGCCCGACGACCAGGACGAGTCGGATCCCGCGCCCGAGCCTGAGCCTGAGCCCGAACCGGAGCCCGACCCCGAACCGGCGATCCCCAACGAATCCGTGTGGGACCGCCTCGCCGGGTGCGAGTCCAACGGGCGGTGGGACCTCAACACCGGGCTGTACGACGGCGGTCTGCAGTTCCACCCCGACACGTGGCGCTCGTGGAAGAAGTCGTCCTACCCCGAGTACGCCTGGCAGGCGTCCAAGGCCCAGCAGATCGAGGCCGCGTCCCGCCTGCAGGACGCCGCCGGCTGGTCGCCGTGGCCGCACTGCTCGTCGGTCCTCGGCCTGCGGTGACACTGACCCCGACCGACGTTCGCGGGTTGCTGGACCGCCATGGCCTGGCACCCCGCAAGTCCGACGGGCAGAACTTCCTCGTCGACCCGAACACGGTGACCCGGCTGGTCACCGCAGCCGAGCTGGAGCCCGACGACCGCGTGGTCGAGATCGGCCCCGGGCTGGGGTCGATGACGGTCGCCCTCGCCGATGCCGTGGAGCACGTGACCGCGATCGAGGTCGACGCGGGCCTGGTCGTGGCACTCGACGAGGTGCTCGACGGACGCGACGACGTCACGGTGCTGCACGCCGACGCCATGGACGTGGACGTCGACCGGCTTCCGGGCCGACCCGACCGGGTCGTCGCCAACCTCCCGTACAGCGTCGCGACGCCCCTGGTGCTGCACGTCTTCGCCGGCGAGGTCGTCCGTGACGCCTGGGTGATGGTGCAGCGCGAGGTGGGGGAGCGCTGGGTGGCGGGGGTGGGTGACTCCGCCTACGGGGCGGTCTCGGTCAAGCTTGCCCTGGTGGCCGACGTCCAGATCGGCCTGGTCGTGCCGCGGTCGGTGTTCTGGCCGGTGCCCAACGTCGACTCGGTCATGGTGCGCGCCACGCGCCGGCCCGACGCCCCCACGCCGGCCGAGCGACGTTGGCTGCGCACGGTCGTCGACGCCGCCTTCGCCCAGCGACGCAAGACGCTGCGTAACAACCTGCGTCGGGTCTTCCCCACGGCCGAGCAGGCCCTGGAGGTGGCGGCGATCGACCCGGGCCTGCGTGCCGAGGCCTTGCCACCCGCGGCCTTCGTGACCCTGGCCGAGGGCCTGCGGACCACCGGTGGAGGCCGGACGCCCTGAGGGGTGTCGTGGCCCGGGACGTCGGGTGTGGCACCCCACCGGTGGACCGGAGCCTGGTCGGGAGCTTCGAGCCTGCGGGTCTACCCTGCCCGGGGCGAAGACGAGGAGCGTCGGTGGGTCGGGACACGGTTGCCACGGTCCGCGTGCCGGCCAAGGTGAACCTGTTCCTGGCGGTCCGCGGCCTGCGCCAGGACGGCTACCACGAGCTGGTGACCATCCTGCAGACCGTGTGGCTGCGTGACCGCGTCCGGGTGTCCGCGTCCCCCGACCTGCGGCAGCGCCACCCCTCCCTGCGCGAGGTGGCGGTGACCTTCGACCACGACCAGATCGCCGGGGTGCCGATCGGCGTCGACAACCTGTGCGTCCGCGCGGCGCACCGGTTCCTCGAGCACCTCGGCCTGCAGGGCGTGTCCGCCGATCCGGATGCAACGGTGCGACTGGGACGTCCGGCGACACCCCGGTTGTCGATCCGGCTGGACAAGGACATCCCCGTGGCAGCCGGCATGGCCGGGGGATCCGCGGATGCAGCCGCGACCCTGCTGGCGATCAACGACGTGCTCGAGGCCGGCCTGGACCGTGCCGAGGTCCAGGAACTGGCCGCCGACCTGGGCGCCGACGTGCCGTTCTGCGTGTCGGGTGGGACCGCGCTGGCGACCGGGACGGGGACGGCGACCGCGCAGGTGCTGTGCCGTGGCGAGTTCCACTGGGTGATCGGGATGTCGGCCGAACCCCTGGCCACGCCCGAGGTCTACGCCCAGTGGGACGAGCTCGAGACCGCGTTCGAGATGCACCCCGACCAGGTGCTGCAGGCCGTCCGGACCGGCGATGCCGAGCTGCTGGGGGCGAGCCTGCACAACGACCTGCAGGCGGCGGCGTTCCGGCTGCGGCCCGACCTGGCCGAGGGCGTCGACCAGTTCTTGGTCGATGGCGCGCTCGGCTCGATCGTGTCCGGGTCGGGGCCGACCGTCGTCGCGCTGGCCGCCGACGCCGCCCATGCCCACGAGCTGGCCGGGATGGCCGCCGACCGCTTCGACCGTGTCGAGGTCGCGAAGTCCCCGGCCGGGGGTCCGTCGATCCACCGCGAGTGAGGCGCGCTGGCGTCCGGTCGTCGGCGTGGGTCGTCGGGGACCGACACGTCGTCGTGACCGATGCGGCGGGATGGTCGGCCGGATCCCTCGGGCGTGGCAGTATCCTGCCGCACCCCGGCGTCGCCCAGGCGACTCCCTGGGGGGTGGTGTAATCGGCAACACTCCGGCCTTTGGAGCCGGCATTCAGGGTTCGATCCCCTGCCCCCCAGCCACCCGGAATGCACTGATCGGTCGACACGGCGAGCTCCCGACCGTTGCCTGAACATTGCTGACGACCGCCGACGAGGTGTAGATGACGGCCCAGACCAACCCACATGAGCCGCCAGGGCCCACCGACTCGAGCCCATCCGAGCCGTCCTTGCTTCGCCGCTATTGGTTGCTCGCCAGCATCATCGCTGTTGCGCTGTTGGTCGGTGCTGTCGGGGCCATGGCTGGTGGCAGCGACGAGGATCCCGCCGAGGTGTCTGCGACTGCCGCGCAGCAGTCCCCGGAGCCGGTCGAGACGGTCACGGTCATCGAGACCGTGACCGCAGAGCCGGAACCTGCCGAGACCGTCACTGTCGAGGCCGAGCCTCAGCCTGCCGAGACCGTGACCATCGAGGCGGAGCCTGAGCCCGCCGAGACGGTCACCGAGACGGTCACGGAGACGGTCACCGTCGAGGCGGCTGAGGAGCCCGAGCCCGCAGCCGAGGCCCCAGCCGTCCCCGATGGGGCGACGCTCGCCCAGCAGAACGCCCTGGAGGAGGCGCAGGACTACATCGACTTCTCCGGCTTCTCGCGGCAGGGTCTGATCGACCAGTTGTCGTCCGAGTACGGCGGTCAGTACGACCTCGCCGACGCCGAGTGGGCCGTCGACCAACTCGACATCGACTGGAAGGAGCAGGCCGTGCGTGAGGCCGAGGCGTACCTCGACTTCTCCTCGTTCTCGCGACAGGGCCTGATCGACCAGCTGTCCTCGGAGTACGGGGGCCAGTTCACCGTCGACCAGGCCACCTACGCGGTCGACCAACTCGGTCTCTGAGGTTGACGGCCAGCAACCTGCCCGGGCGTGTGTCCGGGCATCCGACGCGGTGGACGCGGCGATGAGTTCGGGGTGTGGCGTTCGTCTGACCGGGTGACCGATGCTTTCCCTGGACCGGAGACGCCCGATGCCCGCACTCGACCTGCGACCCGCCACCGACCAGCTCGCCGCCGTCGTCCGCGGGGTCGACGACGACCAGCTCGACGCCCCGACGCCGTGCCCAGAGATGCCGGTCGGCGCCCTGCTCGACCACATGGGGATGCTCGCGCTGGCGTTCACCCGCGCGGCGGACAGGACGGCCGGCGACGACGGTCCGCCGCCGCCCATGGACGCCGCCAACCTGCCGGAGGACTGGCGCGAGGAGATCCCGACCCGGCTGGACGCGCTCGCCGCCGCCTGGCAGTCGCCCGAGGCGTGGACCGGGACGACGCGTGCTGGTGGCCTGGACCTGTCGGGCGAGGAGGCAGGTGTCGTCGCGCTCGACGAGGTGGTCCTCCACGGCTGGGACCTCGCGGTGGCGACGGGCCAGCCGTTCACGGTCGACCCGGACCTGCTGCCCGCCGTGCACGGCTTCGTGGAGGCCACGGCCGCACCGGAGATGGCCGACGCCCGCGAGGGGCTGTTCGGGCCGGTCGTCGAGGTGGACGACGACGCGTCCCCGCTGGAACGCGTGCTCGCCCTGGCAGGTCGTGATCCGCGCTGGTCGCCCACGGCCTGACACCGACCGCGGGGCCGAAGGACTCGGGACATCTGTACCTCCTGCACGTCGCGCGTCGTCCGTAGCGTCCGAGGAGGACGTGGTCAGGTTGGGATCGCGTGGGGGAGGGCGCAGGTGTCGGACGGGGAGTTGGGGTCGGTCGCACTTGCCCTGGTGCTGCTGTTGCTCGGGTCGATCGGGTTCGGCCACCTCTTCCGCCGCTTCCGCCAGCCCAAGGTCGTGGGCGAGATCGTGGCCGGGATCGTCCTCGGGCCCACGCTGTTCGGCCACCTCGCACCCGAGGCGGCCGAGGCGATCTTCGGGTCCGGCGGCGGGGACCCGACCAGCACCGTGCTGGCGTTCATGTACCACCTCGGCCTGCTCCTGCTGATGTTCGTGTCCGGCTTCTCGGTCCGTCACGTCCTCAGCCGCGAGAACCGCGCCCCCACCGCGTGGATCCTCGGGCTCGGGACGCCGCTGCCGTTCCTCCTCGCCCTCGGTGCCAGTCCCTGGCTGCCGATCGACGGCTTCGTCGGCGAGGCCGGAAGTCGTGGGGCCGTCGTGCTGGTGTTCGCCATCGCCACGGCGGTGACCTCGATCCCGGTGATCACCAAGATCTTCCACGACCTCGGGATCCTCCACACCCGGTTCGCGAGCCTGATCCTCGGCGCCGCCGTGTTCGAGGACATCATGCTGTGGGGCGTGCTCTCGATCGCCTCCGCACTCGCGACCGCGACGGTGGCAGCCGGGGAGGGCGCACTGGCCGGCACGATCACCACCCACGTCGGCGTGAACCTCGCCTACACGCTGGTCGGGCTGTTCGTCGCGCCCACGCTGCTGCGCCGACTGGCCCGGCTGCCGGGCAACGTGATCGCCCGCCGCTCGCCGGTGTCGTGGGTGGTCGCGGTCCTGTTCGGCTACGTCGCGGTCGCGGCCGTGCTCGACGTGACCATGGTCTTCGGCGCCTTCCTCGCCGGGTTCGGGATCGTCGGGGGCTTCGCCGGGGACGAGCGCCAGCGGTACCGAGAGGCACTGGACTCCGTCGAGCACGTCTCCACGGCCGTGTTCATCCCGATCTACTTCGCGTTGGTCGGCCTGCGGATCGACCTGCAGTCGGCCTTCGACCCGCTCGTCCTGGTGCTGTTCCTGGTCGGGACGTCGACGGTCGTGATCCTCTCGATCGGCGGCTCGGCCCGGCTGGCGGGGTTCCGTGGCCTCGACCTGGTGAACCTCGGCGTGACCTGCAACGCCCGAGGCGGACCGGGCATCGTGCTGGCCAGCGTCGCCCTCGACGCCGGCATCATCAACGCCCCGTTCTTCACGACGCTGGTGCTCACCGCCGTCCTGACCTCGCAGGCCTGTGGCTTCTGGCTCGACCACGTCCTGCGCCGGGGCTGGCCGCTGCTGTCGGGTGCGGACCTGCAGCGTCGCGGCCTGTCCGAGCCAGCGATGGACGACGCATCGGTGGCACCGCCCAGCGTGGCGGCGCGGGCCGGGACCTCGCTCGGCCCTCGGCCCGGCGCTGGCCCCGTCGGCTGACACCTGTCCTCCCGGCCGGGCCGTTCGGTCCGTCGCCTCGGGCCGGGCGGCCCTCGTCGCCGTGCTCCTGCCTCGACACGATGGAGTCATCCCCACCGGAGGAGGGACGTCATGACTGCACGCATCGTCGTCGGAGTCGACGGCTCGGACCAGTCGCGGGCCGCGCTGGCCCGGGCGCTGGAGGAGGCCCGCCTGCGCGACGCCATGGTCGAGGCGGTGCACGCCTGGTCGCCGCCCATCTACTGGGGTGGGCTCGAGTACGGCGTGAGCCAGCTCCCGACCCGCACCGAGGTGGAGGACGCTGCCGCGGCGCGGCTCGACGAGGTGCTGGCCTCGTTCCCGGAGGACGTGGTGATCGAGCCGCTGGTCGTCGAGGGCTCGCCCGCACGCGTCCTGGTCGACCTGTCGCAGGGCGCGGACCTGCTGGTGGTCGGGTCCCGCGGCCGCGGTGGCTTCGCGGGGCTGGTCCTCGGTTCCACCAGCCACGGCGTCGTGGGCCACGCCCACTGCCCGGTCCTGGTGGTCGGTGAGGAATCGGCCCGCTCCGCCGCACGGGCCGCCTGAGGGACGGGGCGCCTGCCCGGCGGGGCCCCCGGTGGCCCCGCCGGGTGGCCGTGCGCGCATGGTCGCCCGGACCGGGTCGCTGGCTACCGTCGGGCCAGACCGACCAGGAGTCCCCGATGTCTGCCGACCTGCCCCCCGACCAGCCCCCCGAGCCGACCGGCGACCCGTCTGCGGACGGCCCGCCCCGGGGCCACGTCGCCGCCATCGTCATGGCGGCCGGCAAGGGCACTCGGCTGCGGTCCGACACGGCCAAGGTCCTGCACCCCGTGGCAGGTCGCAGCCTCCTCCACCACGTGCTGGGCGTGCTGGCGCCGCTCGGGCTCGGACGGATCGTCGTGGTCGTCGGGCACCAGGCCGACGACGTCGCGGCCCACGCCCGCGACAGCGGGCTCGACAACGTGGTGACGGTCGTCCAGCAGCCCCAGCACGGCACCGGCCACGCCGTCGAGGTGGGCCTGTCGGCGATCGACGCGGCCGACAAGGTCCTGGTCGTCAACGGCGACGCGCCCCTGCTGACCGCCGCCACCCTCGCTCGCCTCGCCGACCAGCCGGTCGGGACCTCGGCGATCCTGTCGACCGAGCTCGACGACCCGACCGGCTACGGCCGGATCGTCCGAGACGCCGACGGCGCGGTGCTGGGCGTCGTCGAGGAGCGGGACTGCACCGAGGAGGAGCGTGCGATCCGGTCGGTCAACGGCGGGATGTACGTGTTCGACCACGACGGCCTGGCCGACCGGGTCGCCGCCATCGGCACCGACAACGAGCAGGGCGAGCGCTACGTCACCGACCTCGTCGGCCTGCTGGTCGCCGAGCGTCGCGAGGTCCGCGTCGTGACCGCACCCGCCGTGGAGCTGACCGGCGTGAACGACCGTGCCCAGCTGGCCCGCGCCGGCCAGGCCCTGCGTCGGCGCCACCTCGACGAGATGATGGCGTCGGGCGTGACGGTCATGGACCCCGAGGCCACCTGGATCGACGTGACAGTGGACGTCGAGCCCGACGCGACGATCCTGCCCGGGTGCCTCCTGACCGGTGCGACCCACGTCGCGGCCGGGGCGGTCGTCGGCCCGCACACCGAGCTGCACGACACCGAGGTCGCTGCGGGCGCCCGGGTGCGCCAATCGGTCTGCGACACCGTCGCGATCGGTCCGGACGCCCAGGTCGGCCCGTTCGCGCACCTGCGTCCCGGCACGGAACTGGGCCCCCACGGGAAGGTGGGTGCCTTCGCCGAGACCAAGAACGCGACCATCGGTGCACGCAGCAAGGTCCCGCACCTGTCCTACGTCGGCGACGCCACGCTGGGCGAGGACGTCAACTTCTCGTGCGGTGCGGTGACCGTCAACTACGACGGCTTCGACAAGCACCACACGACGGTCGAGGACGGGGCGTTCGTCGGCTGCGACACGATGCTGGTGGCGCCCGTCACGGTCGGCACCGGCGCGTTCGTCGCGGCGGGGTCGACCGTCACCGAGGACGTGCCACCCGGTGCACTGGCGATCGCCCGGGCCCGCCAGACCGTCAAGGAGGGCTGGGCCGACCAGCGCCGGGCCGAGCACGACGCCGACTGAAACCCGCATCGCGTGCCGCTGTCGTGCCTGTGCGCACGGCATCGGCACACCCTCCAGGAACCCGGCCGGCCACCGGTGGTGCGAGGCTCTACCCTGCGGCACCGAGCCCGCACCAGGGCCGACCCTGAAGATCGTCCCCCGCACCCAGGATCACGATGGAAGTCGTCACCAGGAAGCGGATGATGATCTTCTCCGGGTCGTCGAACCCGGAGCTGGCCCGCGAGGTCGCCGACCACCTCGGCATGCGGATCGGGAAGGTCCGGTTGGAGACCTTCGCCAACGGCGAGCTGTACGCCCGCTACGAGGAATCGGTCCGCGGCGCCGACGCCTTCGTGCTGCAGTCCCACCTGACGGTCCCGGACGGCCCGTCGATCAACGACTTCATCATGGAGCAGTTGATCATGATCGACGCCCTCAAGCGGGCGTCGGCCAAGCGGATCGTCGCGGTCATGCCGTTCTTCGGCTACTCGCGCTCGGACAAGAAGACGCTCGCCCGCGAGGCGATCGCGGCCCGGCTGATGGCCGACATGTTCCGCAGTGCCGGTGTGGACCGCCTGATGTCGGTCGACCTCCACACCGGCCAGATCCAGGGCTTCCTCGACGACCCCTTCGACCACCTCACCGCCATGCCGCTGCTGGAGGGCTGGATCGCCCGCAACACCGACCCGGTGCACCGGGTCATCGTGTCGCCGGACGCCGGTCGGGTCCGCCTGACCGAGAAGTTCGCGTCGCACCTGGGCTGCTCGATGGCGATCATGCAGAAGCACCGGGACCCGACCCAGTCCAACGTGTCGGAGACCCGCGAGGTCATCGGTGAGGTCGATGGCATGGACTGCGTCATCGTCGACGACATGATCGACACGGCGGGGACGATCTGCGGCGCCGCGACCATGCTCAAGGAGCGTGGCGCCCGCCGGGTGTTCGCCCTGGCCACCCACCCGGTCCTGTCCGGTCCGGCCAAGGAGCGCCTGGACGAGGCCGACATCGAGGCCGTGGTCGTCACCAACACGATCCCGATCCCCGAGCAGCGTCGCCCCCACCAACTGGTCGTCCTGTCGATCGCCCCGATCGTCGCGTCGGCCCTGCGGGCCGTGTTCGAGGACGCCTCCGTGTCCGAGCTCTTCGCCGGCGAGAACATGTGACCGGTCAGTTCGGCTGCTCGTCGGCCGGCTCGAAGAACTCCACGGCGTTGCCGGCGGGGTCGTCGACCACGACCTGTCGGCCGCCGGTGCCCTCGACCACGTCGGTGCGGAAGGTCACCCCGTCGGCGCGGAGCCGGGTCACGGCGGCGTCGAGGTCGGTGGTGGGCACCTGCACCCGGGTCCACCCGCCGGGGCTGGGCGCAGTCCCGTCCCGTGCCTCGGCGCCGGCACCACCGGCACCCGGCCGGTTGAGGAGGAGTCGCAGGCTGCCGCGGGACAGCATGGCGAATCCCGGCGCAGGGTGCATCTCGACCGACAGGCCGGCGTGGCGTTCCCAGAACGCGATGGCGGCGGCGACGTCGTCGACGATCATCCGGACGGACACGGTGTCCATGAGGTCTCCTCGGGTCGGTTCCTTTTCAGAACGTAACCGTTTCGTTGGAGAACGCTACCGTACGAAAGACGAGGCACGATTCGCAACCAACGAGGCTGGACCGTGGTCGACGACGAGGATCCGCGAGTGGCACGGACCCGCGAGCGCGTTCGGGCGACCGTGCTGGAACTGCTGGCCGCGGACGGCGTGGCCGGCCTGACGGTCGAGGCCGTGGCCGAACACTCCGGCGTCGCCAAGAGCACGATCTACCGGCACTGGACCGACCGACAGGACCTGGTCGCCGACACCCTGCGTCACCATCGTTCCGGTCCGGGAACGACGCGGGACGGCCGGGGTGAGCGTGCGCTGGTCGTCGACCTGGTGACGCATCTCGCCGAGGCCATGGCCGACCCGGCCCAGTCGGCGGTCGTGCCGGCCCTCGTGGAGGCGGCCGAGCGTGACGAGGCGGTCGCCGAGTCGTTCCATGCCGACAACGACGATCGACGCGAGGCGCTGGTCCAGCTGGTGGCCGCCGGGGTGGAGGCGGGCACCTTCCGGGACGTGGACCCGACCCTGGCCGCGCTCGCGCTGGCCGGCGCGGTGGTCTACCGACGGCTGATGACTGCCACGCCGCTCGCCACTGCCGACGTCGCGCGCCTGGTCGACACCGTGCTGGGTCCGGGCGACGACTGAACCCCCGCGCGAGGGCGAGCGTCCATCCCTCGGCGATCCGGACGGGCCCGGATCCCCGCCCGACGTCACTCGGCGGCGGGTGCGGCCTGGACGGCGACGACGTCCATCGGGCCCGACCCGGTCAGGGCCGAGCGCAGCTGGGTGGTGACGGCGCCGTCCGGCGCCTCGACGAACACGGTCACGGTGGTGGCGTCCCCCGTCGGGGGGAGTTCCACCGTGGCCGTCGAGCCGGCCGGGACGGTCGTCCCCGACGACACCGGCCCGTCGACGTCGGTGACCATCGTGACGTCGACCGTCGCCGCGGTGTCGTCCGGGTTCGCGACGGTGAGCAGCTGGCGACGATCCGGTCCCGCCGGACCGGACACCACCCACGACGACCCGGGCTCGGGCACACCCGCACCGGCGACGATGCCCCCGCGGTCGGCGCCGGACCGGACCTCCCCACCACTGCCGACCACGACCCCGGGGTCGGCGGTGACCCTCGCCCCGACGTCGCCGGTGATCCCGTCGACCTCGGGGCCGACGTCGACCCGGACCACCGATCCGGGGGCGACCGGCCCCACCGGCGCGGCGAGCGGGCGGAGCCCGTCCGACGTCACCAGGTCGACGTCGACCGTGGCCGCGGTGTCGCCCGGGTTGGCGATCCACAGCCAGCCTTCGACCGGCCCCGCCACTTCCTGTCCGGCGTCGGCCAGCCCGGCCGCCGGGTCGCCGGCCGTGACCACCCACGGCACCACCCACGCCGGCGACGGGCCGTCCGGCGCCGGCACCCAGGTCCGCCCCGTGACCTCGTCGCCACCGGGCCGTGCCGCCATGGCGGCCGCCGCGAAGGCGCCGTCGGCGACCCGGACGCGCACGCCCAGGTCGGCCAGGTCGGGGGCGATGTCGGTGACGAAGAACACGGTGGCCGCGCCAGGCGCGAGCGGCACCACCTGGCTGTAGCCGGGCAGTTCCGGACCGTCGGGTGTCAGCAGCTCGATCGATGCCACGATCTCCCGGTCGGAGGGGTTGGCTAGGGTGATGGTCGCCTGGGTGCCGTCCGCCGTGGTCATACCCGGGAAGACCACGTCGTCGACCAGCGTCGTCGGACAGGGCCCGGCCACCGTGCCTGCCGGGCCACGGGGGAACCTGCTGACCTGGTGGACCACGGGGTCGACGTCCGTGTCGACCGTCGCCACCTGGACGGCGGCGGTCGGTGGCGTGACCGGCAGGGTCGCGACGCCTCCGGCGGCGATCGTCGTGGTGACCGGAGGGCCCGGCTCCCGGAGGGCGTCCACCCGGACCTCGGCCGGGCCGGTCGCGCTGCCCGGGACCGCCACGACCAGGTCCGTTCGGTCGACGTTGCCGCGCGGTGGGAGGCAGTCGGCCAGCGGGAACCACGCGTCCGACGACGGTGCCGTGGGGCTGGCGGGTGTCGACGGCGTCACCACCGGCTGGTCCGCGGGTGGTCGGTCGTCGCGGCCGGCGAGGGCCGCCAGCATGACCCCGGCGGCGACGGCGGCCACCAGCACCGGGACGAGGATCCGGAGCAGGACGGAACGGCGGTCCATGCCTCCATCCCTCCTCGTCCGTGTCCGGTGGGGCAGACCTGCCGATGCTAGGCCGGGCCGCGCGGCCCGGAGACTCCGGCAGGTGTCCGGCCGGCCGGCTCGTGCCGCTGGCCGCTCCTACCGTCGACGGGCGCCCCCGCGAACCCAGGAGGACCTCGTGCCGCCTGCCCCACGGACCGCTGCCGAGCGCGGCGAGCCCGTCCGGCCGAACATGGTGCTGATGCTGGCCGACGACCACGCTGCGCACGCGATCTCGTGCTACGGCTCGGTGGTCACCACCACGCCCCGCATCGACGAGGTCGCGGCGAACGGGTGGCGCGTCGACAACTGCTTCGTGACGAACTCGCTGTGTGCACCCAGCCGCGCCAGCATCCTGACCGGGACCCACAGCCACGTGAACGGGGTCCGGACGCTGTCGACCCCGATCGACGCGACCCAGCCGATGTTCACCGACCGGCTCCGCGACGCCGGCTACCGGGTCGCGATCATCGGCAAGTGGCACCTCGGCCACGGCGGCGCGCACGATCCGCAGCACTTCGACCACTGGGAGGTCCTCGAGGACCAGGGCGAGTACGTCGACCCGACGTTCCTGTCGGCCAGCGGACGCCGGGTCGTGCCGGGCTACGCGACCGACGTCATCACCGACCTGGCGATGGAGTGGGTCGAGGGCCTGCCGGACGACCGGCCGTGGTGCGTGCTGGTGTGGCACAAGGCGCCGCACCGACCGTGGGTCCCGAAGGAGGAGGATCGCGCCCGGCGTCGAGAGCCGGTCCCCGTGCCCGCGACGTTCGACGACGACCTCGCTGGCCGCTCCGCCTCGGTGCGCCGGACCACCATGCGCATCGCCGATCACCTCACCCGCGAGGACCTCGGGGAGGATCCACCGGCGGGCCTGTCGCCGGACGCCGAGGCCGTCTGGAAGTACCAGCGCTTCATGCAGGACTACCTGGCCTGCGTCGACGCGATCGACGACAACGTCGGCCGGGTCATCGACTGGCTGCGCGAACGGGGCGAGTTCGACGACACGCTGCTGGCGTACTCGTCCGACCAGGGCTTCTTCCTCGGTGACCACGGCTGGTTCGACAAGCGGTTGATGTTCGAGGAGTCGATCCGGATGCCCCTGGTGCTGAGCTGCCCGAGCCTGCTGGACGCCGGCCGGGTCCACGACGGGCTGGTGACCAACGTCGACTGGGCCCGGACCCTGTGCGAGGCGGCGGGCGTGCCACCACACCCCCGGATGCAGGGGCGCAGCTTCTGGGGCGACCTCGTCGACGGACCCGGCGAACCTCCCGCCGGCGGCGTCTACCACCGCTACTGGGAGCACGACGACGGCCACCACCACGGACCGGCCCACTACGGCTGGCGGACCCGACGCCACAAGCTCGTGCACTACTACAACGACGGCCTCGGGCTGCCCGGCACCGGCGACGCGACCCACCCGGCGGAGTGGGAGCTCTACGACCTGCAGGACGACCCGGAAGAGCTGCACAACCTGGCCGACGACCCGGACCACGCCGACCTGCGCGCCGACCTGGAGGTCGCGCTGTGGCGGGAACAGGCGCGGCTCGGGGACCGCCCCCATCCCGACCAGCCGACCCCGGCCGGCCTTGACGAGCCGCCCCGGTCGTCGAGGCGCCGACCCGGCTGACCGCCGCCTCCGGCCCTGTCGTCGGTCGGGGACCGTCGGTAGGCTTGTTGCGAATGATTCGCAACAAGCAACTCCCATGGCCAGGCGGGGTGGAGGACCGACATGCACGCACCGGACGGGTTCCTGACGGCCGGCACGGCCGTGGCGACCGGGGTGGTGTCGGTGACCGGCATTGGCGTGGCGCTGCGGCGGACCCGGGACGCGTTGGCCGATCGCGCGATCCCGCTGGCCGGGCTGACCGGTGCCTTCGTGTTCGCCGGGCAGATGTTCAACTTCCCGATCGCGGCCGGCACCACCGGCCACCTGCTCGGTGGGGCGCTGGCCGCCGTGCTGCTCGGTCCATGGCTCGGGGCCCTGGTCGTGAGCGTGGTCGTGGTGGTCCAGGCGCTGCTGTTCGCCGACGGGGGACTGACCGCGCTGGGCTACAACGTGCTGAACATGGCGCTGGTGACCGCCTTCGGTGGGTGGGCCGTGTTCCGACTCGCCCGCAGGTTCCTGCCCGCGACCCGGGTCGGCATCTCGACCGCGGCGGGGATCGCCGGCTTCGCGTCGGTGGTGCTGTCCGCCATGGCCTTCTCGCTGGAGTGGCTGTTCGGGGCATCGGCCCCGGTGCCCTTCGACCGCGTGTTCACGGCGATGGTGGGCGTCCACGGCCTGATCGGCATCGGCGAGGGTGTCATCACCGGCCTGGTAGTGGCCGCCGTCCTGGCGTCACGTCCTGACCTGGTGACCGGTGCCGACGGCATGGAGGTGCAGGACTCCAGCCGTGCCTCGATCGGCCGGTTCGTGGTCGGCGCAGCCGTGGTCACCCTGCTGGTCGCCGGCGGGGTCAGCCAGTTCGCCGGCTCCGACCCCGACGGGTTGGAGACGGTCGCACAGGAGCAGGGGTTCGCGACCCAGGCGCAGGACCATGCGCTCGGATCGTCGCTGTTCGCCGACTACGCGACCGCGGGCGTCGCGGACGAGCGGGTCAGCCTGGCCCTCGCCGGGTTCACGGGCGTCGCCGTGACCCTGGCCGTGGCCTCGGGCGTCGCCCTGGCCGGCCGTCGCCGGTTCAGCTGACGTGGGCGTACGGCACAGCCATCCCCTCCACGTCCACGGCCACTCGGTGGTCCACCACCTCGCCCCGCACGTCAAGATCGTGGCGACGGTCGTGTTCGCCGTCGCCGTCGCGGTGGCACCGCCGACCGCGCCGTGGGCCTTCGTCGGTTTGGCGGTCCTGATGGGCGTCGCGTTGGTGGCCTCCCGCCTGCCGCCAGCGTTCGTCGCGACCCGTGTCCTGGTCGTGGTCCCGTTCGTCGTCTTCGGCCTGCTGGTGCCGTTCGTCTCCAGCGGCCACGACATGGCCTGGGGGCCGGTGACCTGGTCCAGCGTCGGCGCCCGGACCGGGCTCGCCATCGCCGTCCGCTCCGTGCTGGGGGTGACGGCGTCGATCGTGCTGGCCGGCACCACCGAGCTGCCTCGCCTCCTCGGTGGGCTGGACCGCCTGCGGGTCCCGCCGACCATCACCGCGATCGCGTCGTTCATGCTGCGCTACCTCGAGGTCGTCGCGGCCGAGTTCGGTCGGATGCGGGCGGCGATGACCGCGCGGGGCCACGATCCGCGCTGGTTGTGGCAGGTCCGGCCACTGGCGACCGCGTCGGGGGCCCTGTTCGTGCGGTCCTACGAACGCGGGGAGCGGGTCCACCTCGCCATGCAGTCGCGGGGGTTCACCGGGACGATGCCGCGGCTCCACGACGATGCGGCGACCCCCGGCATGTGGGCGCTGGCGGGCGCGTGGGCGGCCGCCGCGGTGGCCGTGGTCGTGGTGGCCCTGGTGGTGGCAGCGTGAGCGCGAGCCCGACGACTCCGGCGATCCGGATCCGGGACCTGTCGTTCGTCCACCCCGACGGCACGCCGGCCCTCGACGGTGTCGACCTCGACGTGGCGGCCGGTGAGCGGGTCGCGCTGCTCGGCCCCAACGGTGCGGGCAAGACCACGCTCGCGATGCACTGCAACGGTCTGCACCCGGTCCAGTCCGGGCGGGTCGAGATCGATGGCCTGGTCGTCGGCGATCACCTGGCCGAGGTCCGCCAGAAGGTCGGGCTGGTGTTCCAGGACCCGGACGACCAGCTGTTCCTGGGGACGGTCCGCGACGACGTCGCCTTCGGGCCGGCCAACCTCGGCCTGGCGGGCGCGGAACTGGACCACCGGGTCGCCGAGGCACTGCACGCCGTCGGGATGGACGGGGTCGCCGATCGTCCGCCCCACCACCTGTCGGGTGGGGAGCGACGCCGGGTGGCCATCGCCACGGTGCTGGCGATGCGGCCCGACGTGCTGGTGCTCGACGAGCCGACCGCCGGCCTGGACCCCGCCAGCGTCCACGAGCTGGCCGACGTCCTCGACGACCTGCCGGTGACCCAGCTGGTCGTGACCCACGACCTGCCGTTCGTGGCGCGGACCTGCGACCGCGCCGTCGTGGTCGACGACGGCCGGGTCCACGCCGACGGTCCGGTCGCGGCGGTGCTCGGCGACCTCGACCTGCTGCGCCGCCACCGCCTCGACCCGCCCTTCGGCTGGCAGGCCCCGACCACCGCCCGCCCCAGACGCTGAAGGCCAGACGGGTGGCCCTCCGGTACCCTTTCCCGGACGGCCCGCCTGTCGCGGGCTCGACGCGTGCCCGTCCGATCCCACGCGAGTCACCGGTCGAACGATCGACCGCCGCTCGCCCCCGGCACGCAACCCCGCGTGACATCTCGCCGCCGCATCCCCGCCGGTCCGTCCGGTGGCGCGTGGTGACCGACCCATGACGGGGAACTTCACCCCAGGAGCGACGCCACCATGGCTTCCAAGCAGATCGAACTGACCGCCAGCACCCGCACCAAGCACGGCAAGGGCGCCTCCGGCCGCCTGCGCAAGACCGGGCGCGTGCCCGGCATCGTCTACGGCCACGGCGTCGAGCCCACGGCCCTGGACGTCGACGCGCTGCAGCTGTACCACGCCCTCCACACCGACGCCGGGCGCAACGTCCTGATCCGCCTGGAGGTCGAGGGCGAGACCCACCTCAGCATCGTCAAGGACCTGCAGCGCCACGCCGTCCGCGGCGACGTCATGCACGTCGACTTCCAGGCGGTCAGCCGCGACCAGCAGATCACGGCCGAGATCCCCGTCCACCTCGCCAACGAGGAGGACCCGCGCCAGAACGGCGGGATCATCAACCTGGTGCTCTACACGGTGCCGCTGCGGGTCCGCCCGCTCGAGGTGCCGCAGGAGTTCGTCCTGGACCTGGCCGGCACCGAGATCGGCGACGTCCGCCGCATGTCCGACCTGGCCGACCAGCTGCCCGAGGGTGCCGAGTTCGAACTCGAGGACGACGTCACGATCGTGACGATCACCGCCCCGATGTCCGAGGAGGAGCTCGACGAGCTCGCCGAGGGCGCCGGGATCGAGGAGGACCAGGCCGAGCCCGAGCTGGTCGCCGAGGGCGACGAGCCCGCCGAGGGCGGGGACGAGGCCGAGGGTGGTGCGGACGCCGAGGGCGACGGCGACGCCGACGAGTGACCCCGGCGTCCGACCGGGACCCCACCGACGACCGGCGTGTGCTGGTCGTCGGCCTGGGCAACCCCGAGTCCGACTACGGCGGCACCCGGCACAACGTCGGGGCCGACACCGTCCGGCTGCTGGCCCGACGGCACCACCGTGACCTGGACCGCAACAAGCGGATCGGGGCGGAGACCGTCGAGGTCACGCTGTCGGCGGGACCGCGCCTGGCCCTGGTCGTGCCGTCGACCTTCATGAACGCCTCTGGTGGCCCCGTCCAGGCCGCGACCCGTTGGTACGACGTGGACCCGGCCGACGTGGTCGTGGTCCACGACGAGCTCGACCTGCCGGTCGGGCGCATGCGGGTCAAGCAGGGTGGGGGGCACGGGGGCCACAACGGGCTCAAGGACATCGATCGGGCACTGGGCACCCGCGACTACGGTCGTGTGCGGATCGGCATCGGGCGGCCGCCCGGACGACAGCCGGCCCGCGACCACGTGCTCAAGCGCTTCCCGCCCCGGGACCGCGAGGTCGTCGACGTGGTGATCGAGCATGCCGCCGACGCCGTCGAGGCGCTGGCCACCGATGGACTCGAACCGACCCAGAACCACTACAACGCACTGGACCTGGAACCGCGATGAGGGAACGACTCGAACAGATGCGCCAGGCGTGGCAGATCGCCCACGCCGCCAACCCCCGGTTGCCGTGGCTGGTGTTCGTCCCGGTCGCCGTCATCCTGGTCGCCGGGATCGTGGCCTCGGTGCTGACGGGCCTGTACTGGATCGTCGCCTCCGCGGCGCTGCTGGCCGCGCTGGTCGGCATGGTCGTCTTCGGCCGCCAGGCCCAGTCGGCCCAGTACGCCTCGATCGAGGGGCGGCCCGGTGCGGCCGCCGCCGTCCTCGACGCGGCCCGCGGCCAGTGGTTCGTGCGCCCGGCCGTCGCGTTCACCAAGAAGCAGGACTTCGTCCACCGCGTGGTCGGGCGCCCCGGCGTGATCCTGGTCGCCGAGGGCAAGTCGACCCGGTTCAAGCCCCTGCTGACCAAGGAGCGCACCCGGATGAAGCGGATCGTCGGCGACACCCCGCTGCACGTCATCACGGTCGGCAACGGTCCGAAGGACACCTCGCTGGACAAGCTCCAGGTCACCCTCAACAAGCTGCCGCGCGAGCTCGGCAAGCGGGACGTCCCCCGCCTGGCCCGCGAGCTGGAAGCCCTGGACCGGGACCTCCCGATGCCCAAGGGCTACATCCCCCAGCCCGGCAAGAAGATGCGCTGACCGTCGAGTGTGCTGTTCCCGGCCACCGGTGACCGGGATCGGCACACTCGACGTCGACCGTCCGCGACACAACCTCATCGAGATCGTGACGGCCCCACGCCCGGCGTGGTGCCGCTTCGGTCGTGACCCCTGGATGACCATCCCATGACGGATGTCCCCACCCCGTCGCCGGCTGCGGCCGCCCGTCCACGCTCCATCGAGGACGTGGACGACCCCGGGCTGGCGCACGGCCCGCTGGCGAGCCTGCTGCGGGCCGGACGTGCCTTGGCTGCCGATGCGTTCCTCGACGACGTGGTGGCGCCGGCCGAGCCCGCCCGGGGCTACTGGCTCAGCCTGCTGGCCGAGCAGGCGACGCCGCTGCTGGTCGTCACGCCGCGCACCTCCGACGCCGAGGAGCTCGTCGACGCGATGGGCGCCTACCTCGGCGAGGACGTGGTGGCCCTCTTCCCGTCGTGGGAGACCCTGCCGCACGAGCGCCTGTCCCCGCAGCCGGCCACCGTCGGGGCGAGGCTGCACGTGCTGGACCGGCTGGTGGCGGCGGCCGACGGGTCCGCCCGCCCGCTCGCCGCGGTGGTCGCCCCGATCCGGGCCGTGCTCCAGCCCATGGACCCGCGGCTCGCGAGCCGGCGGCCGCTGCACCTGTCCCGGCACTTCGCCGACGGGCTGGACGGCCTGGCCGAGCAACTCGTCCGGCTGGGCTACGCCCGCACGACCCAGGTCACCCAGCGCGGCGAGTTCGCCGTCCGCGGCGGGATCGTCGACGTGTTCCCGACCAACGACGACATGGCCATCCGGGTCGAGTTCTTCGGTGACGACATCGAGGAGTTGCGCACCTTCGGGATCAGTGACCAGCGCTCCGTCGAGGAGATCGAGGAGGTCACGGTCGATCCGGCCCGCGAACTGGTCATCGACGACGACCTGCGCGAGCGCGCCGGCCGGCTGGCGGTGACGCTGCCCTCGCTGGCCGGGTCACTGGAGCAGCTCGCCGACGGCGTCGCCTTCGAGGGCGCCGAGTCGCTGGTGACGTTGCTGCACCACGACCCGCACCTGCTGCCGGACTTCCTCCCGGACGGGGCGGGCGTGGCGATCGCCGACCCGATGCTGGTGGGCGACCGGGCCGCCAAGGTGATCGACGAGGCCGAGGTCCTGGCCGAGGTCGCGTGGGACCTGCCCGAGGGCATGACCCGGTTCGGCTCTGCCGGGTTCGCGTCCATGGAACAGATGCTGGAACGGGTGTCCGGGCGCCGTTGGGACCTGCCGGCGTTCGGGGCGACGCGCCTGCCGGGCATGGCGCTGGACTCGTTCAAGGGCGACGTCGACGCCATCGCGGCGCGCACCCGGGACTGGATGGCCCAGGGCCTGCGCGTGGCGGCCTCGACGGCCGGGCTCGGTCCGGTCCGTCGCCTGTCCGACGTGCTGGGCCAGGCGGGCGTGCCGGCCCGGCTGCACCCGGACGGCGTCCCGCCCGACGCGGTCGAGACCCGGGTCGCCCTCACCCCGTCCCCGCTGCGACGCGGGTTCAGCTCCGAGCAGCTCGGGCTGGTCGTGCTGGGGGAGTGGGACCTGTTCGGTCCCCGCCGGACCCGGCGCGCCGGCCGGCGCCTGGGTGCCCGCGGCAAGGCCCTGGACACGGTGGCGGGGCTGGAGGCCGGTGACGCCGTCGTGCACCGCACCCACGGGGTCGGGACGTTCCAGGGGCTGGTGACGCGCAGCTACAACGGGGTCGACGGACGCGAGGTCACCCGGGACTACGTGGTGGTGCAGTACGCCAAGGGCGATGCGCTGTACATCCCGTCGGACCAGGTCGACGCGATCGCCCGCTACCAGGGTGGCGACACGCCGCGCCCGATGCGACTGGGCGGGGCGCAGTGGGAGAAGGCCAAGAACCGCGTGCGCGGCGCCGTCCGCGACATCGCCGGTGAGCTGATCCGCCTCTACGCCGCCCGGATGCACGCCGCCGGGACCGCGTTCGCGCCGGACGGCGCGATGCAGCGCGAGCTCGAGGACGCGTTCGCCCACGTCGAGACCGTCGACCAGGTCACCGTCATCGACGAGATCAAGCAGGACATGGAGGCACCGCTGCCGATGGACCGGATCCTGGCTGGCGACGTCGGGTTCGGCAAGACCGAGGTGGCGGTGCGCGCTGCCGCCAAGGCGATCTTCGACGGCTCCCAGGTCGCCGTCCTCGTGCCCACCACGATCCTCGCCCAGCAGCACTTCGAGACCTTCCGCGAGCGCTTCGCCGGCTTCCCGGTCAACGTCGCGATGCTGTCGCGGTTCATCACCGACGCCGAGCGACGCGAGGTGCTCGACGGGGTCGCGGCCGGCACCGTCGACCTGGTGATCGGCACGCATGCGCTGTTGTCGAAGGAGGTGGAGTGGAAGCGCCTCGGGCTGGTCGTGGTGGACGAGGAGCAGCGCTTCGGCGTGACCCAGAAGGAGCGGCTCAAGCAGCTGCGGACCTCGGTCGACGTGCTGAGCATGTCGGCGACCCCGATCCCGCGGACGCTGGAGATGGCGGTCGCGGGCATCCGCGACCTGTCGGTGATCGAGACCCCGCCGGAGGAGCGCCAGCCGATCACGACCCTGGTGCAGCCGTGGGACGAGGGCCAGGTCACCCTGGCCGTCCGGCGCGAGCTGTTGCGCGACGGCCAGGTCTTCTACCTCCACAACCAGGTCAACACGATCCACACGGCCGCCGACCACCTCCGCGAGCTGGTGCCCGACGCCCGGGTCGCGGTCGCACACGGACAGATGGACGAGCGTGCCCTGGAGGAGGTGATGGTCAAGTTCTGGGAGCGCGAGTACGACGTGCTCGTGTGCACGACCATCATCGAGTCCGGCCTGGACATCCCCAACGCCAACACGCTGATCATCGAGCGCGCGGACATGCTGGGCCTGGGCCAGCTGCACCAGCTGCGTGGGCGGGTCGGTCGCTCGGCGACCCGTGGGTACGCCTACTTCCTGTATCCCGAGGGCACCTCCATCACCGAGCCGGCCTACGAACGACTCAAGACCATCGCCGAGCACACCCGGCTGGGGTCCGGACTGTCGATCGCCATGCGGGACCTCGAGATCCGGGGCGCCGGCAACGTCGTCGGGTCCGAGCAGTCCGGCCACGTCGCTGCCGTCGGCTTCGACATGTACACCGAGCTGCTCAAGGAGGAGGTCGCGGACCTCACGGGCGAGACGGTCGAGGAGGAGGTCGAGATCACCCTGGACCTGCCGGTCGACGCCACCCTCCCGGCGGACTACGTCCCCGACGACCACCAGCGCCTCGACCTGTACAAGCGGATCGCCGCCATCCGGGACGCGGCCGGCGTGAAGTCCCTGACCGACGAACTGCGCGACCGCTACGGGCCCCTGCCCGCCGCGGCACAGCGGGTCCTGACCCTGGCGGCGCTGCGGGCGGCGATGCGGCGCTGGGGGGTCACCGAGGTGGCGGTGGCGCGAGCCGGGGGGCGCAAGCCGCTCCTGCGGATCTCGCCCGTCACCCTGGCCGACTCCCAGCAGGTCCGGCTGCACCGACGCCATCGCCACGCCTCGGTGTCGGGGGAGCGGGTGGAGATCCCGGTGCCGTCCCCGGCGCCGGACGACCTCGTCGCGTGGGTCGCCGGAGAACTGCGGTCGTTGTTCGCCCGGTGAACACGAGGTCTGGGTCTCTGGGTCGACTACCGTCCCGGCATGAGGGGACGCCAACGACGTCGTCCCCGCCGTGTCCGCGACCTCGAGACGTGACCTGGTGACTGCCGCGCCCCATCAGCCCGACGGACCCAATCGGCGCCCGCGCGTCCTGGTGGCCGACGCCATCGCCGACAGCGGCGTCGACCGGCTGTCCGAGCACTTCGACGTCGACGTGCGCACCGACCAGTCGCCGGACGAGCTGCGCGAGACCATCGCCGACTACGAGGCGATCGTCGTGCGCAGCGCCACCAGGCTGCCGGCCGAGGTGCTCGACCGGGCGACCAACCTCGCCGTCATCGCGCGGGCCGGCGCCGGACTGGACACGATCGACGTCGAGGCCGCGCTCGCCTCGGGCATCCACGTGGTCAACAGCCCCGACGCCAACACGATCGCGGTCGCCGAGCTGACCCTGGCACTGATCCTGTCGCTGGCCCGCAACGTCCCGCGGGCGGATGCGGCCCTCAAGGAGGGGCGCTGGGAGAAGAAGGCCCTGCTGGGCACCGGGATCGCCGGCAAGACCCTCGGCATCGTGGGATTCGGCCGGATCGGCCGGGCGGTCGCGCACCGGGCGGCGGCGTTCGGCATGAAGGTCGTCGCCAACCAGCGTCGGTCCACCCCCGAGCTGGAGTTGGAGGCCGGGGTCGAGGCGCTCGACCTGGATGACGTGCTCGACCGGGCCGACTTCGTGACCCTGCACGTCCCGGCCACCGACGAGACCGTCGGCCTGGTCGACGCCGACTTCCTCGCCCGGATGAAGTCGACCGCGTGGCTGATCAACACGTCGCGCGGCTCGGTCGTCGACGAGGCCGCGCTCATGGCTGCACTGGACGACGGGTCCATCGCCGGGGCCGCCCTGGACGTGTTCGCCGAGGAGCCTGCGGTCGACTCACGCCTCGCCCGCCACGACCGGGTGGTGGCGACACCCCACCTGGGTGCGTCGACCGTCGATGCCCAGGAGGCGGCCGCCAACGACGTCGCCGACCAGGTGGTCGACCTGCTGGCCGACGCAGACCCCCGGACGGTGCTGCCCCTGCGGGTCGTGGAGGTGGAACGGCTCACGCCACACGAGGCACACGACCCGCGACGGGTCGAGGAGCTGGCGGGTCGCCTGGACGACGAGGCGATCCTGCGCAACCCGCCGATCGTGACCCGGGTCGACGACCAGTTCGTGGTGCTGGACGGCGCCACGCGGTCCGAGGCGCTGCGCCGGGCCGGGCATCCCCACATCGTCGTCCAGGTCGTCGACGTCGACGACGACCTCGCGCTGGAGACCTGGAGCCACGTCCTCACGGGCGGGGACTGGGGCGTGGTCACCGAGGCGCTGGGCACGGTCGACGGGCTGTCGCTGGTGACCTGCGACCTGGCCGTGGCCCGGGATCGACTGCTGGAGCTGGGCGGGGTCTGCGCCCTGCTGTCACCCGACGGTCGCGCGGCCGTGGTCATCGCCGAGCCCGGGCTGAACCGGTTCGCGGCGGCCGAGGCCACCATGCGTGCCTACGGGGAGGCCGCCGAGGTGACCCGCACGATGGAGCGCGACCTGGACACGGTGCGGGTGGACTATCCCGAGCTCGAGATGCTGGTCGTGTATCCCCCCTTCACGGTCGAGCAGGTGTTGCTGGCGGCCCGCTCGGGCCAGTTGCTGCCGGCCGGCGTCACCCGCTTCGTCGTGCCCGGCCGGGTGCTGCACCTCGACCTGCCGTTGTCGTGGCTCCGCAACGACCGGTCGGTCGAGGACAAGAACCGTGACCTGCACGAGCGGCTGCGACGGCGCCACCTCGCCGGCACGATCCGCTACTACCGCGAGCCGGTCTACCTCCTCGACGAGTGAGCCGGGCCGCCACCGTGCGGTCGGGGTTCCCCGTGGATGCCCGCTGGGCGGGACGCGGGGTGTCCGTGTGGTCGGTTGGCCGGTCGGGCGCTGTCGACGACCCCGTCCGGTTCCTACGGTGGAACTCCCGACCCGAAGGATCTGCCGATGCCGGCCCAGCCGACGACCGCGGTCGCCGCCGCCACCGACGTGGGCCACGTCCGCCGCCGCAACGAGGACCACGCGGTGGTGGGCACCACGCTGGTGACGGGTGACCACGACGAGGCCACCGACGAACTCGCCAGCCCCGCGATGCTGGCGGTCCTGGACGGGATGGGCGGGCACCCGGCCGGGGACGTCGCGTCGCGGCTGGTGGCCGAGGTGGTCGCCGGGGCGGACCTGCCCGTCGACCGGGACGCCGTCGCCGACCTGGTCGCCACGATGCAGCGGCGCCTGCTCGCCCACATGCGGGACCATCCGGAGACGACCGGGATGGGCACCACGCTCGCCGCCGCCTCCCTGCTCGACCCGGCGACCGCGCTGGTGATCGGCATCGGGGACTCGGCCGCCCTGTGGTGGACCGACGACCTGGTGGACGTCGTCCCTCGGGATCGCAGCGAGGGCGGCTGGATCACCCAGGTCCTCGGTGGGGCCTCCGAGGCCGATCACCTCGACGCACACGTGCTGGAACTGACCGGCCCGGGCCGACTCCTGCTGGCGTCCGACGGGCTCACCGACGTGGTGGAGCCAACGGTCGTGGCGGCCGCACTTCGTGACCACCCCGAACCCGCCAAGGCGGTCCGGGCGCTGGTCGAGGCCGCGCTGCAACGGGGCGGCCCCGACAACGTCACCGTCGTCGTCGCCGACCTGCAGGCGCCCGAGGCCCAGGTCGACGTCGGCCGGTGACGTCGGTCCGTCAGCTGCGCGTGAGTCGGAGATGGCCGAACTCCGCGACAGAGACGTCCTCGCCGTCCTCGAAGCCGCCGTACCCACCGACCTGCACGAGGTAGGTGACGCCGGCGACCGTGTCGATCGTCGTGGCGGCCTGGAGCGTGAAGCCGTCCTCGTCGCCCACGTCGTCGGCGCAGGCGAGCGGCGACAGGTCGGCGTCGTAGACCGCCAGCACCGTGTCGAAGTCGCGCCCGGCGGTGTCCAGCGTGACCGGTTGCCCGGTGCCCGTGAAGCGGTACCAGACGGTCTTCCCGAACGGCACGGACTCGAGGAACTCGCCCCCCTCGTCCTCGTACTCGATCGTGCACTCGGCCTCGGGCGCGTTCGCCGCGCCACGCGTCTGGGCGTTCACGGGACGCGAACCCACCAGGGCCGCCCCGTCCGGTGTGTCGTTGGCCGGGGCCGGTCCGCCCGGCCTCGGACCGTTGGCGTCGGTCGTGCGCTGGCGGCTGCTGGAGTCCACGGCGAAGCAGTCGACCAGCTCGAAGGTGTCGCCGTCGATCGTCACCGTGCCGTCGACGGCGAAGTTCTCGTCAACCTGCGTGGACCGTCCGGCCTGGAAGACCAGGTCGGACGTGGTGACTCCCAGTGACGTCAGCCCGGCGTCGACGGTCGCGGTCCCGGCCGGCTCGCCCGTCTCGTCGTCGAAGAGCTCGACGCTGCCCGACAGGTCCGTGTCCGTCCACGTGAGGTTGTCCGAGGACCCGTATCGCGCCGTGTCGTCACCGGCGACGAAGACGTCGAGGAACGTGCCGAAGTCCGCGTCGATGGCGAAGACGGACCCCATGCCGCCCTCGATGCCGCAGTCCACGACCCGCTCGTCGAACCGGAGCAGTTGCGTCGCCGGGTTGGTGAGGTACTGGGTCGAGGTGAACAGGTTGGCGTCGCAGTCCGCCAGGTCGATGTCGAGTTCGCCGTCCAGGACCAGCCAGCCGGCGACGGTTGCCGGCTGGAGGACGTCCTCGGTCCGGACCCAGCGGTTGCCCTCGCGGAAGCGATCGCTGAACGTCTCGGGCTGCCCATCGGGCGTGAGGGTGGCATCGACCGACGCGACGCCGACGAAGGTGAACTCGCCGTCATCGAAGGACTCGCGGAAGACGTCGACGTCGGCCGTGAGCACGGTCCCGTCGAAGGTGACGTCGTCGGTGAAGCCGGTCAGGTACCCGTCGTCGCCGAACGTCTCGGCGAACAGGTCGAGGAAGGTGGCATCGGACTCCTCGAAGGCGAAGACGGCGGTGAACCCCGTGTCGGTCTCGCACACGATGTCGGCACCCTGGCTGGTCGTGGTCGTCGGTGGGCCGGCACTCGCCACGCCGGGCAGCACGACCAGCGCCAGCAGGGCTGCCAGCGCGATGATCGAGAGGGGACGGAGGCGGGGCCGGTGGACGGCCCGTGCGCCGGTCCGGGGGGTGGCATGGCGCATGGACTGCTCCGATGAGGTGGCCCCGACGGGGCGCGCACCGCGTTGTGCGTGCGCGAACTCTACACATCGAGGGGACCGAACGGAAGCAGAATTTCGTGGCACGGCACGAGCCATCGTCCAACGCACCGAGGTTTCGCGAGGGACATCGGACGATGGCCGGACCCCATGCGGCCGACCCGGCCGCGAGGAGGCCGGCTCATCCGAGGTGGTCGTACCCACGGCGCACGGCGGTGACGAGCATCTCGGCGGGCCACGGCCAGTCCCCGTCGTGCAGGGCATCCTCGGGGTCGGCCCCCTCCCCGGCGCTCGCCCGGATGGTGTCGGCCAACCGCGTGAGGTCGTCCTGCTGGCGCCGGACGAAGGCCGGGTCGACCACGGCGCCGTGACCGGGCACCACCACGCTGTCGGGGCCGAGGTGCTGCCGGATGCGGGCCAGCGTCCCGGGCCATTCGAGCGGGAAGGAGTCGTCGCCGAACGCCGGCGGGCCGGCCTCCTCCACCAGGTCGCCCGCGAGCAGCACGTCGGCATCCGGGACCGTCACGACCAGGTCGCCGCCGGTGTGGCCGCGTCCGGGATGGTGCAGGTGGACCTGCCGGTCCCCGAGGTCGAGGGTGGCGTCGGTGCCGAAGACGCGATCGGCAGGGACGATCGAGGTGTTGAGCACCTCATCGCGGTGTGGGTCGTCGGGATCCGCGTCGTAGAAGGCCTTGACGCGGGCGCCCGCCGACACGGTGCGTGCGGCCGCGACCTCGTGGGCGTGGATCGGCACGTCGCCGAAGGCCGATCGCATCGTGGCGTTGCCGAAGGTGTGGTCGAAGTGCTCGTGGGTGTTCACGATCGCGACGACCTGGCGGCCACCCGGGACGCGTCCGAGATCGTCCACGACCTGACGGGCCGCGAGCCCGGAGGCGTGCGTGTCCACCACGACGGCACCGGCCGAGCCGACGACCAGCGTGACGTTGACGTCGAACCACGGGTAGCGGGCGACCCAGACCCGGTCCGCCACCTCGCGGAAGGTGCCCGGTGGTCCGTCACTCCCGCGAGCGAGGTCGTCGTGGTGCGCCACGCGATCACCTCCGGTCGGGATCGCCACGCTACGCCACCGGTCGTGGCGTCGGTGCTCGTCGTTCGGTCCGGGTGTCGAGGGATGCCGCGATCGGGACGCCCGAATGGCGTCCTCGCGCCGGGTGCAGGACTAGGGTTCGACGGGTCCGGGAAACCCAGGGGAGGGCACTCGTGTCTCGTCGTGTCGTGGTCATGGTCGTGTCGGTGCTGCTGGTGGTCGCCGGGGGGTTGCCCGCCGTCGCGCAGGAGCAGGTGGTCCCGGTGCCCACCGCTGCCGCCGCGCTCGGCGACTCGATCACGCGTGGCTTCCACGCCGGCTGCGGGCTGCTCGCCGACTGTCCGCAGAACTCGTGGAGCACCGGCTCGGCCATCGACAGCCACGTGACCCGACTGGAGGACCTCTCGGGCACCTCGATCCGTCGCGACAACCTCGCCGTGACGGGGGCCGACGCCGGTGACCTGGTGTCGCAGGCCCAGGGCATCGCCGCCGACGTCGGCTACGTGACGGTCCTGATGGGCGCCAACGACGCCTGCACCGACACGGTCGGTGGCATGACCTCGGTGGTCGACTTCGCCGGTGACGTCGAGGCGGGGCTGGACACCGTCCGTGCCCGGGCCCCGGACGCGGCCGTGTTCGTCGCCTCGGTCCCGGACCTGCAACGCCTGCTGGACATCGGCAAGGGGTCGAGCTGGACCCGGTTCATCTGGAGTCTCTACGGCATCTGCCAGTCGATGCTGGAGGACCCGCTGAGCACTGCCCAGTCCGACGTCGACCGCCGCGCCGCCGTGCGCCAGCGCGTCGTCGACTACAACGCCGAGCTCGCGGCCGCGTGTGCTGCCTACGAGGGGACCTGTCGGTACGACGGTGGCGCGGTGTTCGGCTACCCCTTCCAACTGTCGCAGCTGTCGACGACCGACTACTTCCACCCCAACGTCACCGGCCAGCAGGTGCTCGCGGCCGCGACCTGGGACGCCGGGTTCACGTGGGACACGGAAGAGCCGCCCACGAACCAGGCGCCGGTGGCCGACGCCGGTCCGGACCAGGCGGTGACCGCCGGCGAGTCGGGCACGGCGACCGTCACGCTGGACGGTTCGGGGTCGAGTGATCCGGACGGTGACGCGTTGACGTACGCGTGGTCGTGGTCGGGTGGCTCGGCGGCCGGCGCGTCCCCGACGATCGACCTGGCGCCGGGGACGACCGAGGTGACCTTGGCCGTGGACGACGGGCGTGGTGGGACCGGCACCGACACGGTGACCGTCGTGGTCGATCCGTACGAGCCGCCCCCCACCGAGGTGGAGGTGCACGTCGGCGACCTCGATGGCCAGGCCGCCAGCGCCCCGCGCAACCGCTGGGACGCCACGGTGACCGTCACGGTCCACGACGCCGAGGACCAGCCCGTCGCCGATGCCTCCCTCCAGGGGCGGTGGAGCGGCGGTGCGAACGGCACCGGCTCGTGCGTGACCAACGGCTCCGGCACGTGCACGGTGACCAAGACCGGGATCAAGGGCAAGGACTCGTCGGCCACCTTCACCGTCGAGGCCGTGTCGGCCACCGACGCGGTGTACGACGCCGGGGCGAACCACGATCCGGACGCGGACTCCGACGGCACGACGCTGGTCGTCGCTCGCCCCTGACCCTTCGCCGGGGGAGTCAGCGGCGCGGGCCCGGCCGTCGGCGGTCGCTCAAGGGGGATGCGCGCAGCGGACCCGGACGACCCGGGGGAGGGCATGGACGGCACGGGGCGGAGCAGTCCACGGGCGCGAGTGCGGGCGCGCCTGGACGGGATGCTGACCCGCCTCGTCGGCGGCGCGGGACACGTGCTCGTCCTGGCCGGCGAGGTCGGGAGCGGGCGGACCGAACTGGTGCGGGCCGCGGTCACGCAGTCACGCGGCATCGCCGTCGCCCGAGGGGGCGGGGCGCCGGACGGCGAGCACCTGGGAGCGTGGACGCGCGCCGCGGCGTCGCTGTCCGACGGGGGCGAGGTCCTGGCCGCCCTGCTCGAGGTCCCGGTGACCGTGACTGGATCGAGTCGCGTGTCGGACGCCCCTGGGGCCGGGACGTCGGCGCCCCGTGCCACCGTCCTGCGCTGGCGGGCGCGCCTGCTCGCCAGCCTCCGTGACCGTGCCGACCGGGAGCCCGTGCTGTGGGTGCTCGACGACATCGACCGGGCCGATCGTGCGTCGGTCGACCTGCTGGCGTGGCTCGCGCCCCAACTGTCGTCGTTGGCCGTGGGCGTGCTCGCGACCGCGGAGGCGTCCTCAACCGTCGTGGTCCACGGGGTCGACCTCGGCCGGTTCGGCGAGGTCGTGCTGCTGGGTGGCCTGACCCCCGAGGAGCTGGCCCCGGTACTCGAGGTGGCGGCCGGTCGCCCGGTCCCGGAGGCGGTGCTCGCCGTGGTCCACCGGCGGACGGGGGGCAACCCGCGCTTCGCCGCCGACCTGGTGCGCGGCCTGGCGGATCGCGACGAACTCGACCCCGAGGGCGCGGCCGGCCTGGTTCCCGACGTGGTGCGCCAGCTGGTCGACCGTCGTCTCGCGCGGTCGTCGCCCGTCGCGCGGCGCCTGGTCGAGGCAGCGGCGGTCCTCGGCACCTCCGGGGACGACTCGGCCCTGGCCGCCCTGGTCCCCGCCCCGGTCGCGTCGCTGGACGACCTGGGGCTGGTCCGGCGCTCGGGTGGGAAGTGGGCGTTCAGCCACGAGGTCGTGCGGGACGCCGTCCTCGAGGTGGTCCCCGTCGCGCAGCGGGAGCGACTCTCCGACATGGGGGCGGAGCGGCTGGCGGAGGCCGCCGAGCGCGCGACCGACGCGGGGGAGCCAGAAGGTGCCGTCGCCTTGCTCCGGCGGGCAGTCGACCTCCTGCCGGACACGTCGCCGGACACGACCCTGCAGCCCCGCGTGCTGGTCGGCCTGGGTGACGCCCTGCGGGCGACTGGCCGGTCCGGCGAGGCGCGGCAGGTGCACGCGGCGGCCGCGAAGGCCGCTCGCGGCGTCGACCCGGTGCTGCTGGCGCGCGCCGTCCTGGGCGTCGGGTCCGGTCCGTCGGGCTTCGAGGTCCCGCTGCTCGACCGGGCCCAGCTCGACCTGCTCGAGGACGCCCTGGACGCCCTGCCGGCCGGGCTGCCCGGCTGGGAGGCGCGCCTGCGGGCCCGGCTCGCCGTGGCCCTGACCCACGGCGACCAGGAGGCCCGCCGACGCGACCTCGCCGATCGCGCCGTCGAGTTGGCCCGGCAGGCAGGGGATCGCGAGGTGCTCGCGGCCTGCCTGGCCGCACGGTGCGACGTCCTGGCCGGCCCGGACCACTGCGAGGAGCGGGAGGATGCCGCCACCGAGGTCGTCGCCCTGGCCCGCGGAGGTGACCCGGTCCTCGAGTTGCTCGGCCACCGCCTCCGCCTGGTGGCCCGGCTCGAGCAGGGCGACCGGGTCGGTGCCGAGTCCGACCTCGACGCGTTCCAGCATCGCTCGACCGAGCTCGGCGACCCGATGGTCACGTGGTATCCGCCGCTGTGGCAGGCAGCCCGCCACCTGCTGTACGGGCGGGTCGACGAGGCGGCACGACGCGAGGAGGAGGCACGCCGGATCGGGGCCGAGGCCGGCAGTGACAACGCGCGGTTCCTGACCGCCACCCATCGTTGGTGGGCCCTGGTCGAGCAGGGTGACCGCGAGGCCTTCGCCGACGAGGTCGACGCGCTCGACACGCTGGACGACATGCCCCCCGCGCCCTGGGTCCGGGTCGCGCTGGCGCTCGGGTTCGCCGAGACCGGCCGCAGCAACGCGGCGATGGTCCAGCTGGACGCCGTCACGGACGCGCTCGGTGACTTGCCGGAGGACTCGGAGTGGCTGCCGATGCTCAACCAGGTTGCCCACGTCGTGGGGCTGGTGGGTCAGCACCCGATCGCCGATCCCGCCTACGACCTGCTGCAGCCCCACGGGCACCGGTACGTCGTCGAGGGCATCGGGGCCGTGTGGCTGGGGTCGGTCGAGCGGCCGCTGGGCCTGCTCGCGGCCGCCCGCGGGGACCGCGAGGCCGCCGCCGGGCACTTCGCCGCGGCCGTGGCCGCCAACCGACGACTGGGTGGGGTCGCGCTGGTGGCCAGGACCCTGCGCGACGCCGGGGTCGCGCTCGATGATCCGGCCCGACTCGCGGAGGCGGCCGTGCTCTACGACGAGGTGGGATTCGGGCGGCGGGTCGCCGAGGTCCGCGACCGCGTCCGGGCACTGGGTGGCGCTGAGGGACGCGCCGGGACCCGGGTGGTCGCGCCGCACGGCACGTTCCGCCAGGAGCCCGACGGGTGGGTCGTCGGGTGGCAGGACACCACGGTGCGCGTCCGCGACGTCAAGGGGCTGCACGACCTCGCCCGCCTGCTCGATCGTCCGGGTCGCGACGTCCCGGCGCTGGACCTGGTGGCGGCCGACGCCGGTCCGGGTGGCCAGCCACACCGAGCGGTCGGCGCCGAGGCGGCGGGCGTGGAGGGCGACCTCGGACCGGTGCTCGACGACGAGGCCCGACGGGCCTACCGGGCCCGGCTCGCCGAGTTGGAGGGCGAGGTCGAGCGGGCGCGGACCGACAACGACCCGGTGGCCGCCGAGCGGGCGGTCCGGGAGCGTGACGCGCTCGTGGAGGCCCTGACCCAGGCCTACGGGCTCGGTGGCCGGCCACGTCGGTCCGGCGACGCGGCCGAGCGGGCCCGGACCACGGTGACGTCGCGGATCCGTGACGCGATCGCCCGGGTCGGCCAGGCCGACCCGGCGCTGGGGCGTCACCTCGACAACGCCGTCCGGACCGGCCGGCTGTGCTCCTACCGACCCGAGATGCCGGTCAGGTGGGATCGCTGAGGGCGTCCCGCCACGCCGCCCCACGGCTCGTCCCACGGCTCGTCCCACGACGTGGGACGGTTTCCCACGCCGGAGGGGTACGGGCCGAACGCCGGTCCGAACCGACGCAGGAGACCACCATGACCGCCACCACCACCGACCAGACCACCGAGGAGGTCCGCCGCTTCCTCGCCGATCTCTACGACACCTTCTCCACCGGTGACGCGGCCGCCTGGACCGATCGGATCACCCGCGCCCACGAGCCGGTCGTGATCGGCACCGACCCCGAGGAGTTCTGGGACGAGCGCGAGCACCTCGTCGCCACCGTCCGCGCCCAGGCCGCGTCCATGGCGGCGTCCGGGGTGCAGGTCCGCGCAGGCACACCCCGGATCGACCACCACGGCGACGTGGCCTGGATCGCCGACGAGCCGACGATGACGCTGGCGGACGGTCGACGCATCCGCATGCGCCTGACGGCCGTGCTGGTCCGCGAGGAAGACGGTTGGCGCCACGCCCAGGTCCACCTGTCGGTGGGCCACCCCAACGAGCACATGCTGGACCTCGCACTGCCCGTCTGAGGTTCGGGACGTCGACGTCGCTCGCGGGGGTGGCAGCATGCCGGGTCGTCGGTAGCCTTTTGTGCGTCCCCCCAACCAAGGATGCAGCATGAAACGACGAAGACGACGACTGACGACGGTCATCGGGGCCGCCGCCCTGGTGGCCGCGGGCATCGGCGTGTCCACCACCGCGAGCGCCGTCCCGACCGAGTCGCACTGTGGTACGGAGGCATCGGGATCCGGCATCGCCGGGTTCCCCTCGCACGAGCAGATCACCTCGACGCTGGAGCGCATCGAGCGCACCACCGGCGGCACGGTGGACGTCGAGGTGGCCGGCTACTCCAACCAAGGTCGCGAGATCTACACCGCGCGGGTCGGCACCGGTGACACGGTCATGCTCGTGCAGTCCCAGATCCACGGCAACGAGAACCACGGCACCGAGGCGCTCCTGGACATGCTCCAGCAGCTCGGCGGCAACACTCCGTGGGCCGAAGAGATCCGCGAGAACATCACCATCGTCGCCATCCCGCGGCTCAACGTCGACGGTGCGGCCAACGACACCCGCCAGAACGACTACACGTGGGCCGAGACCGTCGAGGACTTCCCCCAGCTCGAAGGTGTCCAGCCGGCCTGGAACTACAGCAACCGCACCGGTGGCTACGACGTGAACCGGGACTTCAACCCGGACCTCGACTACGTGCCGCAGCCCGAGGACTTCCCGGGCAACAGCGCCGACACGGGTTGGTACATCACCCCCGAGGCCCAGACCGTGCGTGACGTCTACGCCGGGCTGGAGTCCGAGTTCGGGGTCGTGGACTACTTCGTGGACCTGCACAACCAGTGGTCGTGCTACGCCACCGACGACCTCGAGGAGATGTCACCGCTGTCGATCTCGGGTCGCTTCATCGCGGACCCCACCGAGTTCGGTGACTGGCCGGAGTTCGACTACGACGCGTCGCGGCAGGCCAACGTGGCCGTGTACGACGCACTGCAGGGACAGGGTGAGAGTGGCTTCGGTGCCGTGACCCTGTACCCGCAGGACATCAACCTGCCGGGCACCGCCCTGGGGTCGTTCGCCCTGCGTGGCAGTGCGACCGTCCTGTTCGAGACGTCCAGCCAGACCCAGTACGACGGGCTGAAGCGCAAGGGCATGCTGCGCAAGCAGATCGAGGTCGGCCTGACCGGGCTGATCGAGGCCATCGCCGACGGTTCGATCTCGTCGCTGGACCCCGAGGCCTACGAGGACATCCCTGACCGGGTCTTCCTCCCGCCGGACGGCGTCTGATCCACCCCGCACCATGACGGCGGCCCCTCCCTCGGGAGGGGCCGCCGTCGGTCAGGCCGGCAGCGCGTCGGGTCAGTCGCCCAGCAGCGCGACGGGCTCCGGGATCGGCGGGCCGGTCGTCTTCGGGCTGAAGTTGCCCTTCCCACGGACGCCGTTGACGATCTCGGTGCTCTGGGCCAGGGAGATCGTGGCGTGGGCCGCCGCGTCGCCCATCTGGTCCAGCGCCGTCAGGCTGAGGTTGTCCATGTCGTCGCAGGACAGGTGGTAGCACGGGTCGTACTGCTCGCCCGCCGTGCCGCCGTACAGCGCCACCTGCTCCTCGGTCTTGATCCCCTCGGCACCCGTGAACAGGCCACCGGCCGGGATCCCGACCTCGATGAACGGTCCGTAGTCCGACCGGCCACTGAACGCGGTGGGCTCGCTCGCCAGGCCTTGGCTGTCGAACCAGTCGACGAACAGGTCCTCGATCTGGGCCGAGCCGTCGGGTGCACCGCTGGGCGGTGGCTCGGAGTCCGACAGGTCGCCGTCGTAGACGAACCGGGCGAAGTTCGGCGAGCCGACCATGTCGAAGTTGAGCATGGCCGCGATCTGGTCGAGTTCGTCCGCCGACAGGCTGTCGACGTAGGCCTCGGAGCCGAGCAGCCCGGACTCCTCGGCGCTGAACCAGGCGAAGCGCACGGCGTTGCGGGGCTTGACCTTGGACATCTGCTCGGCGATCTCGAGGATCGTGGACGAGCCGGACCCGTTGTCGTTGATGCCCGGACCGACGCCGACCGAGTCGAGGTGTGCACCCACGACGACCACGTTGTCGGGGTCACCCTCGGGTGTCTGCGCGATCACGTTGCGGGTCGTGTAGGTCCCCGGGCGCCAGTCGATGAAGAACCGGGCCGTCTGGCCCGTGTCACCCTGCAGCACACCGCCGGTGAGCTCCAGGCCCGTCTCGAACGACGCGGCCATCGCCGGGAGCGTCGTGCCCGAGAAGTTGATCCAGACCGGCCCGGTGTCTCCCGCTTGGCCGGTGGGGATCACCACGATCGCCGCGGCACCGGCGCCGAAGGCGTTGAAGATGTTGGTGGGGAAGCAGCCCACGGGGTTGAGGATGAGGTCCACCTGGATGACCGCGATCGCGCCGGCCGGCATCCCGGCGAAGTCCGCGGCCTGGCAGCCGCTGGTCGTCGGCCCCCCGTCGGCCAGGTCCGCGGCCCAGACGGGTGCCGTGACGTCGACGCCGTAGGCGCCGGTGTTGTACATCGACCCGAAGTCACCCCCGAGTTGTCCGCCGGCGATCCCGCCGACGAACTCGGCGCCACCCTCCACCGCCAGGACCGGTGCCTGCCAGTCCGCGAGGAAGTCCAGCGTGTAGTCGAACTCCTGGATGGTGACGTCCAGTCCGGCTGCCTCGGCACGGGCCGCCACGTAGTCGACCGTGTCCTCGTAGCCCGGTGCGCCGGCGAGGCGGTTGTTGCCGTTGGCGTCGGCGATGTCCTGCAGTGCCTGCTCGTGTTCCAGGATGCCGTCGACGGTGACCGCCTCGGTGAGCTTGCGCGAGTTGTTGTTGTTCGGGTCGGCGGCGACCGGCAGCATGCCGGCGGCGACGACGGCGGCCGCAGCGGCGGCCACCCCGATGGTCCGTGGTGTCGTGCGCATGGTTCCCCCTGGTCTGCCCGGCCGTCCCCATGACGCCCGGGAGGTCAACCCTCGCCGTCGCCGGGTCCGGTGTCAAGGGCGTACCGCGGGGGTCGCCGGGAGGGTGCGAGACCCGTCACCCCCGCACATCTATGACTTGCACACCTATGTACCTTGTGGTTCTATGTATTGCCGACCTCCTGCTGTCGAACGAGGACCGGACCATGACCGACACGACTGCCCGTCGGGCCGCCATCGCGATCGGCCTCGGGGCGACCCTGCTGCTGGCGTGGGGCATCGGGGCGTTGGGGGTGATCGGGGCGTCCGGTGATCCGGCCGACCTGATGTACCTGCCGGTGTTCGCCGTCGCGGTGGTCGGCACCGCCGTCGCTCGCCTGCGGTCACGCGAGATGGTGACGGTGCTGCTGGCCATGGCCGCCTGGCCCGTCGCCGTCACGGTCGTGGCCCTCGCGGCCGGGCTCGCGCCCGGCAACCCGCGTCTGGAGATCATCGGGCTCAACGGGATGTTCGCCACGATGTTCGCCGCGTCCGCCTGGCTGTTCCACGTCGCCGCGGGTGGCACGTGGTCGCTCCTGCAGCACCGGGACGCCTGATGCAGATCGACAAGGACCTGGTCGCGGCCTCGGCCACCCCGCTCGTGCTGGCGATCCTCGCCGACGGCGAGAGCTACGGCTACGCGCTGCTCAAGCGGGTCCGTGACCTGTCGGGCGGTGAGTTCGAGTGGACCGACGGGATGCTGTACCCGTTGCTGCACCGCCTCCACCGACTGGGCTACGTCACGACGGAGTGGCGGGTCCCACCGGAAGGTCGGCGTCGCAAGTACTACGCCCTCACGGACGAGGGCGGGGCCGCCCTCGCGGAGCACCAGCGCCAGTGGGTCACGGTCGCCCGAACCCTCGGAGAAGCCTGGCGCGGGCACGACCCGCTGCCGCTGTTGCTGGGGAACGCCTGAGCATGGACGACGTCGAACACGAGATCGCACGCTGGCGTGCCCACGTCGGGCAGGGACCGGCCATCGACGGTCGGGACGTCGACGAGCTCGAGGACCACCTCCGCGGCCAGATGGCCGACCTCGGATCCGCCGGCCTCTCGGCCGACGAGTCCTTCCTCATCGCGGTCACCCGGCTGGGCAGCCTGGACGACCTGGCCCGGGAGTTCGCCCGCGAGCACCGCGACCGGCTGTGGAAGCAGCTCGTCCTGGCCGACACCGCCGACGACGTGTCGTCGGGCGGCCGCACCTGGCCAGAGGCGCTGGGGTTCGCGGTCCTGGCAGCCATCGCCGTCCAAGTCGCCCGGCTGCTCTCGGACTTCCCGGAGGGTGACTCCACCTGGCTGGTGCGCAACGCGAGCCTGCTCGTGCTGCCGTTCCTGGCCGGATGGTTCGTGCGTCGGCGTCGCCTGGGACTCCGTCCCGCCCTGGTCGCCGCCGTCCCGTTCGTCGTGGCCGCCTTGGTGGTCAACCTGTTTCCGTGGTCACCCGACAGCAACACCGAGCTGCTCGTGGCCGCCCACCTGCCGGTCGTCCTGTGGTTCGCGGTGGCCTGGCCCTACACGGGGGGTGACCTGCGGTCCGACGGTCGCCGCATGGACTTCGTGCGGTTCACGGGGGAGTGGGTGATCTACTACGCCCTGATCGCCCTGGGCGGCGGGGTGCTGATGGGGTTGACCGTCGGGATCCTCGAGCCGGCGGGGGTCGACGTCGAGGCCGTCATGCTGTGGGTGCTGCCGTCCGGGGCGGCCGGGGCGGTCGTGGTCGCCGGGTGGCTGGTCGAGTCCAAGCAGCAGGTCGTCGAGAACATGGCCCCCGTGCTCACGATGGTCTTCACCCCGTTGTTCGCGGTGATGCTTGCCGTCGCGGCGGTGGTGTACGCCGTGACGGGTCTCGGTGGTGCGTTCGACCGCGAGCTGCTGGGGATCTTCGACCTGCTGCTGATCGTGGTCCTCGGCCTGGTGCTCTACGGCATGTCCGCCCGGGACCCCGCGGAGTCGGCCGGCTGGGCGGACCGCATCCAGCTCGTCGCCGTCGTCAGCGCCCTGGCGCTGGACGTGATGGTGCTGGGTGCCATGGTGGCGAGGATCGGCGAGCTGGGGTTCACCCCGAACCGGACGGCGGCGCTGGGCCTCAACCTCGTGCTGCTGGTCAACCTCGCCGTGGCCGGGTGGCTGTCGACCCTGTTCCTGCGCGGACGGACCACGTTCGACCGGGTCGAGCGGTGGCAGACCACCTACCTGCCGGTGTTCGCGGGCTGGGCGGCCCTCGTCGTCGTCGCGTTGCCCCCGCTGTTCGGCTTCGCCTGACCCACTCGCCGGGACGAACCGGGTCGGCCGTCGGCCCACCGACGACGTTCAGCCGGCGTTGTCGGAGGTGACGCTGTCGCCGGTCGCGGGTTGTTCGCAGTCGTTGCCGAACGTGTGCGCGACGGACTGGCCCCAGTCGGTGGAGTCGGCCTGGACCTGGAAGTGCAGGTGGGGTCCGGACGACCGGCCGGTGTTGCCCGACCGGGCGATCACCTGGCCCTGCGCGACCCGGTCCCCGACGTTGACCAGCACACCGTTGGCCTGGACGTGGAAGTACCACGTCGTGAAGCCACCGGCGTGGCGGAGCCGCACGGCGTTGCCCCAGTTCTGCAGGCTGCCGCCGGGGAACGGGGTGTTGCCGGGGCCGTCCGGAACGTTCGGGTTGTAGGTCGCGGTGAGGTTCTCCTGGAGCCACTCGACGGTTCCGGCGCGTGCGGCGCGGATCTCGGTGCCGGAGGGCAGGCCGAAGTCGTAGGCCCAGGCCTGGCTGCCGTTGTGGGACCCGGTCGGGTTGTTGTTGCCCTGTCCGACCCGTCGCTTGTCGCCACCCTTCCACGGGTAGCGGTACAGCCCCACGGGGTCGTCGTGCAGTTCGAGACTGGAGATCCGCAGCCCGTTGGCGAAGTGGGCCTGGTCGAGCGTCGCGAAGTCGACGCCTCCACGTCGTGCGCTCCACCACTGGGTGCCCGAGCCGGGTCGCCAGACCGCGGCGTAGCGCCCGTCCTCGGCGACCAGGGCGGACAGGCGCAGCCCGCGGGCGAAGAAGGTCGAGTCCTGCGTGGAGATCTCGCTGGCGGTCATGCCCCAGCGAACCCGCTGCTCGCCACTGCCCGGCCGCCACACCGCCGCGATCCCGTTGTCGATCGCCATGGCGTGGATGCGCAGGCCGCGATCGAAGTACGCCGTGTCCTGGTCCTTGAACTGGCCCCCGGACATGCCCCAGCGGACCCGTTGCTCGCCGCTGCCCGGCTGCCACACGGCCGCGATCCTGCCGTCCTCCACCTCGAGGCATCGCAATCGCAGGCCGCGGTTGAAGTACGCCGTGTCCTGGTCCCTGAACTGGTCGCCGGCCATGCCCCAGCGGACCCGTTGCTCGCCGCTGCCCGGTCGCCAGACGGCCGCCATCCGACCGCCCCGCAGGGCGAGCGAACGCAGTCGCAGGCCGCGGTTGAAGTACGTCGTGTCCTGGTCCTTGAACTGGTCGCCGGTCATGCCCCAGCGGACCCGTTGCTCACCCGTGCCCGGCTGCCACACGGCCGCGATCGCGGTCCTGGCCATGTCGTCCCCCTCGGTCACGCGTGGGGAGTCCGGGACGGTCGTGGTGATACCGACGGTGCGTCCAGCTCCGGATGTCGCGTGTGGACGGTCGCGCCCACGTCACCACGGGCCCTGCAGGGTGCGCAGCAACTGCAGGACGACCCCGGTCGCGACGGCCACGCCCGCCGCCAGCAGGGTCAGGACGGCGAACACGAACAGCTGGGACCGCCTGGTCCGTGCCGCCTCGACGTCCTTGTCCGACCTGGGTGCGTTCGTGCCCACGGTGACCATCCCCCCGTCCGGTCGCACCGAGCATCGCGTCGTCGCGCGGTCGGGAACAGAGACGCCGGTCCTGCCCGTGCGGGTCCCCGGTCGGGTTCCGGGTTCGGTCCCGGGCCAGGTCGTCGACACACCGAGACGTCGCGCACGCTCGCGTCACGACGAGGCAGGCTCGGTCGGACGGTGCCGTCGGGGCCGCAGCACGGACGCAGCCGACAGGGTCGGGACCGCCACCAACGGCAGGAACAGGAGTGCGCCCAGCGCCCCGCGCACCAAGGGGATCTCGGCGACCAGGACCGAAACCGACACGCCCAGGGCGACGAGGATGGCCAGGCTCGCCAGGACGACCCGCGTCCGCCAGCCCGACACGAGCACCACGACCACCACCACGCCTGCGGCGAGGATGCCCACCCCCACGGCCGAGCTTCCGTCTCCGATGCCGATGGGGATGCCGAGGGCCAGGACCAGGACCGCGAGGCCCAGCCGCAGGGCCAGCCCGAACCGGTCCCGCGCCGCGGCGATGCTGCCGAACGCGATCGTCGGGATCAGGAGGGCACCGGCCCCCATGCCGAGCAGGACGTGTACCAGGACGGCCGGTACGCGCAGCAGCATGGCAGCGCGCCAGTGCCTGGCCATCGCGACGTGGGCGAGGGCGACGACGGCCCCGATCAGGGCTGGAGCGACGACGATGTAACCGGTCCCCGACCACGAGAACTCCGGGTGCTCGGAGATCAGGCGCATCCAGGCCCGAGCAACGATGCCCCATCCGGCGCCCACGACGAAACCGATGGCGACCGCCGCCACCACGCCGCGGTCCTGTGCCCACCGCTCCAACGGTGGGAGCACGGGGTGCATGCCCGAACCGGCCCCGCACCTCCGGCGGGAGCGGTACCGACCCCCGGCGTGGTCCCCGACGCCCCAGCCACCTCGGACTGCCTCGGTGGAGGGTGGCCTGTCGTGGATCGACCGTCCCCCTCGTGCGTGTCCGGCGTGGTGATCGTCATCGTCCGATCCTTCGCTCGACGTTCAGTCCTCCTGCCCTACAGACGATCGAGGAGAGGGCCAGGGTGACATGGGCCCGCTCGTACGGGCAGCCGTCCGTACCGTCGGACATGCGGCGCCGCACCGATGAGTCGGACACCTCGGCGACGTCGACCCTCGTGACCGCCGTGGACCGCCGTCCGTGGTGGACACGCACCGAGCCCAGGACGAGCCCATGACCACGCCGGCGTCGCCCGTCACCAGCCAGGACGACTTCGAGCAGCACCTGCTCGAGCTCCGCGCACGCGAGAAGGCGCACACCCGCGAGGGTGACGCGATCGCCGCCGCACGACGGCGGCTGCCGATGACCGAGGTGCCTCCCGACGCCACGGTGGTCGGGCCCGACGGTCACGTTGCCTTCGTCGAGGTGTTCGACGAGCGTGACGAGCTGGTCACCTACAGCCACATGTTCCACGACGGACGGCCATGGGAGGAACAATGTCCCGGCTGTACGCGCAACGTCTGGAACATGGGTGCCGCCGCCGACGCGGCCTACCTCAACGGCAACGGGATCACCTTCGCCGTCCTCGTCGACGGTCCGTACGACGAGATCTCCGCCTTCCGGGACTTCATGGGCTACACCGTGCCCTGGTACTCCAACGCCCACCTCGACGATCCCACGGTCGGCGTTCCCGGGCGGATCTCCTGTTACCTGCGTCGCGACGACGGGATCTTCCTGACCTACTGGACGACCGGTCGCGGTGACGAGGTGTTGAGCCCGTCGTTCGGGCTGCTCGACATGACCGCCCACGGACGTCGCGAGGTGTGGGAGGACTCGCCGGCCGGGTGGCCACAGCACCCGACCCACGCCGTGTTGCTCACGGACCGGCACGGGACTCCGGGACCCGAGGAGCACGGCCGACCGACGCCCCAGTGGACTCGGCCCGGCGTCACGCGGCTCGACGGGATCCCGGACAGCGCTCGGCCCTGAGCGCCAGGCCCGGAAACGTCACGAACGCGATTCGCCACGAGTTCCCACCCATGGAACGTCTCACCTCGACGTCGGTGCGGGGGGTCCATCGTTGGTCGGACGTCGGGGGGTGGATGGACCAGGCATCGGTAGGTTTCGACCATGACACCTCACACGAGTTCACCCGACCGCATCGACCTGCCCGGGATCGGCCTGGGCACCTACGGCCTGGACGGCAGGGATGGCGTGGCCGCCATGGTTTCCGCGTTGGAGATGGGCTATCGACTCGTCGACACCGCCGTCAACTACGGCAACGAGGAAGAGGTCGGCGAGGCCCTGCGGGAGGCCGCGGTGGATCGTGACGAGGTGGTGGTCTGCAGCAAGATCCCGGGTCGACACCACGCCCACGACGACGCCATCGCGTCGACCCGTGCATCGCTCGACCGGCTCGGACTGGACCGCCTCGACCTGCACCTCATCCACTGGCCCAACCCCTCGGTGGGGTTGTACCGCGAGGCATGGCAGGCGCTCGTCGACCTGCGCGAGCAGGGCCTGGTCCGTGACATCGGCGTGTCCAACTTCACCGCCCAGCACCTCCGGGAGATCATCGACGACACCGGCGTGGTCCCGCTGGTCAACCAGGTCGAGTTGCACCCGTACTTCCCCCAGCAGGACCTGCGCGCCGTCCACGACGAGCTCGGCATCCGGACCGAGGCGTGGTCACCGCTGGCCAAGCGGGCGGTCTTCGACGAGCCGCCGATCCGTGAGGCCGCGGATTCCCACGGCGTGACGCCGGCACAGGTCGTGCTGCGCTGGCACCTGCACCTGGGCGTCCTGCCGATCCCCAAGTCCGGGTCACCCGAGCGCCAGGCCGAGAACCTCGCCGTCGGAGACTTCTCCCTCACCGACGACGAGGTGGCGGCCATCACCGCACTGGGGCGGCAGGACGGTCGTCTGTTCGACGGCGACCCCCGCACCCACGAGGAGAGCTGAGCGATGCAGGATCCCATCGGCTCCCCGTCGGAGGCGCACGGGCCGTCCGGGGCGTCGGCGCCCCCGGGGCAGGACCGACCGACCTACACGATCGAGGCGCTCGACGAGTCGACCTGGTCCGCCTTCGCCGCCCTGGTGGAGGCCAACGGCGGCATCTTCGGTGGCTGCTGGTGTATGGGCTTCCACGCCGAAGGGAGCACCGGGGACACCACGGCACGACAGAACCGCGATCGCAAGCACGAGCGCGTGCGCACGGGTGATGCCCACGCGGCGCTGGTCTTCGATGGTGACGAGTGCGTGGGCTGGGCCCAGTTCGGGCACCCCGACGAGGTGCCACGGATCAAGAACCGCGTGGCCTGGGAGAAGAGCGTGACCACCGAGCCGGACTGGCGGATCGCTTGCTGCTACGTCGGCAAGGGCCACCGCCGTGCCGGGGTCTCGACCGCGGCCATCGCCGGGGCCGTCGACCTGATCGCCACGCTCGGCGGTGGCGTCGTCGAGGGGTACCCCGAGGCCGCCGGATCCGTGCCCGCCGGCTTCCTCTTCCATGGCGCGCTGTCCACCTACGAACAGCTCGGGTTCGTCCGCGACCGCCAGATCGGCAAGCATCGCTGGGTCGTGACCAGGGAAGTCGACGGGAGGTAGGCGCCACCCAGCCCTCTGGGCAGACCGGTGATCCCTCCGCTGACGCTTCCGACGGAAGCGCCTCCGACGTCTCATGTCCTTCGCTCTCGTCGTCCCGGGGAGGTCGTGCTTCGATGAGTTGACGACGTCGCGATCGTCTTCCCTGTGCGATCGGAGACCAAGGAGTTGCCGTGAGCTCACCGCGACTGGAAGTGAACGTCGATGCCGACTGTGGCAACGCGCCTCGGAAGGCGCAGGTTCGTGATTGGCTGATCTCGCTCGCCGAGGCGGATGTCGACACGGTGTGTTCGCAACTGGATGACGACGTCCGATGGGACGTCGCCGGCAGTCGTGTTCACTCCGGGATCGACGAGGTCCGCTGCCTGGTGGAAGGGTGGGCGGAGGATCACGTCTCCCAACTGCGCATCCGACACCTGTTGAGTCACGGAAAGCAGGTGTGCGCGGAAGGCGCGACCTCCACCCGGCGGTTCGTCCATGTGGTCACCTACACCAGCCATGGCCGAGCCGCGAAGATCGCCGAGATCGTGACCTATCACGCGGCCGCCACTGAGGACGCCTGATGCCCGACCTGCAGCGCATCGGTGCCGACCATGCTGCAGCGGTGCTGGCGTTCGAGACGACGAACCGGGGAGGGGTTCGCGACGTCGATCTCGGACCGGGGCGAGGCGTTCTCCTCGCAGTTCGACCAACGGTACGGCGAGCGCCTGGCCGCGCAGGCGGTGGGTGAGGGCGCCTTCCACGCCCTGGTGGCCGACGACGGTTCGATCCTGGGACGGTTCAACCTGGCGTTCGTGCAACCCGGCGTCGCCGAGCTGGGCTGTCGCGTCGCAGCGCACGTCGCGGGACGCGGCGTCGCCACGGCCAGCCGACCTCGGCGGCAGGCCGGGCACCTGGTAGGAACGCGACCTCGACGAGCACGCGTGACGTCGCGGGACGACCCGTCCCCGCGGGTGGTGTCAGGCTTGGGAAGGTCTCGACCCGGTGTTGCGGCCGAGGCCTATGCTGCCGGGGCCGAACCGGGTTCGGCGATCAACGAGTTCCGCAAGGCATGGAAGGTCGCCCAGTAGCCCGTCTGCCCGCACGACGGTGGCTGCCCGCGGTGGCGCTCGCCGCCACCGTGGCGCTGACGGGCTGCCGGGACGGCACGGACCCGACCGAGCCGTCGGGCGGGTCGAGCGGCACGACGACCACGGCCGACGACCCGTCGGGGACGCCAAGCACCGCCGACGGGCCGACCGTGGCTAGGGACCCCCTGCCGCGCGGGTACGTGCAGGTGACCCAGGTGTCGGGCGTCCGCGACGACAGCAGCGGCCGGGTCACCCTGAACCCCGCCAAGGTCCTGCCGGCGGCCCGGCGCCCCCCGGTCGTGCCCGGGTCGGTCACCGCCCGCCTCGTGGACGCCGACGGCATCGTGCTGGCCGAGGCCACGGGGGAGTTGTCGGGTTCAGCGACGGCGACATGTCCAACTTCACGATCTTCCTCGACACACCGGCTGTCCCGGCCGCGGCGCTCGAGGTCGACGTCGACGGTGCCCTTGCCGCGGTCGCCGAGGCGTCGGGGGCCATCCCGACGGTAACGATCACGGAGCCGGACACGGGCGGCGCCACGGCCGGCGGCCCGGTCGTGCTCACGTGGGAAGCGGCCGCGGACGAGGGGGCCGAGTTCGTGTACGCCGTGTATGCCACCGCGGACGGCCGGACCTGGCGGTCGGTGGTCGGCGAGACGACCGACACCACCGCCACCGTCCCGGCGGACTTGGTCGCCGGGGAGGATCTCGGTGCGGCACGCGTGCTGGTGACCGTGTCCGACGGCGTCAACGGGTCGGTGACCGTCCTGCGACCGTTCGGCTGAATCCCTCCGTCATCGGCTCAGCCAGTCCGGAACAGTGTCGTGTGCTCTTGTCGTGCGCCCACGCACGGGACCCGCACACGATCGCCGGCACCGGCGACCGCCAGGTGGCGACATCGGGCGGTCACCATGATTTCGATCCGCTCACCAGAGTGCCGAGAGCGGACGGATCTCCCACGGGCTCACCGGCGTCCTCGAGAGTGTCGGGAGCTGCGGGATACCGCCCCCGATCGAGTCCCTGTCCGGTGTGGGATCGGCATGGCGGGCGTGACTGCGCATGCGGCCCGGCTGTCGACCCAGCGCCACCTTGACACTCAAGTCAACCCGCGTGCGACGTCGCAACGGCGCAGGTACCCACCGGTCTGCTTGGGGATCATGCTGATCGATCCGGTCAGACGGCCGATCGCATCTTGGGGAAGGACTCGGAGCCACTCGCACTCGAGATTTCGGTGACCGCGCCCCGCTCTCGACACCCCGATGGACGAGTCGAAACCGGGTGCGCGATCCGAGTTCCGGCGTGTCCGAGGTGGCAGTCGTTCCCGGCGCAGGACCAACGAGTCTGGCCGGGTGTTGGCGCGGCTGGGTGCGGGCGGCCGTGGAGCTGGGCCGGTCCGTCTCGCGGGGCTGTACGGTGGGGAGTGACTTAGCGGGGACGCCTCGTGGACCTCGGCCCGGATCGGGCCTTCCCGAGCGCCAGTCGCCTCCTCTGAGCCCAACAGGCCCGAGGTGTGACGATGTCCCCATTCTCCGATTCTCCTGCCCGCCGTCGTTCACCCGGTGTTGGTGACCGCCCGACGGCGGTGGTCTACTGCGAGGCCAACTTCGGCTTGGTCGACGGCAAGACTGCCAACGGCCTGGTGCGCCGGAGCGAGACCTACGAGGTCCGGTCGGTCATCGACAGCCACCACGCCGGACGCGACGCCGGGATGGTGCTGGACGGCAGGCCCAACGGCATCCCCGTCGTGTCCGACCTCGACGACGCGGTCCGGGTGGGTGGGGGGCGTCCCGACGTCCTGGTGTTCGGGATCGCACCGAGCAGTGGCAGGCTGGCGTCCCACGAGCGGGTCCTGCTGCTGGACGCCATGAGCCGCGGCATGGGCCTGGTGAACGGCCTGCACGAGTTCCTCAATGACGATGCCGAGTTCGCGGCCGCCGCCGCGATCAACGACGTCACCATCATCGATGTGCGGCGTCCCAAGGCCACGCAGGACCTGAAGACCTTCACCGGCCGCATCATGGACGTGGCCTGTCCCCGCATCGCGGTCCTGGGTACGGACTGCGCCATCGGCAAGCGCACGACGGCCACGATCCTGGTCGACGCCCTCACCTCCCGTGGCGTGCGGGCCGTCCTGGTCGGTACCGGCCAGACCGGCCTCATGCAGGGAGCGCACGGGATCGCGCTGGACGCGGTGCCGGCCCAGTTCGGTGCCGGCGAGATGGAGGCCGCCGTGGTCGATGCGTGGGAGGACAGCCACCCCGACGTGATCGTCATCGAGGGACAAGGGGCCCTGAGCCACCCCGCCTACTCGAGTTCCGCCTTCATCCTGCGCGGCTCGATGCCCCATGCGGTGGTGCTCCAGCACGCGCCGGGCCGGACCGTGCGGACGGACTTCCCGGCCTTCGCGATGCCGACCCCCGCAGACGAGGTCGACCTGATCGAGACCTTTGCCGCCACCCGCGTGATCGGGCTGACGATCAACCACGAAGGCATGTCGGATGCCCAGGTGTCGGCAGCGATCGCGCTGTACGAGGCGACCTTCGACCTGCCTGCCACCGACGCACTCACACGGTCGCCGGAGCGACTCGTCGACATGGTCATCCAGGCCTTCCCCGAGGTGGCTGGCCTTGTCCCGGTCGCCGTGGGATGACCGCACCACGCATCGAGGTCGACCTCGCCAAGGTGGGTCACAACGCCACCACGCTGACCGAGCGGCTGTCACGGCGCGGCATCGCGGTGACCGGGGTCACCAAGGCATTCCTGGGCGATCCGGCGATCGCCGGCGTGCTCACGGACGCAGGTGTGGCCGGCCTGGGAGATGCCCGCATCGAATCCATCGAGGCGATGCGCCGAGCCGGTGTCCCCGGGCCGATGACCCTGCTGCGCTCGCCGATGGCGAGCCAGGTGGATCGGGTCGTGCATCACGCCGACACCAGCCTGGCGACCGAGCCGGCGACGCTCGCGCTGCTCTCGGCTGCCGCCCAGGCCCAGGGACGCGTTCACGGGGTCGTGCTGATGGTCGAACTCGGGGACCTGCGCGAGGGCGTCATGCCGGGTGACCTGCCCGGACTCGTGGACGTGGCCGAGCGCCTGCCCAACATCGTCCTGCGTGGCATCGGGACGAACCTCGCCTGCCGCAGCGGGGTCGTCCCGGATGACGTGAACATGGGGCAACTGTCACAGCTGGCCGCAGCCGTGGAGAAGGACATCGGGCGACCGCTCGACCTCGTGTCGGGAGGCAACTCGGCCGCGCTCGAGTGGGCGCTGGGAGGCACCGATGTCGGCCGTGTCACCAACCTGCGCCTGGGGGAGGCCATCCTCCTGGGACGCGAGACGCTGCACCGCCGGCCGATCCCGGGGCTTCACACGGACGCCTTCACCATCGTCGCCGAGGTCATCGAGTCGCGGACCAAGCCGAGCCTGCCATGGGGCCGGATCGCCCAGGCTGCCTTCGGTCAGCCCTCCTCGGTCGCTGGCGCGAACGGACACACCACCACGGTCGTCCAGTCGATCCTGGCAATCGGTCGCCAGGACGTCGATGCCGACGGACTGGTCCCACCGCCGGGAGTGGAGCTCCTTGCATGCAGCAGCGACCACCTCGTGGCGTCCACCGACCACGTCCTGCCGGTCGGAACCGAGGTGGCCTTCCAGCCTGACTACAGCGCCCTGCTGCGGGCCATGACGTCACCGTTCGTGGCGACCCGAATCATCGCCCCACCGGCAGTACGCCCCCTCGTGCCAACACCAGCCCCGTGACACCTCCGCGGGCCCAGACGCGGACGTGAGACCCGTCCACCCGGTCAGCACCACAGGAACGCCGATCGAGACGGGCGGAGATTCACCGATGACCCGAACCCCGGCGGCACCAGGGCAGCCGATCCGGCATCCACCCCAATCGCCCACAGGTGCCACGTGCCCACCAGTCCGACACCCGTGCTTGTCATCGCAGCGGATCGGTAGGTCTGAGGACGGCCACGAGACCGGCCATGCTTCCCGCTGTCAGGAGTCCGGGCGTGCATTCTCGGAGTCTCCTTGGCAGGCGAGCGGTTGTTCGGAGTGCACGAGTCTGGAAAGATCGAGTGACGGGTTCGTGCGTCGTGTGCGAACCGGACAACGGGAGCTCGAGATGGAACAGTTGCTCAGGGTGCAGAACTTCAGCGTCTCGGCGGACGGCGTGGCGGCGGGCCACGACCAGAGCCTGGAGCGTCCGTTCGGGGAGGACGTGGACCCCTCCCAGTTGTTCTCGTGGGCCGGCGCGACCGCGAGCTGGCCCAACCGCACCGACCCGGGCGGCACCCGGGGGCTCGACGACTACTTCACCCGGGACTTCACCCACGGCATCGGCGCGGAGATCATGGGGCGCAACAAGTTCGGACCCCAGCGCGGCCCGTGGGAGGACCACGACTGGCAGGGGTGGTGGGGCGACGACCCGCCGTTCCGGACTCCCGTGTTCGTCCTGACCCACCACGAGCGCCCGACGTTCACGCTCGGCGACACCACCTTCCACTTCCTCGACACCTCACCAGCCGAGGCACTGCGCCGGGCACGTGAGGCGGCGGACGGCCTCGACGTCCGCCTCGGTGGCGGGGTCACCACGATCCGGGCGTTCCTCGAGGCGGACCTCGTCGACACGCTCCACGTCGCACAGGTGCCGATCACGATCGGGACGGGCAAGACGCTGTGGGAACGGCCAGACGACCTGCTCGACCGGTTCCACCTCGACCGCGTGCCGAGTCCCAGCGGCGTCACCCACCTGCTGTTCTGGCGCGGGGACCTCAGCGGAGGAAGCGACCGACCAGGTTGACCACGATGGTGAGGACCACCGAGGCGATGACCATCGAGGTGATCGGGATGAACACGCGGGTGGAGTCGCCCTCGATCCGGATGTCGCCGGGGAGGCGCCCGAACCAGGACAGGGCCCCGGACCAGATCACCAGGCCCAACAGGACCACCCCAGCCCCGATCGCGGCGACCACCACGCCGACCTCGCGGTCCACCTCGGCCTCCCTCAGTTCGACAGGGTCGCGACGAGGTCGCTGACGAACCGTCGCCCGGCGGCCAGCTGGGACACCTCGACGGACTCGTTGGGCCGGTGCGCGATCGCGATGTCGCCCGGCCCACACACGACCGAGGAGATCCCGACGGCCTGGAACCGCGCCGCGTCCGTCCCGAACGGTGCGGTCTCGGCTGGCGAGCCCGTGCCGAGGACGTTGCGCACCAGCCGTTCGGCATCGCCGTCCCGTTCGGCGTGCAACGCCGGCAGCACGCCGGGCGACACCACGTCCAGACGCGCTTCCGGATGGGTCCGGCGAAGGTCGGCCAGCAGTTCGTCGCGGGCGTACGCCTCGATCCGGTCGGCCAGGTCGGGACCGTCGACCTCCGGCAGGGCGCGGTACTCGAAGGTCAGCTCGGCCCGGTCGGGGATGATGTTGATCGCCGTCCCGGCGGACGCCATCGCGAGGTTGAACGTCGTGAACGGCGGCTCGAACCGGTCGTCGGTCACCGCTCGCTGCTCGGCGGCGACGTCGTCGACGTAGGCCCCAAGCCGCACCAGTGCCCGCAGCGCGTTGGCGCCACCGTCGGGCTGGGAGGAGTGCCCACCCAGTCCGTGGAAGGTGTAGGTGTAGGCCCGCACCGACTTGTGGGCGTTGACGATCCCCATGCTGGTGGGCTCGCCGATGACGGCACGGCTGGGCGGTCGGTCGAGGCCGGCGAGGTGCTCGGCCAGTGGCTCCGCGCCCAGCGCACCGAGCTCTTCGTCCCACGACAGGGCGACGAACACCGGCACGGCCAGGTCGGCCGTTGCCAGCTCGTCCGCGGCGTCCAGCACGCAGGCGATGAAGCCCTTCATGTCGGTGGTCCCCCGACCGACGACCCGGTCGCCGACCGTGACCAGTTCGAACGGGTCGCTGTCCCAGTCCTGCCCCGTGACCGGCACGCAGTCGGTGTGGGCCGACAACATCACGCCGTCCGGTGCGTCCGGACCGAAGCGGACCAGGAGGTTGGCGCGGTCGCCGTCCGGGTGGGCCTGCACGTGGACGTCGGTCGCGCCGGGCTCCAGGACGTCGCGCGCATGGTCGACGACCGCCATGTTCGAGCCCCCGGACGTGCTGTCGCTGCCGACCAGCGTCGCGAGGTGGTCGAGCACGCCGCTCACGTCGTCGTTGTCGCCGATCGGGACGGGGTCGAACATGCAGGGCCTCGGCTCGTGGACGATCGACGGGGTCTGACGGGGAGTGCACGTGCTCGGGATGGGCCGCGGTGGGGTCGAGCACGTCGCCCGACCGGCGGCGCCGACCGGTGGCGACGGTAGCGTCGGGTCCGCGTGCCGGACCGGCCGGCCGGACCTGTGCGCACGCCCCACGCCCGCCCTGCCTGCGAGTCGCCATGCGTGTCGTCACGTGGAACGTCAACTCCCTCCGTGCCCGCATGCCCCGCGTCGACGAACTGCTGGCCGAACACGCGCCCGACGTCGTCCTCCTGCAGGAGACCAAGGCCGCGCCCGAGCAGTTCCCCCACCTCGAGCTGGCCGCCGCCGGCTACACCGCGGTCGACCACTCCGGTGGGCGCTGGGCCGGGGTCGCCGTCCTGGCGCGCTCGGATGCGCCGGTCGAGGCGGCCGACGCGGTCGTCGGCCTGGCCGGCTCGCCGGTGCAGGACCAGGCCCGGTGGGTCGAGGTGGTGCTCGACGGCATCCGGTTCATCAGCGTGTACGTCGTCAACGGGCGCCACCCCGATGACCCGGCCTTCGCCCACAAGCTCGACTTCCTCGACGCCATGGCCGCCCGACTGGCCGAGGTCCGGCAACTCGGGCCGGTCGTCCTGGGGGGCGACGTCAACATCGCCCCGGCCGACGTTGACGTGTGGGACCCCGCCGCGTTCGCGGGCGGAACCCACGTGAGCCCGCAGGAGCGGTCCCGCCTGGCGGCCATGCTCGACCTCGGCTACGTCGACGCGGTCCGGCACCTCCAGCCCGAGGGCCAGGCGTTCACCTGGTGGGACTACCGGGCCGGTGCGTTCCACCGGGGCCGTGGCCTGCGCATCGACCTGTTCCTGGTGTCGGACGACCTCGTCGGCCGGATCGCCTCGGCCGGCATCGACCGCGACTTCCGCAAGGGTGCGAAGCCCTCCGACCACGCGCCCCTCCTGCTGGAGCTGGCCGAGGCGGACGGCCGGGACGACTCGACCGATCCCTAGACTGGCGCACCGGACGCGACCCCACGCGTGATCCACGACCTGACCCTCGGGAGGGTGGCCATGGCCGACTGCCTGTTCTGCTCGATCATCGCCGGTGACCTGCCGTCGGACCGGGTCGGCGAGAACGAGGTCGCGGTGGCCTTCCGCGACATCAACCCGCGTGCCCCCGTCCACGTCCTGGTCGTGCCCCGTCGCCACCTCACGTCGGCCCACGAACTGTCCGACGACGACGGGGACGAGTTGGCCGCCGTGTTCTCGCTCGCCCGGCAGGTCGCCGAGGCCGAGGGGACGGCCGACGGCTACCGGGTGACCACCAACATCGGTCGCGGCGGTGGCCAGATGGTCGACCACCTGCACCTCCACGTCCTGGGCGGTCGCCAGCTGGGCCACATCGACAGCCTCACCGGCGACGACGGCTGACCTCGAGTCGTCGTCCCGGCACCACCGTCGGTGGCGCCGAGCGGCCCCGGCTGGCCGGCCGACGTCACCCGTCATCGACCGTCCACGACCGTCGATACCATCGTTGGTCGCTCCCATCGCCCCCCGAACCGTGGTGGGAGACGAATCGTCCACGGCCCGCCACCCATTCGAGGACTTGGTTGGGCCCCTGAGGAGTTCCGTCGTGCACCGCCGCATCCACTCTGCCCTGGCGAGCCTCGCCATCCTTGCGCTGGCCGCCAGTGCCTGTTCCTCGTCGTCGACCGGTGACACCGTCGAGTCCGACGCCGCCGCCACCGTGAACGGCGAGAAGATCTCCAACGAGCTCTTCCTGGAGGTGTCCGATGGCGCCATCGCGGCCCAGGCCGGCCCCAGCGCCGCCCCCTCGGCCGCCCCGTCCGCCAGCACCGACCCTGAACAGGACATCGAGGCTCGGCGCCAGACGCTGACCCAACTGATCCAGGGCGAGATCATCACCCAGTTCGCCGCCGAGCGCGACGTCGAGCTGGACGACGAGGCGATCGACGAGATCATCGCCGAGGGCGGCGAGGAGCTCGAGACCCAGGCCGACGCCGCTGGCCTCGACCCCGAGACCTACGCCGAGGTCTACGTCGGTCCCCAGTACCTCCTCGACGAGATCGCCCGCGGTGTCGCCGACGAGGTCGACGTCACCGACGAGCAGGTCCAGGAGCGCATCGACCAGATGGGCCAGACCGGCGAGGGTGTCACCGCCACGGTGTCGCACATCCTGGTGGAGACCGAGGAAGAGGCCATCGCCGCCAAGGAGCGGATCGACGGGGGCGAGTCCTTCGCCGACGTGGCCGCCGAGGTCAGCACCGACGCCTCTGGCGCGGAGGGTGGTTCGCTGGGCGAGGACGTGCCGCTGTCCAACTTCGTCCCGGAGTTCGCCAGCGCCGCCGCGACCGCCGAGATCGGCGTGCCCACCGAGCCGGTCCAGTCGCAGTTCGGCTGGCACGTGATCCTGGTCGAGGACCGGACCGAGCCCGACATGGAGGGCATCGAGGAGGACCTGCGCGCCCAGATCGCGCTGGACTCCGAGGAGGGCCAGGCGGCCCTGCAGCCCATCATCGAGGAGTACAACACGGCCTTCACCGATGCCGAGGTCGACGTGGCCCCGCGCTACGGCGCCTGGGACCCGGAGGCTCGTGCCGTCGTGGCCGAGGACGCCGTGGGTGACTCGTCCGCACCGCCGGCCCCGGCCGGCTCCGAGGCTCCCGCCGGGACCGAGGTCCCCGCGACCGAGGCGCCCGCGACCGAGGCCCCCGCGGCCACGCCGGTCCCGACCCCGACGTCGTGACCGACGAGGGCGCGGGTCGTGGGGAGTCGATGACGGCTCCTCGTCCCCACCTGGCCCTCGTCGAGACCGCCGCGTCCCTGCCGGGCCTGTTCCCGGCGGCGGCGTGGGAGGTGTTGCAGGCCGCCGAGCGCGTGGTGGCCCGTGACCCGGACACCAATCCGGCCGTTCCCGCACTGCGGGCGGCCGGATTCGTCGTCGAGGCCTTCGAGCCCCAGGCCGCGAAACCAGCGCTGACCGGTCGCGACCTGCTGGCCGCACCGCCCACGCCCGACGCGGCGCTGGCACGGGGGCTGCTGGAGCTGGCCAGGGACCGTGGCGACGTGGCCTGCCTGCTGGACCCGGACGACCCGAAGTTCGGCCGGGAGGTCGGGCTCGCGGCCGCACGCGAGGCCGACGTCGAGGTGGAGTACGTCTTCCTGGTCGGAGCCCCACGTGGGCTCGCCCTGCTGGACCTCGTGGCGGTGATGGACCGTCTCCTGGACCCGGACGACGGATGTCCCTGGGACCTGGAGCAGGACCACCAGTCGCTCGCCACGCACCTGGTCGAGGAGACGTGGGAGCTGCTGGACGCGATCGCCCGTGAGGACGACGACGACCTCGCCGAGGAACTCGGCGACGTCCTCATGCAGGTCGTGTTCCACGCCCGGCTGGGCCAGGACCGCAATGCCTTCGACGTCGACGACGTCGCGACCGGCATCGCCGAGAAGCTCCGGCGACGACACCCCCACGTGTTCGGCGACGCCGAGGTGGTCGACGCCGACGAGGTCCGGGCGAACTGGGACGCGATCAAGGCCGAGGAGAAGCCCGAGCGCGAGGGGCCGTTCGACGGGGTGGTCCGTGCCATGCCGGCACTGGCCCTGGCGGCCAAGGTCACCGGACGGCTGGGCCGGCTGGGGTGGCGCCCCGATGTCGCACAGGCGCAGGCACTGCTGCATGCCGCCACCGAACGGCTGTCGAACGACGTGGACGATTCGGACGCCGACGTGGACGATTCGCAGGCAGACGAGACCGTCGAGGAACTCGTCGGCGAGGCGGGGCTGGCCCTGGTCGTGGCAGCGGCGGCCCACGGTGTGGACGTCGATGCCGCCCTGCGCGCCCACGTCGACGTGCTGGTCGGACGTGTCGAGGCCGCGCAGCGTCGGGCGGCCGCGGCAGATCGGCCGCTGGTGACCACCGCCGACTGGCAGCAGGCGCTGGACGAGGCGGCCGCGGCCGGGTGGTGAACGACGCTCGACGGGGCAGGATCGGCCCGGACGAGCAGTCGCCCGACCGACCCCCACCCGAGGTCCGTTCGACGCCGACATCGACCAGCCCGACTCGTACGCTCGCCTCCGCCGAGCGAGGAGCACGCCGTGTCCACGCGCACCTGTCCCGACTGCCAGGCCGAGGTCGACGACCGCGAGCCGCCCCTGACCTTCTGCCCGCAGTGCGGCGCAGCGCTGGACACCTCGGTCCGCCCGCCGGACCTGGGCGACGACGACCTCCCTGCCGGGACCGACCCGTTGGCCGGGTGGGACCGCGACGTGGCGGACGTCGCGCCGATGCCGGTGTCCGACGGCGTGGTCGTGGGTGCGGGAGCGTTGCTGGGTGCCCTCGTCGGGGGTGCACTGGCACCGCCTCGGCGCCGCGCACGCGGCGGCCTGGTCGGGGCCGTGCTGGGTGTCGCGACGACCGCGGTGGCTCGCCGGGTCTGGGAGTTGGATCCGCCCGACGAGCGTTGGGCCCGCGAACTCCAAGGCTGAAGTTCCACTCAAGAGATTTACCGGGTGCGTCGCAGCGTGCGGGATCTCCTGTACATTCTTGTTGCCATTGTTGTTCTTGATCGCTGTCAGGAGCGACGGCGGCGGGTTGTGTCGGCGGAACTCATGGCCTAGAGTTCACCTTGAGCCACCTCCCCGCGGGCCACCGAGGATCCGACATGCCCTTCACCCCACGCATCCTGTCCATCCACGGACGCGAGATCCTCGATTCCCGGGGAAACCCTACGGTTGAAGTCGAGGTCGAGGTGGACGACGGGGCCTTCGGTCGCGCTGCGGTGCCGTCCGGGGCGTCCACGGGCGACTTCGAGGCGATGGAACTGCGCGATGGTGGTGACCGCTACGGCGGCAAGGGCGTGTCCAGGGCGGTCGACAACGTCAACGAGACCCTGGCCGAGGCGCTGATCGGCCACGACGTCACCGACCAGCAGGGCGTCGACGCCGCCATGCTCGAACTCGACGGCACCGACGACAAGTCCAACCTCGGCGCCAACGCGCTGCTGGGCGTGTCGCTGGCCGTGGCCCGTGCGGCGGCCGACTCCTCCGGCCTGGCCCTGTACGAGTACCTCGGAGGTCCGTCCGCCCACCTGCTGCCGGTCCCGTGCATGAACATCCTCAACGGCGGCTCGCACGCCGAGTCCAACGTCGACCTGCAGGAGTTCATGATCGCCCCGATCGGGGCCCCGACGTTCCGCGAAGCCCTCCGGATGGGCGCCGAGGTCTACCACCGCCTCAAGGGGGTCCTGTCGGACCGCGGCCTGTCCACCGGACTGGGCGACGAGGGTGGGTTCGCCCCGGACCTCGAGACCAATCGTGCGGCCCTGGACCTGATCATCGAGGCCATCGAGGGTGCCGGCTACACGCCCGGTGACGACATCGCGCTGGCCCTGGACCCGGCCGCCAGTGAGTACTACGAGGACGGCAGCTACGAGCTCACCGGCGAGGGACGATCCCTCACCTCCGAGGAGAACGCCGAGTTCTGGGCCGACCTGGTCGCGTCGTATCCGATCGTGTCGATCGAGGACGGGATGGACGAGGAGGACTGGGACGGCTGGAAGGCCCACACCGACCGCTCCGGCGACGCGATCCAGATCGTCGGCGACGACCTGTTCGTCACCAACGTCGAGCGACTGTCCCGTGGGATCGACCTGGGCGTGGCCAACTCCGTGCTGGTCAAGGTCAACCAGATCGGCACCCTCACCGAGACCTTCCGGACCATGGAGATGGCCCACCGTGCGGGTTACACCTGCATGGTGTCGCACCGGTCGGGCGAGACCGAGGACTCCACCATCGCCCATCTCGTCGTTGCGACCAACGCCGGCCAGATCAAGTCCGGCGCCCCGGCACGCTCCGACCGGGTCGCGAAGTACAACCAGTTGCTGCGCATCGAGGAACGCCTGGGCGACAACGCCCGCTACGCCGGCCGGGACGCCTTCCCGCGCTTCGCTGGGAGTTCGTGATGTCGGTTGCCCCCGCTCCGCCCTCGACCCGGCCCAGCGGCCGGCTCGAGAAGTTGCGCTACATCCGCTCCGCCTCCAAGCGCCGGGTGCGCGGACGCGAGGACGTCGCACCCCTGGCGGTCCAGCACGTGGCCCGTCGTGTCGACGACGCGGCCCACGTCGGCGCGGACCGAGCCCGGCGTGCACTGGCCGGCGACCGTCCGTTCGTGATCGGCCTGGGCGTGATCGTGCTCCTGGCGATCGTCGTCGTGTCGGGACCGCTGCAGGCCTTCCTCGCCGGCCACGACCGGCTCGAGACCGCCACCGAGCAACTCGCCGCGCTGGACCGGGTGACCTCGGACCTGGACCGACGCGCCAACGACCTCAGTGACCCCGAGCACATCGAGGTGCTCGCACGCTCGCAGCTGGGCTACGCCATGCCGGGCCAGGTCGCCTACTCGCTGGTCCCACCCGAACCCGCCGACGGCGACGAGGCCGACGCCCTGGAGGCGCCCACCGGGGACCAGCCGTGGTGGCGCCGACTGGTCGACGCCATCCGGCGCTAGCGGGAACGGGTCCCGGCGGTGGCCGGCCACGACCACCGTGCACGATCCGGGGCAGGTGTGCCGGCCTGTGGGGCGTGTTGCCGATCGGGGGGCCAGCGCATACCGTTGTCGATGGATGTGCGCATCCGTGTCGCGCCCGGCGGACCGGGTTCGTCACCGACCTGCCGTCGACACGGCGCTCGGTCGCGAGCCAGCACGACCGCCACCTCCACCATCCACACCAAGCATGTCGTGGTGGCCCACGTGCCCCCGACGGACTGCACCGAGTCGCCCGCGCGGCGGCGGCCCCCGGTGCCGAAGGAGTTGATCCCACTGCAGGGAAACATCATCAAGGGCAAGGTCGTCCGCCTCGAGGAGTACGGGGCGTTCGTCGAGATCGACACCGAGAACGGCCCGGTCACCGGACTGGTCCACGTCTCGGAGGTCGACACCGACTTCGTCGAGAACATCTACGCCTACCTGGCCGAGGGTGACGAGGTCGACGTCCGCGTCCTGGACGTCAAGGAGGACGGCAAGGTCGACCTGTCGATCAAGCGTGCCGACCCGGACTGGCAGGAAGAGGAGTCCGTCAACCTCCGCTCCAAGCTGGACAAGGACTTCAACAAGCGTCTGCGTCGCTTCATGCACAAGTCGCAGATGATCCAGGGTGAGGCGCGCCGCCAGCGCCGCGGTCGCTGACCTCCCCGACCGACGACCCCGGGCCTGCCGACGGCGGGCCCCCGTTCGTGTCTGATGGACCACGGCGTGATGCCGACCACGCCCTGGGCGAGTTGGGTCGCGACGACGGGCTCATCGCCCCGGGCGCCTCCCCGGACGACCCCGTCGTCCCCGATCCTGCGGCCTCCTACGACCGCGCCGCCTCCCGGCCGTTCGCCGATGCCGACGAGCGCGCGGTCGTGTCGGTCCAGATCGGTCGCCCCGCGCGCGGCCGCTCTGCGGTCGTCCACCGTTGTGCCTGGGGCCTGCCGACGGTCGTCCGCGTCGACCCGCGCCTGCCCGACGGCACCCCCTTCCCGACCGTCTTCTGGCAGACCTGTCCCGCCCTGCGGTCGCGGATCGGTCAGCTCGAGGCCGATCGCTCCATGGTCGGGATCAACGAGCGACTCGACGGTGACCGACCCGACGACGTCGACTTCGCCACCGAGCACGCCGCCGCGCAGGAGCGCTACCGCGACTTCCGCGACGAGCTCGGTGGTGAACTGCCCGGCGACCCGTACGCGGGTGGGTCCCCGAAGTACGTCAAGTGCCTGCACGTCCACGCCGGCCACGAGCTGGCGACCAACGACTCGCCGGTCGGGTGCTGGACGGTCGAGGCAGCCCGGCCCGTGCCGTGCCAGGGACCGTGCGTGACCCCCGAGGACCTCGACGACCATCCGGTGGTGGCCCAGCTCCGCCGGGCCGAGGCAGCGGAGCCCGACCCAGTGGCGGACCGACGATGACGCCTGACCTTCCCCGGCACCCCGCCGTCGTCGACTGCGGGTCGAACTCGACCAGGCTGTGGCTGTCGCCCGACGGTCGTGACGTCCACCGCGACGCCGAGATCACCCGGCTGGGACGTGGCGTCGACGCGACCGGACACCTGGACGACGACCGCCTGGCCCACTGCCTGGAGGTCGTGGCGCGCTACGCCGACCGGTGGCGCGAGGCGGGCGTGCCCGACGACCGCGTCGTCGTCATCGCCACCTCCGCGGTGCGTGACGCCGACGACCGCGAGCGGTTCTTCGACGGGATCCGCGAGGTCGCCGGGGTCGATGCGCGGGTGCTCGCGGGCGAACAGGAGGCCACGGCCTCCTTCGTCGGCGCCACCAGCGCGCTCGACCTCGCCCGCCCCACGCTGATGGTCGACATCGGTGGCGGCTCGACCGAGCTGGTCGTCGACGGACCACCACCCCGACCGGTGTCGTGCCAACTGGGGTCGGTCCGCCTCACCGAACGCCACCTGCACGCCGATCCGCCGACGGCTGCCCAGGTCGCCGCCGCGCGACGTGATGCGGGCGAGACGCTGGCCTCGGGCCTGGCCGCCATCGACGTGCCGCTGGCGACCGCGAGCTCCGCGGTCGCCGACCTGGTGGCCGTGGCCGGGACCGCCACGACGCTGGCTGCGCTCGACCGCGGCACCGACGACCTCGACGAACTGCACGGACACGTCCTGCCGGCCGAGCGGGTGACCGAGCTGGCCCTCGAGCTGCTCGGTCGATCCAGCCAGGCCCGCCTGGAGCTCGGACCGCTCGCACCGGGTCGCGCCGACGTGATCGCCGCCGGCGCCCTGGTCCTCGCGACCCTCGTGGACCTGCTGGGCGTCGAGCGCGTCACCGTGTCGATCGCCGACGTCCTCGACGGCGTCGCCGCCGGCGCCGTGGACTGACCCACCCGCCCCGCTCCGCAGCGCCCGGTCCCGCTCCGCGGCCCTGCGTGGCGTTCGGTCCGCGTGCTGTCGGGGTGGAACGCCATCGGGGCTCGCTGGCTCCCGCTGGTAGGCGTTCGGTCCGCGCGCCGTCGGGGTCGAACGCCATGGGGAGGTCGAGCGAGGTCGACCGGTCGGGGCAGTAGCGTGGCGCGGGGTCGAGCCAGCACGGGAGGAACCATGCGACGTCGCTGCGGCGGGTCGGCATGACCAGCGACGCCGGCAAGGTCGGGTCGTCCACGGAGCCGGCCCACGTGACCGCGGCGCTGGCCGACCCGGAGCGGTTCTGGGACCGGGCGGCCGCTGCCCTGGCCTCGATCCCGGCCGACGACGTCACCGTGCCGCCGTCGGCGAAGGTCGGGGCCGTGCTGGTCCTCGTGGCCGACACCGACAACGGACCAGAGCTCGTCCTGACCCGTCGCCGCGCCGACATGCGCTCGCACCCCGGGCAGGTGTCGTTCCCGGGCGGACGGGTCGACGACGGCGAGACGATCGTCGAGGCCGCCCTGCGCGAGGCGAACGAGGAGGTCGACCTCGACCCCGCGACCGCCCAGGTGGTCGGTCCCGGGCCGGTCTTCTACATCCCGCCGTCGCGCTTCTGGGTCGCGCCGGTGCTGGCGCGATGGACCTCCCCGCATCCCCTGGACCGCAATCCGTGGGAGGTCGACAAGATCCTGCGGGTGCCGTTGCGCCACCTGGTCGACGACGCCTCGTGGCGCGCCGTGCCCCTGTCGGCCGGCGGCGCCACCTGGGCCTGGGAGCTGCCCAGCGGAGACCTCCTGTGGGGTGCGACGGCCATCACCGTGGCCCAACTGCTCGAGGTGGTCGTGCCGGGCTGGCGTCGTGGGGTCGACCCTGCGGACCTGGACGAGGACCACCACGAGCGGCCGTGGGAGTCCATCCCGCGCACCGCGCCACGGCGGATGCTCGACGGGGACCTGCCCAGCCGCGCCATGTCCACCGTCCCCACGGTCGACGTCGCGACCGTGCGGGCATTGGACGCTGCGGCGCAGGCTGCCGGTTGGCCGCTGGAGGCGATGTCGGAGCAGGCCGGCCGGGGCGTCGCGCACGCGGTGCGGCGCCTGCTCGCCCCCGCCAGCCTGGGCGGGGCCGACGTGGTGGTGCTGGCGGGGTCGGGTGGCAACGGTGCCGCCGGACTGGTCGCGGCCCGGCTGCTGGTCGCGGCCGGCTGTGACGTGCGGGTCGTCGTGGTGGGCCGGGAGGCGCGGGTCGCCGTCCCGGGACAGGTCAGCCTCCTCGACCGCCTCGACGTCCCCGTGCTCGAGGTCGCCGACGTCGACCCCGCCGCGCTGGACCCGGGGGACGTGGTGGTGGACGCCATGGTCGGCATCGGGGCCAGTCCGCCCCTGCGCGACGGGCCCGAGGTCCTGGGGGAGTGGCTGCGGCGCCACGACCGCCCCGTGGTGGCGGTCGACCTGCCGTCCGGACTGGGTGGCGACGTCGGGCTGCGCGGGCCGGGGGTCACCGCGGACGTGACCGTCACGATCGGCCTCCCCAAGACCGGGCTGCTGCCTCGGATCGTCCAGCCCTACGTCGGCGACCTCTACCTGGCCGACCTCGGCATCCCGCCCCAGCTGTGGGCCGAGGTCGGCGTCGAGGTCCCGGCCGACCTGTTCGTCGACGGTCCGCTCGTGCGACTGGTCCCCGACGACGGGGTGGCCTCGGACGCCGGGACTCCCGACCAGGGCGCCACGACCCGGACCAGCCCGACCGTGACGCCGCCCGGCCCCGATGCCGCCCCGGAGGCCCCGTGAACCGCATGCGTCTCGTGCTCGGTGTCCTGCTGGTCCTGGTCGGGCTGGTCTGGACCGGCCAGGGGATCGGGTGGATCGGTGGCAGCTCCATGACCGGCGAGCCGCTGTGGGCCCTGCTGGGTCCACTCGTCGCCGTGGCGGGCGTGCTGGTGGTCCTGCGCAGCCGCCGCTGATCCGACTGCGGTGGAGCGAACTGCTCGTGCGGGTGGTGGGATTCGAACCCACACGGGCGCGAGGCCCGAGGGCTTTTAAGGCCCCTCTGTCTGCCAGTTCCAGCACACCCGCGACGCCGGCGACCGTAGCCGTCGCCCGGACGCCGTCCGGGGGTGCCGGGAACGGGCAGCGGGCGATAGCGTCCGGGGCCCCGCAGGGAGTCCGAGATGGCCGAACCGCACCCACCCCGCGTCACCGCGTTCGCGCGTGGGCTGCGGGGGCACTGTCCCCGGTGCGGTGGTGGTGGCCTGTTCCGCAACGTCACCGACATCGTGGAGACGTGCCCGACCTGTGGCCTGCAGTTCGAGCGCGAGGACGGGTACTGGCTGGGCTCGATGATCGTGATCATGGCGCTGGTGCTGGTCGTGTTCTTCGTCGTCACCGTGGGCGGCATCCTCGTGACCTGGCCCGACGTGCCGTGGACCGTCCTGCTGATCGTGGGCATCGTCGCCAACCTGTTCGTGCCGATCGTCGGCTACGGCTGGGCCAAGACCACCTGGATGGGCCTGGAGCGCGGCTTCACGCCGACGACCCCGTCCGAGGAGGCCGACGCCGCCGCCCGGCTCGCCGCCCGCGATCGTCCCGTCGACGGCTGATCGCGCCGGCCGGGCGACCCGGTGAGGACCGCCACGGCCGGCGCACGGGGCGCGGCGCAGGCCCTAGGCTCGACCGGCGAGCAGCCGTCGACCAAGGACCACCTGCACCGTGTCCACGCCCGCGCGGATCGCCGTGCTCGTGTCCGGGTCCGGGACCAACCTCCAGGCCCTGCTCGACGCCGTCGCCGCCCAGGACGACTTCGGTGGCGAGGTGGTGCTGGTCGCCTCGGACCGACCCGGCGCGACCGGGCTGGACCGGGCCCGTGCCGCCGGGATCGCCACCGAGTCCCGGGCACTGGACGACCACCCCGACCGCCAGTCGTGGGAGACCGCGCTGGCCGACGCGGTCGCCGCCCATCGACCCGACGTCGTCGTGCTGGCCGGGTTCATGCGGCTGCTGACCACGACGTTCCTGTCCCGCTGGCCCGACCGGGTCGTCAACGTCCACCCGTCCCTGCTGCCCGCCTTCCGCGGTGCCCACGCGGTCGATGACGCGCTGGCCTACGGCGTCACCGTCACCGGGTGCACGGTCCACCTCGTCGACGAGCTGGTCGACCACGGCCCGATCATCGCCCAGGAGGCTGTCCGGGTCGCGCCGGACGACGACGTCGACAGCCTCCATGCCCGCATCCAGGCCGTCGAGCACCGCCTCCTGCCCGCGTGCGTGGGCGCGCTGTGTCGCGACGAGTTGGTCGTCGACGGGCGCCACGTCCGTACCCCGTCGGCCCGTCCGGGCTGACCGGCGCCCGCGCCAGCCCCGCGATCCCCGCCCCGATCGGAGTCGCCATGCCTGCCACCGACGTCACCGCCGTCCGCCGCGCCCTCGTCAGCGTCTACGACAAGACCGGGCTCGTCGAGCTCGCCCGCGGACTGCACCGCCACGGCGTGGAGATCGTGTCCACCGGCTCGACCGCCGGGGTCATCCGGGACGCCGACGTGCCCGTCACCGAGGTCGCCGACGTCACCGGCTTCCCCGAGTGCCTCGACGGGCGGGTCAAGACGCTGCACCCGAAGATCCACGCCGGGCTGCTGGCCGACCGGTCCAGGCCCGCCCACCTCGACGAGCTCGACGAGCTGGGCGTCGCACCCATCGACCTGGTGGTGTCCAACCTCTACCCGTTCGACGACGCGGTCGCGTCCGGCGCTCCCGACGACGACATCATCGAGATGATCGACATCGGCGGGCCCACGATGCTGCGCGCCGCCGCGAAGAACTTCGCCGGGGTCGGGATCGTCGTCGACCCCGACGACTACGCGCCGCTGGTCGAGCTGCTCGATCGCCACGACGGGCTGCCCGCCGCGGCCCGCCGGGTCCTGGCCACCAAGGCGTTCGGGCACGTCGCCACCTACGACGCGGCGATCAGCAACTGGTTCCGGCGTGACGAGGACCACCCCGAGCAGCTCCACGTGGCCCTCGAGCGGCTCGGGCCGCCGCTGCGCTACGGGGAGAACCCGCACCAGGGGGCCGCGTTCTACGTCGACGCGCAGACCGAGCCCGTCGGGCTGGGCGCGGCGCGACAGCTGCACGGCAAGGAGCTGTCGTACAACAACTACGTTGACACGGACGCGGCGTGGGCCATGGCGTGTGACTTCGACGAGCCCTGTGTCGCGATCATCAAGCACACCAACCCCGCCGGACTCGCGGTCGCCGACGACCTCCCGACCGCGCACGAGCGCGCGCTGGCCGGGGACCCGGTGTCGGCCTTCGGGGGGATCGTCGCCGCGAACCGGCCGATCGATGCCACCACCGCCGCCCAGGTCGCCGAGGTGTTCACCGAGGTCGTCATCGCCCCCGGGTACGCCGACGGTGCGCTGGAGGTCCTCACGGCCAAGAAGAACCTGCGGATCCTCGAGGCGCCGGTCAGCCCGCCCATCGCGACCCGGACCCTGCGGGCGATCGACGGTGGCCTGCTGGTCCAGGACGGTGACGTCGGCGCGGAGCCGTTCGCCGACTGGGAGGTGGCGAGCGCGGCGCGACCCGACGACGTGATGCTCGCCGACCTGCGGTTCGCCTGGACCGTAGCCAAGCACGTCAAGTCCAACGCGATCGTGCTGGTGAAGGACCGCGCGGTTGTCGGCGTGGGCGCCGGCCAGATGAGTCGGGTCGACGCCGTCCGCCTGGCCGTCGAGAAGTCCGGCGATCGCCACGTCGGGGCCGTGCTGGCCTCTGACGCGTTCTTCCCCTTCCGCGACAACATCGACGTCGCCGCCGCGGCAGGGATCGCCGGCATCGTCCAGCCCGGCGGCTCGGTCCGCGACGACGAGGTGGTGGGTGCGGCCGACGAGCACGACCTCGTCATGGTCCTGACCGGTCGCCGCCACTTCCGCCACTGACGGCTCCGGGCGGGCGACTGACCCGGTGCGGGGGAGGTCCTAGGATCCGGTGGTGCCCCGGGACCCGACCAGGAGCAACGGCGTGGCGGCACGGATCATCGATGGCAAGGCGCTCGCGGCACGGGTGCGGGAGCGCATCGCCGAGGAGGTCACCGCACTGGCCGATGAGGGGGTGACGCCCGGGCTGGCCGCCGTGATCGTCGGCGACGACCCGGCGTCGACGGTGTACGTCGGGATGAAGCACCGTGCGTCCGAGCAGCTGGGGATGCTCTCGCGGCAGGTCGAGCTGCCGGCCGACACGAGCCAGGACGAGCTCGAGTCGGTCGTCGCCGAGCTCAACGCCGACGAGGCCATCGACGGGATCCTGGTCCAGCTGCCGTTGCCCGACCACCTCGACCCGGGTCGTGTCCAGGAGCTGATCGACCCGGCCAAGGACGTCGACGCCCTCAACCCCTACACGGCCGGTCGACTGGCCGTCGGCGACCCCACCTTCTTCTCCTGCACGCCCTACGGCGTGCTGCTGCTGCTCGAGGAGGCAGGGGTCGAAACCGCCGGTGCGCGGATCACGATCGTCGGGCGCTCCAACCTCGTTGGACGCCCGCTGGCCAACATGCTCACCCTCAAGGGCCACGACGCCACGGTGACGATCGCCCACTCGCGGACGCGGGACCTCGGCGAGGTCTGTCGCGAGGCCGACGTGGTGGTCGCCGCCGCCGGTCGCACGGGGCTCATCACCGCCGACATGGTGGCGCCCGGCGCGGTCGTCATCGACGTCGGCACCAACCGCGACGACGACGGCTCGCTGGTCGGCGACGTCGACTTCGACGGTGTGTCGGAGGTCGCCTCGGCGATCACGCCCGTGCCCGGTGGCGTCGGTCCGATGACCGTGACGATGCTGATGCAGAACACCCTCGAGGCTGCCCGCGCCCGTCGCGGTGGCCGTGCCTGAGCCGGACGGTCGACCCCCCCGACCGGCCGCGCAACCGTCGCGGTCGCCCAGGCGTCCCACGACCGACGACCCGGGTCGACCGGGCACATGACCGAGGAGTCCCCGCATGACCGTCCGTCGCCTCGTCCTCCTGCTGGCCCTGCCCGTGCTGGCCCTGGCCGGCTGCGCGACCGAGCAGGCCGCCGACGATCCCGCGGCCGCGCCGAGCCCCGTGCCGACCGTCCAGAGTGCGCCACCGGAGGTCGCGGGGATGTGCGCCGAGGGCGAGCCCGACTGCGAGGACATGGTCACGGTGCCACCGAGCGCGCTGCCCGACGGTGGCGGGTTCGCCGACACCTGCCTGGAAGGTGCGACCGAGTGTGCCGACATCCCGTCGGCCGACCCGGCCGCGCCGCCGGCCGACGTCGAGCCGCAGGTCGTCGAGCCCCGCGAGGGCCTGGTCGACGTCACGGGCGTGCCATGGGTCGAGGTCCAGCCCAACGACGACCAGACCGCCTTGACCGTCACGTGGTGGGGCGGCAACCAGGACTGCTACGGCCTGGACCACGTCGAGGTGGACGAGACCGACGAGGCGGTCACGCTGACCGTCCTCACCGGGCGCGAGCCCGACGTCGACATCTGCACCGAGGAGGCGGTCTACCTCGCCACCACCGTCGAGTTGTCCGGCGAGCTCGGCCCACGCTCGATCCTCGACGGCACCGTCGCCGACTCCTGACCCGGGACGGGCGTGGCCGTTCGGGGGACGACGGCGGGGGGCCGAGGCGCGGCCGGCACCTAGGCTGGAGGCAACGTCTTCGTTGAGCCAAGGAGCTCCCATGTCCGCCCCCGTCCGTGTCGCCGTGACCGGTGCCGCCGGCCAGATCGGGTACGCCCTGCTGTTCCGGATCGCCTCGGGGCAGATGTTCGGCCCCGACCAGCCCGTCGCCCTCAACCTGATCGAGATCGAGCCCGCGCTGGGCGCCCTGGAGGGTGTGGCGATGGAACTCGACGACTGTGCCTTCCCCCTGTTGACCGACATGGTGCGCACGGCGGACGCCGACGAGGGCTTCACCGACGTCAACATGGCGTGCCTGGTGGGCGCGAAGCCCCGCGGACCGGGCATGGAGCGCGCCGACCTGCTGGCCGACAACGGCAGGATCTTCACGGGACAGGGCGCCGCGATCGCCGCCAACGCGGCCGACGACGTCAAGGTCGCCGTGGTGGGCAACCCGGCCAACACCAACGCGCTGATCGCCTCGGCCAACGCCGAGGGCGTGCCCTTGGAGCGCTTCACGGCGATGGTGCGACTTGACCAGAACCGCGCCGCGACCCAGCTCGCCCAGAAGGCCGGCGTCCCGGTCCAGGAGGTCACCAACCTCGCGATCTGGGGCAACCACTCGCCCACGATGGTCCCCGACTACGAGAACGCCCTGATCGGCGGCACGCCGGCGCCCGAGGTCATCGGCGACGACGCGTGGTTCACCGACGAGTTCATCCCGACCGTGCAGCAGCGCGGCAAGGCGATCATCGACGCCCGCGGTGCCTCCTCGGCCGCGTCGGCCGCCAACGCCCTGGTCGACCACGTCGCCAACTGGGCCGGTGGCGAGGCGACCGCCGACGGCGACTGGGTGTCGATGGCGGTGCCGTCCGACGGCTCGTACGGCGTGCCGGAGGGGATCATCTCGGGCTTCCCGGTCCGGACCGACGGCGCCGGGACCTACGAGATCGTCCAGGGCATCGAGTTGAGCGACGCCGCCCAGCAGCGCCTGGACGCCACGGTCGCCGAACTGCAGGAGGAGCGCGAGGCCGTCGCCGACATGCTCTGACCGGCTGCTCGACGGCCCCGATCACCCCGATTCGACCGAGGATCCTCGATGCCCCGCTCCGTCGCCACCACCGACCGGCCGAGTCACGACGAACTGCTGGAGTTCCTCGCCGATCGTCACCACGCGATCGTGATCACGGCCCGCCAGTCCGACGGTCGGCCGCAGGCGTCCCCGGTCACGGCCGGGGTCGACACCGACGGCCGGATCGTCGTCGCGACCTATCCACAGCGGGCGAAGACCGCCAACGCCCGTGCGAACCCCGAGGTCTCGGTCGTGTTCCTGTCCGACGACTTCGGCGACGCCTGGGTGCAGGTGGACGGCACGGCGGAGGTCCTGGACACGCCCGATGAGGACGCGGTCGAGGGACTGGTGGAGTACTTCCGGTGCATCGCCGGCGAGCACGACGACTGGGACGAGTACCGCGAGGCGATGGTCCGGCAGGGCAAGTCCCTGCTGCGGATCATGCCTGATCGCTGGGGCCCGATCGCGACCGGCGGCTTCCCCCCGGAGGTCGCCGAGCGACTGGACGCCCAGGAGTGACCTCGCACCACCGGCGGTGCGGCGACCGTTCGCCCGCCCCGCCACGGGCACGGTCCCACGGCTGGTCGGTGTAAGGGTTGTGATCGACTGAGTCCATACGTATCCTTGCGGCGACGCAAGGGCTGACATGGACTTCGATCGTTACGCGAACGCGGCGGGCGAGCAGGCGGCCGACCTGGTCAACCTGCTCGTCACGGACGCGGATGCCGGCGCGGCCGACGAGTCCGACGTGCAGCGACTCCTGGCCGAGCACGACCTCGCCCTGGAGGTCCCGGACGGCTCGGTCGACGAGTTCCGCGCCCTGGCCACCGACCTCCACCCGGTGTTCGGCACCCCGGACCTCGACACGGCGATCGCGCTCCTCAACGACCTGCTGGCCGGCACGCCCATGGCACCCCGGATCTCCACCCACGGCGACCGTGGACCGCACCTGCACGTGGAACCCGATCGTGCCTCGACGGTGGTGCGCCTGCGGGCGAACTGCCTGATGGGGCTGGCGGCAGTGCTGTGCGACGGGGGCCGGCTGCGGCTGGGGACCTGCGACGCCCACGACTGTGACCGCGTGTTCGTGGACACGTCGCGCAACGCACGTCGACGCTTCTGCACCACCACCTGCTCGACCCGCCACCACGTGGCCGCCCACCGGGCCCGGCAGGATGCCTGAGCACCCCGACCCGGGGACATCGGAGCGTCCCGCCGCGGACGGGCCCCCGACCGCGCTGCCCACGACCTCGCGGCAACGTCGTCGACGCCTGCTGCAGCTGGCGATCCCGGCCACGCTGACCCTGCTGGCCGAGCCGATCCTGGGCGTGGTCGACACCGCCATCGCCGGGCGGATCGGCACGGTCGAGCTGGGCGCGCTGGGACTGGCCACCTCGCTGCTGGCCGCGGTCACGTGGGTGTTCAACTTCCTGGTGTTCGGGACCACCTCCACCGTCGCCCGGGCACTCGGACGGGGCGACCGCGAGGCCGCCGGGCGTCGCGTGGCCCACGCCGCCGTGGTGGCCCTGGCCCTGGGCCTGCTCGCGGGGGTGGTCGCGTTCGTGTTCGCCACGCCCCTGGTGCGGTTCGCCGGGGCCGTCGAGGAGCTGGTCGAGCCGACGGCGGCCTACCTGCGGGTCCGTGCGATCGGCATCCCGTTCATGCTGCTGGGATTCGTCGGCCACGGCGCGTTCCGCGGGGCCGGTGACACGCGCCGTCCACTGCTGGTGGTGCTGGTCGCCAACCTCGTCAACCTCGCCCTGAACGTCGTCCTGGTGTTCGGGCTGGGGTGGGACCTGGTCGGGATCGCCAGTGCGACCGTCGTGGCCGAGGTCATCACCGCGGCCTGGCTGGCCGTGATGGCGACGCGACGGCTGGGGCTGGACCTGCTGGGCCACGGGCTGCCCGACCGGGCCCAGGTGGCGGCCCTCGCGGTGGTGTCCCGTGACCTGTTCCTGCGCACCGCCGGACTGGTCGGCGGCATCGCGGTGATCACCGCCGCGGCAGCCCGGGCCGGTGCGGACGTCGCCGCCGCCCACCAGGTGATCTGGCAGGTCTACCTCCTCCTGTCCTTCCTGCTCGACGGACTCGCGGTCGCGTCCCAGACCATGCTGTCGACCGCGCTGGGCGCCCGGGAGCCCCGGTTGGTCCGGGCGACCGTGACCGATGCCCTGCGCTGGGCCGTGGGCGTCGGGGTCGTGCTGGGGGTCGTCCTCCTGGTCGGGCAGCCCTGGTTCGTCGCGGTGTTCACCGGCGACCAGGCGGTCGTGGCGCTGGTCGCCACGGCGTGGTGGTTGCCGGCCGTCGCGATGCCGTTGCACAGCCTGGTGTTCGTCCTGGACGGCCTGTTGATGGGCGCCGAGGACTATCGATTCATCCGTTCGTGGACCGTCGCCGGTGCCGTCCTGGGGGCGATCATGGCACAGGTCGGGGTCAGCCTGGGTGCCGGACTGCTGTGGCTGTGGATCTCCTACGAGGTCGTGATGCTGCTGCGGGGCCTGCCCCTGTTGGTCCGGGCCCGCTCCGACGCCTGGCTTCCGAGCGATCTGCGGATCGCCCCGGCCGGGACCGGACTGCCCGAGCCCGGCTGACCCCGGCTGGGTCACCCCGGCCAGTGGCCGCGCTCGGCCAGGACGTCCCGGAGCACGTCGGCCCGGTCCGACACGATCCCGTCGACGCCCCAGTCGAGCAGCCGTTCCATGTCCGCGCGGTCGTTGACGGTCCACACGTGCACGGCCACGCCGGCGTCGTGGGCGGCCTCGACCGTGGCGGGGGTGACGACGCGCACGCGGCCGGCCCGTTCCGGCACCTGGAGCAGGTCGACGTCGGTGAGTGCGCGACGCACCAGCCGCGATCCCGGCAGGAGGTGGCCGAGCAGGAACGCCCGGACCGTGGCGGTGCCCGCGGAGGAGGCCACGCGCGCCGAGAGGCCGTCCAGCACCGCCCGACGCCGCCGATCGTCGAACGAGGCGATGCACACGCGGTCGTGCACCCCGAGCCGGTCGATCACCTCGACCGTCGGGCCCACGGCGTGGTCGGCCTTCACGTCGATGTTGAGGTGGAGGTCGGGCCAGGTGTGCAGCACCTCCTCGAGCGTCGGGATCGGCTCGCGACCACCGATCCGGGCCGCGGCCACGTCGGCGTGGGGCAGGTCGGCGATCCGGCCCTCCCGGTCGGTGACCCGGTCCAGGGTGTCGTCGTGGAAGGCCATCAGCACGCCGTCGGCGGTCGCATGGACGTCGGTCTCGACGTGTGTGAAGCCCAGCTCGACCGCCGCGGCGAAGGCCGCCATCGAGTTCTCGAGGCCCTCGGTGGTGAAGCCCCGGTGGGCCAGCCCGATCGCGCGGCCGGTCGGTGCCCAGCCGGGCGCCGTCACGAGGCGGTCCGCGGCAGGCGTCGCCCCGGGTGACGGTCGAGTGCCGGTCGGTCGGCCACGATCCTCCTCTTCGGGTCCTCCACCGAGTGTGGCCGAAGCCGGGGCCCTGCGTCGTCGTCCCCAGCCACGTCGATCGGTGGGTCGGTGCCCGCGGGGTGGGGATAGCGTGAACGCTCCCCTCGCCGGAAGGTGACCGTGGCCACCTCGCTGATCGACGACCGACGCCTGCGACGGCTCAACGACCACGAGCCGCGCGACGGCGACCACGTGCTGTACTGGATGCAGGCCGCCGCCCGGACCCGGTCCAACCACGCCCTGGAGTACGCGGTCCAGCGGGCCAACGACCTCGACCTCCCGCTGCTCGTGGTGTTCGGGCTGTGGGACGACTATCCCTCGGCCACCGCCCGGTCGTTCACCTTCCTGGCCGAGGGCCTGGCCGACGTGGCCACCAACCTCGCCCGTCGCGATATCGGCTTCGCGGTGCGCCACGGCGAGCCGCTGGAGGTCGCCCTGGACGCCGCGTCGGCGGCCGCCAGCGTGGTCGTGGACCGGGGCTACCTGGTCGAGGCGCGTCGGTGGCGCACCCGCCTGGGCCGGCACCTCGACGTCGAGGCCGTCGAGGTCGACACGAACCTGGTCGTCCCGGTCGACGTCGTGACCGACAAGCGCCAGTACGCGGCCCGCACCATCCGACCCCGGATCCACGAGCACCTCGACGACTTCACCGTCGAGCTGCTCACCACGTCGGTCGACCACGCCTGGGAGGGCAGCACCGACACGATCGACGTCGGTGATCCGGCCCGCGTCGTCGCGGACCTGGACTGTGACACCGACGTCGGACCGGTCGACCGGCTCCACGGCGGCGAGGAGCAGGCGGCGGCCGTGCTGCGCCGGTTCGTGGAGGAGCGGCTCGACGGGTACTCCGACGGGCGCAACCAGCCGGCCGACATGCAGGTGTCGTACCTCTCGCCCTACCTGCACTTCGGGCACCTGTCGCCGCTGGATGCCGTCCTGGCCGCCCGCGGGGCCGACGCCCCGACCGCCGACGTCGACGACTTCGTCGAGGAGCTGGTGGTCCGCCGCGAGCTGTCGCACAACTACTGCTGGTTCACCGACGACCACGACTCGTTCTCGGCCCTGCCGGACTGGGCGCGCACCACCCTGGCCGAGCACCGGGACGACGACCGCGAGGTGACCTACACGCGGGGCGAGCTGGTCGACGCCGCGACCCACGACCGGGCCTGGAACGCCGCGCAGGTCGAGTTGCGCGAGACGGGCTACATGCACAACTACATGCGGATGTACTGGGGCAAGCAGATCCTGCGGTGGACCAACACGCCGGAGTACGGCTTCCGGGTGACGCGCGAGATCAACGACCGCTTCCTGCTGGACGGGCGCGACCCCAACTCCGCGGTCGGGGTGGCATGGTGCTACGGGCTGCACGACCGCGCCTGGCAGGAACGCCCGGTCTTCGGCAAGGTCCGCACGATGACCCGGTCGGGCCTGGAGCGCAAGTTCGACGTCGACGCCTACGTCGCCCTGGTTGAGGAGCTGTCCGGCGTGGAGATCGCCGGCGAGTAGGGACTGCGGACGGCCGATCAACTCTCAGGGAGTCCTCAGGCCGTTCACAGGGACGCGGGCCACCGTCACGTGCACCGACCCACCGAGCAGGAGACCGCTGACGTGAGACACCCCCGGACCACCGTCGCCCTCGCGACCGCCGGCGCCCTGGGCCTGGCCGTCGTGCCCGTCATCGCCCAGGAGATCGCCGACCCGCCAGCCGCCGCGACGGCCACCGAGTCCGAGCAGGCCGAACCCGGTGTGGCGCCGTCGGCCGAGCCGTCGGACCGGGACGCCTCCGAGGAGTCGGTCGCACCGGGTCGGCACCGCGGACCCGGTCACTTCGGCCCGATGGTCGACCAGTTGTCGGACGACTTCGCCGAGGAGCTGGCCGACGAGCTCGGGCTCGAGGCCGACGAGGTGGCCGATGCCATCGACCGCATCCGTGAGCGCTGGACCGAGGACTTCGCCGCCACGCTCGAGGAGCACAAGGCCGAGATCGCCGAGCGAATGGGCGACCGGCTCGACCAGGCGGTCGAGGAGGAGGCGCTCACCCAGGAGCAGGCCGACGCCCTGGCCGACCTCTTCGCCGGTGGGCAACGGCCCGGGCCGGGCATGCTCGACGAGTTGACCGACGAGCAGCGCGAGGCGCTCGACGCCCTGCGCGAGTGGGCCGGCGAGGCGCTCGGCGAGCGTGGCTGGGGCCTCGGCCCCGGCGGCCACGGCCCGGGCGATCACGCCCCCGGTGACTGGCGCGGTGGGTCCGACGACGGCGACGCCCCCCGGGACGACTCCTCCGACCAGGACACGCCCAGCGACGTGCCGACGGTCGAGGAATCGATGCTGCAGACCACCTGACCCACAGGTTCGGGAGTCACCGGGGGGCGACTCCCGTCACCGGTGGTCGGCCGAGCCGTCCCGACGGGTCCGACCCGTCGACGACGTGCCGCCGGCCACCGAGACACCCACGGTGCCCGACCCTCGGGGGGTCGGGCACCGTCGGGTGCTCAGGCCGGGTCGACGTCCGGCTCGCGCTCGTCCTCGTCGAAGTAGTCCAGCCGGTCGACCGGCATCAGCACGGCCGAGAGCAGGTTCGTGCTGTGGGCCACCACCCGCTTGAGATAGCGGTGCAGCAGCGCCCGGGGCACCTCGACGTGGCCGGGGCGGTCCGACGCCGCCGCAGCCTCGACGGCGCGGTTGCACACCGCCAGCAACTCCTCACACCGGGCCAGGACGGTCCGGGCCCCCGCGGCGTCGCGCGCGGCGAAGGCCTCGGCGGCGTCGGGTACCACGGCCGCCGCGGCGTCGTAGACCCCGAGCAGGTCGGCGCGGTCCTCCACCCGGGAGAAGTCCACCCCCATGCGGGCCAGGTCCATGAGGTTCTTGGCGTAGTCACCGATCCGCTCGACGTCCTTCACGATGCTCATGTAGGTCAGCAGTGCAGGCGAGTCCGCGGCCCCGGCGACGGCGATGTGGACGACCAGCGCCCGTCGCACCTCCTGCTCGCCGGCGTTGACCCGCTGGTCGGTCTCCTTGAGGCGGGGACGGACCTCGCCGACCGAGGCGCCCTCGAACAGGGCAGCCCGCGCCAGCCCCAGCGAGGTGGCGTCGTCGGCCAGCATCGCCGACAGCTGGGCTTCCACCGTGTCGAGGCCGTCGGCATCGCCTCGCGATCCGAAGAGGTGCATGGGAGTGCCTTTCTCGCTCAGCGTCGGCCGGGCCGGTCGGGGGTCACAGCAGCACCAGCCCGAGGGTCGGAAGCACGACGAACAGTCCGATGATGTAGGCCACGATCATGCTGCGGTGGTCCACGGCTTCCTTCGCCAACCACTCGGCCGTGCCCAGTGGCAGCCGGCGAACGCGCTCGACGGGATAGATCAGCAGGATGCCCGCGATGTTGAACAGGGTGTGGACCAGGGCGATCACGAGCCCGGCCTCCTGGTCGACCGCCAACGAGGCCAGCAGGGCGGTCACGGTGGTGCCGACGTTGGCCCCGAGCGTGATCGGGAAGGCGTTGGCCAGGGTCAGGACCCCGGCGCCCAGCAGCGGGACCAGGATCGAGGTGGTGATCGAGCTGGACTGCACCAGCACCGTCACGACGAGGCCGACCACGATGCCCATGATCCCGCCGCCCCGGCCGATCAACCGGTTCATCGCCGACTCGACCCGGGCCGCGACCAGTTGGCGCATGTTGCGGGTGATGAACGTCAGGCAGACGAACACGATCGACAGCGCGAGCACCACCAGCACGATCGCGAGCGGGATGCCGGACAGCACCCGGGACAGCAGGTCGGTCAGCGCGTCGGCCGGTGCGCCGACGGCCTGCTTGACGGGGCTGGACGTGCTCCCGCCCTGCACGCCCATCCCGACCAGGACGTCGGCCAGCGAGGTCGCCGCGCGGGACAGGATCCCGGTGGCGAGCTCGAGTGGCAGCAGCAGTGCCACGGCCATCACGTTGAAGACGTCGTGCACGGTCGCGCCGGCGAACGCACGGCGGAACTCGTCGACCCGCCGGACGTGGCCGAGCGACGCCAGGGTGTTGGTGACCGTGGTGCCGATGTTGGCCCCCATGACCATGGGGACGGCGGCCTCGACCGACAGCGTCCCGGACCCGACCAGCCCGACGATCGTGGCCGTGGACACCGAGGAGGACTGCACCAGCACGGTGGTCAGGATCCCGGCGCACAGTCCGGCGATCGGGTTGCTGACCGACTCGATCAGGCCGTCCTGGAAGCCGGACCCGAACGTCTCGATGCCCGACTCCAGCAGGGACACCCCCACCAGGAAGCCGTACAGGAGGAACCCGACCAGGACACCGCGCAGCCACGTCGGCAGTCCGGGATCGGCCGATCGCATGGCGGGCGGGACGCTGGTCCTGTCGTGCACGTTCACCCGTCGTCAACCGGCCGGCAATGTGCCGGCAACGCTACCGCGACCCGATTCGCCACAGGCGCCGGAACCTCAGACCCTTCGTCCCGAGGACCGCCGTGGTGGGCCCGCGTTGCACCGACGTGCGTCTCAGGAGCCCTGCTCGACCACCGGACTGCCCGCCAGGCCCGACGCGGTCGCCCGGTGGCCGGTTGGTCGCGATGCTGCGCGCGTGGTTGAATGCCAGCCCACCCCCGAGCAAGGTCGTCGTCCATGACTCGTGTCTTCTCCGGTATGCAGCCGACCGGCGGTCTGCACCTCGGCAACCACCTCGGGGCACTGGTGAACTGGGTCCGGATGCAGGACACCGCCGACGTCACGTACTGCGTCGTCGACCTGCACGCGATCACGATGGGCCACGACCCGGCCATCCTCGCCGACCGGACCCTGGGGCTCGCCATGGAGTTCGTGGCCGCCGGGGTGGACCCGGACCGGTCCACGCTGTTCGTCCAGTCGCACCTCGGTGACGTCCATGCCGAGATGACCTGGCTGTTCTCGTCCGTGACCGGGGTCGGCGAGCTCCAGAAGATGCCCCAGTACCGGGAGAAGTCGGAGCGGGTCACCGGCAAGCACGCGCAGGTCACCGCGGGGCTGCTGACCTATCCCGTGCTCCAGACGTCCGACATCCTGCTCTACGACGCCGACGAGGTCCCGGTCGGCGAGGACCAGCGTCACCACATCGAGATCGCCCGCGACATCGGGGGGCGGTTCAACCATCGCTACGGCGACGTGTTCGTGCTGCCCCGAGCGATCTTCCCCGAAGCCGCGGCGCGGGTGATGGACCTGCAGGACCCGACCGCGAAGATGTCGGCCTCGGCCGACTCCGACAAGGGCCGGATCAACCTCCAGGACGACCCGGACCGGATCCTGAAGAAGGTCCGGTCCGCACAGACGGACTCGGGCCGCGACGTCGCCTACGACCGCGCCGACAAGGCCGGCATCTCCAACCTGCTCGAGGTCATGTCGGCCGCGACCGGTCGGTCGATCGACGACCTCGTCGAGGAGTACGCCGACGCCGGCTACGGCACCTTCAAGGGCGCGGTCGCCGAGGCCGTCGTCGAACTGCTGCGTCCGATGCAGGAGCGCCACGCCGAGCTGGCCGCGGACCCGGGCGAGATGCAGCGCATCCTGGCCGACGGGGCCGCCAAGGCCCGCGAGGTCAGTGCGCCACGCCTGGCGGCCGCCAAGGACGCGATGGGCTTCCTCCCCGCCTGAGCTCCCTCCCCCTTGGGCCGGCCGCACGCTCGGCCGTGCCCGAGCAGGTCGATTGTCGGATGCTGCACTCCTGGCGGGGCGGAACTCCCCAACCGACGTCCAGACGACGGACGTGCCCAGGTCGGTTGTCGGATTCTGCACTGCTGGCGGGGCGCAACTCCCCAACCGACGCTTGACACGGTGGGGTGTGGCCGTAGAATTCAACCACGGATGAATTCAACGCCGGGTGAAATGAGGACCCGGGAGTGGGGTGCGCATGTGGGCGATGGTCCTCAAGGAGATGCGACAGGTTCGTCGGGACCGGCGCACGCTGGCGATGATGGTCGTGCTCCCCGTCCTGCTGCTGGTGGTGTTCGGCTACGCGGCCCGGTTCGACGTGGCCGAGATCCGGGTGGTCCCGGTCGGCGACCAGGTGGCGAGTGCCGCCCAGCAGCTGCCCGAGCCGTTCACCGTGCTGGCAGCGACCGACGACGACCCGGTCGACGTCCTGCGACGTGGGGACGCCGACGTGGCGATCGCGCTCGAGGGCGGCACGCCCACCGCCCACGTGGACGGCTCCGAGCTGTTCACGGCCCAGGCCTCCCAGCAGGCGTTCGCGGGCATCGCCGCCGCCGGCGGTCCGTCGATCGACGTGGTCGTGGAGTTCAACCCGGACCTGGAGACCTCGGCCGTGCTGGTGCCGGGGTTGGGCGGGCTGATCCTGGTCTTCGTCGGGTCGCTCATCACCTCCCTGGGCGTCGTGCGCGAGCGCCAGGCCGGCACGCTCGAGCAGCTCGCGGTGATGCCGCTTCGCGCCTCCGACGTGTTCGTCGGCAAGGTCGCGCCCTACTTCGTGGTGGCGAGCGTCGACCTGGTGGTCGTGCTGGGGGTGGGCAGCTGGCTGTTCGGCGTGCCGTTCAACGGCAACCCGGCGTGGCTGGCGATCGGGTCGCTGCTGTTCCTGTTCACGGCGCTGGGGATCGGCGTGCTCATCTCCACGGTGTCGGACAACCAGGGCCAGGCCATCCAGCTGGCCTTGATGACCGTGCTGCCGCAGGTGTTGCTGTCGGGGCTGATCTTCCCGCTGAGCTCGATGGCGGCCGGGGTGCGATGGATCGGCTACCTCCTGCCCCTGACCTGGTTCAACGTCCTCGCACGTGGCGTCATGCTCAAGGACGCCCCGCTGTCCGCGCTGGCGTTGCCGCTGGGCGTGCTGGCCCTGATGGCCGTGGTCGTGTCGACGCTGGCCGTGTGGCGCTTCAACACCGAGCTGCGACCTGCCGGGCCGGGGGACACCGACCTCGACCCTGCCCGCCGACAGGACGTGCCGGCGGAGGTGACGTCGTGAGCTGGGGCCTGGACGGCGTCCAGGTCCGCTTCGGGGACACGATCGCCCTCGACGGGGTCGACTGCACGGTCGCTCCCGGACGCGTCGAGGCGGTGATCGGTCCCGACGGTGCCGGCAAGTCCACGCTGGCCCGGGTCCTCGTGGGCCTGGTCCCGGTCGACGGCGGCAGGGTGCGGCGGCCCGGCCGCGCCCGACTGGGCTACCAGCCCGAGTCCGCCGGGACGTGGCGTGACCTGACCGTGGCCGAGAACCTGGCCTTCGTCGCGGCCAGCCGTGGGCGTGGCGCCGACCTCGACGGTCGCACGCGAGAGCTGGTGGCCGTCACGGACCTCGCCGAGGTCACGGACCGCCTGGCCGGCGACCTGTCGGGTGGGATGCGCCAGAAGCTCGCCGTGGCGATGGCGATGCTGCCGCGCCCGGACCTGCTCGTGCTGGACGAGCCGACCACCGGGCTCGACCCGATCAGCCGTGCCGACGTGTGGCGCCTGCTGGCCCGTGCCGCCGGGGAGGGCGCGGCCATCGTGGTCACGACCGCCTACCTCGACGAGGCCCAGCGCGCGGACCACGTGGTGGTGCTGGACCACGGCCGGGTGCTGGTCACCGGCACGGCCCGCGAGATCACCTCGTCGTTCCCGGGCCGCCTGGTGTCCACCGACCGGCGCGACCCACGCCGGCCGTCGTGGCGTCGTGGGCGGGGCTGGCGTACCTGGGACCGGGACACCTCGACCGGGGCGCGACCCGAGCACGAACTGGAGCCGGACCTGGACGACGTGGTGATGGCGGCGGCGATCGCCCGCCGGGAGGCAGGATCGTGACGGCGCTGGCGCGAGTGGTGGGCCTGCGACGGGACTTCGGGGACACCCGGGCCGTCGACGGTGTGGACCTGGACGTGGCGTCCGGCGAGGTGGTCGGGCTGCTCGGGGCCAACGGGGCCGGCAAGACCACCCTGATCCGGATGCTGCTCGGCCTGCTCCCGCCGACCGCGGGACACGTCGAGCTGCTCGGGGGCCCGCCGTCACCCGCCGCGCGCCGCCACCTGGGCTACGTGCCCCAGGGGCTCGGGCTGTACGCGGACCTGACGGTCCAGGAGAACCTCGCGTTCCAGGCGGCCGCCTTCGGGGTCGCGCCGGCGCGGCTGGACGACGACCTGTGCGCCGCGGTCGACACCGTGGTGGGGGACCTGTCGCTCGGCGTGCGCCGCCGGGTCGCGTTCGCGGCCGCACTGGGCCACGCGCCACGCCTGCTCGTGCTGGACGAGCCGACCTCCGGGGTGGGACCGCTCGGACGGTCCGAGTTGTGGGACACCATCCACGACACGGTCGACGACGGTGCGGGCGTGCTGGTCACCACCCACTACATGGACGAGGCGGAGCAGTGCGATCGCCTGGTGGTGCTGTCGCGTGGTCGCGTGGTGGCCGCCGGCACCGTCGCGGAGGTGGTCGGGGACGACATGGTGGTCGAGGTCGTGGCCGACGACGTCGCGGCGGCACTGGCCCGACTGGAGGGGGCCGGGCTGGTGGCGCTGCCCGCCGGTCGTCGCGTGCGCGTGATCGCGACGTCGCCGACGTCGGTGCGTGCGGTGCTGGGGCCCGACGCCACCCTCGAGGAGGTCCCGGCCACCCTCGAGGAGGCGTTCATCGCCGCCGTGGGCCACGACCGGGCGGCAGCCTGATGGCGCGGGCCGGTCGCCGACCCGGGGACAACGACACGCGGGGAGAGGTGCTCGCGGCGGCCCGGGCCACGTTCGCCGAGCGTGGCTACCACGGGGCGACGATCCGGGCGATCGCGGCCACGGCCGACGTGGACCCGGCACTGGTGCACCACTACTTCGGGACCAAGGAGGACCTGTTCGCGGCCGCGGTCCGGTTGCCGATGCCCCCGGCCGCGTTCGCCGAGCGGATCATCGGGCCCGGTGTCGACGGCGCGGGCGAGCGCCTGGCCGCCGCGTTCTTCGAGGTCTGGGAGGACCCGACGACCCGCGACGGCTTGCTGACCATGCTCCGGGGCGCCTTCGCCACCGACCGGGGGGCTGCCGTGCTGCGCGACTTCTTCGGCACGGTCATGGTCCGGCGGCTGGCCGGCGAACTCGACGGTGAGGGCGCGGAGCTGCGGATGACGTTGGCCGCGTCGCACCTGATCGGCATCGCCGTCCTGCGCTACGTCGTCCGCTTCCCCGACCTCGAGGCCGCCTCGGTCGACGACCTCGTGGCGCTGGTCGGGCCCCGCCTGCAGGCATACCTCGGGTGAGGCCCGGGTGGCCAGGCAACGGCGGTCGGGACACGTCGCTCCCAGCGACGCGACGCGGGGAATGAACGGCCGGCCCCCAGCGGTTGTGACGAGGGAGCCGCGCCGACCGCACAGGAGCCGTCCATGCCGCCTGCCGACGCCACGCCCGATCCCACGACCCGTTCGACGGACGAGTCGCCGGTCACCGTCTTCTGGCGTCCCGCATGCGGATTCAGTTCCGGGCTGCTGCGCGCGCTCGACCGGGCCGGGCTCGACCACCGTCGCCGCAACATCTGGGAGGACCCCGACGCCGCCGCGACCGTGCGATCGGTGGCCGACGGGACCGAGACCGTGCCGACCGTGCTGGTCGGCGACCGGGCGCTGGTCAACCCCAGCAGCGAGGACGTGCTCGCCGCCGTCGCCGAGGTGGCCCCGGAGCACCTGCCCGAGGGATGGGAGCCACGCCAGCCCAGCGCCGTGGGCCGTGCCGTCCACCGGATGTTCGGCGGCTGAACCCACGGCACCGGCGGGAACCGGACCGACGGCACGGACGTCAGCCCGGTCCGGGGACCTCGCCGGCCCCGGAGGAGCCGTCGTCTGCCGGTGTGCCCCGGCCCGTCCGTCGCAGGTAGGCGATCGCGGTGGCCTCGTCCACGACCTCGGCGTACTTGGCCGCGAGGTCCGACAGGTTCGCCTCGTGGATGCCCGCGGTTCGGTCACCACAGGCGTCGGAGACCACCAGCGGGACGAAGCCGTGGGACATCGCGTCGACGACCGAGGCGCGCACGCACCCGGACGTCGACACCCCGCCCACGACCACCGTGTCGACCCCCAGGGCGGTGAGCGTGCCCGCCAGCGACGTCCCGAAGAATGCGCTGGGCATCTGCTTGACGACCGTGACCTCCTCGGGGCGCGGCCTGACCTCGGGACACCATGCCGCGGGGTCCTCGGGCCCGGGCTCGCCGTCACCGGCGAAATGGACCAGCCCGCCCACCTTGCGGAAGAACACGCCCCCGTCCGACCCGTCGGGCCGGAAGCGCACGCCGGTGTGGACGACGGGTGTGCCCACTTCCCGTGCCACGGCCAGCAGGCTGGCCGACGACGAAAGGGCGTCGCGCGACGGCAGTTCGAACACGCCTCCGTCGTCGAAGTAGGCACGGACGAGGTCGACGAGCAGCAGCGCGGGCCGCCGACCCGGGGTCAGCGTGGTGTCCCATCCCGACCGGTCGTGGCCGGCACCGTGGTCCGACCGACGGTCGGACCACGGGCCTTCGGCTGGCTCGTCGCTCACGGGGCCGCGACGGGTGGCCGCGGGGCGGGCAGGCCCGTCTCCTCCTGGGCGTTGGCCAGGATCTCCTCCATGGGCGGGCCCATGTCGAACACCGGCAGGTCGTCGTCGCGGTCCGCGCGCAGTTCGTCGCGCAACGCCGCCGTGGCGTCGGCGTCGACCTCACCCTCGTCGTCGCACACGACGCCGTAGCGCCGGGCACCGTCCACGGTCACGAGCCCTCGCAGCACCTCCAGGCCGACCAGGTCCGGGTCCCGCTCCAGCGGGTCGCCCCAGCCACCGCCGCCCCAGGTCACGAAGTGCAGGAGGTCGCCCGTGCGCACCGGCACTCCGTGGCACTTGCTGGGCAGCACCTCCGTCGTGCCGTCGGCACGCTCCAGCCACTTGGTGCCTCGTGCACCGGGTTCACCTCCCAGGACCCCCCACGGGTAGGTCAGCCAGCGGTCGTCGTGGATCGCGATCTCGCCGTCCTCCAGGAACCGGTACGCCACGTCCACGCCGTTGCCTCCCCGGTGCAGCCCGGCGCCGCCGGAGTCCGGGACGGTCTCCCACACCTCGATGCGCAGCGGGTAGTAGGACTCGAGGTACTCGCTGGGGATGTTCTTGAACGACGGCCACAGCGAGTGCCCGTCGGGCCCGTCGCCCATCGGCCGGCCCGGGATGCCGCCGAACCCGATCGAGTACAGCTGGAAGGTCTCGCCGGCCTCCTCGCCGGAGGTGTAGGTCCCGTCGAACATGAAGTGCGGCGACGAGGAGAACCCGGCCGCGTTCAGCAGGTCGGGGTTGGTCTGTCCCAGCAGGCCCCCGAGCAGGTCGAACACCCGGCCGATGCCGTGGTTGCGACCCGACAGCGCGGCCGGGAACTTCGGCTTCCAGAAGGAGTCCTCCGGGATGACGACGTCGATCAGCGGGTAGAAGCCGTCGTTCCACAGGATCTGTGGGTCCGCGACGGTGATCATGTAGATGCCGAAGAACATCTTCATGAGGTTGGCGTTGATGTAGTAGTTGATCGGCCCACGCGCCTGGGGCGACGATCCGGTGAAGTCCAGCGTGACCTTCTCGCCCTCGCGCGTCAGCGACAGCTTCAGTTCGTACGGGCCGTAGCCCACCCCGTCGTCACAGATGTAGTCCGTGAACGAGATGGTCTTGCCCTCCTCGAAGACCAGTTCCAGCAGTGCCTTCATCGCGTCGTGGTTGCGCTGCAGCAGGTCGTCCAGCGCCGACAGGTAGGTCTCGACCCCGAAGCGGTCGCACAGTTCGGTGATGCGGCGCCCGGCCGTGCGACAGGCCGCGACGATGCCGTTGAGGTCGGCGCGGTTCCAGTCCGGCTTGCGGACCTGGCGCAGGATGAGCTCGAGCGACTCCTCGGCGAGCTCGCCCTCGCGATACAGCTTGAAGGGCGGGATGATCACGCCTTCTTCGTAGATCGTGCGGGCGTCGGTGGGCATCGACGCCGGCACCTTGCCCCCCACGTCGGACATGTGCCCGAACATCGACGCCCACCCCACGACCCGGCCGCCGTGGTAGATCGGCATGACGACCAGCCAGTCGTTGGCGTGGCTGATCGCCGCGCCGCAGGCGTAGGGGTCGGACGTCAGCAGGACGTCGCCCTCGCGGATCTCGCCGTCGTAGTTGTCCAGGAAGTCGGGGATCGACAGCCCGAACTGGCCCACGACCATCTTGCCCTCGGGGTCGCCGATCAGGGGGAACTCGTCGTGCTGCTCGCGGATGCCGGGGGACAGCGCGGTGCGGAACAGGACCTCGTCCATCTCGTAACGCGCGTTGCGCAGGGCGTTCTCGACCAGGTCCAGGGTGACGACGTCGACGTCGACGGACTCGACCGGGTCGGTGGTGGTCTCGATGATGGTTGCCATGATCAGGCCTCCTGGTCGGTCGTGGGTGCGGCGGTGTCGGCCTCGCCCGGGTCGTGGTCCACCGGCGTGATCAGCAGGGAGCCGGAGGCGTGGACCTCGGCGACGTGGTCGGGCAGGACGAGCGTGGTGGAGTCCATCTCGGTGATGATGGCCGGGCCCTCGATCCGCATGCCGGCGGCCAGCCCCTGGCGTTCGTAGACGGCCGCCGTGGTCTCGGCGCCCTCGACCCGGATCGTCGTGTCGGCCCGCTTGGCCACGACCGGGTCGTCGCCGTCGGCCAGCCGCTCGGCGGCCACGTCCGGACGTGGCCCGCGGGCCGTGACCCGGACCGTCACCAGTTCGTGGTCGTTGCCGTCGAGCAGGAACCCGAAGAGCCGTTCGTGCTCCGTGTCGAAGCGGGTCGCGATCGCGTCCAGGCCGCCGTCGCGGTCGTCCACGGTCACGGGGATCTCGAACCCCTGGCCGTGGTAGCGCACGTCGGCGCTGTGGACGAGTTCGACGTCCTCGGCTGCCACCCCCTCCTCGAGCAGGGTCCCGCGTGCCTGGTCGGCGAGTCGGTCGAACACCTCGGCGAGTTCGTCGTCGGAGGTCTGGTGGAACTGGCGGACCAGGGTCTGAGCGGCCTCGTCGCGCAGTCCCGTTGTGGCGTCCCCGTAGGCGCACAACACGCCCGGGCTCGGGGGGATGATCACCGGCCACGAACCCATCAGCCTGCCGAGTGCGTTGGCGTGGAGGGGACCGGCGCCGCCGAACGCGACCAGGGCGTAGTCCCGCGGGTCGATGCCCTGCTGCACCGAGACCTTCCGGAGGGCCCCGAACATGTTCTCGTTGACGATGTCGACGATGCCCTCGGCCGCCGCCTCGACGCTGCCGAGGTCGGTCGCGTCCGCGATGGTCTGGACGGCCCGGCGGGCGGCCTCCACGTCCAGGGCGATCTCGCCGCCGGCGAGTTCCGTCGGCAGGTAGCCCAGGACGACGTTGGCGTCGGTGACCGTCGGGTGTTCACCCCCCGTCCCGTAGGCGGCCGGTCCCGGGTCCGCACCCGCCGACTGCGGTCCGACCCGCAGGGCCCGGGTCAGCTCGGGCACGTGGGCGATCGATCCCCCACCGGCCCCGACCGTCTGCACGTCGACGGAGGCCGATCGCACCTCCATGTCGCCGACCCGCGTCTGGCGACCGATCCGTGGCTCGCCCGACTGGACCAGTGCCACGTCGGTGCTGGTGCCGCCCATGTCGAAGGTCAGGAAGTCGTCGTGGCCGGCCCCGGCGGCGGCCCATGCCGCGCCGGTGACTCCGCCGGCCGGTCCCGACAGCAGCAGGCTCACCGGGTGGTCGGTGGCCGCGTCGGCCGATGCGAGCCCGCCGTCAGACCGCAGGATGTACAGCGGGCCGTCGAGGCCGCCGTCGGCCAGGCTGGCGGCGAGGTTGGCGACGTAGCGGCTGACCTGTGGTTGCACGTAGCCGTTGGCGACCGTGGTGACGGTCCGCTCGTACTCGCGCAGTTCGGGCAGGACCCGCGACGACAACGAGATCGACACGTCGGGCCCGAACACGTCGGCGGCGAGTTCGCCGATGCGTTCCTCGTGGTCGCCGTTGGCGAAACTGTTGATGAGCGACACGCACAGCGCGTCGACCCCACGGTCGCGCAGCCGTTCGAGTCGCGGCCGGAGGTCGTCCAGGTCCAGCTCGGTGACGATCGTGCCGTCGGTGGCCACCCGCTCGGTCGCCTCGACGGTGTGTTCCAGGGCGGCCAGGGGTTCCGGCTTGGGCCAGATGATCCAGCCGGCCAGTCCGCCCGGCACGAACGACCGAGCGATCTGCAGGACCTGTCGGAACCCCTTGGTGGTCACCAGGCCGACCGTGGCGCCCTTCTGCTCGAGGATCGCGTTGGTCGCGACGGTGGTGCCGTGGAGGACCTCGTCGAGGTCACCGAGTCCCACGCCGGCGTCGGTACAGACCGCCGTCATGCCACGCAGCACCCCCTCCGACTGGTCCGCTGGCGTGGAGGCGGTCTTGTGCCGCCACGTCTGCCCACTGTCGGTGTCGATGAGGAGGACGTCGGTGAACGTGCCACCGACGTCGACGCCGAGCCGGTATGCCATCGTGGTGCCTTTTCGTTGGTGGGTCAGGTGGTGGTCGTGGGGGACCGGGGGACGGGCTCAGACCACGCCCGCCTCGTGGAGCGCCCGGACCTGGTCGCGCGACATGCCCAGCAGGTCGGTCAGGACCTCGTCGGTGTGCTCGCCCAGGTCGGGGCCCACCCCACGGACACGGCCGGGGGTGGCCGACAGCCGCGGGACGACGTTCTGCATGGGAAGCTGGTCGAACTCGGGATGGGCGACGTTCACGATCGCCTCGCGGGCCGCGAAGTGCGGGTCCGACAGCATGTCCTTGGCGCGGAAGATCCGGCCGGCCGGGACGCCGCCGTCGTGGAGCCGCTCGAGCAGGTCGTCGGCGTCCAGCGTCGAGGTCCAGGAGGCCACCAGGTCGTCGAGCTCGGCCATGTTCGCGCCCCGGGCACCGTGGGTGGCGTAGCGCTCGTCGGCCGCCAGTCCGGGCTGGCCCATGACCTCGGCGAGACGGGTGAACACCGAGTCCTGGTTGGCGGCGACCAGGACCATCTCGCCGTCGCGAGTGGGGTAGGCGTTCGACGGGGCGACGTTGGGGAGCACGGACCCGGTCCGTTGACGCTCGTAGCCCGCGACGGACCACTCGGGGACCAGGGACTCCATCATGGCGAGCACGGCCTCGTAGATCGCCGAGTCGACGACCTGGCCCCGGCCGGAGCGTTCCCGGTGGTGCAGGGCGACCAGCGTGCCCAGCGCCGCGAAGGTCGCGGCCAGGGAGTCCCCCAGCGAGATCCCGGCCCGCGCCGGTGGGCGGTCGGGCTCGCCGATCACGTGGCGGATGCCACCCATCGCCTCGCCGATGGACCCGAAGCCCGCCCGGGGTGCGTACGGACCCGTCTGGCCGAACCCGGTGACGCGGGTCACGACCAGGCGTGGGTTGACCTCCCACAGGTCCTCGGGGGACAGGCCCCACCGCTCGAGGGTCCCGGGGCGGAAGTTCTCCAGCAGGACGTCGGACTCGGCGGCGAGTCGCCGGACCAGGTCCTGGCCCTGCTCGGTGCGCAGGTCGATGGTCACGGAGCGCTTGTTGCGGGCGACGACCGGCCACCACAGTGAGTGGCCGTGGGGCTTCTCGCGCCCCCACTGGCGCATGGGGTCCCCACGACCCGGGTCCTCCAGCTTGATGACGTCGGCGCCGAAGTCGCCGAGCAACTGCCCGCAGAACGGTCCGGCCAGGAGTTGGCCGAGTTCGAGGACACGCAGGTCCGACAGCGGCAGGGTCTCGGCGTCCGGTGCGGCAGGTTCGGTGATGGTCACGATGGGGGCCTCGTCGGGGCGGGGTCGTCGGCGCCGTCGTCGCGTGGGGCGTCGACGGTGTCGTGGGAGTGAGCGACCGGTCGGGGTCCCAACAGGGCGGCACGGGCGTTGGCGAGATGGCTGTGCATCGTGCTGCGAGCCCATTCACCGTCCCGTGCCCGCAGTGCGGCCACGATCTCCCGATGGTGGGCCACGCTGCGTCGCACCGATGCCTCGTCGAACCCCTGGTAGGTGCGCACGGTCGCGGCGGTGTGGAACAACTGGCGGACGCTGGCGGCGATCACGCTGGAGCGGCTGGACTCGGCCAGCAGGAGGTGGAAGTCGGCGTTGCACCCGTAGACCCGGTCGAGGGCCTGGTCCGGTCCGGGGAGGCCATGCCGGGCGATCTCCTCGGCGAGCTCGTCGAGGCGGTCCAGCTCGGCCCCGGTGGCACCGACTGCTGCCGCGCTGGCCGCCGTCCCCTCGACGCGTGCACGCAGTTCGAAGACGTGCTCGAGCTCGGCGGGGGACAGGGCCACGACCCGGGCGCCCTTGTTCGGGACGTGCTCGACCATGCCGTCGGCGGCGAGCTGCCGGAGGGCCTCGCGGACCGGGGTGCGGCTGACGTCCAGCCGCGCGGCGAGGTCCGCCTCGGCCAACCGGTCGCCCGGCTGGAACTCGCGGGTCACGACCAGGGCGCGGATCGCGTCGGCCACCGATCCACGCTCGGTCGACGTCGTGGTCACCCGACTGCCTCCTCGGCCAACGTGCATGCAATCCTCGTGGTGAGGTCGACATTAGCACCGTGAATCGACCTGTCAGCAGTTCGCGAACAGTAAAGTGCATGCAATAGTCAGGAGGTCGGCATGGACACCATCGAGATCGTCGAGGTGGGGCCACGCGACGGGTTGCAGAACGAGGACGTCGTCCTGGACCCGCCGACGAGGGTCGACTTCGTCGGGCGACTCGTGGCCGCCGGGATCAGGCGACTGGAGACCGTGAGCTTCGTCCACCCCGGCCGGGTGCCACAGATGGCCGGGGCCGAGGAGGTGATGGCGGGCGTCGTCCGCCGGGCAGACGACGGTTCGCCGGTGTCGCACATCGGCCTGGTCCTCAACGAACGGGGCCTCGAGCGGGCGATCGCGGCGGAGGTGGACGAGGTCAACCTCGTCGTCATCACGACCGAGGAGTTCTCGCGACGCAACCAGGGCGCCGGGGTGGCCGACGTCGTCGCCGCGACCCGCCGGATGATGGCGCGGGCGCACGACGTGGGACTGCGCACCACGGTGACCGTGTCGGCTGCCTTCGGGTGCCCGTTCGCCGGCGAGGTGTCCACCGACGACGTCCTGGCCGTCGTCGACCCGGTCCTGGAGGGCGACCCGGACGAGTTGGCCCTGGCCGACACGATCGGCGTCGGGGTCCCGGCCGACGTCCGCCGCCTCGTCGACGCCGTCCGCTCGCGTACCGACATCGCCCTGCGCGCCCATTTCCACAACACCCGGAACACGGGCTACGCCAACGCGATCGCGGCCGCCGAGTCGGGAGTGGCGGCCCTGGACGCGTCCAGCGGGGGGTTCGGTGGCTGCCCGTTCGCCCCGGCCGCCACCGGCAACATCGCGACCGAGGACCTCGTGTACGGCTTGGCCCGGTCGGGCTTCGACACCGGCCTCGACGTCGATGCGCTGACCGTGCCGGCCGCCTGGATCACCGCGCGGCTGGGGGAGGAGCAGCCACCCGCCCTGCTGGGTCGTGCCGGCACCTTCCCGGGCTGAGCACCGCACAGGACCGCGGAGGAGGACGCGCCGACGGTCCTACAGGTAGCCACGCAGGCTGGCCGCCTCGACGACCCGGTTGACCGCCAGGGCGAACGCCGCCTCGCGCATCGACGCCGCCTCGCCCGTCTCGGTGTAGAACTTCCAGGTGTCGTCGAAGGCCTTCTCGAGCTTGCGCTCGAGCCGGCCGTTCACCTCGGTCTCGTCCCAGTACAGCTCCTGGTTGTTCTGGACCCATTCGTAGTACGACACCGTGACCCCGCCTGCGTTGGCCAGGATGTCGGGCACGATCAGCACGTCGCGCTCGGTCAGGGCGGCGTCGGCCACCGGCGTGACCGGGTTGTTCGCGGCCTCGACGATGATCGAGGCGCGGACGTCGTCGGCGTTGTGGTGGGTGATCACCTCCCCGACGGCGGCCGGGACGAGCACGTCGACGTCGGCGGTCAGCAGGGCAGCGGGGTCCATGGGCTCGCTGCCGGCGAAGTCCGTCACGGACCCGGACTCGTTGACGTGGGCGACCAGGGCCGGCACGTCGAGGCCGTCCGGGTGGTGCACGGCGCCGTACATGTCCGACACCGCCACGATCCGGTAGCCCTTCTCGTCGGCGAGCCGGGCTGCCCACGATCCCACGTTGCCGAAGCCCTGGATCGCGAGGGTCAAGTCACGCGGGACGCCCAGCTCCCGCACCTCGACCGCCCTGTCCATCACCTGCACCACGCCACGGCCGGTCGCGGCCTCGCGGCCCTCCGAGCCGCCGAGCGCCAGCGGCTTGCCGGTCACGATCTGGGTCGTGTGTCCCCGGCGGCGGCCGTACTCGTCCATGAACCAGCTCATCACCTGGGCGTTGGTGTTCATGTCCGGTGCCGGGATGTCGCGGTTGGGACCGATGATGTGGGCGATCTGGCCGAAGTAGCGACGGGAGAGACGTTCGAGCTCGGTCTGGGAGAACCCGGTGGGGTCCACCTGCACCCCGCCCTTGGCGCCGCCGAACGGGACGCCGACCAGGGCGGTCTTCCACGTCATCAGCGAGGCCAGCGCCCGCACCTCCTCGAGGTCCGCGCTTGGGTGGAAGCGCACCCCACCCTTGTACGGGCCCCGCGCGCCGTTGTGCTGGACCCGGTAGCCGATGTGCACCGACAGGCTCCCGTCGTCGCGCCGGACCGGCACCTGCACCCGCAGCTCGCGGTAGGTCCCCGTCAGGACGGCGATCGCCGCGTCCGACAACTTGTCGATGTCGGCGGCCTTGTGGAAGAAGTAGTTGACGGCCTCGAACGGGGTCAGGTCATCGCGCAGGTCCATGGATGGTGTTTTCGGTCGATGTGGTCCCAGTCAACCAACCGGGCGGGCGCGGCGCGGCCCGTCGGGCGACCGGTCGCACCCCCGCCACGGGGTCGGCCGGGGGCTCGTCCGGGAACTCGGTCGCGAGCCTGTCGGGCAGGGGTGGTGGCCCGCCCGGTCCGGGATGGGGCCACGGGGCCGCTGGTATCGTCGTCGCGCAGCACCGACGAGCGCCCAGCCCGGCCACGACCCACGCGTCGGGCCCCTCCCGGGCGCACGACCGCAGGAGGATCGTGATGGCCACGGCCGCGCCGACGACGTCGACCCCGACCGGCCAGTCCGGTCGCAACCGGCCCTGGATCGTCCAGCTCTACGGCACCGCGCTGGGCAAGAAGTACGCGATGGCGATCTCGGGGATCGTGGGACTGGGCTACATCTTCGCCCACATGGTCGGCAACCTGAAGATGTACTTCGGCGCCGAGTCGTTCGACACCTACTCGGAATGGCTGCGCGAGGGCCTGCTGTACCCGATCCTGCCCCACACGGTGATGCTGTGGATCCTGCGGCTGTCGCTGATCGCCGCACTGGTCGTCCACGTCCACGCCGCGTACGCCCTGACCGTGATGAACCGTCGGGCGCGCGGCACGAACTACCAGTCGCGGCGTGACTACGTCGCCGCCGACTTCGCGGCCCGCACCATGCGCTGGACCGGCGTGATCGTGCTGCTGTTCATCGGCTACCACCTGGCCGACCTGACCTGGGGCGTCGAGGCCGTCAACCCGGCCTGGGAGCGGGGCGACGCCTACGCCAACCTGGTCGCGTCGCTGTCACGACCGGCCGTCGCGGCCTTCTACCTCGTCGCGAACCTGGCCCTGGGAGTCCACATCTACCACGGCATCTGGAGCATGTTCCAGACGATGGGGTGGAACAACCGCACGTTCAACTCCTACCGGCGTGCCCTGGCCGTCGGCTTCACGGTCGTCGTCATCGGCGGCAACCTCAGCTTCCCGATCGCGGTCCAGCTGGGCATCGTCGGCTGACCGGACCCCTCTCGCCCCCGGCTCCCAGCGGGCCACCAGACGGCAAGGACGCAAGGCATGAGCGTGCTCGACTCCAAGGTCCCCGACGCCCCCATCGAGACGATGTGGGAGGACCACAAGTTCGACATGAGCCTGGTCAACCCCAACAACAAGCGGAAGTTCCGGGTGATCGTGGTCGGCACCGGCCTGGCCGGTGCGTCCGCGGCCGCCACCATGGGGGAGCTGGGCTACAACGTCGAGGCGTTCACCTTCCACGACAGCCCACGGCGGGCCCACTCCATCGCCGCCCAGGGCGGCATCAACGCCGCCAAGAACTACCGCGGCGACGGTGACTCGATCTTCCGGCTGTTCTACGACACGGTCAAGGGCGGCGACTACCGCTCGCGCGAGGCCAACGTCTACCGGCTCGCCCAGGTGTCCAACGACATCATCGACCAGGCCGCGGCCCAGGGCGTGCCGTTCGCCCGCGAGTACGGCGGCATGCTGGCCAACCGCTCCTTCGGCGGAGCGCAGGTCTCGCGGACCTTCTACGCCCGCGGCCAGACCGGCCAGCAGTTGCTGCTGGGTGCCTACCAGGCGCTGGAACGCCAGGTCGCCGCCGGCACGGTGCGGACCCACACGCGCAAGGAGATGCTGGACGTCGTGGTCGTCGACGGTCGGGCGCGCGGCATCATCTGCCGTGACCTGGTCACCGGCGAGATCACCCGTCACGAGGCCAACGCGGTCGTCCTCGCGACCGGGGGCTACTCCAACGCCTTCTACCTGTCGACCAACGCGATGGCCTGCAACGTCACGGCCGCATGGCGTGCCCACCGCAAGGGCGCGTTCTTCGCCAATGCCTGCTTCACCCAGATCCACCCGACGGCGATCCCGGCCAGCGACGAGTTCCAGTCCAAGCTGACCCTGATGAGCGAGTCGCTGCGCAACGACGGCCGCATCTGGGTGCCACGGGAGGTCGGCGACGACCGTCGCGCCCGCGACATCCCCGAGGACGAGCGCGACTACTACCTCGAGCGCAAGTACCCGTCCTTCGGCAACCTGGTGCCGCGTGACGTCGCGTCGCGCAACGCCAAGATCGTCATCGACGAGGGCCGCGGCGTGGGTCCGCTCAAGAACGGGGTGTACCTCGACTTCGCCGACGCGATCGACCGGCTCGGCCGGGACACGATCGCCGACCGCTACGGCAACCTGTTCGAGATGTACGAGCGGATCACTGGCGAGGACCCCTACGAGGTCCCGATGCGGATCTTCCCCGCCCCCCACTACACCATGGGCGGGCTGTGGGTCGACTACCACCTGATGACCACGGTCGACGGTCTCTACGCCATCGGCGAGTGCAACTTCTCCGACCACGGTGCGAACCGGCTCGGCGCCTCTGCACTGATGCAGGGACTCGCCGACGGCTACTTCGTCCTGCCCTACACCATCGGTGACTTCCTGGCCGACAAGCTCAACGAGCCGGAGGTCGGCCTGGACCACGACGCGTTCGCCGCAGCCGAGTCCGTCGTCGCCAACCAGACCACGCAGTTGCTGGCGATCGACGGCAGCCGCACGGTCGACCACTTCCACCGCGAGCTCGGCAAGATCCTGTGGGAGTACTGCGGGATGGCACGCAACGAGGACGGGCTGACCAAGGCGCTGGGCGAGATCCCGGCGCTGCGCGAGGAGTTCTGGGCCGACGTCCGCGTGCCCGGATCGGGCGACACCCTCAACTCGTCGCTGGAGAAGGCCGGTCGGGTCGCCGACTTCCTCGAGCTGGGTGAGCTGATGGTCCGTGACGCCCTGGACCGGCGCGAGTCGGCCGGAGGCCACTTCCGCGAGGAGTCCCAGACCAACGAGGGCGAGGCCCTGCGCAACGACGACGACTACGCCTACGTGTCGGCCTGGGAGTGGCAGGGGCTCGACACGCCCCAGCACAAGCACGTCGAGCCACTCGAGTTCGACTACGTCAAGCTGACCCAGAGGAGCTACAAGTGAACCTCACGCTGCAGGTGTGGCGACAGGCCGGGCCGGACGCGCCGGGCAAGTTCGTCACCTACGAGGCCACCGACATCTCCGAGGACGCGTCCTTCCTGGAGATGCTCGACATCGTCAACGAGCGCCTGACCGACGACGGCGACGAGCCGATCGAGTTCTCCCACGACTGCCGTGAGGGCATCTGTGGCACGTGCGGCGTGATGATCAACGGGATCCCGCACGGACCGCAGCGTGGCACGGCCACCTGCCAGCTCCACATGCGCACCTTCTCGGACGGCGACGAGATCGTCATCGAGCCCTGGCGGGCCAGTGGGTTCCCGATCATCCGCGACCTGGTCGTGGACCGCTCGCCCTTCGACGAGATCATCCAGTCCGGCGGCTACGTCACGGTCGACACCGGCCAGGCCCAGGACGCCAACCTCACCCCGATCCCCAAGGAGACGGCCGACCTGGCGATGGACGCCGCGGCCTGCATCGGGTGTGGTGCCTGCGTGGCGGCGTGCCCCAACGGTGCCGCCCAGTTGTTCACCTCCGCCAAGCTGGCCCACCTGAACCTGCTCCCCCAGGGACAGGCCGAGCGGGACGAGCGCACCGAGTCGATGGTCGAGGTCATGGAGTCGTACTTCGGTTCCTGCACCAACATGGGCGAGTGCGAGACGGCGTGCCCGAAGGAGATCTCGATCGACTTCATCGCGATGATGAACGCCGACTACGCCAAGGCGAAGTTCCGCAACCGCCGCAGCGCCTGATCGCGACACGCGCACCGTCGCTGTCGAACCCGCCGCACGACCGGAGGGTGGGGGTCGGCCGGTCGGGCACGCCAGTACCCTGACCGACGTCGCCGAACGTGCACCCGAGGGCCTTCCATGGACATCGCCAAGATGATCGCGGCTGCGCCGCTGGTCCGCCGCGTGTGGCGCTACACGCCTGCGCCGCTGCGGATCCCGCTGGCCGTGGTCGGACTGGGAATCGTCGCGTGGCAGTACCTCCGCAAGGACCAGGAGCACCCGAGCGTCGCCGAGCACGAGGCCGACGTCGCGGCTGACCGCACGGCCTGATCGATGGCGCGAAGTCGGCGCTCCGGTCCGGGAGCGCGAGAAGTCCTCGTGCTGCTCGCTGCCGTCCTGGTGGCGGGGGCACTGGTGTGGGGCGCGACGAACCTCGACCAGGACGGCCCCTCCGAGCTGCTGGGGGCCGACCAGTCCTCCGATGAGGGCGCCGACCCGGCCGAGGCCGACGCGTCGGAGCCCACTGCATCCGGGTGGGCGCCGCCGGCCCTCGCCGAACTCGAGCCCGGCGTGGTGGCGCTCTCCGCCACCGACGTGGCGAGCCTGGGCACGTCGGCCGCGGCCACGTTGGTCGCCACCGCCCCGGTGGTGGTGACGTCGTCGAGTTCGACCGGCCCGGAGGCAGACGAGGCCGTCGAGCTGGCCGAGTCGCTGCACGCCCCCCTGCTGTTCCTCGACGCGTCGACGGCCGACGGCGCCAGTGGATCCGACGAGACCAGCACCGCCAGCCCGTCGGCGGGTCCTTCCGGGGGGTCGGCCGCTCCGTCGAGCGAGCCGACCGCCGACGCGGCGGCCAGCCCGACCGAGCTGCTGGCCGGCTGGTCGACGGCCCACGTCGTGGCCGTCGGCACGCCGCCCGAGACGTCCGCGACCGTCCACGCCGTCACCGTCGAGGACTCCGGGGACGGGGCGACCTCGGCACCAGCGAACGTCACCCTCCCCGAGGCCATCGAGGCGATGGTGGCCGACGCCGAGGCTGCTCCGTCGCCGGAGCCCGCCCCGGGCCTGGTCGTCGTCGTGCGCACCGCGCCGGACGACGAGGGTGCCGACGACGAGGGTGCCGAGGCCGAGGACGAGCCCAGCGCCGACCCGAGCGAGGACGCGGCGACCGAGGCCGCATCCTCCGCCCCAGACGACGACACCGACGACGACACGGACGACGAACTGGTTGACGTGCCGGCCGACCTGCGCACCACCCTGGCGGTCCTCGGGATCGAGGCGGTCGGCTGGGGCTCCGCCGACCCGCGCACCGACGACCGTGTGCGCGACGTCACGGCCCAGGCCGAGACCACCCTGCTGGCCGTGGCCGACGACCAGTGGCCGGACGGCATCCCGATGTCCACGGTCGAGCCGGACTGGCCGGCCCTGTTCACCATCGCGGCCGACGCGCCCGAGCTCAACGGGGGCGGGCTGGTCCTGTTCCCCGACCGCACGTTCATCGCGACGTACGGCAACCCCTCGGGGCCGGCGCTGGGCGTGCTGGGGGAGCGCGACGTCGAGGGCTCGATCGCGTTCGTCGAGGAGTTGGCGGCCGAGTACGAGGGCCTGTTCGGTGACAGCCAGGTGCAGCCCGCCTTCGAGCTGATCACGACCATCGCCGCCGCGGACGCCGGCGACGACGGTGACTACTCGCGCCCCGAGGACCTCGACCTGGTCACCGAGTGGGTCGACGCGGCCACCGAGGCCGGGCTGTACGTCGTGCTCGACCTCCAGCCGGGGCGCACCGACTTCCTCACCCAGGCCCAGACCCTCGAGGACCTGTTGCGTCGTCCCAACGTGGGGCTCGCGCTGGACCCCGAGTGGCGCCTGGAGCCCGACGAGGTCCACCTCCAGCAGATCGGCACCGTCGAGACGGCCGAGGTCAACGAGGTCGCCGACTGGCTGGCCGAACTGGTGCGCGACGAGGTCCTTCCCCAGAAGCTGCTGATCGTCCACAACTTCCGGCTGTCGATGCTGTCGGACCGCGAGGACCTGCGGTTCCACCCGGAGGTGGCCACGATGGTGCACGTCGACGGGCAGGGTGCCCAGGACGACAAGGACGCGACCTACGCATCCATCACCGGTGCGGGGCCCGACGAGCTGTGGTGGGGCTGGAAGAACTTCTACGACGAGGACGTGCCCGAGATCCGCTCGCCCGAGGACACCGCCGAGGTCGAGCCGACCCCGCACTTCATCTCCTACCAATAGGTGGGCGGCACCGAGGGGTTCGTGAACCTGGCGGACGGGCGGGGGCGGGGGCTGGATCGTCCGCTGCGGGTCGTCGTGGTGGGGGCCGGGGCGCGCGGAGCTGCCTACGCCGACTTGGTCGGCACGGTCGGGGTCCCTGCCGAGGTGGTCGCGATCGCGGAGCCGCGAGCGCAGGTGCGTGACGACGTCGGTGATCGGCTCCACCTCCCCGCCGACGCCCGGCTGGCGTCCTGGCAGGACCTGGTCGACCGGCCGCGACTCGCCGACCTCGCGATCGTGGCGACCCAGGACCGCGACCACGTCGACCCGGTGGTCGCCCTGGCCGACCTCGGCTACGACCTGCTGGTCGAGAAGCCGCTGGCCCCGACTGCCGAGGGGATCGCCGCCATCGTGGCCGCCGCCGACCGCACCGGGGTCACCGTGGCCGTGTGCCACGTCATGCGCTTCACGGCCTACACCCACACGCTGCTCGACCTGTTGGCGACGGGTGACCTCGGCGAGGTCATGGCCGTCCAGCACCTCGAGCCGATCGGCTGGGAGCACTTCGCCCACTCGTTCGTGCGTGGCAACTGGCGCCGACGGGACACGTCGTCGTTCCTGCTCCTCGCGAAGTCCTGCCACGACCTGGACTGGCTCCACGCCGTGGTGGGCGACGAGCCCGTCCGCGTGTCGTCGTTCGGCAGCCGCGGCCACTTCCGGGCCGAGCACCGTCCCGACGGGGCCGCCGACCGGTGCGTGGACTGCGAGGTGGAGCCGGACTGCCCGTACTCGGCGGCCCGGCTGTACCGGCGCGGCCTGGACCCGGCCGACGCCAGCGCCCACTACTTCGCCCGGATCGCGGTCGGCGGCATCGACCCGACGCCCGAGCGGGTCGAGTCGGCGCTGCGGGACGGGCCCTGGGGACGCTGTGTCTACGACCTCGACAACGACGTCGTGGACCACCAGGTCGTCACGATCGAGTTCGCACGCGGCGCCACGGTCGCGTTCACGCTGACCGCCTTCACGCCGTCCGAGGGGCGCCGCACCCGGGTCTTCGCCACCCACGGCCAGGTCGTGGGCGACGGACGTCACCTCGAGGTCACCGACTTCCGCTCGGGACGGATGCGCACGATCGACACGCACACGCACGGCGACGAGACGGCCGCCGGTGGCCACGGTGGCGGCGACGCCGGGATGGTGCGCGCCGTCCTGACCGCGCTGCACGACGGCCGCGGCGAGATCCCGTCGGGCCTGGCCGAGAGCCTGGTGTCCCACCGGCTGGCCTTCGCCGGGGACCTCGCGCGTCGCGAGTCACGGGTCGTCGACCTCGCCGAGTTCGCCTGGTGACCGACCGGACGCACGAACGGGCGGGGGTCGGTGATCGGGCGGGACCTACGCTCGAGGACAGACCTTGACCACGTCCCCCCCGCACCCGACCGTCCACGCAACGAGCCCCAGGAGGGCCCCATGGCCGACAATCCCCACCAGAACGTGACCTTCCCCAGCAACGGCGGGAGCGCCCACGGCTACCTGGCCACGCCCGAGTCCGGCGCCGGCCCCGGCTTGGTCGTGATCCAGGAGTGGTGGGGACTGACCGACCATGTCAAGGACGTCTGTGACCGGTTCGCCGAGGAGGGCTTCGTCGCGCTGGCCCCGGACCTGTACGGCGGTGCCACGACCCACGACGCCGACGAGGCCGGCCAGATGATGCAGGACCTGCCCGTGGACGAGGCCGCCACGGACCTGGCCGGGGCGGTGGACTTCCTCGAGGGCCACGGCGCGGTCACCAGTGACACCGTCGGCGCGGTCGGCTTCTGCATGGGCGGGGGGTTCGTGCTGGTGCTGGCGGCGCAGCAGGGCGACCGGATCGGGGCCGCCGTGCCCTACTACGGCGTCGGTGGCTACGACCAGGTCGACCTGGGCGACGTGACGGCACCGATCCTGGGCCACTTCGGCAGCGAGGACGACTTCGCACCGCCGGAGCAGGTCCGTGACCTCGAGGCCAAGCTGCAGGACTCCGCCAGCCCGAGCGTGGACATCCGCATCCACGAGGGCGCGGGCCACGCCTTCTTCAACGACGGCGACGCGTTCGGCACCTACGACGCCGACCTCGCCGAGCAGACGTGGGGCGACACCGTCGCCTTCCTCCACGAGCACCTCGGCTGACACACGGGCCCGCGGCCCGCAGGACAGGTGCCTAGGCGGGGGGGCCGGCGGGATCCTCGCTCGCGCCGCCCTCGTCGACGTCGTCGGCCTCGTCGGCGGGCGGGTCGTCGTGGAGCACCTCCGCCTCGGACGGCTCGCGCTCGTCGTGGTCGGAGGTGTCGGGGTCGTCGACGGGTGGGTCGTGCTCGCCATCCTCGTCGGATGACTCGTCGGGGGCTTGCTCCAGCGGGACCTGGTTCTCCAGGCCCTCGCCGAAGCCGGGGACGTCGGGGGTCGACATGGTGGCTCCTGTCTGTCCGGTCACACGCGACGATAGGCCTCATGGCCACGCGGACCAGTGGCCGTGGGGCCCACCCGGCACCGCCGCCAGGCGACGGGTCCGGGGTCCGGGCAGGACCTAGGCTGGCCCCATCCCGACGATGACGGAGTGCGTGCCGATGAGCAGCCAGGACGAGGCCAGGACCGTCAGCGGCTTCCCGATCGAGACGGTCTACGGGCCCGAGGACCTCGACGGGTTCGACCCGGTGACGGACCTGGGCGCGCCGGGCGAGTTTCCCTACACCCGCGGGCCGTACCCGACGATGTACCGGGGCCGTCACTGGACGATGCGCCAGTACGCCGGGTTCTCCACCGCCGCGGAGTCCAACGCGCGCTACAAGTACCTGCTCGCCCAGGGCACCACGGGCCTGTCGGTGGCCTTCGACCTGCCGACCCAGATGGGCTACGACTCGTCGGCCGAGATCGCCGAGGGCGAGGTCGGCAAGGTCGGCGTGGCGATCGACACCGTCGAGGACATGAAGACGCTGTTCGACGACATCCCGCTGGACGAGGTCTCGACCTCGATGACGATCAACGCACCTGCGGCCCTGCTGCTGCTGATGTACGAGATCGCCGGGGAGGAGCAGGGCGTCGACGCGTCGGCGCTGCGCGGCACCATCCAGAACGACGTCCTCAAGGAGTACATCGCCCGCGGGACCTACATCTACCCGCCCAAGCCCTCGCTGCGACTGGTCGCCGACACCTTCGGCTACTGCGCCGAGCGCCTCCCGCGGTTCAACACGATCTCGATCTCGGGCTACCACATCGGCGAGGCCGGGGCGACGCCGGTCCAGGAGCTGGCGTTCACGATCGCCGACGGCATCGCCTACGTCGAGGCGGCGCTGGCCGCCGGCCTGGACGTCGACGCCTTCGCGCCCCGGCTGAGCTTCTTCTTCGTGTCACGCACGACGCTGCTCGAGGAGGTCGCCAAGTTCCGGGCCGCACGCCGGATCTGGGCACGGCTGATGCGCGACCGGTTCGGTGCGACCGACGACAAGTCGATGATGCTGCGGTTCCACACCCAGACCGCCGGTGTCCAGCTGACCGCCCAGCAGCCCGAGGTCAACCTCGTCCGGGTCGCGATCCAGGCACTGGCGGCCACGCTGGGCGGGACCCAGTCGCTGCACACCAACAGCTACGACGAGGCGCTGGCCCTGCCGACCGAGGAGTCGGCCCGGCTCGCGCTGCGCACGCAGCAGGTGATCGCCCACGAGACCGACGTCGCCAGCAGCGTCGACCCGCTGGCGGGCAGCTACCTCGTCGAGGCGATGACCGACCGGATCGAGGCCGAGGTGGACGACTACCTCGAGCGGATCGATCGCTACGGGGGAGCGGTCGCGGCCATCGAGGAGGGCTTCCAGAAGGGCGAGATCGAGCGCTCCGCCTACGCGATCGCGAAGGCCATCGAGGACGGGGAACAGGTGGTCGTCGGGGTCAACCGGTTCACCTCCGACGAGGACCCCCAGCCCGACCTGCAGCGGGTCGACGAGGCCATCCGTGACGAGCAGGTCGCACGCATCGACCAGGTCAAGTCCGACCGCGACGCCGACCGGGTCGCCGACGCGCTCGACGCGGTCCGCGACGCCGCCCGTGGTGACGACAACCTGCTGCCGCCGATGCGTGACGCCCTGCAGTACCGCGCGACCCTGCAGGAGGTCTGCGACGTGCTGCGGGGCGAGTGGGGTGACTACGTCCCCCGGGACACGATGTGAGCGAGCAGGACCCGGAGGTGGGGCACCTGTTCGGCTCGACGGCGGCGTGGGCGCTGGACGACGACGTCGTGCACACCAACCACGGGTCGTTCGGCGGGATCACGACGGCGACCCTGGAGGCGGTGGAGGCCGCCCGACGAGACGTGGCCGCCAACCCGATGCGCGGCTACGACCGCGAGTGGTTCGACCACCACGCGCGGGCCGTGGCGGCGGTCGCCGGGCTGGTCGGGGCCCGACCCGAGGACACCACGCTGGTGCCCAACGCGACCGTCGGGATGGACGTCGCGCTGCGGGTGCTGCCATGGGACCCGGACACCACGATCGTGTGCACCGACGTCGCCTACCCCTCGGTCGCGGCCAACCTCGTCCGACGAGCAGCCGCCACCGGGGCGACGATCGAGGTGCTGGCGACCGACCCGGCGATCCCCGAGGCCCTTCCCACGATGGTCGCGGCAGCGCTCGACCGGGTCGGCCAGGACGGTCCCACCGGCGTGGTGGTCGACCAGTTCGTGTCCGCGACCGCCACGCCACTGCCCGTGCACGACGTGGTCGCCGCTGCCCACGCCCGTGGCGCGGTGGTCGTGGTGGACGGCGCCCACGTGCCCGGGCAGGTCGCGCCGGACCGTGCCGACGTCGGTGCCGACGCCTGGACCGGCAACCTCCACAAGTGGGCCTGTGCCCCACCCGCCCTCGCGGCCCTGGTCGTCGCCGAACGACACCACGACCGGCTGGGCTCGGTGGTGTCGTCGTGGTTCGACGACGAGCCGTTCCCGGGCAACTCCCGGTGGCAGGGGACCGTCGATCCGGGGCCGGTCCTGGTGGCCGAGCAGGTGGTCGCGCAGGCCGTCGCGATCCTGGCCCGGGCCGACGAGCTCGAGGCCCGGGCGCGCGCCGGTGCGGAGGCGGTGGCCGAGGCGGTCGGTGGCGAGGTGCTGCCCGGGGCCGGCTGGATGCGTGCGGTGGTGCTGCCGGACTCGGCGGGGCCCGCCGACGACGCGGGGCGTCGCGCGATCGAGCGGGGCCTGTGGACCAGGGGGATCGAGGCCAAGGTGACTCCCGACCACGGTCGGCTGGTGCTGCGCATCTCGACCCACGCCTACACGTCGGACCGCGACCACGACCGACTGGCCGACGTGCTGGGTCGCCAGCTCGGCGACGCCTGACGGGCCACCCTCCCCGCGCTCCCCCGGGTCGGGGGCCGATCGGACGAGTGCGGGGGAAGGAAGGGGCGGCCACCCCCGTTGCATGAAGCGACAACCATTCTCGACCCAGGATCCCCCGTGGCCACCCCCGGCACCACCCGCACCCCCGACGACACGGACACCGCGCGCCACGTCGAGTTCTTCTTCGACCCGGTGTGCCCGTTCTGCTGGCAGACGTCCAAGTGGTTCCGCCAGGTCCTGCGCCAGACCGACGTGACCGCCCACTGGCGCTTCATCTCGCTGGCGATCCTCAACGAGGACGAGGACGGCGCCGTGCACGACAGCCACGTGGTGGGCACCAAGCTCCTGCGTGTCGCCGCGGCGGCACGCGACACCCACGGCGAGGAGGTCGTCGGACCGCTCTACGAGGCGATGGGCACCCGCCTGTGGGAGTCGGCACCCGACGTCGACGGACCGGTCGAGGGCGACGCCTTCTGGGACACGGTCAGCGACCACCAGCAGGCGGTCGTCGACCAGCTTCCGGAGATCCTCGAGGAGGTCGGACTGCCGACCAGCCTCGCCGATGCCAGCGAGGAGCAGCGCTTCGACAAGGAGCTGCGAGCGTCCACCGACGAGGCCATGGAGCGCACCGGGGGCGACGTCGGGACGCCGATCCTGTCCTTCGATCCGCCGGACGGCCCGGCCTTCTTCGGCCCGGTCATCTCGACCACGCCCAGCGACGAGCAGGCCGTCGAACTGTGGGACGCCGTGACCACCCTGGCCCAGTGGCCGTCGTTCGCCGAGATCAAGCGCTCGCTGCGCGAACCGATCGACAACGAGCTGTTCCGTCGGCTCGGGGCGGCCTGAGCCCCCGCCGCGACGACGAACCACCCACGCCTGCCCCCGCGCCCTCGCGATGCGGCGTCCGGGGGGTGGTGGTGGGTCCCCCGGACCGTTCCCGTGGACTCCTAGGCTGGGCGCATGTCCGATCCCACCCCCGGCTCCTCCCCGGAGCACGTCCCCGCGCCCGCGACGCCCGATCCTGCCGCCCCCGACGGTCTCGTCGGGGCGGCCACCACGCTGGCCGGGACCGTCGCGGAGGTCCGCCTCCCGCTGCCCCTGCCGTCCGCCGAGACCGGACGGGAGGTCCAGCGCCAGCTCGCTGACCAGTTCCGCGACCACCTGCTGCCCCGCCTGCTCGACCGCGGGGCACCCCTGCTGGCCGTCGTGGGTGGCTCGACCGGGGCCGGCAAGTCCACGCTGGTGAACAGCCTGGTCGGGGACGCCGTCAGCCGCACCGGTGTGCTGCGACCGACGACCCGTGCGCCGGTGCTGGTGCACCACCCGGCCGACCTCGCGGCCTTCCGTGGCGACCGGATCCTGCCGGGCCTGCGTCGGGCGGTGCTGCCGTCCGGATCCGTCGTCGGCTCGTCGGATCCTCCGGCGCCGGACGTGCTGTCGCTGGTCCCCAGCCAGGCCCTGTCGTCGGGACTGGCGCTGCTGGACGCGCCCGACATCGACTCGGTCGACACCGCGAACCGACTGCTCGCCCGCCAACTGCTGGGTGCCGCAGACCTGTGGCTGTTCGTCACCACCCCCGCCCGCTACGCCGACGCGGTGCCGTGGGAACTGCTGCGCACCGCTGCCCGACGTGGCACCTCGGTCGCGGTGGTGCTGGACCGGGTGGAAGCGCCCGAGCGGCGCGAGGTCGTGGACCACCTCCGACGACTGCTGGACGAGGCTGGCCTGGACCGGGCCGCCCTCCTCGTGGTCCCGGCGGTGGCCCCGACCGCCGACGGGCTGCTCCCCGCGAGTGCGGTGGAGGCCGTGGTCGAGCACCTCGAGGCGGTGGCAGGCGACGAGCGCGCTCGTCGCGAGGTCGCCGACGCCACCTTGCGTGGGGCGCTGGCCAGCGTCGCCGACCGGGTCGGGATCGTCGAGGACGCGGTCGAGGACCAGGTGGGCGCCGCCCAGGAGCTCGCGCGACGCTGCGACGTCGCCCACGACCATGCCGTCGCCACGATCCTCGACGCCATCGACGACGGTCGGGTCCTGCGGGGCGAGGTGCTGGCCCGGTGGCACGACTTCGTCGGTGCCGGCGACCTCCTGCGGTGGCTCGAGAGCGGGGTCGGTCGGCTCCGCGACCGCGTGCAGGCGATGTTCCGTCGTGGCCGCCGCCCCGAGGAGCAGCTGACCGAGGCGGTCGAGGACGGCCTGGCCGCCGTGGTCGTGGACGCCCTCCAGCGCGCCCGCCGCGACACGGTCCGCGCCTGGCGTGCCGGCGCCGGTGCGGACCTGGTCGACCCGGGGTTGGCGACCCCGTCGGGCCTGTCGACGGCCGCGCGCGAACTGGTGCGGGACTGGCAGGACGAGGTCGTCGACCTGGTCCGTGACCAGGCCGGCGACAAGCGCAACTCGGCGCGCATGGTGGCGCTCGGCCTCAATGGCGCCGCCGCCGCCCTGATGGTGGCCGTGTTCGCCTCGACCGGCGGGCTGACCGGGGCCGAGGTGGGCGTCGCGGGTGGGACGTCGGTGGTCGCCCAACGACTGCTCGAGGCGATCCTCGGTGACCAGGCGGTCCGGTCCATGACGGCCCAGGCGCGTGACGCGCTGGTCCGCCGGGTCCGTGCCCTCACGACGGCCGAGGCGGCAGGCTTCCGCACGGCCCTGGACGACCTCGCGCTGGACCCGACGTGGCCCGCGCGCCTGGGGGCCGAGCAGGTGGAACTGGACGTGGCCCGGCGGGAGGCCGGCCTGTGACCGAGACGGCACGCCTCAGTGACCAGACCGACCCGACCGGCGGCGACCTGCGACGGCGCCTGATCGCCGCGCGCTCGCTGGCGGAGGTGGCAGGTGAACGCCTCCCACCGGCGCGACGCGGGGCCCTGGCCGAGGTGCTCGGGCGGGCGCGGGGGCGGTTGACGGTGTCCGGCCGGCACACCGTGGTCGCGCTGGCCGGACCGACCGGGGTCGGCAAGTCCTCGTTGTTCAACGCCCTGCTCGAGGTCGACCTGGCCACGGTCGGCGTGACCCGTCCGACGACGGGCGTGCCGCTGGCCGCCGTGGTCAGCGCGGACCCGGTCAGCGAGCTCATGGTCCACCTCGGGCTCGACAGCTGGCAGCACGTCGCCGTGTCGGCGCATCCCGAGCTCGACTCGCTCGTCCTGCTCGACCTGCCCGACCACGACTCGGTCCGGACCGCCCATCGCGAGCGAGCGGCGGCCATGGTCGCCGTCGCCGATCGCCTGGTCTGGGTCGTCGATCCGGAGAAGTACGCCGACGCATCGGTGCACCAGGACCTGCTGGTGCCGCTCCGCGCCCACGGCGGGGTGCTGACCGTGGTCGTGAACCGGGTCGACCGACTGGACGCGTCCGGTCGGGACCGGGTGGTCGGTGACCTCCGCCGGCTGCTCGCGGATGCCGGCCTGGAGGGGGCGGAGGTCATCGCGACGTCCGTGCACGACCCCGCCAGCATCGACGTCCTGCGCGAGCAGTTGGCGGCGTCGGTCGGTGACCACCGGGCCGCCGGTGACCGGATCGTCGCCGACCTGCGCCAGCTCGGCCGGCAGCTGGCCGACGAGGTGCCCCCGGACGGTGGCTCTGCCCAGACCCGGCGGCGGCACCAGGACGTCGTGGACGCCGCCATGGTGGCGGCGGGCGCCCCGTCGATCCTCGACGCGGTCGCCGCCAACCACCGTCACCGGGCGCGTCGCGCCACGGGGTGGCCGGTGTCCCGCCGCTGGCAGGCGCGCGGCCGGGCACCACTGGCC
>NZ_JAHOPH010000059.1 GCF_019798055.1 Salsipaludibacter albus | reverse complement strand
CGTGCGCACGCCGGAGCCGTCACGCTCCTGCAGGTCGAAGGCCTGCGGGTCCTGCTGGCGTGGTGCCGAACCCGGGGTCGACAGCACCTCGACGGTCGGCGACGCCGAGTCGCGCACGGCGGCGGTGGTGGCGTCCACAAGCACCAGCTCGGCGGGGACCCCGGCCGCGTCGATCGCGTCCAGCGACGCGATCAGGTCCACCCGCTCGGTGCGATCGACCTCGACGAGCAGGAGCACCAGTTCGACGCCCTGCACGGCCGGCAACACGCCGGGCTCCGACAGGGGCGGGAGTGCGGCGACCAGCACGTCGAGGTCCGGCGGCAGGCCCTGGGCCCACTCGGCGAACCCCTCGAGGGCGAGTTCGGGCTCGGAACCGACGGCCAGGTGGGCCAGGTACAGCTCGTCGTCGAAGCGGACCGCGTCGGCCAGCTTGCGATCGTTGGCGATCACGTCCGACAGTCCGACCGCGGGCGTGCCGCCACGGGTCAGGTCGGTGACCAGCACCTTGTCGCCACGCGCGGCGAGCTCGGCGGCAACGATGTTGGCCCGGGCACCCGGCACGCCGGCGCTGCGTGAGGCAGGGGTCAGCGCGACCCGTGCCCGCCCTCCCTCGGCGGCGTGGGCGTCGATCAGGTCGACCAGCGCCTCGATGTCGGACGTCGAGCGAGAGATGTGACCGGCCACCACCCCACCGGCCGCGGCGACGTGTCGCGGGCCCCGCACGATCAGGTCGGAGGCATCGAGCCCCACGACGAGCGCGGTGGCAAGCAGGACGGCCGCGAGCCCGACGGCGGCACCCACCACCAGCGTGGGTGGCAGCGTGCCGGGGGCCAGCAGGGCCAACAGCGCCCCGAGCAGGACCAACAGGACGGCCGCGACGAACCACATCCGCTCGCGTGCGCGCAGCACGTCGAGCAGGTTGTCCTGCCACGAAGGGGCGGTGTGCGATGAAGTCTCCATTGGCGCGATGTTATCGACGCACCTCGTGAATTCTTCGGAGGCGGCACCGGTCGACCGGGGGGAACGGCCCCGGCCGCGCGCACGATCGCACACACGGTCGCGCACACGATCGGCACACGGTCTGGGGGCCCCGCCGATCGGCGGGGCCCCCAGGGATGGTGCTGTGGTGGTGCTGGTCGTCAACGGCGTTGCGCGCCGGACGGCGTCGGACTCAGAAGTCCATGCCGCCCATGCCGCCCATGCCGTGCTCGTGGCCGCCACCCTCGCCGGACTCGGGCTCCGGCTTGTCGGCGATCAGCGCCTCGGTGGTCAGCAGCAGACCCGCGATGGACGCGGCGTTCTGCAGGGCCGAACGGGTCACCTTGGCGGGGTCGACGACACCCTGCTCGAGCAGGTTGCCGTACTCGCCGGTCAGGGCGTTGAGCCCCTCGCCGGCACCCATCTCCTTGACCTTCTCGACCACGACCGAACCCTCGAGCCCGGCGTTCTTGGCGATCCAGTACAGCGGCGCGGACAGTGCGTCACGCACCAGCTTGGCACCGGTCGCCTCGTCGCCCTGGCCCGCGGCGATCTCGTCGAGCACCTTCACGGCCTGCAGCAGGGCGGTGCCGCCACCGGCGACGATGCCCTCCTCGACGGCCGCACGGGTCGCGCTCAGCGCGTCCTCGACACGGTGCTTGACTTCCTTGAGCTCGGTCTCGGTGGCTGCGCCGACCTTGACGACGGCGACGCCACCCGACAGCTTCGCGAGGCGCTCCTGGAGCTTCTCGCGGTCCCAGTCGGAGTCGGTGTTCTCGATCTCGTTCTTGATCTGGCTGATGCGGCCGGAGATGTCCTCGTCCGAGCCGCCACCCTCGACGACGGTGGTGTCGTCCTTGGTGACCACGATCTTGCGGGCGGTGCCCAGCAGGTCCAGCGTGGTGTTCTCCAGCTTCAGGCCGACCTCCTCGGAGATGACCTGGCCACCGGTGAGGGTGGCGATGTCCTGGAGCATGGCCTTGCGGCGCTCACCGAAGCCCGGCGCCTTGACGGCGACCGACGCGAAGGTGCCACGGATCTTGTTGACCACCAGGGTCGCCAGGGCCTCGCCCTCGACGTCCTCGGCGACGATGACCAGCGACTTGCCCGACTGCATGACCTTCTCGAGCAGCGGCAGCAGGTCCTGGACGGAGCCCACCTTGCCGTTGACGATCAGGACGTAGGGGTCCTCGAAGACCGCCTCCATCCGGTCGGTGTCGGTCACCATGTAGGGGCTGAGGTAGCCCTTGTCGAACTGCATGCCCTCGACGAAGTCCAGGTCCATGCCGAACGTCTGGGACTCCTCGACGGTGATGACGCCGTCCTTGCCGACCTTCTCCATCGCGTTGGCGATGGTCTGGCCGATGGTGGCGTCGTTGTTGGCCGAGATGCCGGCGATCTGGGCGATCTCGTCCTGCGTCTCGATCTCGCGGGACATCCCGGCGATCTCGGCGACGACCTTCTCGACGGCCGAGTCGATGCCACGCTTGAGCATCATCGGGTTCGCGCCGGCCGCGACGTTGCGCAGGCCCTCGTGGACCATGGCCTGGGCCAGGACCGTCGCCGTGGTGGTGCCGTCACCCGCGACGTCGTTGGTCTTGGTGGCCACCTCCTTGGCGAGCTGGGCACCCATGTTCTCGTACGGGTCCTCGAGCTCGATCTCGCGAGCAACGGTGACACCGTCCTTGGTGATGGTGGGGGCGCCCCACTTCTTGTCGATGACGACGTTGCGGCCCTTGGGGCCGAGCGTCACCTTGACGGCGTCGGCGAGCTTGTTGACGCCGGACTCGAGACGGCGGCGACCGTCTTCACTGAAACTGAGGATCTTCGCCATGTGCGTTCCTCCTGATGGTTGGTGGTCGAAACTGCGGGATGGGTCGGTCGGGTGCGAGGGGCGGCCGCGTCACGGCCAGCAGCCTCGTCAGCCGATGACGGCCAGGATGTCACGGGCCGACAGGAGCAGGTACTCCGCGCCCTCGTACTTGACCTCGGTGCCGCCGTACTTGGAGAACAGCACGGTGTCGCCCGCAGAGACGTCCACGGCGATGCGCTCACCGGTGGTCTCCGAGAACTTGCCCTCGCCGACGGCGACGACGGAGCCCTGCTGGGGCTTCTCCTTGGCGGTGTCCGGGATCACGAGCCCGGAAGCGGTGGTCTGCTCGGCGTCGTCGACGGTCACGAGCACACGGTCTTCCAGGGGACGGATGTTGACGTCTGCCATCGTGTCCTCCCTTTCGAGTTGGTCGGCGCCCCGCGAGGGACGCATGGTTTGCAGGTCTGGGATCGTGGCGGTCCGGCGGAGCCGTCGCGCCCTGCCGGGTTGCCCCCCGGCAGCGGGTCGGTCAGCGAGGAGATCCCGGTGCGCACGCCACGTCGTGACGGCGATCCATGAGATTTGCACTCCCTGACCGAGAGTGACAACGACGCTAGCACTCGTGCGTGGCGAGTGCAATCCGACGGGTGGGCCGTGCGGCCGGACCTGCGTGCTATCGACGCAGGTTTCCTCATCCGTCGTGTGCAGCACCCCTGTGGTGGTCGCTGCCACCGTCGCGCAGGCCGGCGAAGTAGGCCGGGACCTGCCGGCTCCGCAGCCACACCGACACCAGGAACAGGCGGGCACGGAGGCCGAGTCCACCGTCGACGTCGGGGCTGCGCGCCACGCGGAGGTGGCGCTGCACCAGCAGCGGACGACCCAGGGCCCGGAGCATCGTGGGGGTGCGCAGGGCGGGATCCCGGGCGGCTGCCTCGCCCTGGCCCCGGGAGGTGCGATCGAGCTTGGCCTCCAGCGCCGCCCGGGTGCTGCGCGTGGGGTGTTGCACCACGACCTCCGGGGCGAACACGACGGCGTGGCCGTGTTCCCGGGCTCGTCGGGACCACAGGTGGTCGCCGCCCGACGTCACCTCCGGGAAGGGTCCGACCGACGTGAACACCCCACGCCGCACGGCCATGTTGGCAGTCGCCACCCGGCCGGTGGTCGCGGCGGCCGCGTTGTCGAGGTGGACGGCCGCGTCGAACAGCTCCCATGGATTCCGGCGGTCGTCCACCGTCATCTCGACCGCGCCGGCCACGACCTGGTCGGCCTCCGCGGGGCCGAGCCGGGCGAGCAGCGCGGACAGCCAGTCGGGCGACGGGCGACAGTCCGCGTCGGTGAAGGCCAGCACGTCGCCCGTGGCCACGCCGACGCCGGCGTTGCGGGCCGCGTAGGACGACGGCGGTGGTGGCGACGACACCAGGCGTCCCCGGAACAGGCCCCGGCCCAGGGCCGCCTCGACGAGACCTGGCCCGTCGTCGGAGCTGCCGTCGTCGACGAACACCACCTCCCAGCGGTCGCCGGACAGGTCCTGGTGCCCGAGCGCGTCGAGCAGCCCCGGCAGGTGGCTGGCCGCGTCGCGGAACGGCACCACCACCGACACCGTGGCGGGACGCCCGACGGCGTCGGTGGAGGGCACGCTCGGGGTCGTGGTCATGGCCGCACCGCCAGGCGCCACTCCTCGGTGTCCACGAACCCGGCCGCGGAGTAGGCCCGGATGGCGCCGGTGTTGGCCGCACGGACGTGCAGCGACACTGGCAGGTCCCCGGACCGCTCCAGGGCGGTGCGCACCGCCGCGGCGACCAGCGCCCGTCCGATCCCCCGGGACCGGGCCTCGGGCTCGACGACGATGCCGGCCAGCTGCACCCCCCAGCGCGTGGACGACACCGACCGGTCGAGCTTGGCCACCGGCGCGCCGACCGGCCCGCACACCCACGTCAGGCCACCCTCGATCGACGAGACCACACGCCTGCGATAGCCCCGGCGGCCTGCACGCGAGACCCGGTCACCGAACTCGTCGTCGGTGTGCAGCTGGACCGCGAGCCGGGTCACCGCGTCCGCGTCGGCGGGCACGGCGCGCCGCAGGCCCGGGTCCGGCAGGTCCGCCTCCGGCGGCACCAGGTCGCGGTCGACCAGCATGAAGCGCTGGTGGTGAACCCGGGTGTCGGGTGGGCAGGCACCGTCGGCCAACAGGGGCAGCGACGCCGCGACGTCACCGATCAACAACCGCCAACGACGGGTCGGCGGCCCCGCCACGGCCATCACCTCGGGATCACCGGTCGGCACGATGGTGGCGCCCGGGTGCACGATGCACAGTGCCCAGCGATCGCCGTCGGTGGCCACCCGGGCGACGTCCGGACCCATCCCGTCGAGGCAGGCCAGGGCGAACATGTGCCGGGCCGGGCCGAACCGGTCGTCCGGGTACGCGCGCAGGCGGTCCACCCACCGTGGCAGCTCCGCCGGTTCCGGCCGGCGCCACGCGGGGCCGGTCACGACGTGGGGCCGGCCGGGTCCGGGGGCAGGTCGGCCAGCGGCATGTTCGGGTCCGCCGACAGCGACAGCTCCGCGACCTGGCCGGCCGCGAGCAGGTTGGCCCCCGCGGCGGCCACCATCGCGCCGTTGTCGGTGCACAGCTGGACGTGTGGCACCAGCAGTCGGCCACCCGTGCGCTCCATGGCGTCGGCCATCCGGGCCCGCAGCCGGGAGTTGGCCGCGACCCCGCCCGCCATGACGACCGTGTCGATCCCGAGGTCGGTGGCGGCCCGGACGGCCTTGTCGACCTGGACGTCGACGATCGCCTCCTGGAAGGACGCGGCGACGTCGGCGAGGTCGACCTCGCGGCCGGCGGCCTCCAGCCGTCGCAGCTCGCGGATGACCGCGGTCTTGAGACCCGACAGCGAGAAGTTGTAGGTCCCGTCCCCGGCCAGGGGCCGGGGGAAGTCGTGGGCGGTCGGGTCACCGGAGCGGGCCAGCCGGTCGATCTCGGGCCCACCGGGGTAGCCCAGGCCGAGGAACCGCGCGATCTTGTCGAACGCCTCGCCGGCCGCGTCGTCGATGGTCGAACCGAGCTGGCGGAACCCGGGGCGGGCCCCGTCCACGGTGGGCTCCTCCAGCACGACCAGCGAGGTGTGTCCCCCCGACACGACCAGGGCGACCACCGGGGGTTCGAGCTCGCCGAACTCGAGCTGGGCTGCCTCGACGTGGGCGCGGAGGTGGTTGACGCCCAGCAGCGGCAGGTCCCGACCCAGCGCGAGGCCCTTCGCACCGGCGACGCCGACCAGCAGCGCCCCGGCCAGTCCCGGACCGGCGGTCACCGCGATCGCCTCGACGTCCTCCAGCCGGCAGCCGGCCTCGACCAGCGAGCGTTCGATGGTCGGCTGGAGCAGTTCGAGGTGGGCCCGGGCGGCCACCTCGGGCACCACGCCACCGAAGGGCGCATGCAGGTCCACCTGCGACGCGACCACGTTGGAACGGACCGTGAAGCGGTCCTCCACGATGCCGACCGCGGTCTCGTCACACGACGTCTCGATCCCGAGCACCAGCATCTAGCCGACCCTCCCCGTCGTCGTGTCGCGCTCCGTCTCGAGCTCGTCGAGGTCGGGCACCCGCACCGGTCCGGTCGGCCGGGGCGCGACCACCGACGCCACCCCGAGCGCGGACAGGTCGTCCGCGTCGGCCGCCCGGGCGAGCACGCCCAGGTCGTGGTGCCACATCACGAAGGCGTCCTCGCCGTCCTGGTAGTAGCCGGGGCGCACCCCGCTGTCGGTGAAGCCCAGGTGGCGGTACATCGGCGGGCCACCGGGGTTGGACACCCGGGCCTCCAGGGTCATGGCGGTGGCACCGTCGGCCGCACCCAGCGCCGCCAGCGCCGTCACCAGTCGACGCCCGATCCCGTGGCGTCGGTGGTCGGGGCGGACCACGATGTCGAGCAGGTGCACCTCGTCGGGTTGGCGGGTCTCCATGGCGAAGCCGACGACCTCGCCGTCGTCGACCGCGACCACGGCGTGGCGCGGCACCTCGCCGGCCAGGTCCTTGGCGAGCAGCCGTCGCGTCGCACCCCCGAGGTCGGGCAGTGCGACCACGTGATCGTGGTCGTCGGGCGTTGCCCGTCGCAGCGCCGTCACGACGTGCCTCCCTGCAGCCGACCGCGGCTCTGCCAGCCGATCTTCGCGTCGGCACGTCGTAGGTAGATCGCGTCGAGCTCGCCGGGTCGCACCGTCTCCTCGCGGACGAACCGCGGCATCGCCAGCAAGCCGAGGTCCACCGCCAGCGGCGGACGGTCGACGCGGGCGGCCAGGTGCACCGCGACCTGGTCGAGCGCGCCGTCACCCTCCAGGCCCGACTGGATCAACGCGGGACGGTCACCGGCGGCGATCTCTGCGACCAGGTCGTCGACCGACCCGACCTGGAGGTCGCCGTCGCGCTGCACCCCGCCGGGCACCCGCTGGTAGGTCGCCCAGAACACCTGGCCGCGTCGTGCGTCGATGGCGGCGTGCACCGTCGGTGCGGTGTGCCGTGCGGAGAAGCCCATGACGTCGAGTCCGGGCAGGCCGACCACGGGCAGCCGGCGGGCCTGGGCCAGGGCCTGCGCGAAGGCCATCCCGACCCGGAGGCCGGTGTAGAGACCGGGGCCCGTGCCGACGGCGACGCCGGTCAGGTCCTCGACCGTCCGTCCCGCCTGCTGCAGGCAGAACACGACCGCCGGGGCGAGGAACTCGCCGTGGCGCCGCGGCAGCCCGAGGCTGGCCGTCGCCACCGCGCCGTCCCGGTCCAGCAGGGCCACCGACGACGTCGGCGTGGAGGTCTCGACCGCGAGCAGCAGCATCAGGGGGTCCCCTCGTCCACGACCACCGGCTCGACGCCGTCACCGGGCGCCGCCAGTTCGGTGATCCGGTCGACCCATGCTCCCCGCGCCACCAGGTGGACGATGCGGGGACGGTCGTCGGTCAGGTCGGGGACCGGGGCGCCGTCGGCCGGGGGCCGGGCCAGCAGGTCCTCCTCGTGGCGCAGCTCCAGGTCCAGGCGGTCGATCGGGAGCAGCTGGGCGATGGTGTCACCCCACTCCACGACGGTGACCACGTCGTCGGCGAGGGCCTCGTCGCCGAGGTCGAGGACGTCCTGGACGTGCTCGAGCCGGTAGACGTCGAGGTGCACCAGTGGCAGGCGACCCCGGTAGGTGCGCTGGAGCATGAAGGTCGGGGAGGTGACCGGTCCGTCGACGCCCAGGCCTGCGGCCAGTCCCTGCACGAGGCAGGTCTTGCCCGCGCCCAGCTCGCCGGTCAGCGCGAGCACGTCCCCGGTCTCCAGCAGGGGGGCCAGCGCACGCCCGAGCCGACGGG
>NZ_JAHOPH010000058.1 GCF_019798055.1 Salsipaludibacter albus | reverse complement strand
GGCCACGGGGGAAGGGGTGGACGTGGGGGTGTCCTTCACGGTCGCGGGTGCCCTGGGGCTGGCTCGCGACGGCGCGGTCATCGCCGACCGGGCGTTCGGTGGACCGCAGCCCCGCCTGGTGACGGCGATGCTGCTGGTCGACCGCGACCGGGCCTGGTCGCCCGAGCAGATCGCAGCCGAGGTGTGGCCGTCGGGTCCACCCGAACGGTGGCGGCCGGCAGTGCGCCTGCTCGTCAGCCGGCTCCGGGGCCTGCTGGCCGAGGTCGGGGTGGACGAGCGGGCCGTCGAGAGCCGTTCCGGGCACTACCACGTCGACCTCCCCGACCTGTCGGTCGACCTCGAGGTCGCCGCCGACGAGGTGGCCAGGGCGGCCAAGGCGCTGGCCGACGGGCGGTTGGAGGACGCGGACGACCTCGCGGCCCGGGCACGTTCCGTCCTGTCGCGGCCGATCCTGCCGGGGCTGGAGGCACCATGGGTGGAGGAGCTGCGACGCACCGTCGGTCCCGACCACGTCGAGTCGCTGCTGGTGCTGGGACGGGTCCGGCGTCACCAGGAGCGCTGGTCGGCGGCCCGCTCGGTCCTCGGTGAGGCGCTCGGGCGCGCGCCCTTCCGCGAGGACGCCTGGCGAGACGTGATGACGCTCGAGGCCGAGTCGGGCAACGTCGCGACGGCCCTGCAGGTCTACGAGGACTGCCGTCGCCAGCTCGCCGACGAGCTGGGGGTGGACCCGTCGCCTGCCACCCAGGAGCTGCACACGTCCATCCTGCGCTCGGTCCCGGTTCCAGACCCGGACCCCGCGCGTGGCGGTGGCGTGGGGGCCCGCCCTGTCCATGCACTGTCGGCGGAGGCCGATGCCCGCGACGATGCGCCCGGTGCCGACCGGCGACCGCCCTACGTGGGGCTGCGAGCGTTCGAACAGGCCGACGCCGAGCTGTTCTTCGGTCGCGACGCCGCCGTGCAGCGTCTCGTCGAGCTGCTGGCCGTCCACCCGACGGCGACGGTCGTGGGACCCTCGGGCAGTGGGAAGTCGTCGCTGGTGCGCGCCGGGCTGCTGCCCGCGCTGGCGTCAGGGGCGATTCCCGACGCCGACACGTGGCCGGTGGCGGTCGTCGTACCGGGCCGGCGACCCCTGGGCGCACTCGCGGCGGCTCTGGTTGCCGTGGCGGGGGAGCACGACGGACAGGATCGTGTGGCGACCACGGTGGACGACCTGGCCGATCGGTTCGCCGACGATCCCGGTGCCCTTCACGCGGAGGCGTGCCGGATCCTGACCACGTCCTGCGCCGACCCGGCGGCGCGGGTCCTGCTGGTCGTCGACCAGGCCGAGGAGCTGTTCACGGTCAGCGAGCCGACCCAGGCCGCTGCCTTCCTGGCGTCCGTCGACGTCGCCGTGCGGGCGCATGAACCACGGGTCGGGGTCGTGGCGACGATGCGGGCGGACTTCTACGCCCAGGCCGCGTCGAACCCGGACATGGCGGCGTTGCTGGGACGATCCCAGCTGGTCATCCCGCCGATGTCCGGGGCCGAGCTCGAGGCCGCCATCGTCGGACCGGCGACCCTGGGCGGGGTGACGCTCGAACGTGGCATCGTGGGTCGCATGGTCACCGAGGCCACCGGCCAGCCGGGACGGCTCCCGCTGCTCCAGCACACCCTGTGGGAGCTGTGGAACCACCGTGACGGCTCCACCCTCACGCTGGCCGGCTACGAGCAGGTCGGCGGCCTGCCGGGGGCGCTGGCCCGACACGCCGAACAGACCTGGGAGTCGGTCGGGGACCCGCCGCTTGGACGTCGGATCCTGCTGCGTGGGGTGTCGCCCGGCACCCGCGACGAGGCGGACAGCCGGCGACCGATCGCTCGGACCGACCTCGACGGGATGGCCGACGCCCGGGACCTCGACGCGGTGCTCGAGACCCTCGTGTCCAGCCGCCTGCTCCAGGCACAGGCCCGCGAGGAAGGTGTCGTTTTCGAGCTCGCCCACGAGGCACTGCTGCGCGAGTGGCCCCGGCTGCGGGACTGGATCGAGGAGGACCGCGCGGCGATCGTGGCCGCCGAGCAGGTGACCGGGGCCGCTGACAACTGGGAGTCCATCGACCGCGACCCCGGTGCGCTGTATCGCGGGACCACGCTGGAGGTGGCCCTCGACCAGCTCGACGGACGGACCGACGCCCTGCCCGAGACGTCCCGGCAGTTCCTCGACGCCAGCCGCACCGCCCGGGACGACCGCCGGGACCGGGAGGCCGAGCGCCTCGCCCGCAGGGAACGCACCAACCGCCGGTTGCGCCGGCAGCTCCTCGGGCTCGCGGTGGCCATGCTCGTCGCCGTGGTCGGTGGGCTGATCGCCCTGGACCAGCGTCGCGAGGCCCAGGCCCAACAGCGGGTCGCGGTCGCGCGCGAGCTCGCGGCAGCGTCGACCGCGGTCGTGGACGAGGACACCCAGCTGGCAATCCTGCTGGCCATGGAGTCGATCGACACGACCCGCGAGCTCGACGGCACCGTGCTGGCCGAGGCCGAGAGTGCCCTGCACCGCGCGGTCACGTCGTCGCGCATCGTCATGACCCTGCCCGGCCTGGGTGGCAGCGTGGCCTGGAGCCCGGACGGCACCGTGTTCGTGACCGAGGGCCCCGAGGAGTCCGGGCTCGTCGACCTGCGCGACGCCGAGACCGGCGAGTCGGTGCTCGCCTTCACGGGCCACGACGTCGACATCAACGACGTCGGGTTCAGTCCGGACGGCTCGGTGTTGGCGACCACGGGTGACGACGGGCTGGTGCGGTTGTGGGATCCCGAGACGGGGGACCTCCAGGCGGAGTTCCAGGGTGAGGCCGGGCCGGTGTGGGGCGTCGCGTTCAGCCCCGACGGCACCCGGGTCGCGTCGTCGTGGATCGCAGGCGACCGGATCCGGGTCCTGGACGTGTCCACCGGCCAGCCGACCCTGGAGATCCCGGCCGTGACCCGGCCCCTCGGCGACCCCGCGAGCTTCAGTCCGGACGGCGAGCAGCTCGCGATCACCAACGGCTCGGAGGTCGAGGTCGTGGAGGTGGCGACCGGCGACGTCGTCCTGCGCTTCCAGCCCAACACGGAGGTGGCGGTGGCGGTGGCGTGGAGCCCTGACGGGCAGTGGATCGCATCGAGCAACCAGGGCGTCGAGACCCGGCTCACCGATGCCGAGACGGGCCTGGACCACGTCGGCATTCCCCGGCAGACCGGCGAGGTCTTCGCCCTCGAGTGGAGCCGGGAGACCGGCCAGCTGGCCACCGGTGCTCGGGACGGGACCGCTCGCGTGTGGCAGGTGGACGGCGACGAGGTCGTCGAGCAGGTCGCGGTGTCGTCCCCGGAGGGGGTCGGCGGCATCGCCTTCTCGCCGGACGGCACGCGGATCCTGACCGGCGACGTCACCGTCACCGATGCCGAGGTCTGGGACGTCGGGCTCGCCGGCGGCGCCGAGTGGGCCAACCTGCCGACGTCGACCGGCGGGCTGCAGAAGGCCGCCTTCACCCCCGACGGCGACCGGGTCGTGGTGAGCGGCCGTGATGCCGAGGCGGTCGTGTGGGACCTGGACACCGGCACGACGGGTGCCACCCTCGGGGAGGACCAGGACACCGCCGTCGACATCGCGGTCAGCCCGGACGGCGGCCTGGTCGCGACCGTGAGCTACGACGACCCGCGCCGTGTGCAGGTCTGGGACCTGGAGACGGGCGAGGAGGTGTTCACGGTCGAGGAGGTCGACTTCCTCCCCGAGTTCATCGCGTGGAGTTCCGACGGGCAGCTGCTCGCCGTGGCCGGCTGGGACGAGCTCGACCGACCCGGCACGACCATGATCGTCGATCGCACCGGCCAACTGGTCGCCGAACTGCCCGAGGAGGCCAACTTCCGCCCCGCCGACCTCGTGTTCGGCCCCGATGGCGAGCGCCTGGTCACGGCACGATGGAAGGTCGACCGCGAGGACCCCACGGCGAACGGCCTGCGGGTGTGGGACTGGGCGACCGGCGCGGTCCGCATCGACATGCAGGAGTTCCCCGGGGAGATCGCGATCTCGCCCGACGGTTCCAGGATCGCCGTCAGCCGCATGGCCGGGGGCGGCTCGATCTGGCACGCCGTCGCGGGGGAGCGACTCGCCAGCCTCGACGGCCACACGGGAGACATCAGCGGCCTGGCCTTCTCCCCGGACGGCGACCTGCTCGCCACGTCGGGCGTCGACGGCACCGTGCGCCTGTGGGACACCGAGGTCGGCACGCAGGAACTCGTGCTGCACAGTCCGGACGGCCCGGTGTGGTGGGTCGAGTTCAGCCCGGACGGCGAACGGATCGTGACGACCAGCGACGGCGTGGCGCGGGTGTGGGCACTGGACCTCGACGACCTGGTCGGGATGGCCGAGGGCCGCCTGACCCGGTCGCTGACCGACGTCGAGTGCCTCCAGTACCTCCACGTCGATCCCTGCCCGACGTGACGTGCGGGCACGTCACGTCGGACAGCCTGGGTGTCACGGGGTCGTGGCCCCGATCCGGTTCTCGTCCGGCGTCGGGACGGCGTCGGCCATGGCCATGGCCCGGCCGATGAACGTCCGTGCCTCACCCCGGGTCGACAACTGCTCGTACTGCTGGACCAGCGCCGCGCGCTCGTCCGGGTCGTCGGTCAGTTCGAGCCGGGTCTTGAGCGCGATGGCCAGGAAGCCGGGCAGGTTGCCCGTCTGCGGGATCGGCTCGCGGTCCTCGGCGGCCAACTCCTCCTCCGTGACGTGCGGCCGGACCGTCGGCGCCGGTGGCGACGCAATGGTGGTCGGCGCGTCCGTTCGCGGTGTCGCCTGGGTCAGCAGGTCCACCACCCCGCCGGCGAAGGGTGCCGCCGAGGCACGCGCCGGTGCGGCCACGCCGAACAGTTGTGCGACCGTGGCGGGCACCGACGAGTGCTCACGCACGGTGTGGTCGACCACGCCCGCGGCGACCCACGGCGACACGACCAGTGCGGGCACGCGCACCCCGTGGGTGGCGAAGTCGAAGCCCGACGCGTTGTAGGGGTTGCCGGGGCTGGAGCTGTCGTCACCGGGCGGGGGCGTGGCCCCCGGGGCGACCGAGTCGAAGAACCCGCCGTGCTCGTCGTAGGTCACGATCAGCAGGCTGGTGTTCCACACCGGCGAGTTCCGGATCGCGGTGTAGACGGCGTTGAGCAGGCCCTCACCACCGGCCACGTCGTCCATCGGGTGCTGCGACGACCCGCCCTGGTAGCTGCTGGTGACGTCGCCCCAGTTCGGTTCGATGAACGTGTAGGCGTACGGGTACGGGTTCTGCAGGTCCGACGCGAAGTGGGTCATCGAGAACACGTCGGTGACCTTCGACACGCCCTTCAGCGCCGACACCTGGGGCACGGCGCCGAGGATCGAGCCCTTGGACGGCTCGTCGCTGTAGGCGTTGGTGTCGTCGATGTAGACCCGCCAGGCGCGTCCGCCGGCGTCGAGCGCGTCGTACACGGTGCCGTCCTGCAGGGCGAACCCGGTGCCGAGCTCCCAGCCCAGGATCTCGGTGTTCGACGGGCTGTGGTCCAGCCCCCCGGACGACCCGGCGTGCACGAAGAACCGGTTGGGCCAGGTGGGTCCCGGCATCGAGGCGAACCAGTGGTCACACAGGACGTACTCGCTCGCCAGCTCGTACATCGTCGGCAGTTGCTTGGCGGTGTCGAATCCCATCATGATGTCGCCGACCTGGTCCGCCGCGGGCAGGCCGGTGCCCTCGCTGGTGGTCGTGGCGTAGTTCTGGGCGAAGCCGGACATGTCGATCGGCGACGGGTATGCGCCGCCCGGTCCCAGCGGGGGGTGGTGCGCGCCGTCGTCGACCTGGTCGCCGGGTCCGCACAGCTGCTCGAGCACGTCGTCGAACTCGTGGCCCGGGTCGGTCGACATCGCGACCGGCGCCGGCGAGCCGACCGGGAACGTCCGCGGCGCGCCGCCCTCCGGGGTCCAGGTGTTGCTGGTCACCGGCCCCGCGGTGATGCCCGGCAGGCCGGACTGGCCGAAGACGTTGTCGAACGAGTGGTTCTCCAGCATCAGAACGAACACGTTGGTGATCGTGGCGGGGCCGTCGGCGAGCACCGACCCGAGCCGCACCATCGGGGCGCTGCAGCCGCCCGAGTCGAGGTTGATGGCGAACCCGCCCGTGTCCACGGTGAAGCGCAGCTGTCGTCCGGCGTCGCCCGACTGCAGCTGGCACTCCTTCCACGGCGTCGAGCCGACCGCGCCCTGGCTGCGGTAGACGCCGGACTGGCTGCCGCCCTTGACGCCGATCGTGACGGACCACCAGTCGAGTTGGCCCCACGATCCGATGCCGGTGTCGAAATGGACCAGCAGCGGTCCGACGGTCTCGCCGGGCGCGGCGACCCAGCTGCCGTTCTCGACTCCGTACGGATCGTTCTGGTGGAACAGCTGGATCGAGGCGGTGCCATCGGTCGTGTTGGTGATGAAGACCTGCGCGGTCTGTGGGGTTGACATGGTCTGGCTCCTGGCGAGGTGTGGAGGCCCGCTCGGACGCAGGGGTCCGTGGGCCGGTTCGGCTCAGCGCGACTCCTGTCGTCGGCGGGGGAACGGGTCGGTCAGGACGGCGGTGGGGTGAGGTCGAAGCCGGGGTAGGACTGCCCGGTCGACTCGTTGGGGTCCTCGAAGGTCATGTTGGCGACCCACGCCTGGGCGAGATCGGGGCGCCCGTACAGGTCGCCGACCTGCGCGGTGGCCTCGGGCGAGGTCCCCGGGTCGGCCAGCGCGTCGCGGACCGCGTAGTTGGCCCGGGCGACGTCTTCGTCGGTGGGGTCCGCGTCGTCGGCGGCGCGGTCGAACGGGGTCACCTCGACGGCCTGCATCATGCCGTTGTCCTCGTGGAGGAGGATGTGGCAGTGGTTGACGTAGGTGCCGACGAAGTCGGGGAACCGCGACCGGAACACGACCCGTCCCCGGTGCCGCGGGATCGGCACCACGTCCATCCAGCGTGGCTGGTCGAGGATGTTGTGGAGGTTTCCCGTGGCGTCGGGGACGTCGATGCGGATCACCCAGAACGGGTTCTGGTGGATGTGGAACGGGTGGTCGACGGCCCGGGTCAGGAGCTGCCAGGACGGGTCGTCGCGGAATCGCGCCATGCCGTCGGCCAGCGACATCGGCACGCCGTCGTAGTGCGCCGCGTACTGGGCCGTGGGCAGGTCGTCCGGACCGGTCGGCCCCCACAGCCCGTCGGCCACGTTCTGGACCACCCACTCCTCGGCGCTGTCGAGGTGCATGCGGGGCCGGCCCGGGTCGGTCGGGTCGAACTTGCGTCCGTCGATCGCCATCGTGCGGATGTTCGGTGGCAGCAGCACCACCTCGACGCGGCCGCCGACGGGCTGGGCGTGGCGCCGGACCCAGCGCAGGCCCTCGAGGTCGGGGGTGTCACGCACGAAGGCCGCGAACGCGGCGGCGGTCTCGGAGCCGTCGCCGGGGGGTGGATCGTCCGGGGCCTCGGCCGCGAACGACCCGTCGTCGTCGACCGCCAGGTCGGTCGTCACCAGGGGCATGCCCTGCGATCCCCATCCCGAGTACGTCACGACCCGGGTGCGGAAGCCACCGTCTGGTGCCGCCAGGGCCGGATCGTCGTCGGTGATCGGTCGCAGGTAGGGCGGGACGTCGGGCAGGTCGATCGTGGCGAGGTCGAACGGCTCGGCCGGCTCGCCGGTCACGGTGACCGTGGCGATCACGACGTCGCCGGGTCCGGCCGGTGGGTTCACGCTCGGCTGGCTGACCGTGCCGTCCAGGGCGCGCGTCGCGGGTGCGGACACGACCTGCTGGAGGCCCTGCAGTGGCGTGTCGGCGTGCAGGACCACGCCCAGGGCGACCACCGAGTAGACCGCCCGGTCCTGTCCGTCGGGGAGGGGCGGGGCCTGGAAGAACACGTCCGTCCGGTTGGCCGGACCCAGGTAGACCTCGTTGGGGCGTACGTAGCAGGCGCGCAGGCTGTCGCCGTCGGCGAAGCACGCTGCCCACGCGTCGGCCATCGCGGCCGGTTCGCCGGTGGGCCAGGCGTCGAGCGGGAACGGCGCGTCCGGGGCGCCCTGCTGGGCCAGGTCGCGGACCTGGTAGGTGCCGTCGGGGCTGACCAGGGTGACGCCGTCGAGTGCGAGCTGGTGCAGGTCGACCTTGGCTCGTTCGACCTCGCCGCGGGTCACGACCTCGCCGGCGTTGCCGTCCGCGTCGACCGTGACGAGGTGGCCGGCGGCGTTGGTGCCGAAGCGACCCCGCAGGACCATGAGCCGGCGGAAGCCCTTGCCGTCGACGCTGCCGTTGAGGACGCGCCACCGCTCGGTGGCGTTCGGGCGCATGAAGATCGTGGCGGCAGCCGGGCTGCCGTTGATCACGGTCGCCGACGAGCGCGCCGACTTCGGCGGCGCCTGGAGGCTGCCCACCGGTGCGTCGGGGTCGGTGGGGATGTTGAAGACCCGCTGCACCAGCATCAGCCGCTCGCGGTAGTCGTGCGGTCCGGTCTTGAGGGACGGGTCGCCCGGGTCGCCCGCCCGGTCGGGGACCAGTGCGGCCCGCACGGCGTCGTCGACGTCGCCCTCGACGACCAGGAATCCGGCCATGCCGCTGGCGACCTGGTCGTGGGTGGCCCCGTGGGCGTGGGGGTGGTACCAGTGCGTGCCCGGGGGATGGGGGGCGCCGGGCTGGCCCAGCACGTCGCCGAGTCGGAACGAGTAGTCGGCCTGGCCGACCTGGTCGTCGTCGGCCAGGAAGTTGATCTGGTCGCCCGCGCGCAGGAACCGGCAGTCGACCTGTCCGTCCTCCGGGTCGGCCTCGCGGGCTGCCAGGTCTGCCTGGGGGATCAGGCGCAGGATCACGTTGTCGGAGTGGGTCCCGTCCGGGTTGCGACCCGGACGCACGTGCAGCCCGTGGGTGTGCAGGTTCGTGGTGTGGACCGTGTGCACGCCGTTGGTGTGCTCGCCGAGGCAGAAGTCACCGCGACGGTTGCCGAGGGCGTCGGCGCGGTCCTGGGCCACGGCGAGGTCGAGCGGGGTGTCGCCCACGTACCCGGTGAGTTCGTTGGGGTCCGGGTAGGGACCGACCCAGGTGGTGCCCAGGTCGCGTCCCAGCAGGTTGCGCAGGGTGACCCGCAGGTCCTCGTCCCCCCGGACGCGGATCGTGGGTCCGGGGGTGGTGCCGCCGTAGCTGAACAGCACCTGCCCAGGGTTGCCGAAGCCGACCACGACCCCGGGGTTCTGGTTCTCGACGATGTTGAGCGCCAGTGCCTGGCCGGGCCAGTCCCGCGGGCGCCACACCCACGGCTCGTTCCAGGTCTCGTCGACCGCCGTCGGCGGGGCCTGGCCCCCGCCGCCTCCGCCTCCGCCGCCCCCTCCACCACCGGTCGGGCAGCCCGACCGGTGGTGGAGGG
>NZ_JAHOPH010000057.1 GCF_019798055.1 Salsipaludibacter albus | reverse complement strand
GTCCCGTTCCCGACGGGCCCGGGCGCGCCGCCCGGGCCCGTCGGGAACGGGACCGGCTGGCGACCGCCAAGGGGGTGCGGCTCGACCGGCTCCGGGGACTGGTCCGGCCGGTCGAGCCCGACCGGGTCGTCAGGCGGGGATCGGGGTCGACCAGCTCGTGAGCGTCTGGAGGTAGTTGGCGCGCACGAACGCGTCGGGGTCCGACACGGCTGCCTGGCTCGCGCTGCCGCGGAGCTGGTCGACCGAGTCGTAGTCGTGCTCGTCCATCCACGTCTGCAGCCCGTCGAGCATGCTGGCGACCAGGCTGGGTCCGTGGCGCAGCACGGCCGAGGCGACCATCGCGACGTCGGCGCCCGCCAGCAGCGCCTTGGCCACGCCCTCGGCGTCGTGGACCCCGGTGGTGATCGCCAGTGACGTGCCGACCCGGCCGTGGAGCACGGCGGTCCAGCGCAGTGGCAGGAGTTGTTCGTGCGGGGACGAAAGGACGAGGCTCGGGACGACCGCGCGCGTGTCGACGTCGATGTCGGGCTGGTAGAAGCGGTTGAACAGGACCAGCCCCGCCGCGCCGGCGTCCTCCAGGCGACGGGCGAGGTTGGCCAGGGCGGTGAAGTACGGGCTGAGCTTGACCGCGACCGGCACGTCGACCGTCTCGGCGACCTCGCCGACCAGGTTGACCAGGTCGTCCTCGACCTCCCACGGCTGGTCGTCGACGTCGACCGCGAGCCGGTACACGTTGCACTCGATCGCCGACGCGCCGGCGTCGGCCAGCTGGCGGGCGTAGCGCAGCCAGCCACCGATCGACACGCCGTTGAGGCTGGCGATCACGGGCACGTCGAGCTCGCGGACCGCCTCGGCCAGGTGGTCCAGGTAGCGGTCCGGGCCCGTGTTGTAGTCGTCGAGCTCGGGGAAGTAGCCGTCGCTGGCCTCGGGGTTGAACGAGGCGGTCTCCTCGAGCATCGTGACCAGGTCGCGAGACTCGTGGACGATCTGCTCCTCGAACAGCGACGGCAGCACGACTGCGCCGACACCCGCGTCGACCAGTGCCCGCAGGCCGTCCATCGTCCCGGTCAGTGGCGAGCTCGAGGCGACGATCGGGCTGGACACGTCCAGCCCGAGGTAGGTGGTCGCGAGTTCGGTCATGCCGGCTCCTCCTCGGTCGTGCGCGTGTCCTCGGCCTGGTCGAACGGTGCGGTGCGCACCACCCCGGCGAGCTGCTCGTAGTAGCGCCAGCGCTCGTCGACGTCGGCCTGCGCCAGTTCGCGCAGCATGGCCGCGCGCTCCGGGTCGCTGCGCTGCAGCACCGCGAACCGTGCCTCGGTGGCCATGAAGTCGGCGACCGGCTTCTTCGGGGCGCGCGAGTCCAGGTGGAACGGGTGCGCGTCGTCCTCCCCACCCGGGTGGTAGCGGTACAGGGGCCAGTACCCCGACAGCACCGCCTCCTTCTGTCGCGCCATCGACTGGGTCATGTCGACCCCGTGCGCGATGCACGTCGAGTACGCCAGCAGCAGCGAGGGGCCCGGCCATGCCTCGGCCTCGCGGAACGCGCGCACGGTCTGCATGTCGTTGCCGCCGAGTGCCACCTGGGCGACGTAGACGTTGCCGTACTGCATGGCGATCAGGCCGAGGTCCTTCTTGGCGCCGGACTTGCCGGACGCCGCGAACTTGGCCACGGCACCCCGGCTCGTGGCCTTGGATGCCTGGCCGCCGGTGTTGGAGTAGACCTCGGTGTCGAGCACGAGCACGTTGACGTCCATGCCACTGGCCAGGACGTGGTCCAGGCCTCCGTAGCCGATGTCGTACGCCCAGCCGTCGCCACCGACGATCCAGACTCCCTGGCGGACCAGGGTCGACGCCACCCCGTCGAGCAGGCGCGCCCGGGGCGAGTCCATGGCGGCCAGGCGTCGCCGGAGCTCCTCCACCCGGTCCCGCTGGCCGGCGATCCCGGCCTCGTCGGCCTGGTCCGCGTGCAGCAGGCCCGAGACCAGTCCGTCGCCCAGCTCCCCGGCCAGTTCGGCCAGCAGGACCTCGGCGGTCGCACGTTCCTGCTCCAGGCCCAGCCGGAGGCCCAGCCCGAACTCGGCGTTGTCCTCGAACAGCGAGTTGGACCATGCCGGGCCACGGCCCGCGTCGTCGACCGACCACGGGGTGGCCGGGAGGTTCGCCCCGTAGATCGACGAGCACCCGGTCGCGTTGGCGACGACCATCCGGTCACCGAACAACTGGGTGAGCAGCTTGAGGTAGGGGGTCTCGCCACATCCCGCGCAGGCTCCCGAGAACTCGAACAGCGGTTGCAGCAGCTGGCTGTGACGCACGTTGCCGTGGTCGAAGGAACTCCGATCCAGCTCCGGGATGTCCAGGAACGTGGCGAAGTTGTCACGCTCGACGTCGCGGTGCTCGGCGGCCGGTTCCATGTTGATCGCCTTGTGGCCGACCTGCTCCTTCGACGTGGCCGGGCAGACCTGGACGCACACCCCGCACCCGGTGCAGTCGTCGGGGGCGACCTGGACCGTCAGGTGGTGGTCGGGCAGGCTGCGGTCCTTCATCGGCTTGGTGGGGAAGTCGTCGCGCAGCGCGCCCAGCACGTCGCCGTCGTAGGCCTTGGTGCGGATCGCGGCGTGGGGGCACACGATCGCGCACTTGTTGCAGTCGATGCAGATCGACGGGTCCCAGATCGGGATCTCCGGGGCGATCGACCGCTTCTCCCAGCGCGACGTGCCGGTCGGGAACGTGCCGTCGACGGGCAGGGCGCTGACCGGGAGCAGGTCACCCTCGCCGGCCATGATCCGGGCGGTGACCCGCTGGACGAAGTCGGGGGCGTCGGGTGGCACGGTCGGGGGCCGGTGGCGCGTCGCCGACACGTGGGCCGGCACCTCGACGCGGTGCAGTGCCGCCAGCGAGCGGTCGATCGCGGCGAGGTTGCGCGCCACGACCTCCGGGCCGCGCCTGGCGTAGGTGGTCTCGACCGAGGCCTTGATGGCCGCCAGTGCCTCGTCGGCCGGCAGGATCCCGCTGCGGACGAAGAAGCACGGCTGCATGACGGTGTTGATCCGGCCCCCGAGCCCCGCCTCGCGTGCCACCGCGTAGGCGTCGATCGCCCAGACCTGCAACGCCTTGTCGAGGACCTCCTGCTGGACCTCCACCGACAGGTGGTCCCAGACCTGGTCGGCCGGGAAGGGGGCGTTGAGCAGGAGGGTGGCGCCGGGGCGCGCGCGAGCCAGCACGTCCACCTTGTCGAGGAAGCCGAACTGGTGGCAGGCCACCAGGTCCGCCTCGTCGATCAGCCAGGTCGCCTCCACCGGCTGGGGGGAGAACCGCAGGTGCGACTCCGTGCGGGCACCGGCCTTCTTGGAGTCGTAGACGAAGTAGCCCTGGGCGTGGAGGTCGGTGTGCTCGGACACGATCTTGACGGTGTTCTTGTTGGCCCCGACGGTGCCGTCGCTGCCCAGTCCGAAGAACACCGCGCGGACGTCGCCGTCGTGGCGGTGCTCGTGCACGGTCGGGTCGGGGTCGATCGAGGTGTGCGTGACGTCGTCGACGATCCCCACGGTGAACCCGTGGCGGGGTCGGTCCCGGTCGAGCTCGGCGAACACGCCGGCGGCCATGGCCGGCGTGAACTCCTTGGAGCTCAGTCCGTAGCGTCCGCCGACCACCAGGGGCAGCGCGCCGCGCTCGCCGGTCGCCACGGCGCGCATCAGCACCGTCGCAACGTCGGTGAACAGCGGCTCGCCGGGTGCGCCCGGCTCCTTGGTCCGGTCGAGCACGGCGATCCGCTGCACGGACGCCGGCAGGGCGGCGACCAGGGCCTGCGTCGGGAACGGCCGGAACAGCCGAACGACCAGCCCACCAACTCGCTCACCACGGGCCACGAGGGCGTCCACCGCCTGGCGGGCGGCGGCGGTCCCCGATCCCATCATCACGACGGCGCGCTCGGCCTCCGGGTGGCCGAACCACTCGACCAGGCCGTAGCTGCGTCCGGTCGCGTCGGCCAGGCGGTCCATCGCACCGGCCACGATCCCGGGGACGGCATCGGTCCACGGGTTGGCGGCCTCGCGGGCCTGGAAGAACACGTCGGGATTCTGGGCGGTCCCGCGCAGCTCGGGCCGGTCGGGATCCAGTCCCCGGAGCCGGTGGTCGGCGACCCACTGCTCGTCGAGCAGCGCCGCGAGGTCGTCGGACTCGAGCAGGTCGACCTCGTTGAGCTCGTGGCTGGTCCGGAAGCCGTCGAAGAAGTGGACGAACGGGACACGGGACTCGAGGCTGGCGGCGTGGGCCACGGCCGCCATGTCGTGGGCCTCCTGGACCGATGAGGCGGCCAGCATGCCCCACCCGGTGGTCCGGGCGGCCATGACGTCGGAGTGGTCCCCGAAGATCGACAGGGCGTGCGTGGCCACCGTGCGTGCCGCGACGTGGAGGACCGCCGGGGTCAGCTCGCCGGCGATCTTGAACATGTTGGGCAACATCAGCAACAGGCCCTGCGAGGCCGTGAACGTCGTGCCCAGGGTCCCCTTGGTGACCGCCCCGTGCAGCGCCCCGGCCGCGCCGGCCTCGGACTGCATCTCGATGACGCGCGGCACCACGCCCCAGAGGTTGGTGCGGCCGCTCGACGACCACTGGTCGGCCAGCTCTCCCATCGGTGAGGCCGGCGTGATCGGGTAGATCGCGATCGTCTCGGACAGGGCGTGGGCGACCCTGGCGGCGGCCTCGTTGCCATCGATGCTGGCACGTGTCATGACCTGCCTCCTGCCGGGGACGTCAGCACGTGGTCGACGCTACGACCCGGCCGGTTCGTCGTGGCAGGGGTTGGTCCCGACCTGCGTGCCCGAAGGTCCCGGCCCTCGACGACCGTGTCCCACACCCCGTCGAGGGGTCCGATTCGTCGCGTGTGCGCATTCCCCCAATCGGCCGGAGTGATGCGCACACTCGACGGCCCTGCGGGGGTCAGCGGAACCGATCGGTCAGCGAGGTGGGCAGGACGCGGCGGGCCAGTCGACCGACGGCCGGACCGACCCCGCTCCGGAAGCCCAGGAACAGGGCGACCAGGATCGCACCGAAGATCGCCACCCGGAGCTGGCCGGCGTCCCGCAGCAATTCGTCCAGCACCGTCAGCGCCACCGACCCGATGACCGGGCCCAGCAGCGTGCCGATGCCACCGAACGCGAGGATGACCAGTGTCTCGACGTCGACCTCCCCGAACGCGAACGTCGTCGGCGAGACGAAGCCCTCGGTGATCGCCCACAGCCCACCGGCCAGCCCGAGCATCGCCGAGCCGATCGTGCCCGCCCAGATCCGGTAGCGCGCCACGTCCACCCCGGCGAGCTCGGCCGCGACCGGGTCGTCCCGCAGGGCCGAGAAGGCCCAGCCGAACGACGATCGCTGGAGCAGGCGGTACAGGACGAGGTAGCCGACCAGCAGGCCCAGGAACACGAGGTAGGCCGGGACCAGCTCGCGCAGGACGGTGTCGCCGCCGACCTGGATGCGCAGGCCGGTCTCGCCACCGGTCAGCTCGCGCTGGCCGAGCAGGAGGTTGTGGAACCCCAGCGAGAACGTCAGGGTCACGATGCCCGTGAAGATCACCCCCAGCGAGCGCCGGACCGAGACCCAGCTGAACAGCCCACCCAGCAGCGCCGACAGCGCGGTCCCGACCACCAGGGCCACCACGCCCGGGACCCCGAACTCGTCGGCAAGGATCGGCGTGGCGTAGCCGGACACGCCTGCCAGGGCTCCGACGCACAGGAACAGCTGCCCGGTCGAGCCGAAGATCACGTTGAAGGCCGTCGCGTAGCACGCGAACAACAGCATCCCGGTGGCCAGCCCCATCCAGGTCCGCGAGTCCCCGACGAACACCGGCACCAGCGCCAGCAGGACCGCGACGATGGCGATGGGCGCCCACGTGGCGACGGGCGAGCGCGCGTGGCCCGGCTCGGCGGTGTCCGGCAGCAGCGTGTCCGTCACGCTCATTCGGTCCTCCCCAGGAGTCCGGAGGGACGCACCAGGATGGTCAGTGCAGCGGCTGCCAGCAGGATGATGGAGGTGATGTAGGAGCCGATCTCGGCCGCGCTGATCGCGTTCACGATGCCCAGGATCAGGCCCGCCAGCAACGCGCCGGTGGCGCTGCCCAATCCGCCGACCACGGTGACGATCAGCGCCAGGATCGTGTAGGACACCCCGGAGCTGGACGTCACCGGCGAGGTCATGGACTGGGTGACGGCGAACAGCCCGGCCAGGGCCCCGGACAGGCCGAAGATCAACGTTCGCACGGCCGACGGGTTCACCCCGACCAGCTCCGCGCCGACCTCGTCCTCGATCACGGAGCGAACGGCCCGCCCGGCCCTGGTCGCACGCAGGAAGCCGATGACCAGCCCGATGGCCACGATCGTGATCGCCGAGGCGTACAGGCTCCCCACTCGCATCGTGATGCCCAGCACCTCCACGCTCCCCGAGCCGACCCGCAGCGTCAGGGCCTCGCTGGGGTAGCGCCACACGAGCAGGCCGTCGATGACGAACCCGACACCGAGGGTGACCAGCAGGCTGAGCAGGATCCGATCCTCGCCCCGCTCCCGGTACACCGGGCGCATGATGGTCTGGTCGAGCACCAGCCCGGCGGCCGTCGCCGCCACGACCGCCATGGCCGCCGCCGGCAGCGCACCCCACCCCGCGTCCAGCAGCAGGGCGGCGGTGATGCCACCCAGCACGGCGATCTGGCCGTGCGCGAGGTTGAGGATCCCGCCCAGGCCGTACAGCAGCGTCAGTCCGACGGCCAGCAGGCCCAGCTGGAGCCCGTCGACCACGCCGTCGAAGATCACGGCTGGGTTCATGGTGAGCACCTGTCCGACGTGGGGGCGGGCGAGGGTTCGGTGGTCATCAGGCGATCCCCAGGTAGGCGCGCTGGACGTCGGGGTTGCCCCGCAGCTGCTCGGAGGTGCCGTCGAGCTCGACCCGGCCGTCCTCGATGACGTAGCCACGGTCGGCCAGGTCCAGCGCGAGTGGCACCTGCTGCTCCGCCACCAGGACGGTCAGGCCCTCGCCTCGCAGGGTCGACAACGCGGCGTACGCCTCGCTGGCCAGCTTCGGGGCCAGTCCGGTGGTCGGCTCGTCGAGGATCAGCAACCGGGGGCGTGACATCAGCGCGCGTCCGACCGCGAGCATCTGCTGTTCCCCACCGCTCATCGTGCGGGCGGTCTGGTTGCGGCGTTCCTCCAGCCGGGGGAACAGGTCGTACACCTGTCGCAACCGGTCCGGGTCGGGCTTGTCCGGGTGTGCGCCCAGGGCGAGGTTCTCGTGGACGGGCATGCCACCGAACAGGTGACGCTCGGCCGGGACGTAGGCCAGTCCGCGTCGTGACACGACGTGGGCGGCCTCGCCCAGGATGTCGTGGCCGTCGAAGTTGACCCGGCCGGCCCCGGCCTGCAGCAGGCCGGCGATCGCCCGCAGCGTCGTCGTCTTGCCGGCCCCGTTCGAGCCGATGATCGCGACGGCCTCGCCCTCGGCCACGGTGAACGACACCCCGTGGACCACGGTCGACGGTCCGTAGCCGACGTCGAGCCCCTCGACCTCAAGCACTGGTGGCACCTTCCCCGAGGTAGGCCTCGACCACCCGTGGATCTCGCATCACCACGTCGGGTTCACCATCGGCCAGCAGCCGTCCCATGTTGAGCACGACGACCTCGTCGGCCAGCGCCCGGACCGCACGCATGACGTGCTCGACCCACACGACGGTCAGGCCCAGCTCGTCGCCGAGACGTCGCACGATCGCGATCGAGTCCTCGAGTTCCCCCGGGTTGAGCCCCGCCATGACCTCGTCGAGCAGGAGCACGCGGGGCGAGCCGGCGATCGCCCGGGCGAGGTCGAGGGTGCGCTGCTGGTGCAGGTTGAGCTGGTCGACCGGCCAGTCGGCCTTGTCGTCCAGGCCGACCAGGGCGAGGGCGTCGTCGCCGGCACGCAGCGCGTCCGCCTCGGACCGTCGTCCGCCGGGGGTCCCGAACATGGCCCCGAGGGCGGCGTTGTCCCGCACCGACATCGAGTGGAACACGCGTGGGTGCTGGAGCACCTTGGCGATGCCGCGCTGGCGGATCTCGTGGCTGGTCAGGCCGGTGATGTCGTCACCGTCGAACAGGATCGTCCCCGACGTCGGCTGGTGCATCCCGCTGACGGCCTTGAGCAGGGTCGACTTGCCGGCCCCGTTCGGGCCGATCACGGCCAGCACCCGACCCTCGGTCACGTCGAAGGACACGTCGTCGACCGCGGGCAGGCCACCGAAGTGCTTGCTCACGGCCTGCAGCTCGAGGATCGGCATCGTTGGTCCCGGTCGCGGAGGCGGACGGAGTGGGCAGGTGCGGGCCTCGCGAGGGGGCCGATCGGTCGTCCGGCTCCCTCGCGAGGGGCGTCAGGTGCTCACTCGGGCTGGTAGGGCTCGAGCGGCTCCGGGACCACCAGGGTCTCGGGATACCAGTTGGCACCGGGGTTGACACCGTCGGGCGGGGTGGCCTCGACCATCTGGACGAAGTGCGGCGTGGCCTCGGCCAGCTCGCCCCACTCGGTCCAGCTGAGCGGGAAGGCGTAGCCCGGCATCTCGAAGGTGGTCTCGTGCAGGTACTCGCCGACGGCGACGGGGTCGTCACCGACCTCGGTCACGGCCTGGGCGACCATGTTGACGATCGCGTAGCCCGCGATCGCGTCGGCCTCCATGAAGGTGAAGTCGGTCTCCTCGGCGAACCGGGTGGCGAGCTCCTGGTACTCGGGCGACTGGAAGTCGGCGCAGCCGAAGTCGGAGTACTTGCCCAGCGCGACGTCGCCGACACCCTCGTAGACGGTCGCCAGCGGGGCGTAGGGTCCGGCGACGGGCACGTCCAGCCCGAGGTCGGTGGCCTGGATGGTGATCGGTCCGGCCCCCGGCGGGTGACCGGTCGCGACGATGATCTCCGGGTCGAGTCCCTCGAGGTTGCGCAGGTAGGTGGTGAAGTCGGTCTCGTCGACCGGGGCGACCTCGATCTGGTACTCCACGCCGTCCATGCCGTCGAGCTCGGCCTCGAGCGCGGACGCGACGGACTGGCCCCAGGCGTAGTCGGCGATGATCGCGCCGACGCGGGTCGCGCCGACCTCCTCCACGTAGTCACCGACCGGACCGGCGATCATCGGCGCGGCCGGCAGGCAGGTGCGGAAGGTGTAGCGCGAGTCGGGGGTCAGGATCGGCGCGGCGCCGGCCTTGACCAGGAACAGCGGGACCTCGAGCTCCTCGGCGGTCGCGCCGGTGGCCAGCCCGACGTCGGAGGAGATGACCCCTCCGGCGGCGACCACGCCATCCTGTTCGACCATGCGCTCGAACTCGCTGACGCCGGTGTCGGGGTTGTTCTCGTCGTCGGCCTCGACAAGTTCGATCTGGCGGCCGTCGACCCCGCCGTCGGCGTTGAGGTCGTCGGCGGCCATCTGCATGCCGGCCGCCGTCTGGACGCCCCACGGGGTGAACGGCCCGGTGAACGAGGTCAGCACGCCGATCCGGATCGGCTCGCCGGACGTGGCGGTCTCGCCACCGGTCTCGGTCTCGCCCCCGGTCTCGGTCGCGGCGGCATCCGTGGCGGTCTCGGCGGCGGTCTCGGTGGCATCGGTCGTGGCGTCGTCGCCACCACCGTCGTCGCTGGAACAGCCCGTCAGGACCAGGGCGACGGCTGCCCCGATGGTCAACAGGTGATGGGTGCGGAATCGTCTCATGTCGTGCGCTCCGTTCGGGTTGGTGCAAGCGGTCGGTACCGGGGTGGGGCGGGTCCTGCCGGTGGTCAGGTGGGG
>NZ_JAHOPH010000056.1 GCF_019798055.1 Salsipaludibacter albus | reverse complement strand
GGGTCGGGGAGGCGTCGGTGGGGGGTGACGGGGTTCCGGCGGGGTCCGACGGCGAGGTGGACGCACCCGGGGTGGGCTCGGCCGAGGGGTCGACGATGCCCTCGTCGGCGAAGTCGTCGCCGCCGGCCGGGGCGTCGGTCGGGCTCTCGGTGGCCATCAGGGCGTCGAGGCCCAGGTCGGTGCCGTAGCGGTTGACCATCCCGTCCTCGCGCTGCACGGCGGTCGCGATCCCGCTGGACACCCAGGTCCGCGAGGGGATCCCGTCGACCACGCTCAGGGCCAGCGGGCCCTCGACCGCCGCCGATCGCAGGCTGGCAGTCACCTGGCCGTCGACCGTGGTGACGAAGGCGGTCGCCGAGGCGCCGGTCAGCCCACGCTCGGCGAGGTCGACCGTCAGGGTGTGGCCGGGCGCGACCTGCAGGTCCTGGAGGTCGGCCGGTCGCACGCTCGTCACGCCGGTCCACGCCGACACGTTGACCCGCGCCTCGTCCTCGGTGGGGTTGGCGATCGTGAGCAGTTGCCGACGTCCCGAGCCGGCCGGCCCGGTCAGGGTCCAGCTGGTGTCGGGACGGCGGTGTGCCGCGAGGTTGGCGAGCCCGGTGCGGTCGGCGCCGCCACCGGTGGCGAGCACGGCTCCCCCCGCCACCACGACGGGGACGTCGTTGGTGGCCGTCACCTGGGCACCGACGTCACCGCTGAGGTCACCCAGCAGCGGCTCGAGGTCGATCCGCAGCACCGACCCCGGGTCGACGTCCAGGGGTGCCACCAGCTCGGGCTCGACCAGTCCGGTCTCGGTGACCAGGTCGAGGTCCAGCTCGGCGACCTCCTCGGACGGGTTGGCGACCCACAGCCACGACCCTGGCTGTGCCTCGCCCTCGACGACGACCTCGATGTCCTCCGGGTCGGTCGGCTCCTCGGTGGGCTCCTCGGTCTCGGGCGGCTGTTCGTCCTGCCCACCCAGCCCGGCGTCGTCGTCGCCGACCCGCCAGGCCCACGGGACGCTCCAGCTGGTGTCGGCCGTCGACGTCGCGGTCACCATCGCACGACCGCGCACGCCGTTGATGGTCGGCACGCTCTGCTGCTCGGCGACGGCGGCGACACGACCGGCCCGGGCGGTGATCCGCACGACCAGGTCCTCGCGCTGGGGCATGACCTCGGCCAGGTCGACGTGGATCGTCTCCCCGGCGGGCACCGGGACGTTCTGGACCGCCAACGGCGATTCCGGGCCGGCCCCGGTCAGGAAGTCGATCGCGACGGCTGCCTCGGTCGAGAACGGGTTGGCGATGTCGAGGCGGGCGGTCGCCCCGGCCGCGGTGGTGATCCCCGGCACGAACAGGGTCGTGCCCACCGAGGGCGAGCAGGGCCCCGCGACCACGCCGGCAGGATCCGACTCGTGGCTGACCAGCCGGGAGACGACCACCGGCCGGTCCGACCAGCGGACCTCCAGGGCCGTGTCGGGATCGTCCAGGAGCTGCTCCACGCCGGCGCCGGGGAAGACCTCGCCCGCCGTCTCCTCGTCGTCGGGCGCGCCCAGGCGGTTGACGACGTACTGCGACGGGCGGTCGTCGGTCGGGGGCGCGGCGCCGACGACCGATGCCGTGGCGTTGCTGTCGTCGCCGGACGGGCAGTACCAGACACCGGAGGTGGCCGGCTGGGTCGACGCCTCGTCGACGTCGGGGTCCGGCTCGACGCGGGTCGGGTCGGGCAGCCACACGGCGGCCGCGGCAACGACCAGCGCCAGCAGGAGCGCGATGAGCAGGGGCCGGTGACGGGGGTTCATCGCAGGTCCTCCGGCACGGCCGCGGTCGGCGGGCGCAGCAGGAGGGACACGGTCAGCAGGACGGCCAGCAGCTGGAGGACCAGGGCGGTGCCCCGGGCTCCCTGCCCGACCGGGGACAGGACGACCGTCGTGTTCGGGGGCGCGTCGAAGCGCAGCAGGCCGTCGACCTGCTGGGCGGGCAGGGGGCGACCGTCCGCGGTCGCCTCCCAGGCGCCCGTCTCGACCGTCGCGACCATGACCACGGCCGGCTCGTCCCCGGTGCGGGTCACCCAGCGGGTGCCGAGGTCCTGTCCCTCGACCGGCTCGATCACCGCGTCGTCGGGCAGGGCGCCGGTGGCCGTGATCCGGCTCACCACGTCGGGCGAGGTCACGCCGACGGGCGGCGCGTCCTTCGCGACGCGGTACACGAGGCCGTCGGCGACCGGCTGCGACAGCAGGTCGAACTGGCGCTCGAGGCCCTGCTCCAGCGCCTCGCTCCGGGCCGACTCGGGCACGATCACGTAGCGGATGTTGAGCAACCCGAGACGCCCGGCCGCGGCCGGATCGGTCTGGGCGACCACGGCCTCGACGACGGCGTCGAGGGTCGCTTCGAGACCGGGCGAGAACGGGACCGCCCAGTCGACCATCGTCGGTCCCTGCTCGGCGACCAGGTCCCAGTTCACACGACCACCACTGTCGGCCAGGGTCAGGACCCGGAACTCCTCCTCCTGGCCCGCCTGGGTCACGAAGGCCGGCAGCAGCTCGTCGTCCGCACGGGCCCAGCCGTCGCTCAGGACGTCGACGGTGGTCACCCCGACGCCCGCGACGGTCGCGACCAGCAGGACACTGGCGACGACCTGGCGCCACCCGAAGTCGTGCCCGGCGAGGACCAGGCCCACCGACCGCAGGCCCATCGCGAACAGGCCCGCCAGGGCGGCGGCCGCCAGCAGCAGCGGCATCCCGGGCCAGACCCGTGCCTGCACGCCCATCCCGTCCAGCAGGACGGCGCCGACACCACCGGCGATCGCCACCAGCGCCAGCGAGGTCGCCAGCACGGGTCGTCGGCGCAGGGAGAACAGCAGTCCGAACAGGCCCGCTGCGACGACGCCGATCCCGGCGGCCGGTCCGGCGAAGCCGACCTGGTCCGGTCCCTGGAGCAGCCATGCCCAGGTCGGCGACGTCGCCTGGTCCACGACCAGGGTCGAGGTCGGCCACCACGCTCGGACGTCCAGCAGGCCGGTGGACCAGGGGAACAGCACGGCGGCCGTGCCCAGGGCGACCGTCAGCAGGCGCGTGACGGCCCCGCGGCGGGAGTCGGCGCCGTCACGACGGGTCGCGACGAGCAGCAGCAGCACCACCAGCACGCCCACCGCAGGAACCACCATCGCCGGCTCGAAGGCGATCGACACCGCCAGGGCGAGGATCGCCCCGGCCACGCCCCGCCACGCCGAGACCGACTCCGCCCTGCGCGACACCACCAGGTGCAGGGCGAGGGCGGCGGCGGGCAGGGCCACCATGGTCGCGATGGCGCCGAGCCGTCCGGTCCGGACGGCCGCGAGCGAGACCGGGGACAGGACGTAGACGGTGGCGGCGGCGACGCGGGGTCCGCGGGTCGGGGCGAGCGGGGCCACCGCACGCAGCGCGACCAGCCAGGCCAGGAGGACCGACCCGATCACCAGCGCCCGGCTGACCAGCCACTCGCTGTTGAAGAGGGCGATCTGCAGGATCCCCAGCACCGCCTGCGCTGGCGACGGCGTCGACCGCGTGCCGGCCGCACCGGCGTCGTGCCACACCGACAGGTAGTCCTCCACCGTGCGCAGGCCAGATGACGGGAAGGGCTCGACCTGGCCGAGCCGGAGCACGCCCGGTGCCAGGACCGGGATGGACACGATCGTGCCGACCACCAGCATCCCGACGGCCACGGTGACGGCCGGACGGCGCCGTCCGAAGCGGACCGCGCGCGCGACGACCGACCGCGAGGCCTCGTCGTCGGTCGCGACCGGGTCATCGACGTCGAGCTCACCACCCACGACCTGGTCGAGCAGTCCCGACACCACCTGCCGCAACTGGGGGCCGAGATGGGAGAACAACGGGTTGAGGGTGTCGGGGGCGACCCGACGATGGGACTTCACCTCGCGTCGGCGCCGCATGGTCCCCGGCAGTCGACGCAGGTTCCAGCCCCAGCCACGAACGGTCTGCAGCGCGTCCGCGAAGCGCCGGGTCAGCAGGTACCAGACGGCCCGGACGGCCGCCGTGAGCACGAACACGACCACCGCGACGGGCAGCCGCCAGCCGGGGACGTTCTTGAGGATCGCGGCCAGGGTGTTGCGCTCGAGGTAGAAGCGCGGACCCTTGAAGGCGGTCTGGCCGGGTCGCGCGTGCGACTGGGCCGCCCGTCGGTGTCGTGCCCGGGCACGCGGAACGGCCGCGACCTCCCAGCCCGCGGTCCAGCAGCGCCAGCAGAAGTCGAGGTCGTCCCGGAACAGGCGGAACCGCCGGTCGAACCCGCCCAGGCCGACGAACACGTGTCGCCGGACCAGCATGGCGGCGGAGGACACGGCGAGTGGACGGGTGATCGCGTCGTGCTGGCCCTGGTCGCGCTCGCCCTCCTCCAGGCCGGGATCGATCCGCCCGAACCGGTCGATCGTCATGCCGACGGATCGCAGGATCTCGGGGTCGTCGTGGTCGACGAGCTTGGGGCCGACCAGTGCCAGCCGTGGATCAGCCTCGAGCGCGTCCAGCAGGGTCTCGAGCATGTCCGGGTCGGGGACCAGGTCGTCGTGCAGGATCAGGACGTGGTCGGCCGTCGGGACGGCATCGACGCCCATCGCCACGGCCTGGGGGAACCCGACGTCGACGTCGGCCAGGATCACCCGGTCGGGCCCCAGCGCGTCGATCAGCAGGTCCCGGGAGCCGTCGCGCGAGGCGTTGTCGACCGCCACGACGAGGTCGGGCCGTCGAGTCTGGTCAGCCAGCGCCCGCAACAGGTCCGGGAGCCACGCACGACCATCGGTCGCCACGATGACGGCGGCGACCGTTGGCTGGTGCGGGGCGGCGGTGGAGATCGTTGCTCCCTCGGGGAACGCGACCACGGATGGTGCGCGGTGGCGGCAGGGGGACGGTGCGGACGACCCGGTCCGGCCACGATCCGGCAGCGACCGGCGGGCGGCACGTCGAGTCGCCGGAATGTGCTCCGGCAGGGCCACACGACGCTATCCCATGCCGTCTGCGCGCCCCGACGACGACCATGCCCCGATGGCCAGTGGTTGCCGGACCGGCCGTCACGCGGGGTGGCTCAGGCGGAGCGACGTCGCTTGAAGCGGCGACGCTCGCGCTCGCTCATGCCTCCCCAGATCCCGAAGCGCTGGTCGCGCTCCAGTGCGTACTCCAGGCACTCCTGCTGCACCGGGCAGATCCCGCAGATGCGCTTGGCCTCGCGGGTCGAGCCGCCCTTCTCCGGGAAGAAGGCCTCGGGGTCGGCGTCGAGACACCGCGCCTCGAGCATCCAGACCCGCTGGTCGTCGTCGAAGGCGAGCTTGGCCCCGAGCTCGGCGATCATGCCCACGTCGATCCCTTCACTGGCCCCGATGACCGGACCGTGTGGTCGGCCGGGTCGCCTCGGCGGTGCCGCGTGGTCGCCGGCCCCGCATGCCCGTCGCGGCAGGCTGCGACATGCGTGGAACTACATGGTCGTCATTCTGGCGTACGACCGTGCTCCCGTCAAGTGGAGTGGCGACGAATCGCCCGTGCACGCCCGTGTTGCTGGCGATCACCGTGTCGCGTCGGAGGCGGCGGGGGCGTGGCGGGACCGAGGCGCCCGGGTCCGCCAGTAGCCTCGCCGCGGCCGGGCTTCCCGTGCTGCCAGCCCGACGCGGAGGGGTCCCATGACGGTCCGGATCGTGCCGCTGCCCAGCGCCCGGACGCTCGACGTGGGCGTCGATCCCACCAGCGCGCTCCTGACCGCGCTCGGCGACGCCGGGGAGCGACTGGCCGACGACGACGTCGTGGTCGTCGCGTCGAAGGTCGTCGCCCTCGCGGAGGGCGAGCTGATCGCGCTGCCCGACGACCCCGACGACGCCGACGTCCACGGGGCCCGTCGCCGGATCGCGCGGGCCGAGGCCCGCCGGATCGTGGCCGACCACGAGCGGGTGCTGGTCGTGGAGACCCACCACGGCCTGGTCTGCGCGAACGCCGGCGTGGACACGTCCAACGTCCCCCCGGGCCACGCCGTGCTGCTCCCGCGGGACCCGGACGCCAGCGCCCGTCGGCTCCGCGACGACCTCGCCGCCCGGACCGGGACGACCGTCGGGGTGGTGGTCACCGACACGTTCGGGCGACCGTGGCGGCTCGGGCAGGTCGACGTCGCGATCGGGGCCGCCGGCATCCGGGTCCTACGGGACGAGCGCCGCGGTCACGACCTGTGGGGGCGACCGCTCGACGTGACCGTGGCCGCGCTCGCCGACGAGCTCGCTGCTGCGGCCGACCTGGTGCGGGGCAAGGACACCCGGGTGGCGTTCGTCCTGCTGCGGGGCCTGGACGTCGCCGGCAGCGGGGTCGCTGCCGACCTGGTCCGCGATCCCGCGGAGGACCTGTTCCCGGTCGGTGGGCCGACGATGGCCGACCACGTGGTGGCCGGGTCCGCACGGGTCCCGGCCGACGGGGACGATCCCGCCGCACAGGTGCACGCGATCGTCGCGATGCTCGACGACGAGGGGGTCCACGTGACCGGGGTCGGCCCGACCGACGACCGGGCCCGTGTCTCGCTCACGGCCCGGGACCAGGGACCGGACGGACTGGTCGCGCTCGGTCGAACGCTGGCGCACCTCGACCTCATGGCCCACGCACGGGGATGGTCGACGGTCGCCGACACGCCGGCGGACGGACGCGTCGAGGTGGTCGTGGAGGTCGCCCCGGGTCAGTCCTCCACCACGAAGTCGCGATAGGCGGCCCGACGACGCGCCCACGCCCGGTGGTCGATGCCGTCGGCCCCCACGACGTCGGCCACGTCCAGCCCCATGGCCAGCACGTGGTGGGTGTTGTCGGGCGTGTGCAGGCCCTGGCGGCCGAACGTCAGGATGCGGCGCCGACCGGCGACCCAGTCCTCCAGCCGGTCCAGGGCACGACGCGATCCGGCCGTGTAGACCGGGTAGACCCGGGGCAGGGAGCGCACGGTCACGCCCCGGACCTGCGGCACGGCCAGCCCGGCCCGTTGCAGGGTCTCGGTGACCGTCCGGGCCAGGGCGGCAGTGTCCGGTGCCGGACCACGGGGGTCGTACGGGATCTCGGCGCACACCACGGAGTGGTCGGGGGGATCGTCGGGGTTCTCGCGGAAGTTGCGTGGCTCGGACACGCGCGCGACGGGCGTGTCGGTGCCCGGGAAGTACAGGGCATCGGCCTGGGACAGCCGCGGTGCGTCCAGGTCGAGGTGGACCAGGTGCAGCCCGCGATGCACGAGCGCCGAGGCCGCCCCGACGACGTCGTCCCCGGCCCCCGCCATCCGGACGAGGAGTGGGGCAGGCAACGACGAGACGACGACGTCGACGTCGGTCGTGGTCGCGCCGGCGGTGACCGTGACCCGGTCGACGTGCTCGGTGACGGCGGTCACGGCGCTGGCGAGGTGGATCGTCGCACCCGCCCCACGGGCCAGGTCCGCCAGGCCCTCCGCCAGCTGTCCGAACCCGGTCCGCGGGTAGCGGAAGTCGACCTCCGGGCGGGGGCGCAGCATCCGCGCGACGACGTCGGTCGCGCGCCTGGCCGCGACCCGACGGTCGGCCACCTCGGCGTGCAGGCGGGACGGGTCGACCCCGTAGAGCTTGGTGAGGTAGGGCCGGTAGAAGCGGTCCGCCACGGTCGGTCCGAGCCGACGTCGCAGGGTGGACAGGGCGTCGTCGTCGGGCGGTCCACCCTCCCCGACGGTCCGGTCGGTCGCACGACGGGAGGCGCGTGAGCGCCACGGCCCGACGGCGACGTCCCACAGCGCCCCGGCGACGAACGACGGGGGCAGGTGGGTGACCATGTCCACGGGTCGCAGGGGGAAGTCCAGCCAACGACCCTCGAGGTGGATGCGTCCACGACGGCGGCGACCCTGCAGGTCGTCGCCCAGCGCCTCGCGCAGGAGTCGCTCGACCGGTGGCGAGGCCACGGGATGGAGCCGATGGCTGCCCAGGTCCACCCGCTGCCCGGCGATCGTGGGCGAGGCGGTCATGCCGCCGACCTGGTCACCGGCCTCGAACACCTCGACGGCGTGACCGGCGCGGGCGGTCGCCACGGCGGCCGCGAGTCCTGCCGGCCCGGCCCCGAGCACGGCGATGCGCACGCGGTCGCTCACGCCTGGGGCCGGCGCTCGTCGTCGCCCAGCACCTCGGTCGGGTCGACCACGACCCCGGTCCCCAGGACCACGCCGTGGCCCAGCTCGGCCCCTGCCCGGACGGTCGATCGCTCGCCGGCCACCAGCCCGACGGCCGCGACGCCGTCACCGACGACCGCACCGTCCAGCAGCACCGTGTCCTGCAGGACGGCCTCCGCGCCGACCACGGCCTCGCGCCCGACCACGACGTCGGGGCCCACGACCGCACCGGAGGCGACCCGCGCCCCGTCCAGCACCAGGCAGGGACCCACGAGCCGGGCATCGTCGGCGACCCGCGCGTCCGCTGCGACCCGCACGCCGTCCCCCCGGTCGGCCACGGCCGCGACGGACGGCCACGGCATCGCACCCGCCAGCACCAGGTGGTGGCCGTGCCGGTAGCGGGACGGGGTCCCGAGGTCGGCCCACACACCCTCGCTGGCGAACCCCTCGACGTGCCCGCCCGCCGCCAGGATGCCGGGGAAGACAGTGCGTTCGAACGACAGGCGACCCTGCGCGAAAGCGTCGAGCGCGTCGGGTTGGAGCAGGTAGGTCCCGGCGTTCACCCCGCGCTGGCCCGGCAGGGTCCCCGGCGCGGGCTTCTCGACGAAGTCCACGATCCGCGTGCCCTCCCGGACGCACACGCCGTAGGACGAGGTGTCCTCGACCAGGGTCAGGCTGATCGTGACGTCGGCGCCCGTGCGGGCGTGGTGGTCGGCCATGGCGGCGAAGTCGAGGTCGGTCAGCACGTCGCCGTTGAGCACGAAGGTCGGTCCGTCGACCCGGTCGATGGCGGACCGCACCCCCCCGGCGGTGTCCAGGGGCTCGGGCTCGGGAACGGCAACGACCTCGACGCCCAGCGCACCCGCCGGGTCGCGCAGCACCTCGAACGGGGTCGTGTCGTCGCCCACGACGAGGAACACCCGGCGGACACCGACGGCCGCGAGGCGACGCACGACGCCCATCAGGAACGGGTCCCCGGCCAACGGCAGGAGGGGCTTGGGGCAGTCGTCGGTGAGCGGGCGGAGACGGGTCCCCCGGCCCCCGGCGACCACCATGGCGTCGTGGACGATCACGCTGGCTCCCGGTCGTCGGTCGTGTCGGGGGTGGCCTCCCGACGCCCGGTCGTGGCCGTCGAGGACGCCCGGCGCACGGCCCGCGTGTGACCGGCGTGCAGCACGTCCCCGGTGCCGTCGGGCAGGTGCCACGTCGCGGGGCCGACGGCCAGCGCGGCCCAGCGGACCAACGCCGCCACGGCCTCGGGCGGGTCACCCGACGCGACCCGCACGAGCGCGTGGTCGGCCCCCAGCTGGCCCTCGCCGGCGCGCCGGGCCCGTCCGACGGGGTCGACGGCGTCCGCGGGGGCGAACTCGTCCACGCCGTCCGGTGGCACGGTGGACCGGTCGAAGACCTCGTCACGCGACACCAGCACGACCCGCGCGCCGACGACGTCGGCGGCCGCGACCCAGCGGCGCACGCGCAGGGCGAGCCGGTCGTGCAGGGCCGACGAATCGTCGGGCGTGGCGGCGGCGACCACGACGACACCGGCGGCGAGGTCGGCCACGGCCGCCACGGCATCACCGGTCGTGGCTGCCTCCCGCACGTGCACGCGATGGGGCGAGAACGCCGCGGTCACGGCGGCCACGAGGGCGCGGTCGTCCGCGTCGACGACGACGTCGACCAGGGCGCGGGCGTCGTTCGTCACTGGTTCCACCCGCTCCCGACCTCCAGCACGACGGTCGGCTCCTCGATCGTCACGCCCCGGGGCATCGGCGGGAGCTGCGAGACCGGCTGCAGCTCCAACGGCAGATCCCCCAGGGCGTCGGTGAGGATCTCGACCAGTTCCTCGTTGCCCTCCTGGAACCGGATCGTGGTGACCACCTGGTCGGGGTCGTAGTCGTCGCGCGGGTCGAGCTCGTCGGGGTTGACGGCCCCACCCACGACGAAGCCCCGCTGGGTGAGGAAACCGGCGACCTGTCCGGCCAGGCCCTCGAGCCCGACCCCGTTGACGACCACGACCGACACGTCGGGTGGCCCGATCTCCCGGGTCGTGGTCGTTCCCACCTCGGCCAGGTCGTCGCCACTGCGCAGTGCGCCGAACAGGGCCTGGGCCTGGTCCGGCTGCCACTGCTGCAACTCCTGGTCGGGGAGCCGCTGGGTCGGGACCACGCGCACCACCAGGTCCGCGGGGTCGTGGTCGACGATCCCGCCGGCGGTGCGGAACAGCCCGGGCAGGCTGAAGTCGACGTCGGTCGCGACCGCGCCCGGCAGGGCATCGAGGATCGCGTTCACCGTGAACGGGTTGGCCAGCGTGGTCGTCCGCGTCGCGCGGTCCAGCACCCGCGCCAGCAGGTACTGCTGCTCGGCGATCCGCTGGCGCTGCTGGTCGACCGAGATGCCGGGATCGCTGCGGCTGGACAGGAACCCCGCCGCCGCGGCCCCGTCGAGCACCTGGCAGCCGGTCGCGGCTCCCGTCGGGGCGGCGCCCGGCGTCTCGCCGGGCGCCGCCCCGAC
>NZ_JAHOPH010000055.1 GCF_019798055.1 Salsipaludibacter albus | reverse complement strand
GCCCAGCGACGTCGCCCACTTCATCCACGCCCACCCCAGCCTGGGCGAGGTGGGCCTCGCCGATCGCCTCGCCCAGGCTGGGGTGGGCGTGGATGAAGTGGGCGACGTCGCTGGGCAGGGCCTCCCAGTTGTAGATCAGCTGGCCCTCGGCGATCAGGTCGGTGGCGCGGGGACCCACCATGTGGATGCCGAGCACGCGACCGGCGCCGCCCTCGGCCTCCTCGTCGGCCTCCGCGACGACCTTGACCATGCCGGTCGCCTTCATCATCGCGGCGCGGCCCAGGGCCTGGAAGGGGTACTTCTCGATGACGACCTCGAAGCCCTCGTCGGTGGCCTCGGCCTCGGTGTAGCCGACCGAGGCGACCTCCGGGTGGCTGTAGGTCACCCGTGGGACGCCCTTGTAGTCGATCGGGACGACGTCCAGGCCGGCGAGCTGGTCGGCGACCAGGAAGCCCTCGGCGAACGACGCGTGGGCCAGCCCGAGCGTCGGGATCACGTCGCCGACGGCGTAGACGCCGTCGACGTTGGTGCGGGAGTACTCGTCGACGACGACGAAGCCCTTGTCGTCGATCTCGACGCCGGTGGACTCCATGCCCATGTCCTGGGTGACCGGTCGACGGCCGACGGCGACCAGCAGCAGGTCGGCCTCGAGGGTCTCGGTGTCGCCCTTGGCGGTCTCGATCGTGGCCGTGACGCCGTCATCGTCGGTGGCGACCTCGGTCAGCTTGGTGGAGGTCATGGCGGTCAGGTGGTCGCGCTTGCGGAAGGCGCGGGCGACCTCCTTGGAGGAGTCGGCGTCCTCGAGCGGCAGGAGCCGGTCGAGCAGCTCGACGATCGTCACCTCGACGCCGAACGCCGACCAGGCCGTGGCGAACTCCATCCCGACGGCACCGGAGCCCAGCACGATCGCGGACTCCGGGAGCTCGTCGAGGAACAGGGCATGGTCGCTGTTGATGACCCTCTCGCCGTCGTAGGTCGCGAAGGGGAGCTCGACGGGGACCGACCCGGTGGCGATCACCATGGCCGGGGCGGACAGGTCCCGCGTGCCGTCCTCGGTCTCGACGCTGACCGACTTCGGACCGGTGAAGGTCGCCGTGCCCTCGACGGTCTCGACGCCACGGCCCTTGAGCGCGCCCTGCAGGCCCTTCCACATCTTGTCGACCACGCCGTCCTTGTGGGCATTGAGCGCAGCCACCTCGATGCCCTGGTAGTCGGCCAGGACCCCGAAGTCCTCGGCGTCCTGGGCGTGCTCGGCCACCTCGGCGGTCTGCAGGATCGCCTTGGTCGGGATGCAGCCCCAGTGGAGGCAGGTGCCCCCGACCTTGGCCTTCTCGACCAGCGCCACGTCCAGTCCGAGCTGCGCGGCACGCAGGGCCGTGGAGTACCCGCCGGTGCCGGCGCCGACGATGATCACGTCGTGGGTGTCGCCGTCGCCCTTGCTGACCGCGTCGCCCGAGGGGCGATCGGCGGCCGGGACCGGTCCGTCACCGTCGGTGCCGTAGTCCGCCCCACCGGCCTCGTCCGAGGCCGCGTCGTCGGCGGACCGATCGGCGGCGTCGGTGTCCTCGGTCTCCTCGGTCGTGTCCGCCGCCTCGTCGGAAGCCTGGTCCGTGCCGCCGTCGGCGTCGTCGTCACCGTCGGTGTCGGCGCCCTCGTCCTCGCCGATCACGGCGATGACCTGGCCGACCTCGATGGTGTCGTCGACCTCGGCCTTGAGCTCCTGGACGACGCCGGCGACGGGGGAGGGGATCTCGGTGTCGACCTTGTCGGTGGAGATCTCGACGATGGGTTCGTCGACCTCGACGGTGTCACCGACCTCGACGAGCCAGGCGGTCACGACGCCTTCGGTGACCGATTCTCCGAGTTGGGGCAGTTCGACGTTGGCCATGGCGGGCGGCTTTCGGTCCGGACGGAACAACGGGACAGTTGAGGCCCACGATAGCCAATGCCTCCGCGGACCCCTGCCGCCTTCCGGCCCCTCCGCCGGGGTCGGGGGCCCTCCCGCGGCGGTGTGCCGTGCGCGGGATATGGTTGCCCCCGCCCCGGGAACCGGCGTGCGGAGGAGCAACGTGTCATGCGGGTCGTGATCGCCCCCGACTCCTTCGGGGGGACCCTGACCGCGCAACAGGCCGCCGAGGCGATCGCGACCGGCTGGGCCCGCACCCGCCCGCACGACGAGCTGGTCCTGCTCGGGATGTCCGACGGGGGCGAGGGCCTGCTGGACGTCGTCGGAGCGGCCGATCCCGGGCTGCAGCACCACGAGGTCGAGGTGGCCGGGCCGCGCGGGCTGCCCGTGACCGCGACGTGGCTGGGCGGCGAGCGCGTGGCCGTCGTCGAGAGCGCGCAGGCGTGCGGGCTGTCCCTGCTGGCCCCCGGCGACCGCGACCCGCTGCTGACGACCACCCATGGCGTGGGCGAGTTGCTCGAGTCCGTCCGGGCCACCGGGGTGCGCCGGATCCTGGTGGGCCTGGGGGGCAGCGCCACGGTCGACGGTGGGGCAGGTGCGTTGACCGGACTCGGGATGCGCCTGCGGCGTGCCGACGGGTCGGGTGTCAAGGTCGGTGGCGGCTGGGTCGGCGACACCGACCGGGTCGAGCCCGGCTGGATCGCGACCGAGTGGGACGACGTCACGGTCGACCTCCTCGCCGACGTCACGACCCCGCTGGCGGACGCCGCAGCCGTCTTCGGACCACAGAAGGGTGCCGACGAGCAGGCGGTGGCGACCCTGGCGGCTGGCATGGACCGTTGGGCCGCGGTGGTGGAACGCGACCTCGACCGTCCGGGACTGGCGCGCCGTCCCGGCACCGGCGCGGCCGGCGGGCTGGCGTTCGGCCTGGCCGCGGCCCTGGGCGGGACCGTGAAGGCCGGTGCCCCGGTCGTGGCCGACCTGGTCGGACTGGACGCCGCACTTCGGGACGCCGACTTCGTCGTGACCGGCGAGGGACGGGTCGACGCCACCAGCCACGCCGGCAAGGTCGTCTCCGAGATCGCCCAGCGCGCGCACACCTTCGACGTCGACTGGGCGCTGGTCGCCGGCGGCGGGGCCGCGCCACAGGGGGTCGTGGCGGAGTGGTCGGCTCCGGACGGTCCGGGCACCGATCCGGCGGGTGAGGTGGCGTCGGCGGGCGCTCGCCTGGCCGCCCGGTTCACCGACGGTGGGGCCTCCCCACGTGCGTGACGGATGGGCCGGCGCCGGGAAGGTTCCCGGTAGACTCGGCGTTGCAGCATGCGGAGGTCGACCCGATCTCCGTTCGAGCTGTCCAGCAGTCCGCGAGACCCCCGGGAGACCGCCGTGAGCGCAGACGTCACCGTCGACGAGACGATCCAGGGGGCGCCGGCCGAGGCCGACGTCCTGACCCTGACCCCCAAGGCCGCCGAGAAGGTCCAGGGCTTCCTCGCCGACGCCGACGAGGAGCAGGTCGCGCTGCGCGTCGCCGTCCAGGCCGGGGGCTGCGCCGGGTTCCGCTACGCGCTGTTCTTCGACGACCGCCAGCTCGACGGCGACCTCGTCTCGGCCCAGCACGGGGTGGAGATCCGCCTCGACCAGATGTCGGCGCCCTACATGCAGGGTGCGGTCATCGACTGGAAGGAAAGCCTGGAGGCATCCGGCTTCTCCATCGAGAACCCCAACGCCAGCGGTGGCTGCGCGTGCGGGGACAGCGCCAGCTTCTGACCGACACCTCCTTCGACGACGGCCACCCGGGTCCCGGGTGGCCGTTTCGTCGTGTGCGGGGATGGGACGGGCGTGCGTTCGGCGCACGACGATGTCGATCTGGGCGTGGGCGTGACGACACTTCGATGAGTTCGCGGGGGCGGCCTCGTCGGTCGTGGTGAGGACACCCCTGCCACGACGAGGGAGCACGCACATGACCACCATCGCGATCGGCACCGAGAAGGGTGGGTTCCTGCTGGACCCCGACGACGGCGAGGTCTCGGAGCCGCTCTTCCCCGGCTGGAAGGTGACCGCGTTCGGGCGCTCGGGTGAGCACTACCTCGCCGGTGTCGCCTCCAACTGGTTCGGGCCCGGCATCCAGCGGTCCACCGACCTGCAGGAGTGGACGGCGACCGACGCACCCCCCAGCTACGGCGACGACCCGGAGGCCGAGGACGCCCGCGAGGTGAAGGCGGTCTGGACCTTCCACCGCGACGACGAGTGGCTGTGGGCGGGCGTCGAGGAGGCCGGGCTGTTCCGCTCGGCCGACGACGGGGCGACCTGGGAGGGCCTCGACGGCTTCAACGCCCACCGGACGCGCGCCGACTGGGGGCCGGGCCTCGGTGGCCTGTGCACCCACCGGGTCCTGACCCACGGCGACCGGGTCTACGCCGCGGCCTCGGCCGTCGGCGTGTTCCGGTCCGACGACGGCGGCGCCACGTTCGACCTGGTCAACGACGGCATCCCGGTGGCCGGCATGCCCGCCGACGAGGTGGACGAGCGGCCCGAGACCGGCTACTGCGTGCACAACCTGCGGATGGACCCCGCCGACCCGGACCGGCTGTACCGCCAGGACCACATGGGCGTGTTCCGCTCCGACGACGGCGGGCACAGCTGGCAGCGACGCCAGGACGGCCTGCCGGCCGAGATGGGCTTCGGCTTCGTGATGGCGCGCGAGGGATCCACGGGTCGCCTGTTCACCCAGCCGCTGCACTCCGACGGCCAGCGCCTGCCGGTCGACGGTGCCTTCCGGGTCTACCGCTCCGATGACCAGGGCGCGTCCTGGGCGGTGTCGGGGACCGGCTGGTCCGACGCCCCCACCCACACGCTGGTCCTGCGTGGCGCGGTCGACGCCGACGACGACGGTCGGGTGGCGGTGGGCACGACGTCCGGCGCCGTCTGGCTGACCGAGGACGCCGGGGACTCCTGGCGGCAGGTGCCCGGGACCTTCCCCCGGATCGGGGCGGTCGCCCTGTGGTGACGGTACGACTGCCGGCGGGACTCGACCCGTTCACCGGGGCGACCCGCGAGCTCGAGGTGGACGGGGCGGACGTGGCGGAGGTCGTCGCTGGGCTCGAGCGGGCCCTTCCGGGCGTCGCGGGCCACCTGGTCGACGGCGGCGGTCGGCTCCGGGCCCACCTGCTGTGCCTGGTCGACGGGACCGCGACCCGCGACCTCGCCACCCCCGTCGGCGACGAGGTCGCCTTCCTGACGGCCGTGTCGGGGGGCGCTGCCTAGCGTTCGCGGGTGACCGTGAACTCGAGGTGGTCGTCGACCTCGATGACGTCGTCGAGACGTTGTCGCTGCATCCGGCACCACACCGGGACGTCGACCTTGGCGGCCGGGTCGTCGGCCAGCAGGGTGAAGACCGTGCCGACCTCGTGGGCCTGCACCGCCGCAGCGAGGTCGATCACCGGCATCGGGCAGGCCTTGCCGATGGCGTCGACGACGACGGGTGCGTCCATGGGGTGCCTCGCGGGTCGGGGGAGCGACCCGGCAGTGTGCCGACCGGCCGCCCCGGCTGCCGCCCCCTGCGACGACCGCCGGGCCACCGCTAGGTTGCGGGTGCCGAGCCACCCGAGTCCAGGACCTGCCATGAGCGACGTCACGAGTCCCCGCAGCGACACGTCGACCGGCCGCGTCGCCGTCCTGGTGGTCGTGGCCGAGCCCGACGAGCAGGCCCGCACCGTGTCGGCCCTGGGGCTGCGCTCCGACCTGGACGTCACCGCGGTGACCTCGATCGCGCAGGCCCGCGAGCACGTCGCCACGACCGACGTGCTGGTGGTGGACGGCGACCTGCGGCCCAAGGGGGGCTACTCGTGGCTGTACGAGCTGCGGGGTGACGCCGAGCTGACCGGTGGCCAGCGGCCGCCGGCGGTGGTGTTGACCGACCGCGAGCAGGACGAGTTCCTGGTGTCGTGGTCGCACGCCGAGCGGGCCGTGACCAAGCCGGTCGACCCGTTCGCGCTGGCCCGGGCCGTGACCGAGCTGGCCGGTCGCCGGGCGCCCTCGTGAGCGAGCACGGCGACCCGGGGGTCCTCGAGCTCGACGAGGTGGCGTGGCCGGCCGTCCTGGACCACGTGGTCGGCGGGGGTGACCTGTCCGAGGACACGGCCCACCTCGTCCTGGACGCCATCATGGGTGGCGAGGTCCCGCCCGCCGTCAGCGGTGGCCTGCTCACCGCGTTGCGGGCCAAGGGCGAGACCCCGGCCGAGATCGCCGGCTTCGTGCGGGGCATGCTCGACAACGTCCTCCCGATCGAGCTCGACGGCCCACTGGTCGACACCTGCGGGACGGGCGGCGACGGTGCGGACACCTTCAACGTCTCGACGCTCGTGGCGCTGGTGGTCGCCGCAGCCGGGTGCCGGGTCGCCAAGCACGGCAACCGGTCGGCGTCGTCGGCCTGCGGCTCCGCCGACCTGCTCGAACACCTGGGCGTGGTGATCGACCTGCCCCCGGCGGCCGTCGCGACCTGCGTCGACGAGCTCGGCATCGGGTTCCTGTTCGCACGCACCTTCCACCCGGCGATGCGCTTCGTCGGTCCGGTCCGGGCGGCCCTGGGCGTGCGCACGATCTTCAACGCGCTCGGGCCCCTGTCCAACCCGGCCGACGCCGGCCACCAGGTCGTGGGCGTGGCCGACCGCAGGCTCGCCCCGGTGGTTGCCGAGGCGATGGCCCGGCTCGGCAAGGTGCACGTGCTGGTCTTCCGGGGCACCGACGGCCTGGACGAGCTCACCACCACCGGGCCGAGCGAGGTCTGGGAGGTGCGCGACGGGACGGTCACCGCCTCGACGTTCGACCCGCTCGACGTCGGGGTGGACCGGGCCGAGCTCGGCGACCTGGTGGGTGGAGACGCCACCCGCAACGCGGCCATCGCCCGGTCCGTCCTGGGCGGGGAGCCGGGCCCGCCGGCCGACCTGGTCGCGCTCAACGCCGGTGCGGCCCTGTACGCCGCCGACGTCGTGGAGGACATCGCCGCCGGCGTCGTGCGAGCTCGCGAGGTGCTGGTCGCCGGGGACGCGCTCGACCTGCTGGACCGGTGGGTGGTGCGGTCGCAGGAGCTGCGGGCGTGACCGGACACACGATCGACCCCGCCGCCCGTCCGTACGACCCGGCCGACCTGCCCGCCAAGCCCGAGGTCGACGCGACCGACTTCTTCGCCCTGGACCTCCGGATCGGCCGGGTGGTGGCCGTGGACGACTTCCCCGAGGCCCGCAAGCCGGCCTGGAAGCTGACCGTGGACTTCGGCCCGCACGTCGGCACCCTGCAGACGTCCGCGCAGCTGACCGACCACGACCGCGACGAGCTGGTCGGGCGGATGGTCGTGGGGGCGGTCAACCTCCCCGACAAGCGCATCGCCGGGTTCACCAGCCAGTTCCTGGTCCTGGGCGGGCTGCACGCCGACGGACGAGTGTCCCTGCTGGACACCGACGTGACGTTGCCACCGGGCTCGGCGGTTCTCTAGCGGCGCGGGCGGCGTGCCTCGCGTGGGTAGCAGACGGGAGCGCCGGAGCCGTACTCCGCGCAGGCGGCCCGGGCGGCGTCGCGGCTGGGGTGGGTGCCGGTCCACACCACCCAGTACCCGGGGTTGAGCGTCGGCCAGTCCGTCGAGCGCAGCACCCGGGTCCGGTCGTCGATCCGTCCGGCGTAGGCCCGGGCGCGGCGATCGGCGTCGGCGCGGTCGAACTGCTCGACCGGGAGCGACTCGAGGACCGCGATCCAGCCACCCTCGGTCCGGGGCTCGGGCGCGGGCATGGGGGACGGTGCCGCGGTCGGGCACGCGACCAGCGGCGTGGGACGGGTGCTGGCCCAGGCCTCCAGCCGCTGGGCGAGCACCGAGGCCGGGACCGCGAACCCGAGGTCACCGACTGCCGAGGTGACGTGGTCGGCCAGGACCACGCCGGCGACCCGCCCGGACGGTGCCAGCAGGGGCGCGCCCGCGAGCGCGCCGTCCACCCGTGCATCCGTGCGCAGGATCCCGGGCAGGGTCCCGCGGCGGGTGACCACGGTCACGTCGACTCCGGACACGGTGGCCGGCACGACGGACGCTCCGTCCGCACCGAGGGTGGCCGGGGCCACCCGCTGGCCGATCGCGACGGGCCGGTCCACCAGGGCCAGCGTCGCATCGCCGAGCGAATCGTCCAGCGCGAGCAGGGCGAGGTCGGCGTCCGCGTCGCGGGCCAGCACCCGGGCCGGCTGGGCCCGGTCCCCGCGCCGCACCTCGACGGCCGAGGCGTCGCCCAGGAGGTGGGCGGCCGTGACGATGCGCCGTGGTGCGACCGTGAACCCGGCACCCATCACGGTGGTCGCGTCGCAGGACGTGGCCGCCACGGTCACCAGGGCGTCGGCGGTCTGCTGCAGGACCGGGTCCCACGCCCGGGCGGGGTCGACGGTGGGCTCCGGCTCCGGCGCCGGGTCGGTCGCCATCGGCGAGGGCGTGGGCGACACCCGGGCGGCGACGGCGGGGGGCGACGGCACGGCGGTCGGGGCCGTGGCCCGGGACGCCGCGGCGTCCGTCGTGAGCCGGTCGAACCCCCACCAGACACCGGCGAAGAGCAGCGCGGCGAGGACGACGACCAGCAGTCCTCCGGCAGCCCCGGACGGCAGCAGCAACGCCGGGTCGGCAGGTGCGGCGTCGGGGGCGTCCTGCGGCTGCGCACCACAGTGCGGGCACGGGCGGGCAGGATAGTCCCACGTGCCACCACACTGCGGACACGTCATGGGCGGTGCCGCGGGGCGACGCCGGGGCGGCCACGGATCCCGGTGGTCCCCGCAGACCCGTCGATCGTCCGGACCGTCGGTGGGGAGGTCGTGTCGAGCACGACGAACTCACCCACGGCGGTCCCTCCCGTCCGGCCGAACGATGGTGGAACGTACCCAGACGGGGGACCGACCACGCTGAGGTGGGGTCGGCCGTCAGGCCGCGTCGCGCACCGCGACCTTGGTGCGTGACAGCAGTTGACGGTCGCGTCGCAGTCGCCGGGCGAGCGGTCGGGTGACCGCCAGGACCTCGCCGACGGCACGCCCACCGAGGACGGGATGAGCCCAGGAACCGTCGACGAACACGAGGTGGACAGCCGGATCCTCCACGTGCGCCAGCAGCAGGTCGACCTCCTCGCGCTCGGCGTCGGTCACCTCCGGCGCCACGGGTGCGGACTGCGTCCGCAGCAGCGCGGTGATCGAACGGGCGTCGTCGTGGGCCGGCACCCGGGCCGCGGCCGCCAGCCGACCGTGCACGATGCGCACGACCTCGCGCTCGTTGCCCCGGCGTCGCCCCACGACCAGTTCGGGCACGTCACACAGCGCCCGGGCACGGCGGGCCCGGTCGAGGGTCGTCGCCACCAGTGCGAGTCGTCGGCGGGCCGTGGCGGCGTCCTCGAACCGGTGCTCGGTCGCGAGGTCGTCCATCCGGGCCCGCAGCCGGGCCAGCAGGTCCGTGGGATCGCCTGCCAGCCACCTCGCCACCTCGTCGGCGGTCGCTGCGTACTCCTCCCGCGAGATGGTCCCGTCACAGGGTGACTGGCACCGGCCCAGGTCCTTGAGGACGCAGGTGGCATGGTCCTGGGCCACCCGGAGCCGGGTCGTGCACTGGCGCACGGGCGACACGTCGTGGATCGCGTCGACCAGTCGCTGGGCCCGGGCGCGGCGGCCCACGGGACCCAGGTAGTGGGCCCCGTCGTCGCGCGGGGACGACACGATCGACAGTCGTGGGAAGGCCTCGGCGGTCAGCTTGAGGTGCACCTCGCGGTCCGGGAACTTCGAGCGCCGGTTGTAGCGGGGCGCGTGCCGGGCGATGGCGCGCACCTCGCGGACGTTGGCCTCGACCGCCGAGGACGTCACCGTCCAGGTCACCCGCTCGGTGTCGCGCACCAGGTCGGCGATGCGGCGGCGGCGATCGCCCCCGAAGTAGCGACGCAGCCGCGTGCGCAGGTCACCGGTGGTGCCGACGTAGAGCACCTCGCCGTCCGGGCCGAGGAAGGTGTAGACGCCGGGCTCGGACGGGGCGTCGGCCACCAGCGAGACCTTGCGGAACGCCTTGTCGGACGTGGAGCGGGTGTAGGCCTGCAGGTCCGCCAGGGTCGTCGCCCCCAGTGCGCCGACCCGCTCGATCAGGCCGTGCAGGACGTGCAGGGTCGCCCGCGCGTCGGTCAGGGCGCGGTGGTCGGGCATGATCGGTGAGCGGAAGTGCTGGGCGAGCCGGGACAGGCGCAGTCCGCGGACCTCGTCGCGCAGGACCCGCCGGGCCACCGCGACCGTGTCCACGACCTCCAGCCCGAGCCCGGGGTAGCCGTGGCGCGCCAGCGCTGCGGCCAGGAACCGGGTGTCGAACGAGGCGTTGTGGGCCACGAGCACGGTGTCGGTCCCCAGGAACTCGAGCAGCGTGGGCAGCACGGCCTCGATCGGGGGGTGCCCGGCGACCATCCCGTCGGTGATCCCGGTGACGGCGGTGATCGAGGCCGGGATCGCACAGCCGGGGTGGACCAGGGTGGCGAACTCGCCGAGGACTTCGCCCCGGCACGCCTTGACCACCCCGACCTCGGTGATGCGGTCCCGGTCGGGGGACAGCCCGGTGGTCTCGAGGTCGAGGACCGCGAACGTCGTGTCGAACAGGGCGGGGGAGTCCCCGAGGGTGAGCTGTCGTGGTTCGCGGGCAGCCGGACGTGGTCGGGGACCCCTGTGCATGCAGAACACCTGTTCGGTCGAACACCAGTTCGCACAGGGGTACCGCACGGGTGCGACCGGGTCCAGCCCGGCACCCGGTCAGCTCAGGTCTGGCAGGTCCGGCAGTAGGTCGTGCCACGTCCGCCCAGGACGACGTGGGACATCGGGGTCCCGCAGCGTTGGCACGGCAGCTCGGCCTGTCCGTAGGCCTGCAGGAAGTCGGCGTTGCGACCCGACTGGCCGTTGACCATCTGGTAGTCCCGGAAGGTGGTGCCCTCGCGGCTGATGGCCTCTGCCAGGACGTCGCGCACGGCGCGGTGCAGCCGGGCCGCCCGGTCCCGGCCGACGCGCCGGGCGTGGGGGTTGATCCGGGCCCGCCACAACGCCTCGTCGGCGTAGATGTTGCCGACGCCGGCCACCAGTCGCTGGTTGAGCAGTGCGACCTTGACCGGGGAGCGGGTCGCGGCCAGGTCCGCCGCGAACCCGTCGAGCGTGAAGTCGTCCGACAGCGGCTCCGGGCCCAGGCGGGCGAGGGTCGGGACCACCTCGGCCACCTCGTCCGGCCGCACGACCGAGACCCGCCCGAACCGCCGGGGGTCCCGGAAGTCCAGGCGCCGGTCGTCGTCGAGCCAGGCCTGGAAGCGCACGTGGGGATCGGTGGGGTCCCCAGGCCCGCGCAGGCGGAACGACCCGGTCATCCCGAGGTGCAGGACCAGCATCGTGTCCCGGGGGAGGGCGACCGCCGCGTGAGGCCCGGGGGCCAGGGGGCAGACCAGGTACTTGCCACGTCGGTCGACCCGCACCAGCCGCTGGCCGTCGAGGTCGCCGATCGCGTGGAAGCGATGCGCGGGATGGTCGTCGAACCAGGTCCGCTCGACGACCCGGCCGGCCAGGAGGGGGTCGAGCTGTCGACGGACGGACTCGACCTCGGGCAGTTCCGGCATGGTGGCTCCCGCGGACGGCTGGTCTGGGCCCGACGTTACGCTGCGCGCATGGCCCCCATCGCTGACCGATCCGACCCTGCCCCCGCCACGTCGCGGCCCCGTCGCCGGGACCGCGACGAGCACGGCCGCCCCGAGAACGCCCGACCACGGGACCGGACCGGTCGACCGCTGCCCCGCGACACCGACGTCCGCGAGCTCACCGTCGAGATCGAGCCCGACAGTGTCGAGGACGCCCTGGAGTGGGGGGTGCGCCGGTGGGAGCAGGAACGCTTCTTCGAGGCCCACGTCCTCGAGCCAGAACTCGACGTCCGCGCACACGTCCCCGGCCACGAGCAGTCGCAGGCCCACGTCGGGGCGGTGCCCGTGGGCCAGCACCGACAGGCGCAGGGCGCGTCGTGGCCTCCA
>NZ_JAHOPH010000054.1 GCF_019798055.1 Salsipaludibacter albus | reverse complement strand
GTCGGTGGCCGGGACAGTCGGCGTCGGCGTGGCGCCGGCCGTGGGGGCCGCGCTCGCGCCCGCTCCCCCGGCCGACGGCTCGGGCCCGAGCACGACGTCGTCCAGGCACACCTCCACGCCGCCCACCGCGTCGACGACGTCGACCACCCCCGCGAGGTCGACCTCGACGTAGTGGTCGATCGGCATGCCGGTGGCGTCCTGGACGGTGGCCAGCAGCAGGTCCGGGCCTCCCAGGGCCTGGACCCGGTCCAGGCTGGTCTGGCCGACCACCCCCGGCGGATCGACCGCCAGGTTGGCCGGGAAGGTGACGACCGCCGTCCCCGGACGCTCCGGCGACGTCTGCAGCAGCATGACCGCCGGGGTCAGCGCCATCCCCCGCGGATCGGCATCGGACCCGGCGAGGTCCTCCGGTGGCGCCTGGCGGCGGTCCACGCCCACGACCAGCGTCGTCGAGGTCCCGGGCACCGAGTCGGTCAGGGCGTCCGGATCGGTCTCGTTGAGGACGAACGTCTGCAACTCCAGTGGCTCCAGGGCGTTGGTCGTGCGCCACAGGAGCCAGCCCGCGACCCCGAGCACCACGAGGATCGCCACGACCACGAGGATGCGGACGAGGCGCCCGGCCAGGTGCACCCGGCGACGGTCGGGCCGTCGCACGGAGCGGAACACGGAGGGATCGGACACGGCGGGATTCCGGGAGTTCGCGAGCGGGCGCGGTCGGGGACGGGATGGGACGGGCGGACGAGGTCGGGCGGTGGGCGGGTTCGGGCGGGTGCGGCGGGCCGTGCCTCGGCCCGGGTCGCGATCAGCCCAGCTGGTCCGGGTCGAGGGCGAACAGGTCCCGGGCGGTCGCCGTGACCCGGGGGGCCAGGGCGTGGACCTCGGGGACCACCTGCTCGGCGAAGTAGCGCGCGGTGGTCAGCTTGGCCCGGTGGAAGTCCACGTCGACACCCGCCTCGACCTGGTCCAGGGCTGCGGAGGCACCCCGTGCGAGCAGGGTGCCGGCCACGACGGTCGCGAACAGGCGCAGGTACGGCGTCGCGCCCGCGAACACGTCCCGCAGGTCGGCGCGGTGCTCGAGCAGCCACGTGGTGGTCTCCTCGAGCACGTCGAGGCCGGCCGCCACGCCGGCCATCGTCGACGCGAGCTCGTCGCGGTCGTCGGCGACGTCGTCGCGCAGCGAGGCGAGGTGGCTCGGGACGAACTCGCCACCGTCGTAGCCCAGCTTGCGCCCGACCAGGTCGAGCGCCTGGATGCCGTTGGTGCCCTCGTAGATCGGTGCGATCCTGGCGTCGCGCCAGTGCTGGGCGACCCCGGTCTCCTCGACGTAGCCCATGCCGCCGTGCACCTGGATGGCCGTGGAGGCCACCTCGACACCCAGGTCGGTGCACCAGGCCTTCGACAAGGGGGTGTAGAGGTCGGCGACCTTCTGCCAGTGCGCCGCCTCGTCCCCGTCCAGCGCGTCGGCGAGGTCGATCGCCATCGCGTTGGCGTAGGTCAGCACCCGCATGGCCTCGATGCGGGCCTTGCTGTCCAGCAGCATCCGGCGCACGTCGGGGTGGTCGACGATCGGGGACTGGGTCCCGCGCTCGGCACCCGGGGCGGTGCCCTGGCGTCGCTCGCGGGCGTAGTCGGCGGCCTGCTGGTGGGCGCGCTCGGCGATCGCCAGGCCCTGGAGCCCGACCTGCAGGCGTGCGTCGTTCATCATCGTGAACATCGCCCGCATGCCGTCGTGCTCCTCGCCGACGAGCCAGCCGACCGCGCCGTCGCCGTCCTCGCCGTAGGCCATGACGCAGGTGGGCGACGCGTGAATGCCGACCTTGTGCTCGATCGACACGCAGGTGACGTCGTTGCGCTCGGCGGGCTGGCCGTCCTCGTCCAGCAGGAACTTCGGCACCAGGAACAGCGAGATGCCCTTGGTGCCCTCGGGCGCGTCGGGGAGCCGGGCCAGGACCAGGTGGACGATCTGGTCCGTGAGGTCGTGCTCGCCGTAGGTGATGTAGATCTTCTGGCCGGTGATCCGGTAGGTGCCGTCCTCGACCCGCTCGGCCCGGGTCGTCAGCGCCCCGACGTCGGAGCCTGCCTGCGGCTCGGTGAGGTTCATCGTCCCGGCCCACTCCCCCGAGACCATCCGTGGCAGCCAGGTCTGCTGGAGCTCGTCGGAGGCGTGGTGGAGCATCGCGTACACCGCACCGGTGGTCAGCAGGGGTCCGAGCGCGAAGGCCATGTTGGCCGCGGTCATCATCTCCTTGAAGGCGTTGGCGACCACCAGCGGGAAGTCACCGCCCCCGTAGGCGGCCGGGTGCTGCAGTGCGCCCCACCCCGCCGCGACGTAGTCGTCGTAGGCCTTCTTCCAGCTGTCCGGCGTCGTGACCTCGCCGTCGTGGAGCGTGGCGCCGATCGTGTCGCCGTCCCGGTTGGCCGGCGCGAGCGCCGACGCCGTGAAGCGCCCGGCCTCGTCCAGCAGGCCCATCACGAGGTCGCCGTCCACGTGGGCGTAGTCGTCCAGCGTCGCGAGCCGGTCGAGGTCCACGACGTGGTCCAGGACGAAGCGGATGTCACGCAGGGGTGGGGTGTAGTCAGTCATGGGCGGGATCGTACCGCCGGGCCGTCTGCCGCCCGGCCCCGGGGACGCACCTGCGACCGGGGTGCGACGGCGTCCGGCGGCGGGGTCCGCCCGGGTCGGCCGCGTGGCCCGGTGGCCCTAGGCTCGACCCCGGCGCCACCGCTCCCACCCGGCGGTGCCTGCCCGCCGGGAGAGGAGGTCGCGACATGGTTCGTCCACGCCTCCCGAGCTCCGCGTCGTTGCGTCCCCACCTCCCGGAACCGGTCCTGCGCGTGCTGCGTGCACTGGGACTGCCGGCCGCGGAGGTGGCCCGCTACTGGGCCCGCGAGGCCGCCTCCATCCGGGCGTCGTCGTCCGCACTGGTCGTGGGGCTGGCCGCGACCCTGATCGCCGGGACGGTGCTGGGTGGCGCCAACGAGGCGCTGGCCGCCAACCCGGGCCTGTTGGTCCTGATCCCGGCGGCGATCGGGATGCGCGGGTCGATCTTCGGGGCCCTCGCGGCACGGCTGGGCACCGGCATCCTCACCGGCGAGATGGGACCCGAGACCACCCGCGACTCGTTCCTGGGTCGCCAGGTCCGGGCCGCCACCCTCCTGACCGTGTCGACCGCCGCGGAGGCGGGCGCCCTGGCATGGGCCGCGTCGGTCGTCGTCGGTCGGCCGGTGATGCCCCTGCTGGACCTCGTGGCGGTGTCGGTCGTCGGCGGCCTGCTCGCCTCGGCGGTCCTGCTGGCCGTCACGGTGGTGGTGGCGCGCCAGTCCCGCGTCCGCGGATGGTCGATGGACGACGTGGGGGCCCCCGTGATCACCGCCACCGGCGACCTGGTCACCCTGCCTGCCCTGCTGCTGGCCACGTTGCTGGTGCCGATCGGCTGGGTCCCGGCCGCGATCGGTGCGGTCGGCCTGGTCGCCGCCGTCGTGGCCGCGGTCCTGGGCGTGCGGGACGGCGACGACATGGTCCGGCGGATCGTGCGCGAGTCACTGGTCGTGCTGAGCGTGGCCGTCAGCCTGCAGGTGGTCGCCGGCATCGTGATGGACGCACGACTGGACACCCTGCTGTCCAATCCCGCCCTGCTGGTGCTGATCCCGCCGTTCGCCGCCGCCTGTGGCTCGCTGGGCGGCATGCTGTCGTCCCGGCTGGCGTCCAAGTTGCACGTCGGGCTGCTCGCGCCACGCACGTGGCCCTCGGCGCTGGCGGGCCTGGACATCTCGCTGACGTTCCTGCTCGCCCTCGGGGCGTTCGTCGGCGTGGGAGGCGTGGGCTGGCTGGCGGCCACGCTGGCCGGCCTGTCACCACCCAGCGCCCTGTCGCTGGTCGCGACCAGCCTGCTCGGTGGCCTGTTCGCCACCATGGTCGTCGCCGTGGTCGCCTACGCGGCGGCCGTGGCCACGTTCCGGTTCGGACTGGATCCCGACAACCACGGGATCCCGATCGTCACGGCATGCATGGACCTGTTTGGCATCCTGTGCCTGGTGGGCGCCATCTCGCTGATGGGAGTTGGATGATGCAACCACGACGCACCGTCAAGGAACTGCTGGTGGCCGCCAAGGACGCCGCGGAGCTGATGGTCGACCTGGCCTACGCCGCCGTGTTCTTCGGCGACGACTCCATGGCCCGGGAGGTGCTGCGCCTGGAGGACCGGATCGACGACTCGCTCGACGAGTTGCGGGTGACCTGCATGCTGGCCGCCCGCACGCCGGCCGACGCGGACGCCCTGGCCGGCGTGCTCGGCCTGGCGATGTCGATCGAGGGCATCGCGGACTCCGCCGAGGACATCGCCCGGGTCCAGCTCAAGGACATCGGCGTGCCGCCCCAGCTGCGTGACGACCTGCGCTACGCCGAGGAGGTGACCGGACGCATCCGGATCCGGGACGGCAACCAGCTGGCAGGCTCCAGCCTGCGCGAGCTCGAGCTGCCGGCACGCACCGGGATGTGGCTGATCGCCCTGCGGCGCGACGTCGACTGGGTCTACGGGCTGGACCCCGAGGAGGTCCTGCGCACGGGTGACGTGCTGTTCCTGCAGGGGCCCGAGGAGGGCATGGACGCCCTGCGCGAACTGGCCGGCGTCCCCCCGCGGGGCGTCACCGAGCCGACCGACGACGATCGCCTGACCGACCTCGACCGGGCGGTCGACCTGGTCGTGGAGCTCAAGAACGTCTCGGAGGTGGCGGTCGGCCTGGCCTACGCCGCGATCCTGCTGCGCGACCGCTCGTTGGCGGCCGAGGTCAGCGCGATCGAGGACGCCAGTGACGACCTCTTCCACGGTCTCGAGGGCTGGGTCCTGCGTGCGGCGCGCGACCTGGAGGACCCCGCCGCCCTGCGGGGCCTGCTCCACATCGCCGCTGCCTCCGAGCGGATCGTGGACTCGGCCCAGTCCATGACCCGGGTGATCGAGACCGACGACGCCCCGCACCCGATCATCGCCGCGGCCCTGAGCGAGACCGACGAGATCACCGCAGACGCCTTCGTGGCGGCCGGCTCGGCACTGGACGGCGCGAGCCTCGGTGACCACCAGGTCCACACCAACACCGGGATGGAGATCCTGGCCATCGACCGGGGCGGGCACTGGATCTACCGACCACGCAGCCGGCGCGCGATCCGTGCGGGCGACCGGCTGCTGGCCCTGGGCCCCGAGGAGGGCGCCCTGCGCCTGCGCGAACTGGCGGGCGACCACCGACCCGAGGGCGACGAGGGCGAGTGGGTCATGGACCCCGACGAGTCCTACGACACGGAATGGGCCCTGGGCGACGACGACCGGTGAGCGCCACCACCGAGGTCGAGGTCGTCGTCGTGGGCGGTGGCGCGATGGGCGCGTCCACGGCGTGGCACCTCGCGGCCCGTGGCCACGACGTCGTGGTGTTCGACCGGTTCGGCCCGGGCCACCCCCACGGCAGCTCGCACGGCAACGCCCGGATCTTCCGACTGGCGTACCCGGATGCCGACTACCTGGCGCTGGCCCGCGCCGCCCTGCCCCTGTGGGACCGGCTCGAGGCCGAGTCCGGCCGACACCTGCGCCATCGCATGGGCGAGCTCGACCACGGCGAACCCGCGGTCGTCGCCGAGATCGCCCGCCAGCTCGCCGCCGCCGGCGTCGCCCACGAGACGCTGTCGCCGGCCGAGGCGTCCCGACGCTGGCCCGGGCTGGTCGTGGACCGGGCGGCCGTGTTCCATCCCGACGGCGGCACCACCGACGCCACCGAGACCGTCCGTGCCCTCACGGAGCTGGCAGCCGGACACGGCGCCGCCATCCACCACGGGCGCGGGGTCGCCGGCCTCGCGCCGGGCGACGACCACGTCGTCGTCGACCTCGAACCCCGGGGCGACGGCGCGACGACGGACCGGGTGGTCGCCCGCACCGTCGTGGTCACGGGCGGCGCCTGGGCCCCCGGGCTGCTGTCCGGCCACGTGTCGCTGCCGACGATGGTCGTCACCCGCGAGCAACCGGTCCACTTCGCCCCGACGGTCGCCACGACCGGTGCCGAGGACGCCGAGCCATGGCCGTCGTTCATCCACTACTCCCACGACGGGCCACCGCAGACGTCCGGGGCCGGCGAGCCGGTGTGGGGCTACGGCCTGCCGACCCCCGACGGCCGGATCAAGCTGGGCGAGCACCACACCGGCGAGGTGGTCGGACCCACGGCCCCGGTCCCGGACCGGGCCGGCGCCACGCCGGACTGGGGAGCCCCCGACATCGACCCGGACCGGTTGGCCCGGGTGGTCGCCTACGCCCGTCGATGGGTGCCCGGGATCGATCCCGACAGCGCCGCGCCCGAGCGCTGCCTGTACACCACCACGCCCAGCACCGACTTCGTGCTCGACCGGGCGGGTCGCCTGGTGGTGGGCGCCGGCTTCTCGGGCCACGGGTTCAAGTTCGTCCCGCGGATCGGCCAGCTGCTGGCCGACCTCGCCACCGACGACACCGCCACCACGCCGCGCCGCTTCCGCCTCCCGGGCTGAGGCGCCTCCGTCCCGTCGCGTGCGTTGAGCGCACGAAGTAGTTGCACCTGCATCCAAATGGGAGGTCCACCGGCAAGTGGAAGTGACATGCCGGGACAACGGCATGCAACACGACCGCCAAGGATCTTCACGATGCGCACACTGTCAAAGATCGCGACCGCCGCCGCCGCGGCCGGGCTGCTGCTCGTGCCAACGGCGGCCTCCGCCGACGGCCACACCGGCACGGTCACCGTCGTCCACGGCATCCCCGACACCCCCGTCGACGTCTACGTCAACGACGAGTTGACCCTGGACGACTTCGCACCCGGGACCGTCACCGACCCGCTGGACCTCCCCGAGGGTGACTACACCTTCGACCTGACCGCGCCGGACGCCTCCGACAACAGCGAGCCGATCCTGTCGGCCGACGCCACGCTCGAGGCCGGCGCCAACGTCTCGGCCGTCGCGCACCTCAACGAGGGCGGCGAGCCCATGGTGTCGCTGTTCGTCAACGACACGTCCACGATCGACGCCGGCAACGCCCGCGTCACCGTGCGCCACACCGCCGCCGCACCCGCGGTCGACATCCTCGCCGGTGGCGACGCCCTGATCGAGGGACTCGCGAACCCGGACGAGGCCGTGGCCGACGTCCCCGCCGGTGACTACGACCTGGCCATCAACGCGGCCGGGACCGACACCGAGGTCGCCGCGCTGCCGGGCACCACGCTCGCCGAGGGCGTCAACACCATCGCCTACGCCACCGGAAGCCTCGACGACGAGACCTTCGAGGTGCTCGTGCAGACGATCGACGGCCTCCACGACGACCCGGAGGGCGTGCCCGCCGGTACCGCTGGGCTGGTCGATGACGGTGGCGTGAGCCCCCTGGCGATCGCCCTGGGCCTGTCCGGACTGGCCGCGCTCGGCTTCGCCGCGCGTCGCCGGACGGTCGAGTCCAAGGCCTGAGCCCCCACGCGTGGAGGGGGTCGGGACAACACCCCGCGCGTCCCGACCTCCTCTCGACCGCCGCGGCCGGGCCCCACCCCCGGTCGCGGCGGTTTCTTCTTCCCGCACCCGATCCGACACACTCACCGTGCACCCGCGCCCGTGACCCTGGACGACCAACCCCCCTCCCCCCGGCACCGGGTGCACCCCGCACCACGCAGCGACGCACCACGCAGTGACGCACGACCGTCCGACGCCCCGCCCACCGGAGGAACGACCACCATGACCAGCAGGGTCCTCGCCGCCATCGCGGGTGTGGCATCGCTGGTCGCCGCCCTCCTGCTGGTGCTGGACGACGGCCCGGACGACGTCGGCGAGGTCGTCCTGGCCGGACCGACGCCAGCCGCCGTCTCGTCGACACCGGCCGCGGCCTCGCCGAGTCCCTCGGACGACGCAGCGTCCACCGACTGGTCCCCGACCGCACCCGGCGCGGCCGACCGGTCGACGGGTGCCACCCCCACGGCGGCCCCGACCCCGGCCGTCGAGGTGGGCACCCGGTCCGCGCGGATCGGTGACTGGCAGCCCGAGTCCGTCTCGCCGCCGACCCGACTGCGCCTTCCGGCGCTCGACCTGGACGTCGCGGTCGAGCACGTCGGGGTCGACGACGACGGCCTGATGGAGGTGCCCGAGGACGTCGACGACGCCGGCTGGTACCGCCACGGGCCGGCACCCGGCCAGGCCGGCAACATCGTCATCGCCGGCCACGTCGACGACCGCGAACAGGGCCTCGGGGCCTTCCACCGCCTGGTCGACCTGGCCGTGGGTGACCGGGTCGAGGTGGAGGCCGACGACGGCTCGACGAGTGCCTGGGAGGTCACCGGACGCGAACTGGTGGACAAGTCCGCGCTCGAGACCAGCGACCTGTTCCGACGCTCCGGTCCGACCCGACTCGTCCTGGTGACCTGCGGAGGTGAGTTCGATGGCACCGTCCGCTCCTACCGCTCCAACGTCGTGGTGGTCGCACAGCCGATCTGACAGGGCCTATCCTTCGGCCCCAGACCGATCCGCCGACCGCCGTCGCCGCCCTCAGCCGTGCGACGCGGGCACGACGCCCCCGGGGAGGACCGCCATCGGCCCTGCGCCGTCCCGCCCGTCCGACGACCCCGGACGCCCCGACCGGGCGTCCGGGTCTCGGCCGGCGCACGACGCGCACCGCCAATCCGCCGCCGTCCCGGTCTCGGACCACGATGTGGCCGACGATCGGGACACCGATGCCGAGCACGACCCCGAGGAGCGCAGGGTCGCCCATGCGCTGGTCGCCGGCGAGCCGGACGCCCTGGCCGACGCGTTCGCCCGGTGGGGCGACATGATCCACGCACTGTGCACGCGCTGGGCCGACGTCGACGCGGCCGACGACCTGACCCAACAGGTGTTCATCGCCGCATGGCGCTCCCGGGCGAACTTCGACCCGTCCCGCGGCGTCCTGCCGGCCTGGCTGGTGGGCATCGCGCGCAACACGACCAACCGGTCGTTCCGTGGCGCCCGCGAGGTGCCGACGGACCCGGCCGACGCCGGACACGACCTTCCGGTCGAGGACCACGCCGACGCACTGGCCGACGAGGTCCTCGTCGCCCACGCGCTGGCCGAACTCCCCGAGGCCCACCGCCTGTCGTTGGAGCTGTCGTACTGGGAGGGCCTGACCCAGGCCGAGGTCGCGACGCGGCTGGACCTGCCACTGGGAACCGTCAAGAGTCACCAACGCCGTGGACTGCAGCGGCTGCGCACCCTGTTGGAGGTGAGCCATGACCAGCGATGACCGCCACATGGCTGACCAGCCACGCCCGGACGAGCCGCACACGGACCCCTCGGACGCCGAACTGCTGGCGATGGCCCGACGTGGTCACGCGGTCCTCGGGGACACCGACCGCACCCACGTGGCATCGCTGTGGGACGGCATCGCCGCTGCCGCGTTCGACGACCACGACACCTCCGCGCGACCGGACGACCACGGGACCGGTGCGGTCGACACGCTGGTCCCGCCAACGTCGGCCTCGACCGGCGCGGACCCCGTCCCCAACGGCCCCGACCGGACGGACGCGACCCTGTCCGAGGACGCCGAGGTCGTGGACCTCGCGACCGCCCGGCGACGTCGCCGGTCCGGCTGGGTGGCCGCCCTGGCCGCGGCAGCCGTCCTGGTCGTGGCCGTCGCGGGCTCGATCCTGGTCACGAGCGACCCGTCGCCCGACACCGTCGCGACCTTCGCCCTGGACGCGCTCGACGACCGCGCCCAGGAGGTCGACGGGACGATCGTCACCGACGGCGGACAGACCCGCATCGAGGTCGACCTGGCCTCGCTCCCGGCCGCCCCGGACGACAGCTTCTACGAACTGTGGCTGCTCGACGCCGACGCGGGTCGCCTGGTCAGCCTCGGCCCCGTCGAGGACCAGGGGTCGTTCGTCGTCCCGGCCGCGGTCGAGGTCGGGGACTGGCCGTTGCTGGACGTCTCGGTGGAGCCGGTCGACGGCGACCCGACCCACTCCAGCGACAGCGTCCTGCGGGGCGAGATCGTGGCGGCGGGGCCGACGGACTCGTAGTCGGTCAGAGCTCGGCCAGCACGCCCGCGAAATCGGTTCGGTACCGCCCGAAGCGCGGCTTGTGCATGACCGACAACGTCGCGCGCGGCCCGTCGAGGCCCGGTCCGCGGTCCTCCCCCGCCCGGCCGATGCCCGGCCAGTCCATCGGCAGGTCCTTCCAGGCCTCCAGCACCGGGACGAGGTAGACGGGCGTGCCCGACGGCAGGGCGAGGTCGGCGCGCTTCAGCCCCCGGGCAAGCAGTTGGTCGTGGAGATGCCCGATCACCTCGTCGGCACCGGCCAGCTGACCCCGGTCGAGGCCGTACAGCTCGAGGTCCGGGACGTCGAACCGTGCCGCCCCGTGGCTGAACACCCAGTGGGTGCCCTCGCCCTCGTCGACCACCACGATCGCGTCGTCGCGGTCGACGGCCCCGATGGCGACCCGGTTGACCCAGGCCATGTCGCGGTCGGTGCGGGCCGACAGGTCGACGACGCCCTCCACGCTGCCGCGCAACTGGCGGGCCAGCCCCTGCAGCAGCTGTGCCTGCCGCTGGAGACCGTTCACGACGCCGTCGCCACCGATGTAGGCCTCGACCCGCACGAGGTCCCGCCCGTCCTCGGCGAGGCGCCGGACGACCGCCTTGGCCATGCGTCCGCCCCAGTTGACCTCGGCCGCCTCGGCGACGTCCCGGACGGGTCGGGATCGGTCGATGTCGCCGGCAGCGATCGCGGCCTGGACGACGTCGCCCACGTGCACGGGGGCGTCGACGACGAGGGCGATCCGTGAGGTGTAGCGGTCGGCCATGGGCTGGGTCTTTCGGGCACGGCGGATGGCTGGATCGGCCAGCGTACGGCGCACGGGACGGGCCTCGACCGCCGCCGGGACCACCACTGCATGCGCGCCGAACGCACGTCGCGTCGTCGCCGGGGAACCACGAGCCGCCCCCGGGCGTGGACCGGTCGAGGTGCAGCGCCTCCGGGCACCCCCGCCAGCCCGTCGCCACCATTGGACGCCCGATGCATCGACCAGCGAGCACGAGCTTGGACACGGTGGACTCCCCCGCCCCCGACCGGCAGGTCCCGCCGACCGTCATCGCGCCTGCCGACGACGTCCCCGAGGCGACCCCCACGGTCGCGTTCGAGGACTTCTGGTGCGACGAGCGCGACCGGCTCGTGCGCACGCTCGCCCTGCAGGTGGGCAGTGTCGACCTGGCCGCCGAGGCCGTGGACGTGGCGATGTCGCGGGCATGGCAGCGATGGGAGGAGCTGGACGACCACGGGGACGCGGGTGCCTGGGTCTACCGCGTGGCCCGCAACTGGGCCACCTCGTGGCACCGACGCCGGCGTCGGATCGCCCGCGTCGACCTGCCAGACCGAGGCGTCCCGGGCGGGCAGGGTCGGGTCGACGACGCCGACCAGCTCGCGCCGGCGCTCGCGTCCCTGTCCGACAAGCTCCACGAGGTCGTGGTGCTGCGGCTCCACGCGGGGTTCTCCGTCGCCGAGACGGCGACCGCCCTCGGTGTCCCCGAGGGCACCGTCAAGAGCCGCCTCGCCCGCGCACTCGACTCCCTTCGCACGTCGCTGGAGGACCACCGATGACCGACGACCTGTCCCGCGAACTGTCCGACCACCTGGCCGATCGGGGTGGCGACCTCGACGTCCCGCCCGGCGACCTCGACGCCGTGGTGGCGCGTGGGCGCCGCCGCGAGACCTGGACCCGTGTGGGGGCCGTCGCCGCGGTGCTCGCACTCGTGGGTGCCGGTGGCTGGGTGCTTGCCGACCTCCTGCTGGAGGACCCCCCGCCGTCCGTGGTCATCGCCGACCCGTCCCCGGCGGCGACCGTGACCCCGGCGAAGTCGGTCGGGACGGCCGGGTGGCCCCCGTCGAGGTCGGCCAGCGGTGCCTCGTGCACGACCGCGCCGCTGGCGACGTCGAGGACGCGCAGCACCCAGCCGTCGTCACC
>NZ_JAHOPH010000053.1 GCF_019798055.1 Salsipaludibacter albus | reverse complement strand
AGAACGGGACCATGATGATGACGTTGTCCAGGCCCAGGTCGCCACGCACGCGGGCCAGGGCCCGGCACTCCAGGTCGAAGGCGGCTCGGTAGGCGGGCGAGTAGTAGGGCCCGGCCCCACGCCACCCGCACGACCCAACCGGCCGACGACCGGCACCCCACCCGGTCCGCACCACCAGGAGAGCCCCCATGGAACCCCTCATCACGACCGAACTGGTGGCGCTCGACGCCGACCTCGGCGCCAGCCCACCCGACGTCATCCGGGCGCTCGCCGAGCGCCTCGGTGCCGCCGGACGCGCCACCGACGTCGACGGCCTCGTCGACGACGCGCTCGAACGCGAGGGCAAGGCCGCCACCGGCCTGCCCGGCGGGATCGCCATCCCGCACTGCCGCTCCGCCCACGTCACCACCGGCTCGCTGGGCTTCGCCCGGCTCGACCCGACCGTGGAGTTCGGGGCCAGCGACGGACCGGCCGACCTGGTCTTCCTGATCGCCGCACCCGCCGAGGGCGACGCCGACCACATGAAGCTGCTCACGGCCCTGGCCCGTGCCCTGGTGCGCGAGGAGTTCACCACCGCCCTGCGCGCGGCCGAGACGGACCAGGAGATCGTCGACCTGGTCCGCGACGTGGTGTCGCCCCAGGAGGCGGCCACCTCCGACCAGTCCGGCGCGGAGGCCAGCGCCGGGTCCGCCACCACGACCGACGACGGGGGCGAGGCGACCGCGGCCGCCGCCGCAGGAGCCGGGGCGGCGACCGCAACGGCCGAGCGTGCCCGCAGGATCGTCGCGGTGACGGCGTGCCCCACCGGCATCGCCCACACCTACATGGCCGCCGACAAGCTGGAACAGGCCGCCCGTGACGCCGGGGTCGAGCTCCTGGTCGAGACCCAGGGCTCGTCCGGATCCACGCCACTGACGGCCGACGACATCCGCAATGCCGACGCCGCGATCTTCGCCGCCGACGTCGGCGTGCGCGATCGCGGCCGCTTCGCGGGCCTGCCGGTCATCCAGTCGGGGGTGAAGCGGGCCATCAACGAGCCCGACGTCATGGTGACCGAGGCCCTGGCCGCGGCCGACAACCCCAACGCCCAGCGCGTCGAGGGCGACGCCGACGCGGGCGGCGGCGAGGCCGAGGGCGAAGGCGCCGGGACCAAGCTGCGCAAGTGGCTCATGACCGGCGTCAGCTACATGATCCCGTTCGTCGCCGCCGGCGGCCTGCTGATCGCGCTCGGCTTCCTGATCGGCGGCTACGACATCGTGTCCGCCCCCGAGGGCTCCGACGTCGCCCGCAACGTCACCTTCACGACCGAGAACTCGTTGTGGAACCTGCCGGACGCCGGCCTGGCCGCCTACCTGGGCGCCGTGCTGTCACGGCTCGGCCAGCTGGCCTTCGCGTTCCTGGTCCCGGCCCTGGCCGGCTACATCGCCTACGCCATCGCCGACCGTCCCGGCATCGCCCCCGGCTTCGTCGTCGGCCAGGTCGCCGTGGTCGTCGGTGGCGGCTTCCTGGGCGGGCTCATCGGCGGCCTGCTCGCCGGTGGGGCCGCGCTCTGGATCAGCCGTTTCAAGGTCCCGGAGTGGGCCCGTGGCCTGATGCCGGTCGTCGTGATCCCCCTCGGTGCGACCCTCATCGCCGGCGGCATCATGTTCATGGTCCTGGGCGCACCGCTTGCCGCGATCACGACCGGTCTCGAGAGCTGGCTGAGTGGCCTGACCGGCACCTCCGCCCTGCTGCTGGGTGCCGTGCTGGGCCTGATGATGGCCTTCGACATGGGCGGCCCGGTCAACAAGGCCGCCTACACCTTCGCCGCCGCAGGCCTGGGCGCGGCCGCGACCGCGACCGGGGGCGACTCGGGACCCCTGGTGATCATGGCGGCCGTGATGGCGGCCGGCATGACCCCGCCGCTGGGGCTGGCGCTGGCCACCGTGCTGCGTCCGTCGGTGTTCACCCCGGCCGAGCAGCAGAACGGCAAGGCCGCGTGGTTGCTCGGGGCGTCGTTCATCACCGAGGGCGCCATCCCGTTCGCCGCCGCGGACCCGATCCGGGTCATCCCGCCGATCATGCTGGGCTCGGCCGTGACCGGCGCGATCGTGGCCGTCACCAGCACCACGTTGCGTGCACCCCACGGGGGCATCTTCGTCCTGTTCGCCATCGAGGGCGTCGTGTGGTTCCTGGTCGCCCTGGTGATCGGCACCGTGATCACCGCCGCCGGCGTGATCTTCGCCAAGTCACTGGGCCGGGAGGGGGCCGTCACCGCCTGACCTCGTTCCCCGGGTCGCGACCGTGCAGGCGTCGCGACCCAGGGACCCGCCGGACCCCGGTGCCTCGTGCACCGGGGTCCGGCCGTGTCCGCGCAGCCGGACGCCTCCCGTCACATCCGTCTCCCGTTCGCCCCCCTGCGGGGCATCGATGCGCTTATCTTGCAACACGACCCCCTTCCTCCCCGTGACCCAGGACATGACATGCCCTCCACGACCGTGACCGTCGGCTCCGCCGTCGGGCTGCACGCCCGTCCCGCCGACATCATCTCCAAGGCGGCCGAGAAACTGGACGCCGACGTCACGCTGGCCAAGCCGGACGGCAACCCGGTCGACGCCGGTTCCGCACTCTTCATCATGACCCTGGGGGCCGGTCCGGGCGACGAGGTCGTCGTCGCCAGCGACGACCAAGCCGCCATGGAGCGGATCGCGTCGCTGGTCACCCAGGACCTCGACGACGAGGACTGGGTCGACGAGGAGGGCGAGGTCGAACCCGACGACTGAGCACCACGGGGCCGCGCCCGTCCGGGTGGGGCCCGCCGACAGGCCCCAGCCGGGCCTGGTTCCCGACCGCCAGGACCCACCATGCGCAACGACCTCGTCCGACCACTGTCCGAGTTCGGCAAGGACGACGTCGGCGAGGTGGGCGGCAAGAACGCCTCACTCGGCGAGATGCTGTCGTCGCTGAAACAGCGTGGCGTGCGCGTGCCCGAGGGCGTCGCCGTGACGGTGACCGCCTTCGACCACTACCTCGACCACAACGACCTGCGCGAGCCCATCGACACCGAGATGGAGCGCCTGCGGTCCGACGGGGCCGACCTGCGCGAGGTCGGGGCGAACATCCGACGGATGATCGGTCGGGGCGAGTTCCCCGACGACCTGCGCACCGCCATGCTCGACGGCTACGCCGACCTGTGCGAGCTGTACGGCCAGCCCGAGGTCGACGTCGCGATCCGCTCGTCGGCCACGGCCGAGGACCTGCCCGACGCCTCCTTCGCCGGCCAGCAGGAGACCCTGCTCAACGTGACCGGCGAACAGGACGTCCTGCACGCCGTGCGGCGGTGCTACACCTCGCTGTTCACCGACCGGGCGATCCACTACCGCGCCGAGAAGGGCTACGACACCGAGACCGTCGGCCTGTCCGTCACGATCCAGAAGATGGTCCGGTCCGGCTCGGCGTGTGCCGGCGTGATGTTCACCCTCGACCCGGACTCGGGGTTCCCCGACGTCGTCGTGGTCAACGGGTCGTGGGGGCTGGGCGAGCACCTGGTCGGCGGCAGCGTCGAGCCCGACGAGTGGGTCGTCCACAAGCCCGGGATCGCCGACGCCGACCTCCATCCCATCATCGACCACGTCCGCGGTGCCAAGCAGTCCAAGATGGTCTACGCGACCGGCGAGATCGCGCCCGTCAAGATCGTGGACACCCGGCGCCGCGAGCGCGAGACGTTCGTCCTCGACGACGACGAGGTCATGCAGCTGGCACGGTGGGCCGTCGCCATCGAGGACCACTACGGCCACCCGATGGACATCGAGTGGGCCAAGGACGGCGACACCGGCGAGCTGTTCGTCGTGCAGGCGCGGCCCGAGACGGTTCAGTCGCAGGAGGGTGGCCAGACGATCCGCAGCTACGCGCTGCACACCAGCGACCGCCCGATCGTGGAGGGCATCGCGATCGGTGCGTCGGTCGCCGCCGGTCCGGTCAAGATCCTGACCAGCCTCGCCGACGCGGACCGCTTCGTCGACGGTGACGTCCTGGTCACCGAGATGACCGACCCGGACTGGGTGCCGCTGATGTCGCGGGCGTCCGCCGTCGTGACCGATCGTGGCGGACGCACCGCCCACGCGGCGATCATCAGCCGTGAGCTGGGGGTCACGGCCGTCGTCGGCTCCGGGGAGGCCACCCGGCTGCTCACCGACGGCCAGCAGGTCACGGTGTCGTGCGTCGACGGCGACTCCGGCAAGGTGTTCGACGGGGTCCTGGACTGGGAGACCGAGGAGATCGACCTCACCGACGTCCCCGAGACCACCACCCAGATCATGATGAACCTCGCGTCACCGGGTGCGGCGTTGAACTGGTGGCGGATGCCGGCCGACGGGATCGGCCTGGCCCGCATGGAGTTCATCATCAACGACCACATCAAGGTCCACCCGCTGGCCCTGCTGCGCTTCGACGACGTCACCGACCCGGAGGTGCGCCACATCATCGAGGGCCTCGCGATCGGCTACGACGACCTCGCCGACTACTTCGTGGACCGGGTCACGCACGGCGTCGCGCGGATCGCCGCCTCGCAGTACCCCAAGCCGGTCATCGTGCGGCTGTCGGACTTCAAGTCCAACGAGTACGCGGACCTGGTGGGCGGTCGCCAGTTCGAGCCGGAGGAGGAGAACCCGATGCTGGGCTGGCGTGGGGCCCGGCGCTACTACTCGCCCGCCTACCGAGCCGCCTTCGACCTGGAGTGCCGGGCCCTGGCCCGCGTGCGTGGCGACCTGGGCCTGGACAACGTCATCATCATGGTCCCGTTCTGTCGCACGCCCGGCGAGGCGGACAAGGTCCTGGAGATCCTCGCCGCCAACGGTCTTGCCCGGGGCGAGAACGGGTTGCAGGTCTACGTGATGTGCGAGATCCCCGCCAACGTCCTGCTGGCCGACGAGTTCGCCGAGCGCTTCGACGGCTTCTCGATCGGCTCCAACGACCTGACCCAGCTGACCCTGGGCGTCGACCGGGACTCCGGTGAGCTGCAGGACCTGTTCGACGAGCGCGACCCGGCCGTCAAGCGCGCGATCACCATGGTCGTCGAGGCCGCGAAGCGGACCGGGACCAAGGTCGGCATCTGTGGGCAGGGCCCCAGCGACCACCCGGACTTCGCGGAGTTCCTGGTCGGGCTCGGCATCGACTCGATGTCGCTCAACCCCGACGTGGTGATCTCGACCCGCCACCGCGTCGCCGAGCTCGAGGCCGCCGGCGTCCGCCCCGACTGACCCGCCACCGGGTGTGATGGCTGGTTCCGGTGGCCCGGACCGATCCATCACGCCCTGGGTCAGGGGGCATCGCGGAGGTGGACGACGTCGCCGGCGGTGACGACGACCTCGGTGCCGTCGACGTCCAGCACGAGCGCCCCGTCGTCGGTGAGGTCGCGGGCCCGGCCCACCAGCACCCGCCGCTCGCCCTCGACCCGCACACGACGGCCGAGCGTGTCACACCCGTCCGCCGCCGTGCGCCGCACCAGGTCGGGATCTCGGGCGAGCGCCGCGAGGCGCTCGTGCAGCGCGGTCACCAGGTCCACCGCCAGGTCGCCCACGTCGACGTCGGTGCCCCCCACCTCGGCCAGCGACGTCCAGGCGCCGGCGTCGCCGGACCGCTCGACCCCACGCCAGTCGACGTCGACGCCGATCCCGACGATCCCGACCTGGCGAGGGCCGGTCCCACCGGACCACGAGGCCGTCTCGACCAGGATCCCGGCGCACTTGCGGGGTCGGCCGTCGACCACGGCGCGCACGTCGTTGGGCCACTTCCACGAGGTCGCGATGGCCCGGTCGGCCAGCACGTCGCGGACGGCCAGCGCCGCCACCAGCGGCAGCAGCGTCGGCCGCCGGGGCAACGCCACGACGACCGTCAGCGCCAGGTTGCCCCCGGCGACGTCGTCCCACGAGCGGCCGCGTCGACCACGGCCCGCCGTCTGTCGATCCGCCGCGACGACCAGTCCCGGACCGCCACCCGCATCGATGCGTCGGCGCGCCTCGGCGTTGGTCGAGTCCACCTGCGCGAACACCACGGCCTGGTGCACCCCGTCGACCTCGCCCAGGCGCTGCGCCACCTGCTGGTCCACGCCGTCCTCCCGTCCGCCCTGCGGGCCACGCCCTGCTGGCACACCACCTAGCATGCCCGGGTGGTCGGCCTCCGGCTCGTCATGCACGGGCCTGTGGTCGCCGCAGGACGGTCGAGGCGACCGTGACGCGACCCGACGAAGGTGTGACCGACGTGGCCAAGACGACCGCCGAGAAGCTGGCCGACCTGCAGCGCCGACGCGACGAGGCCGAATCGGGCGGTGGCGAGACCACCGTCGCCAAGCAGCACGACAAGGGCAAGCTGACCGCGCGTGAGCGCATCGACCTGCTGCTCGACGAGGGCTCGTTCGTCGAGACCGACGCCTTCGCCGTGCACCGCTCGACCAGCTTCGACCTGGACGAGACCAAGATCCTGGGCGACGGCGTGGTCACCGGCCACGGCACGGTCGACGGCCGCCAGGTGTGCGTGTTCAGCCAGGACTTCACCGCGTTCGGTGGCTCGCTGGGCGAGGTCTTCGCCGAGAAGGTCGTCAAGGTCATGGACCTGGCGGTGCGGATGGGCGTGCCGGTCATCGGGCTCAACGACTCCGGGGGTGCGCGGATCCAGGAGGGGGTCGTCAGCCTGGGTGGCTACGGCGACATCTTCCTGCGCAACGTGCGGGCTTCGGGGGTCGTGCCGCAGATCAGCGCGATCATGGGTCCGTGTGCCGGCGGCGCGGTCTACTCGCCGGCGATCACCGACTTCGTGTTCATGGTGCGCGACACGTCACACATGTTCATCACCGGTCCGAACGTGATCAAGACCGTCACCGGTGAGGACGTGACGATGGAGGACCTCGGCGGGGCGCTGTCGCACGCCTCGACCTCGGGGGTCGCCCACTTCGCCTCCGACGACGAGCAGGCCTGCATCGCCGACATCGTCTACCTGCTGTCGTTCCTGCCCTCCAACAACCTCGACGACCCGCCCACGTGGGACCCCGAGCCCGAGCCGGACGCCCCGGTCGACGGCCTCGACACGATCATCCCGGACAACAACAACGTCCCCTACGACATGCGCGAGGTCGTGCGCCTGACCGTCGACGACGGCGAGTTCTTCGAGGTGCACCAGTCGTGGGCGCCCAACATCGTCTGCGGGTACGCCCGCATCGACGGTCGCAGTGTCGGGATCGTCGGCAACCAGCCCCAGCACCTGGCGGGCGTCCTCGACATCGACTCGTCCGAGAAGGCGGCCCGGTTCGTGCGCACGTGTGACGCGTTCAACATCCCCGTGGTGACCTTCGTGGACGTGCCGGGCTTCATGCCCGGGACCGACCAGGAGTACGGCGGGATCATCCGCCACGGCGCCAAGCTGCTGTACGCCTACGCCGAGGCGACCGTGCCCAAGATCACGGTCATCACCCGCAAGGCCTACGGCGGCGCCTACGACGTCATGGGCTCCAAGCACCTGGGCGCCGACGTCAACCTGGCGTGGCCGACCGCCGAGATCGCGGTCATGGGGGCACGGGGTGCGGTCAGCATCCTGTACCGCCGCGAGCTGGCGGCGGCCGACGACCCCGACGAGCTGCACGAGACGTTCGAGGAGCGCTACAGCCGCGACCTGGCCAACCCCTGGCGTGCGGCCGAGCGGGGCTACGTCGACGCGGTGATCCAGCCGTCCGCGACCCGGGCCGAGCTGATCCGTGCGCTGCGCTTCACCTCCACCAAGCGCGAGCCCGGCCCCGCCCGCAAGCACGGGAACATTCCCCTGTGAGCACAGCGAACGAACCCGATCCTGTGAGCAACGCGAACGAACCCGAGGCTGTGAGCACAGCGAACGAACCCGATCCTGTGAGCAGAGCGAACGAACCCGATGCTGTGGGCGACGGGACGACGTTGCGCATGGAGGTGGTCCGTGGGGGCGATCCCGGTGACGAGGTGCTGGCGGCACTTGCCGCCGTCCTGACCCGTCCGGTCGTGGTGGCCCCGGCGGCGGAGGTCGACCAGGAGACGTCACCCCGTCGACAGGCTCGCTGGCTGCGGGCCGCGCGACTCGAGGGCGTCGTCCCGGGTCGGCGCATCACCTCGATCGCCGACATGGACTGGCGCCGCGGCTGACCTCGCGTCTTGGGGGCCGCCCCACACGGACACGGGCTCGCCGCGATGTGAGTTGTCGATCGCGATGTGAATTGGGCGCGCCAGGGCCACGAACTCACATCGCAGCGTCGAAGCCACATCGCGTTGGGTGGTCGACCGAGGACACACGGGAGGACGTGGTCGAGGGAGGTGGCGTGGGCCGGGAGGTGGGGTGGGTCAGCCCTCGCCCTCGGCCTGCAGCGGGGTGGCGGCCTCGCCGGCGGGGGTCGGCTCGGGGGCGACCGTGAGGGTGCCCTCCATGCCCGCGGCACGGTGGCCGGGAATCGAGCAGTAGAAGGTGTAGGACCCGGCGAAGAGGTTGATCGTGCCGCTGGCCTCCTCGCCGCCGTTGGCCTCGATCACCTGGTCCGAACCCTCGTTGGCACCGGTCACGACGATGTTGTGGGCGCCGGCGGCCTCGTTGGCCAGGGTCACCTGGATGTCGCCCTCGGCGATCTCGCCGTCGAAGCTGTCGTAGTAGAAGTCGTGCGCCGCCATCGCGATCATGCCGCCGTCACCGGGAGCCCGGGGCGGGTCGTAGCACTCGCTGTCCGGTGGGCAGGCCACGCGGTCGGCGTCGATGGCCCCCGCGGGGACCCCGCCCGAGCAGGCCGCTCCCGTCAGGGCGAGGACGGCTGCGATCAGCAGCAGGCGTGGGGAACCACGCAGCATGGCGCTTCTCCTGGACGTCGAACGAGCCGGGTGGACCCCCAACGCTACCGCAACCACGGACCCTGCACCGACACCGCGCGGGTCGGCTGCGACCGGGCCGCCGCCACGGTCAGCCGACCGTCAGCGTGCCCTCCATGCCGGCCTCGCGATGTCCGGTGATGCTGCAGAAGAAGGTGTACTCGCCGGCCTCCAGCTCGACCTCGCCAGTCGCGGACTCGCCGCCACCGCACTCGGCGACCAGGACGTCCTCGGCCTCGGTCTCGACGACGATGTTGTGCGGCAGCGACTGCTCGCACAGGATCCCGAGCTCGATCGTGCCCGCGGGAACCTCGAGCTCGGCGGGCTCGTAGTCGAAGGCGTCGGTCGCGAGGACCGCGGCGTCCACGTCGGTGGGCAGCGAGGCGGGCGCGGCGTCGCCGCCGCCACACGCCGTCAGCACCCCGCCGAGCACCAGCACGGTGGAGAGCAGGAGACGTACGGGAACTCGCGCGCGAACGCTGGACCCGGATGTCAGGGCACGCATCGGATCGATCCTCCGAGGTCGACGTCGGCCGGCCGGGCCCGGTGGTCCTCCACGCGGTCGGCCGTGCCATCTCGAGTGTTCACCACGTCCGTGTCGTCGTGCCGGCGATCGCCTTGCACGTCCGATCACGGCCATGGCCGCTCGCGGACGGTACCGGATCCGGGAGTCGCCAGCGGGGTCGACGGCCGTGGGCACCGCGCATGCGACGACGGTCCGGACCGGCCTGCGCGGGCGGGCTGCCGGCCGACGCCGGACCGGACACGCTCTAGGCTGGCCGACGACCGAGCTGGAGTGCCCACCAAGTGTTCGACGCCGTCCTGGTCGCCAATCGTGGCGAGATCGCCCTGCGTGTCATCCGAGCCTGCAAGGAGCTGGGGATCCGCTCCGTGGCGGTCTACTCGGAGGTGGACCGCGACGCGCCCCACGTCCGAGCCGCCGACGCCGCGCACCTCATCGGGCCACCGCCGGCAGGCCAGTCCTACCTCGACATCGACAAGATCCTGGCGGTGGCGGCCGAGGCAGGAGTCGACGCCATCCACCCCGGCTACGGGTTCTTGTCCGAGAACGCCGACTTCGCCCGGGCCGTGGCGGACGCCGGACTGACCTTCGTCGGGCCGCCACCCGACGCGATCGCCTCGATGGGCGACAAGCTGACCGCGCGTGGGGTCGCCGAGGCTGCCGGGGTGCCGGTCGTGCCCGGCACCGACGAGCCCACCGACGACCCCGACGTGGCCCGCGCCTTCGGCGACGAGCACGGGTACCCGGTCGCGGTCAAGGCGATGTTCGGGGGTGGTGGTCGCGGAATGAAGGTCGTCCACGGTCCCGACGACATGACCGAGGCCCTCGAGGCCGCCCAGCGCGAGGCCACCGCCAGCTTCGGTCGTGGCGAGTGCTACCTCGAGCGCTACCTGGAGCGTCCGCGCCACGTCGAGATCCAGGTGCTCGGCGACCTCGACGGGACCATGATCCACCTCGGCGAACGCGACTGCTCGCTCCAGCGTCGCCACCAGAAGGTCGTCGAGGAGGCGCCCGCCGCCAACCTCACCCCGGCCGTGCGCGAGGCGATGGGGACCGCCGCGATCAAGGTCGCGAAGGAGATGGGGTACCACAACGCCGGCACGTGCGAGTTCCTGCTGGACGAGGACAACGAGACCTACTACTTCCTCGAGATGAACACGCGGCTGCAGGTCGAGCACCCCGTCACCGAGCTGGTGACCGGCGTGGACCTAGTCCACGCCCAGCTGCGGATCGCGGCGGGCGACGGGATGGGCCTGACCCAGGACGACGTCACCCTGACCGGCCACGCGATCGAACTGCGGCTCAATGCCGAGGACCCGGCGATCGGCTGGGTCCCGTCCCCGGGCCTGATCACCGACTTCCGGCCACCCCTGGGACCGTGGGTCCGGCTCGACTCGGTCGCCGAGACCGGCTACGAGATCCCGCAGACCTACGACTCGATGTTCGGCAAGCTGATCGTGTGGGGGGCCGACCGCGACATCGCCCGCCACCGCATGCTGCGCGCACTCGACGAGATGGTGGTCGAGGGCATCCCCACCACCGCGGGCTTCGGCGCACTGGCGATGGCCCACGAGCAGTTCGCCGCCGGCGAGCACTCCACCAACTCCATCGAGCAGGAGTGGGACCTGTCCTCGCTGGAACCACACGGCCCGGCCGCGTCGGGGCCCGGCGACGACCCTGCCCCGCGCGAGGTCACCGTGGAGGTGAACGGGCGCCGGCTCGAGCTGGCCATCCACGGCGACGTCGGCGCCGTCGTGTCCGGTGCGGCCCCCGGGGCCGGGGGTGACCGACCCAGCAGGGGATCGTCCGGATCGGGTGGCGGCGGTGGCGCGTCCTCGGAGGACCTGGTGGCCCCGATGCAGGGAACGCTGGTGAAGTACGCCGTCGAGGAGGGGGACACGGTCTCGACCGGCGACCTGGTCGCGGTGCTCGAGGCGATGAAGATGGAGAACAACATCACGGCCCACCGGGACGGGGTCGTGGGATCGCTGGCCCTCGAGCCCGGCGATCCGGTCGAGTCGGGCGCCGTGATGGCCCGCATCGAGGGTCCATGATGCCGGCCGGTGTGGCCCCGTCCCCCGGGCCTCGCGGCCGCCCGTGCCCGGCCGGACCCGCTGCGTGAGCGAGGGCGGCGACGGCCCGAACCCGTTCCCGAACGTCACCGGTGACGACGGCGGCACACCGGACGCCGACGACGAGTCGGTCCAGTCGACCCTCGACGGGGCGGCCGACGAGGGCGGGGATCGGCTCGCGCGGTCCATGCTCGCGCTGCTGGCCACCGGTGCCGTGGCCGGCATCGACGTCGGCATCGGCGTGCTGGCCAAGCTGTCGGTGATGGAGGCGACCGGCAGCGAGCTGCTGGGTGGGCTGGCCTTCGGGATCGGCTTCGTGGCGATCCTGCTCGGCAAGTCCGAGCTGTTCACCGAGAACTTCCTGTTGCCGGTGACGGCCGTCTACCAGCGTCGCCGCTCGGTCCGGTCGCTGCTGCGGCTGTGGACGCTCACCGGGGTCGGCAACCTCGCCGGCGGGTGGGTGATCATGGGGATCATCGTGATCGGCGTCCCCCGGATCGGCGAGTCCGACGTGCTGCTGGAGACCTCGAACCACTTCGTCGAGATGGGCCTGGGGTGGCCGTTGTTCTTCTCGGCCCTGCTCGGCGGGGCCGCGATCACCCTCATGACCTGGATGGAGCAGGCCACCGACTCGGTCGGGGCCAAGCTCGTCGCCGTGATCGGCATCGGGTTCGTGCTGGCCAGTACGCCGCTCGCGCACGCCGTCGTGACCTCGCTGGAGATGTTCGGTGCCCTGCAGCGCACGGCCGACTTCGGCTACGCCGACTGGGCCGGGGTGTTCGGGATCGCGGTGGTGGGCAACCTGCTGGGCGGCATCGTCCTGGTGACCGTCCTGCGCATGGTCCAGGGGCGGGCGCAGGACCAGCCCGACTCCTGATCGAGCGGCTGGTCGTGCCTCAGGGGCGGTCGTGGGGACCATGCCGCAGCTCGCGGCGCCGGCGGACGACCACGACCACCACGGCGACGACCACGACCAGCGACAGCAGGCCCAGCGAGATCAGCCCGAGGCCCGCGACGCCACTCACGGCGCGCCGGTCGAGCGGCCGGTGACCTTGGCCATCAACATCCGCGCCGCCTCGGTGACCGAGCCCTGCATCGACGGGTAGACCGACACCGTGTTGGCAAGCTGGCTGACGGTCAGGCGGTTCTGGACGGCGACCGCGAGTGGCTGGACCAGGTCGGACGCCGACGATGCGACGACCACGCCGCCGATCACCATCCCGGACCCGACCATGGCGTGGACCTTGACGAACCCGTCGGTGTGGCCCGCCATCTTGGCGCGGGGGTTGCCCCGGAAGTCCAGGCGGGCCGTGGTCACCGGGATCCCACGGGCCTCGGCCTCCTCGCGGGACAGGCCGACGGTGGCGACCTCCGGGTCGGTGAAGATCGTCGAGGCGACTGCCTCCCAGCGGATCGGCGTGACCGCCTGTCCCAGGGCGTGCCACATCGCGACCCGTCCCTGCATCGCCGCGACCGACGCCAGCATGATCCGCCCGACGACGTCACCGGCGGCATAGATCCAGCGGCACGACGTCCGCCCGACGCCGTCCACCTCGATCCCACCCCACTCGTTGGGCTCGACCCCGGCGAGCTCCAGCCCGAGGTCGCTGGAGACCGGCACCTGCCCGACGGTGAACAGCACGTGGCTGCCGGTGATGGACGAGCCGTCGACCAGCCCGACCTCGACGTGATCGCCGTGGTTCGTGCAGCTCGCCGCCCGGGCGTTGCGCAGGATGGTCATGCCGCGTCGCTCGAAGACACCCTCGATCACCTGCGCGGCGTCGGGGTCCTCGGTCGGCAGGATCAGGTCGCGCGACGAGACCAGCGTGACCTTGGTGCCGAAGCGCACGAACGCATGGGCGAACTCCGCCCCGGTGGCACCCGATCCGACCACCACCAGGTGCTCGGGCAGTTCGGGCAGGTCGTACACCTGCTGGCCGGTCAGGACTCGCTCGCCGTCGGGCTCGAAGAAGGGCAGCACGCGGGCGGTCGACCCGGTGGCCACCAGCACGAAGTCCGCCTCGAACGTCTCGCTGCCACCCTCGTGCAGGTCCGCGGTCACCTCGTGGTAGCCCGAGACACGGCCACGGCCACGCACCAGCCGCACCCCGGCCTGGCCACAGACCTTCTGCTCGATGTCCTCGGACTGGTTCGCACCCAGGCCCAGCACGCGCTGGCCCACCGTCGGGAAGTCCACGATCGTCGGGCCCGACCCCGCGCCGGTCTGGTGGACACCCATCTCGTGGCTGCGCTCGATCCAGCCCATCGCCTCGGCCGCGACGATCAGGGCCTTGGACGGCACGCAGTCCCACAGCACCGAGTTGCCACCCAGCCCCTCGTCGGCGATCACGGTCACGTCGGCGTCGAGCTCGGCGGCGACCAGGGCCGCCTCGTAGCCAGCCGGGCCGCCACCCAGGATCACGATGCGCGAGCGTTGGTTGGTCACCGGGTCGGTCCTCTCCACCGTGCAGCGCGACGTTCGGGTCGACCGGGTCGGATCCCGGCGCGGCGCGTCGTGGGCGGCACCGTAACGCAGCCCGCCCGCCCACGGCAGACCGAACGACGCCCGGCTACTGCCGGAGACGGTCCACGTGCTCGCGGGCGGCAGCGGCGCGCGCGCCCTCGGCCTCCAGCACCTGCACGACCGTGTCCTCGACGACCGCCTCGACCCGGCCCCGCAGGTCGTCGCGGGCCCGACGGCGGGCGCGTGACGCGCCACGTGACGCCAGCAGGGAGGACAGGCCGCCCACGGCGAGCCCGGCCAGGGCACCGCCCAGGAGCAGGACGGTCGGCCAGGGGACGGCCCCGACCCGGGGCATCGGCAGGTCGGGCAGCTGGAGCCAGGCGACGACGAACGCCGCGGCGAGCCAGGCGGCCCCGACCAGCATCGCGGCGGCGAGCAGCCACTGGAGCACCCCGACCGCCGTCCACCACCGCGGGTCGCGATCGCGTTCGAGGTCGGTGTTCACCACCTCCCGGTCCAGCTGCGCGGGCAGGTCCTCGACCATGGCGTCGAGTCGGTCCTCCAGCGGCTGCGCCCAACGCGGCGGCCAGCCCTCTGCGAGGTCGGTGACCCGGTCCCGCACGGCCGTCGACAGCGTGGCCACCGCCACGCCGTGCGGGGCCGGTCGCGACGACCGCGCCCCGACCTGCGGCGCCGGCCGGTCCCGTCCCAGGCCCAGCCGGGC
>NZ_JAHOPH010000052.1 GCF_019798055.1 Salsipaludibacter albus | reverse complement strand
TCGATGTCCTGACGAACGAAACCACCCCCGTCCGCCACCGCGGTCGGGGGTGGTTTCGTTCGTCAGGACATCGACGCCACGGTGGCCGCCGGTGTCGCCGACGTGGGCCAGCCGGCCAGGTCGTGACGCAGGCGATCGGCGAGGTCCCGCCCGGTGACCCGCACCATCGCCTGCACGGCCCGCGGTGACGGCGCGGACGACCAGGCCACGGTGGAGACCCGGTCCGGGGTCAACCCCAGCCGGTCGGCCCACGCCCGTGCCACGAGGTCCGCGGTGGACCGGTCGGCGACGCGCAGCACCACCCGGACCCGACCGTCCGCGACGTCGTGGGTCGTCCGCAGCCAGTCGACCAGGGTGGCCGCGACCGCGATCCGACTGGTCGTCGCCGTCACCGCCCCGACCTCGAGCGTGCCGCACGTCGCCAGGATCGCCCGCCCGCGTGCGTCCGCCACCCGGTCGTCGGTGTCCTGGTCGGGGCGCGTCGCGGCCGACCCGACCGCGACGCCGTCGAGGCCCGCGTCGGCGTCGACCTCGGACCGGTCCAGCCACAGGTGCACGACGGACTCGGCGAGCCCTGTCTCGGCCGCGATGGCGGCCGTCCCGTGCCCCGCTCGACCCATCGCCCGCACCCGGGCCTGTCGCCAGGTGTCGGTGTGGTCCAGCTCGCGGACGAAGCGCTCGTCGTCGGCCGGGTCGTCCACCACCCGCAGGGGTGGCAGGTCCTCGACGATGCGTCGCCCACGACCGGTGAGGGTGAAGGGCACCGGCACGTCCAGTCGCGGGTCGTCCGGATCGAACAGGTTCTGCTGGGCGGTCATCGCGCGCCTTCGTCGGCGGGGTCCACTCGATGGCCGGCCCGTCGACCGCACCGGCCGCCGGGTCCGCCATCGACCCTGACGGTACGACCGGGGTGTGACACTCAGTCCCGGGCGGTCCGCAGTGCCCGACGCTGCTGTTCCAGCTCGAACCGCTCGGCGTTGAGCGCACGGAACGCCTCCGGGTCGGTCGAGGCGTTGACCGTGCGCACCCGCTCGTCCAGCTCGGCCACGCGTGCAACCAGGGCCCGTTCGCGCAGGGCCCGGACCTCGCCCGCCGCGGACTCGGGCGTGTCCGGCGGGTCTGCGACCTCCAGGGCCACCGCCCGGACCAGGGCACGCACGTCGTCGTCGGGGGCGGCGGCCAGCACCTCCTCCAACGGCACGCCGGCACCACCGGCAGCGGTCAGCGCGTCGTGGATCGAGCGGGCGCGAGGATGGGTGAAGTCGTCGCCGGTCAGCTCCCACCACTCCTCCGGGAGCCAGTCCGGCTCCTGGAGCGCGACGCGCAGCACCCGTCGCTGCAGGGCCGCCTCGGGTGGTGGCGTGGCGGTCAGGCGGCCACGCTGTCCCCCGCCGCGGCGGGCCAGGCCCACCCCGGCGGCGACCCCGTCCTCCCGGTCCAGCGTGACGCCCACGCGCTGGGCGGTCCGTGCGACCCACTGGGTCGACACCCCCAGCCGGTCGGCGATGCGCGTCCGGGCCCAGACCCGGCGCAACTCCGGGTCGGGCTCGTCGCCCAGCCTGCGGACCGCCGCCCGCAGGGCCGTGGCGCGCCCCTCGTCGCTGGACAGGTCGGCCCGGTCGAGCTCGGCGTCGACCAGGAACCCGGTCACGGGCTCGGCCGCGGTCAGCGCCTCGCGCAGGGCCACCGGCCCGTCGCGCTGGACCAGGTCCGCCGGGTCCGAGCCCTCCTCGAGGCCGAGGACCCGGACCTGGAAGCGCTCGCTCGACGAGCCGGTGCGGGCCTCGTCGTCCACCGCGGCCGCCTCGGTGGCCGCCCGCTCGGCGGCCTTCACCCCGGCCTCGTCCGCGTCGAAGGCCAGCACGACCCGGTTGACGTAGCGGGCGAGCACCCGGAAGTGCTCCGCCCCGACGGCGGTGCCACAGGTGGCCACGGCGTTGGTGATGCCCGACTGGTGCAGGGCCAGCACGTCCGTGTAGCCCTCGCACACCAGCACCTCGCCGGTCGAGGCCATCCCGGCCCGGGACTCGGCGATCCCGTACAGCACCTTCTGCTTGCGGTACAGCGGGGTCTCGGGCGAGTTGTAGTACTTCGGCGGGTCGAAGTCCCCGTAGTCCAGGCCGGGCAGCACCCTGCCTCCGAACCCGATCGGGTCGCCCGAGGCATCCAGCACCGGGAAGATCAACCGTCCCCGGAACCGGTCACGCAGGCCACCCCGCTTGTTGTCGACGGCCAGCCCGATCCGCACCAGGTCACGACGGTCGTAGCCCTCCGACACCAGTGCCCGGGACAGTCGCTCCCAGTCGTTGGGGGCGTAGCCCAGCGAGAAGGCCTCCGCCTCCTCACGGCCGAATCCCCGGTCGCGCAGGTAGGTGCGTGCCACCTCGCCCTCGTCCGACAGCAGCCGCTCGTGGAAGAAGTCCAGGGCACGCTGGTTGATCTCGACGAAGCGTGAGCGCTCCCCCAGCGCACGCCGCTGGCCGGGTGACAGGTCCTCGTAGTGGAGCTCGAAGCCGGTGCGGCGGGCCAACTGCTCGACGGCCTCGGTGAAGTCCAGGCCCCCGACCCCCATCAGGAAGCTGTAGACGTCCCCGCCCTCGCCACACCCGAAGCAGTGGTAGTAGCCCTTGACCGGGTCCACCGTGAACGACGGGGTCTTCTCGGTGTGGAACGGGCACAGCCCCTTGAGCCGGGTCCCGGCCTTCTTCAGGTCGGTGTGGTCGGCGATGACCGAGGCGATGTCGGCGCGCTGCTTGAGCGCCTCGATGTCGTCCTTGCGGATCCGTCCGGCCATGCTCGGCGCTGGCTCCCCTCGGTCCTCAGGACCGCTCGACCAGGCTGTCGTCCCAGTCCGGGTCGAGGTCGAGCAGGAAGGCGTCGATGCGGTCGACCTCGTCGGTCTCGCCCAGGGCGGCGGCCGCGTCCCGCAGCGTTGCCAGGCAGCGCAGGAATCCCCGGTTGGACGGGTGCTCCCACCGGCAGTAGCCGGTGCCACCCCACCCGGCGGCCCGGAGGGCGTCCAGGCCCCGGTGGTAGCCCACCCGGGCGTAGGCGTAGCGCTCGACGTCGTCTCGGGCCACCTCGCTCAGGCGGCCCCAGGCCTCGAGGAACGCGGGATCCGCGGCCACGAGGGCGGACAGCGCCTCGCGCTCGGTCTCGGGGTCGTCACTGAACAGGGCGGACTCGAGTGCGTCCTTCAAGTCGGCCGCGACGACGGGCAGCACCACGTCGGCGCGATCGGCCATGGGAAGTTCGGTCACGTGTCTGCTCCGGGAGCGGCATCGGAAGAAGGCTATCGACTCGCCCCCGGCCCGCGACGCGCCGAGGGCCGGGCCGGGGGTAGGGTGCCGACGCCCGCCACGATCCGCCTGCGCCACCGCGCGTCCTGCCCCGGAGGTCCACCCACGTGACCGGCTCGCCACCGGCCTCGACCGGTCGCCCCGTGCACCACCACGTCGACCTGTCCGCCCGCGCCCAGCACCTCGTGACGGTCACGACCCGGGTGCCCGAGGACGTGGGGGGCCCCGTGCGACTCGTGATGCCGACCTGGACGCCGGGCTCCTACGTCATGCGCGACTACGTCCACCACGTGCAGCGACTGACAGTGGTCGACGACGCCGGGACCGAGGTCGCGACGCGGCCCGACGGCCACACCGCCTGGGTGGTGGAACGGGGTGGTCCGCTGTCGGTCACCATCGAGCTGTACGCCAACGAGCCGACGGTGCGGACCAACCACGTGGACGACGACCACGCGCTGCTGGTCGCACCCGCCACGTTCCCGGTCGTCGAGGGCTGCCGGGACCGTGAGCACCGCGTCACCTTCGCCGGCGACAGCCAGGTCCACGGGATGCTGCCGGTCGACGAGGGGACCCACGTGGCCGCCGACCTCGACCTGCTCGTCGACAGCGCGTTCGAGGTCGAGGGCACGACGCCCTTCCCGACCGTGCGGCGCGACGTGGACGGGGTGTCGCACACCTTCGTGTGGACCGGCCCGGGGCCCGGTCCCGACCCCGACGAGACCGGTGACGCGATGGTGGCGATCGCGCGGGCCCTGCGGGACCTGCTCGGCGGTCCGCTGCCGACGTCGGCCTACACCTACCTGTGCACCGCGTCGCCGGACCGGCGTGGCGGCGGGCTCGAGCACCGCGACGGGTCGGTCCTGCAGGCCGCGGTCGACCTGCTCGGCACCGCCGACGGCCGGGCACGGTTCTGGTCACTGCTCGCCCACGAATACGCCCACCTCGCCAACGTCAAGCGACTGGTCCCGGTCGAGCTCGTCCGGCCGAGCCTCACCGCGCACGTCCACACGCCGTCGCTGTGGGTGGCCGAGGGCTGGACGTCGTACTACGAGGGCGTGCTGTCGACCCGGGCCGGCCTGTGGGAGCCGTCACGACTGCTCCACGACCTCGACCAGCGGGTCGACCGCGCCCGTCACCGCCCCGGCGCGCGGCTGCAGTCGGTCGCCGACGCCTCGTGGACCGCCTGGACGAAGGCCTACGTCGCCGACGAGAACTCGGCCAACGCCGGCAACGACTACTACGGCCACGGGGGCCTGCTGGCGTGGTGCCTCGACCTGCTGGTGCGGCGCCATCGACCGGACTCCGACGGCCTCGACGACGCCTTCCGGCTGTTGTGGGCCACCTTCGGGGACACGTCGTCGCGGCCGCCGACGACCGGCTACACCCCCGAGGACGTGGTCGACGCGGTGTCGGAGGCGGCGGGTGTCGACCTGTCGTGGTTCTTCGACGACCACGTCACCGGCACCGAATTCCCGCCCCTCGAGGACCTGGTCGACGTGGTCGGCCTGGTGTCCGAGGAGACGGTCGACGACGACGCCGTCGCCCGCCTGGGCATCGCGGTGAGCGACGACGACCACGGGGTGACCATCGACGCGGTGGAGCGGGACGGCCCCGCGTGGCAGGGCGGGCTGACCGGTGGGGACCGCCTGCTGGCGATCGACGGGCTGCGCGTCCGGCCACGACGGCTCGACCGCGCGCTGGGGATCCACGAGCCGGGCGACGACGTCGAGGTGACCGTGTTCCGCGGCCCACGACTGCGCACCCACCGGGTCCGGCTGGCCGAGCCCCGGGGGCGGACCCGGTTGCGTCCCGTCGACGAGGCGTCCGACGCCCAGCGGGCCGCCTTCCACCGCTGGACCGGCCACGACCTCCCCACCGACGACGACTGATCCACGCGGCCGCGCCGGGACATCGTGTGCGCTTCTCGTGCCTCCACGCACGAGAACGGCACACGATCCTCCAACGCGTCGGGCGGACTAGTCGGGGATGCCCTCGTAGTACTCGGTGCCGAGGTGGGTGATGGTGTCCTCGCCCATGAGGTGGCGCAGGGTGTTCTTGAGCTTGGTGAGCTGGATGAACAGGTCGTGCTCGGGGTACAGGCCGGGGGCGACCTGGGGGTCCTTGAAGTAGAACGACAGCCACTCCTGGATGCCCGACATCCCGACCCGCTGGGCGAGGTCCATGAACAGCACCAGGTCCAGCGCCAGCGGGGCCGCCAGGATCGAGTCCTTGCACAGGAAGTCGACCTTGAGCTGCATGTCGTAGCCGAGCCACCCGAACAGGTCGATGTTGTCCCAGCCCTCCTTGTCGTCCCCTCGGGGCGGGTAGTAGTTGATCCGGACCTTGTGGTACATGTCGCCGTACAGCGAGGGGTACAGGTCCGGTTGCAGGACGTGCTCGAGCACGCCGAGCTTGGACACCTCCTTGGACTTGAAGTTGTCCGGGTCGTCCAGCACGGCACCGTCGCGGTTGCCCAGGATGTTGGACGAGAACCAGCCCCTGACGCCGAGCATGCGCGCCTTGAACATCGGGGCGAGGACGGTCTTGACCAGGGTCTGGCCGGTCTTGAAGTCCTTGCCGGCGATCGGCACGCCCTTGTCGATGGCCAGCTGGGCCAGCGCCGGAGCGTCGACGGTCAGGTTGGGAGCGCCGTTGGCGAACGGCACGCCCTCCATGATCGCGGCATACGCATAGAGCATCGACGGGGCGATCGCGGGGTCGTCGTCGTCCAGGCCCTGCTCGAACGCATCGATGTCGAGGTGGACCGCGGACGGCTGGAGGTAGACCTCGGTGGACGCGGCCCAGATCATGACCAGCCGGTCCAGCTCCTCGCGCTCGCGGAAGTCGCGGATGTCCGCCCGGAGCTGCTCGGCCTGCTCGCGGCGGGTCCCGGTCTTGACGTGCTCACCGTCCAGCCGCTTGACGTAGTCGTGGTCGAACGCGGCCGTCTGGGGCTCGATCCCCCGCAGGAAGTCCCCGATCGGCTCCAGGTGGCGGTGCGCCTCGAGCACGCCGGCCTTGGTGGCCGACACGTAGGCGTCGTCCGGGTACGGGTCCCAGGCGGCGAACACGAGGTCGTCGAGACCGGCGAGCGGCACGAAGTCCTTGACCAGCGGGGACCGGTCGTCGGTGCGCTTGCCGAGGCGGATCGTGCCCATCTGGGTCAGCGAGCCGAACGGCTCCGCGATCCCCTTGCGGGCCAGTTCGACGCCGGCGAGCAGCGTCGTGGTGACCGCTCCGAGGCCGACGCACAGGACCCCGAGCCGGCCGTCGGCCGGCGCGATCTGGACGGGGGTGGAGGAGTCTTCGGCCACGAGGGTGATCCTTGTCGATCGGGCGCGCACGACCCCTCACGGTAGCCGTTTCGCGGCTGCGTCCCCGTCGCGCGTGAGGGCGGCGACGGACGCTGACGGGTGTCCCCCGGAGGCGATCGACGCGTGCCACCACGACGGTCTCCTGCGGACAGTGGCCGTTCGTACGGTGGCCGGACAGGGTGCGCGCGACCCCCCCGGCACGCCACGCTCCCCTGATCGATCCGGCCATCGCGGCCGGACCCGACGCGGACCGATGCGCATGCAGCGACTCGTCGTCCTTGCACTGTTCGGACTCCTCGCCCAGCTCGTCGACGGCGCCCTCGGGATGGCCTACGGCGCGACCTCGACCAGCCTGCTGCTGGTGGCCGGGCTCGCCCCCGCCACCGCGTCGGCCTCGGTCCACCTGGCGGAGATGGGCACCACGCTCGTGGCCGGCACCGCGCACTGGCGGTTCGGCAACGTGGACTGGGGCATCGTCGTGCGGATCGGGGTCCCGGGCGCGCTCGGGGCCTTCCTGGGCGCGACGGCGCTGTCGTCGCTGTCGACCGCGGCCGCCCGACCCGTGATGGCCGGCATCCTGCTGGCGATCGGTGCCTGGATCCTGGTGCGTTTCACGATCCGACCACCGGCGGTCGCCACGCCGGCCGCCCACGGCCTCCGGACCCGGTTCCTGGGTCCGCTCGGCCTGGTCGCGGGGTTCGTGGACGCCACCGGCGGCGGTGGCTGGGGCCCGGTCGCGACCCCCTCGCTGCTCGTGACCGAGCGGGTCGAGCCGCGCCGGGTCATCGGGACCGTGGACACGGCGGAGTTCCTGGTCACGACCGCGGCGAGTGCCGGGTTCCTGCTGGGCCTGGGTCGCAGTGGGTTCTCCGGCACGGCCGTGGTGGCACTGCTGGCGGGTGGGCTTGTGGCCGCCCCGCTCGCGGCCTGGCTGGTCACGCGGATCCCCGCCTCGATGCTGGGTGCGTCGGTGGGCGGGCTGCTCGTGTTGACCAACCTGCACGGGCTGCTGGCGGCCACCGCGCTGCCACGCGGGGTCGTCCTGGCCGCAGACCTGGTGGTCCTGATCGCCTGGGCCTTCGCCGTCACGGTGTCCTGGCGTCGCCACCGCCGGCGTCGGCGTCGCGACGATCCCGACGTGTCCGACGACGACCCGACGCCACCACCGACCGGTCCCGACAGCCAACGGGTCGGTGTCCCGGCCGGGTGACGCCGGGACCGGTCGACGTCGCTGCCGAGTACGGTGAGGCGTCCGAGCGGCTCGGAGGACCGGCAACGATGGATGACGTCCCCACACCCCGTGAGCTGCGCGGCGCTGCCGGTGTCGCCCGCACCCTCGCCTACGCCGCCGGGGCCGTCGGGGTCGTGGCCGGCGTGCTGCTCTACCAGGGTGGCGACACGGCCTTCGCCATCGCCGTGTGGGTGCTCACCTTCGGGGTCGGGGCCCTGCTGATGATCGCGGCGTTCCTGCTGCACGGGATGGTCGCGCTGCTGGCACGGCTGCATGCACTCGAGTCCGACGTCCGGGTCCTGGTCGGCCGCCGCAGCCCGGACCTCGACGAGGTGGACGGGCCCCGCGGCCCGGACCCCCACCCCAACCCCTGGTGACCTGGACCCCCGAAGGTCGGACCGGAGTCCCGGCCCGACCGATCGGCGGACGCCTACACTTGGCCATTCGTCCGTTGAACGAGGGGGAGCGGTGGAGTCGGGACGCGACCCGCACGTCGTGCTGGCCCACGTCGAGGGGCTCGACGAGCTGCAGGTGCTGCGGGCCGCCTTCGAGCCGGACGGCCTTCCCTTCGGCGAGCAGTTCACCACCGTCTTCACGGCCGCGATCGCCTTCTACCGGGCGGCCATCCCGCTGCGGGCACTGGTGCTGACCGACCACGAGCTGGCAGCCGCCAACCTCCGGATCGCCGGCACCACCGGCCTCGGACCCCAGCTGCCGGTCTTGGAGGTCGCGCACTGGCTCGAGCACCAGCGTCGACAGGGCCGCATCGACCCGGCCGTCGACGTGCAGGCGATGGCCGTGACGGTCTGCGGGACCGCCGACTACGTCGCCACGCTGCACCTGGTGGTGGACCCCGAGACCGCCCGTGCGACCTACGGCGACGTCGACCGGCTGGTGGCCCACCTGCTGCCGTTGCTGGTCGGGTCGGCCGCTCCCGTGGCCGTCGACGACTGACCGTCCAGGACGGGGGCGAGGTCGCCCGCGGGCCGGAAGCCCATCACCTCGCCGTAGAAGGCCAACTCGGACTCGTGCCAGCGCACGATGCTGTCCGGACGGCGGAAGCCGTGGCCCTCGCCCGCGAAGGTCAGGTGGGCGTGCGGGACGCCGCGGCGGGCCGCTGCCTCCACGATCATCTCGGCCTGCCGCGGGGGGACCACGCGGTCCTCGAGACCCTGGAGCACCAGGAGCGGGACCGCCAGCCGGTCGACGTGGGTCAGCGGGGAGCGCTCCTTCATCAACTCGTCCGCCTGCGGCAGCGGACCGATCATCCGGTCGAGGTAGCGCGACTCGAACTTGTGCGTCTCGGCCGCGAGCGCACCCAGGTCCGCCACGCCGAAGAACGAACAGCCACAGGCGAACGGATGGTCCGGGCTGGTCAGCACCGCCAGCGTCGTGAACCCCCCGGCGCTCCCACCGCGGATCGCCATGCGGTCCCGGTCGACCCAGCCGCGGTCGGCCAGGTCGTCTGCGACGGCCACGACGTCGGCGACGTCGGCCTCGCCCCAGTTCTCCCACAGAGCGCGCCGGTAGTCCCTCCCGAAGCCGGTCGAGCCCCGGTAGTTCACGTCGACGACGGCGATCCCGCGGGTCGTCCACCACGCGATCGCGGCCGTCCGGACGGGCGCCACGTGCGAGGTCGGGCCCCCGTGGATGAACACGACCAGTGGGGGTGCCTCGTCCTCGGGACCGACGTGCTCGGCGTTGGCGGGCGGGTGGAAGAAGGCATGGGTCACGGCGCCGTCCTCCCCGACCGGCACCGTCAACGGGACCGGCTGGGCCAGGTCCCCCGGCCGGTCGGTGATCGGCGCGACGTCGTCCAGCGTGGTCACCGACCCGTCGAGGCCGTGTCGGCGGACGGCCAGGCGGCCGTCGGTGTCGGCCTCCAGCGCCACGAAGGCGTCGTCGCCGAGCGCGACCACGGAGTACAGGACGGCGGCCGGTCCGGGCAGCGTCTCCACCGCGCCGTCCGGCCCGATCACCCGGACGCTGTCCATGGCCTGGTCGGTGGCCACCACCACCAGTGCGGACCCCACCACGGCCAGCATGTTGCGCCCGAGGTTCCATCGGGGCTTGCCGTGGTCGATGCCACCATCGGTCAGGTTGGCCACCGAGCCGTCGTGGTGGGCCGACACCTCCCAGAAGCCACTCTCGTCACTGCTGGCGACCAGCGCACCGTCGGGCCGCCAGGCGAGGTCGGCGACCGCCACGCCGTCTCCGCCGACGACCCGGTGGCGCTCCACCAGCCGGTCGCCGACGAGCCGGCCGACGTGTGCCGCTGCGCCGTCCCACGGCATGTCGGGGTGGTCCCAGGCCAGCCAGGCCAGCCGGCCGTCGGGCGCGAGCCGCGGTGCCGCCACGAAGTCGTGGTCGTCGACCAGCACGGCCTGGCTGCCGTCGTGGAGGTCCACCAGGACCAGTTCGTTGGCCACACCGTGGTCGCCGTGGGTCTCGCGCACCGTCACCAGGCGGCCGTCCTCGGTCACCACGCCGTCGCCGAAGCGCACCCGTCCCCCGGTGTCGGCGGTGACCGCGTGGGCCGTGCCGTCGTCCTCGACCCGGTACAGCCGCTGGTCGTCGTAGGACGACACGACCACCACGCCCGCGCCGGCGGCGACCGCGCCACCGCCGTACTCGTGCACCCGACTGCGCACGTTCAGGCCGTTCGCCAGCGTCTCGACGACGCCGTCACGGTGGCGGTGGAGCCGGACGACGCCCGTCGCCGGGTCGCTGCGGGTCCACAGCACGTCGTCGCCCGCCACGACGAGCTGTTCGTAGAACGGGCTCCCGGCCGCGAGGTCGTCCGCGCAGATGGGGGACGTCCAGGAGCCGTGGGGCGTGGTGCTCGGCCCGGCGGGAGCGGTGTCGTCGGTCATCCTGGGTCTCCGTGGTGGTTCGTCGGCCACGTGGGGCAAGTCGGTCAACCGGCTCGCACCATGTCGAACCGGTCGAGCATGGCGAAGTAGCCGGGCCACGTCTTGTCCACACAGCCGGGGTCGTCGACCACCACGTCCCCCGCCAGCGCGAAGGCCATGGCCATCCGGTGGTCCAGCCAGGTGTCGACGACCACGCCGGGGCGAACCTGCTCCGGTGGGGTGATGTCCAGTCCGTCGTCGTGCTCGACGACGTCGGCACCGAGCTTGCGCAGCTCGGTGGCGGCCGCAGCGATCCGGTCGGTCTCGTGGTGGCGGTGGACCGCGACCCCCCGGATCCGGGTCGGGCCGTCGGCGTGCAGCGCGACGACCGCCAGGGTCAGGCCCGGGTCGGGCAGGTCGGTGAGGTCGACGTCGATGCCTCGCAGGCGCGGCCCCCCGGTGACCCGCACGTGGTCCGGACCCACCACGACCCCGGCCCCCATGCGACCGAGGACCTCGGCGAATGCCACGTCGCCCTGCAGGGAGTCCCGGCCGAGGTGGCGCACCTCGACGTCACCACCGTGCAGGGCGGCCAGGGCCCATGCGTAGGTCGCGGCGGAGGCATCGGGCTCGATCGCCCAGTCGCGCGCCCGCGGCAGGCCCGGCGTCACCGCCACGACGTCGTCCCCGTCCCAGGCAGCCGAACCACCGAACCCGGTCACGGTGGCCAGGGTCATGTCGACGTAGGGCCGTGCCGGGGTCCCGTGGGGCAACTCGATGCGGGTCGGGGCGTCGGCCAGCAGGGCGGCCAGGACCAGGGCCGAGACGACCTGCGACGAGGCCGGCCGGTCGACCACCACCCGTCCTCCGGACAGGCTCGCCCCGGTCACGGTCGCGGGCAGGAGTCCTGGCCGGGCGTGGCAGGTGATGGTCGCACCCTGGGCCGTCAGTGCGTCGAAGAGCTGGCCCATCGGTCGCTCGCGCATGCGGGGCGTGCCGTCGAGCACCGCCGTGACGGGCGAGGCAGCCAGGACCGCACCCAGGAACCTCGACACGGTGCCGGAGGTGCCGACGTCCACCGGGGCGCCCGGGTCGGTGAGGTCGGTCGGGGCACCGGCGAGACCCGTGACGACCAGGGTCGTGGCGTCGTCGTCCACGGCGACGTCCACCCCGCAGCGACGCAGGCCCGCGACCATCAGCCGGGTGTCCTCGGCGTCCAGTGCACCGGTCAGGCGCGACCGCCCCTCGGCGAGCCCGGCCAGCAGCAGCGCCCGGTTGGTCAGCGACTTGGAACCGGGCGGGACGACCGTGCCCGTCGGCGGCACCGCGGGGGGCACGACCCGGAGTCGGTCGAGCCCGGACACGTCGGCCCAGGGCGACCTCGCCGCCGACGTCGCGGTCATCGTGGCAGGCGGTCACGCAGGTGGGAGACCAGTTCGTCGATGGGCACCCGGACCTGCTCCATGGTGTCGCGGTCACGGACGGTCACGGCCCGGTCCTCGATCGTGTCGAAGTCCACGGTGACGCAGAAGGGCGTGCCGATCTCGTCGTGGCGGCGGTAGCGACGCCCGATCGACTGGGTCTCGTCGTAGTCGCACATCCACTCGACCTTCAGCAGGTCGAACACCTCGCGGGCGGTCGGGCGCAGCTCGTCCTTCTTCGACAGCGGGAGCACCGCCACCTTGATCGGGGCGAGCCGCGGGTCCAGCTTCAGGACGGTGCGCTCCTGGAGGTTGCCCTTGGCGTCGGGCACCTGCTCGACGGTGTGGGCGTCGATCAGGAAGGCCAGCGTCGCCCGGGTCGCGCCGGCGGCGGGCTCGATCACGAACGGCGTCCAGCGCTCGTCGTTGGGCTGGTCGAAGTAGTCGAGGTTGGCGCCCGAGGCCTCGCTGTGGGCGTTGAGGTCGAAGTCGCCCCGGTTGGCGATGCCCTCGAGCTCGTTCCAGCCCAGCGACGTGTCGGCGAAGAAGTACTCGACGTCGACGGTGCGCTTGGCGTAGTGGCTGAGCTCGTCGTCGCCGTGCTCGCGGATGCGCAGGTTCTCGGGCCGGATGCCGAGGTCGACGTACCACGCCAGGCGGGCGTCGATCCAGTACTGGTGCCAGTCCTCGTCGGTGCCCGGCTCGACGAAGTACTCCATCTCCATCTGCTCGAACTCGCGGGTCCGGAAGATGAAGTTGCCCGGCGTGATCTCGTTGCGGAACGACTTGCCCATCTGGGCGATCCCGAACGGGGGCTTCTTGCGTGACGCCCGTTGGATGGTGGCGAAGTCGACGAACATCCCCTGGGCGGTCTCGGGTCGCATCCACACGACGCTCGAGTCGTCCTCGACCGGGCCGGAATGGGTCTTGAACATCAGGTTGAAGTTGCGCGGGTCGCCGAACTGCTGCTCGCCACAGTGGGGACACGACAGGTCACCCTCGGCGTCCTCCGCCCCCAGCTGTTCCTCGCGCAGGTGGTCCTCGCGGAAGCGGTGGTGGCAGGCCGCGCACTCGACCAGGGGGTCGGAGAAGTTGGCCAGGTGGCCGGACGCCTCCCACACCTGCGACGGACCCAGGATCGCCTGCTCCATGCCGACGACCTCGTCACGCAGCTGGACCATGGTGCGCCACCACTGCTGCTTGACGTTCTCCTTGAGCTCGTAGCCCAGTGGCCCGTAGTCCCACGTGGCGCGCACGCCGCCATAGATCTCGGCGGTGGGGAACACCAGGCCACGACGCTTGGCCAGCTCGACGATGGTCGCGAGCTCGGTGGTGTTGGAGGGGTCCCCTGGCGGGGTCTCGGGCGTGGTCTGTGGCTGGGTCTCGCTGGGGGTGTCGGTGGACACGGGGCAGGCCTCGGCTCGGTGGTGCGACCCGCCTGGCCGGCGGGTGCGATCGACCGACGAGCCTATCGGCGACCGCGGCGACCCCGTTCGTCCTCCTGCGGCCTCGTGGCGGGACTCAGGACGTCACCGACCGGTGCGGCCCCACCAGCAGTTCCTGAACGTCGGTGGCCCCGCGTGCCGCCCACCACACGTAGCCCCAGATCGCCAGCGACCCCAGGACCGCGACCAGGACGGCCCACAGCACCGCGCGTCCGACCGAGCCCTCGCGCCACGCGATCCACGCCCACACGGCCGTGAAGGCCAGGTACAGGTCGACCAGCGTCACCCGACCCCACACCAGGCCCAACAACTCGGCCCCCTCCCCGGTGAAGTCTCCCGTGACCAGCCCCCAGACGATCACCGCCAGCATCGTGAGGGTGGCGACGGCGGCGAAGCCGCGGACGAGCGTCATGGTTGCTCCTGGGATGGCCGACAGCTGCCCGGCGGATACTAGGACGACCGTGGCGCCGACCGAGACCGCCCGCGGCCGTCCGGGGGTGACGCGCAGTGGTGGCACTACGATGGCCGGTCTCCACGTCCTGCGAGGCCACGATGTCCCTGACGCCCAGCGTCGCCCCGTCCGAGCTGTCCGAGGCCACCGCCTCCGAGTCCACCCTGCGACAGTTCCTCCACGGCATGCGTGGCGTGGACGCCGTCGGGCTGGAGGCGCGGGTGGCCGGCCTGGCGACCCGGTCGATCAAGAAGGACGCCAAGCTCGCAGGGCTGGACCTCGCCATCGCGATGGTCGACCTGACCACGCTCGAGGGCCAGGACACCCCCGGCAAGGTCCGGGCACTGTGTGCCAAGGGGATCCACCCCGACCCGGTCGACGACGCCTGCCCGTCCGTGGCCGCGATCTGCGTCTACCCCGACCTCGTGGCCACCGCCGTGGAGGCGCTGGGCACCAGCGGCGTCGGCGTCGCGTCCGTGGCGACCGCCTTCCCGGCCGGGCGATCGTCGCTGGAGGTCAAACTCGCCGACACCCGCATCGCCGTCGAGGCCGGCGCGGCCGAGGTCGACATGGTGATCGACCGGGGCGCCTTCCTGGCCGGGCACTACGGCATGGTCTTCGAGGAGATCGTCGCCACCAAGCAGGCCTGTGGCGACGCCAAGCTCAAGGTCATCCTCGAGACCGGTGAGCTCGAGACCTACGACAACGTCCGCCGGGCGTCGTGGCTCGCCCTGGCAGCCGGTGGCGACGTCATCAAGACCTCGACCGGCAAGGTGTCGCCGGCCGCGACGCGCCCCGTGACCGCCGTGATGCTGCAGGCGGTCCGCGACTTCGAGCGCCTGACCGGACAGCGACGGGGGGTCAAGGCCGCCGGGGGCATCCGGACCGCCAAGGACGCCCTGCGCTACCTCGTGCTGGTCCAGGAGATCGCCGGGGCTGCGTGGCTGACGCCCGACCTGTTCCGGTTCGGCGCGTCGAGCCTGCTCGACGACCTGCTGCTGCAGCGCACCACGCAGCGCACCGGGCGTTATCATTCCGCCGACTACATCCCCATGGCCTGACCACTCGGCCTCCGGACCGGTCCGTCGGACCCCGGGCGTCGGAGCGTCGGGCCACCGGCTGGACGGCTCGACCATGCACCACCAGACGTGGACGGGGTGACCCTCGCGGTCGGCGTGGCCCTGGTCCTCGCCGCCGTCAACGTGTTCGTCGCCGGGATGCTGGCGTGGGGGCTGTCCGGGGGCGACGGCGAGCCCCACAGCCCGCTGGTCGGCGTCGTGGCCCTGGTCACCATGCTGACGGCGCCGGCCACCGCCTGGGTCGTCCTGACCCGGCTCCCGCCACTCCCCCGCTACGTGCTGCTGTTCGGCGGGCTCGCGCTGGCGTTCGGGGCCATGGCATGGCTGTCGATGCGTGACGACCGCTCCCCCTGGCCGGTCCTGGCGGTGCTGGGGGTGATCGGCCTGGCCGTCCCGATCGTGCTGGCCGCCACGGTCGACGACACCGCCCCGGTGCTTTGGTTCCACGTCGCGCTGGCGTGTGGGCCGCTGCTGGGCGTCCTCACGGCACTGCTGATGGGGGTCCTCGGCATCGAGGAGGTCGACGAGACGCCCGGACCCGCGGTGGTCCTCGCGGGCTGCTCCCTGGTGGCGGTGCCGGTGCTGCTGGCCGTCCTCGCGGCCTGACGAACGCCACGGCCGGGCGTGGACGGCGTCCGGGCGCGTAGCATGGCCGGTCCGGATCCCGATGCCCGAGGCTGCCCATGGCCGACTCCACCACCACCCTCGACACGCCGTCGGTCACCGACCTGGTGACCCCGACGTGGGAGTACGCGCCTGCGCCCCAGGCCACCGACGTCGTCTCCATCGCCGACCACCACGACCTGTTCATCGGCGGCGAGTGGGTCGCGACCCGGGACGGGTCCGAGACGACGACGCTGAACCCGGCGACCGAGGAGCACCTCGCCCACTACACCGTGGCCGGCGCGGCCGACGTCGACGCGGCCGTCGCCGCCGCCCGGACCGCCTTCACCTCGTGGTCTCGCCTCTCCCCGGCCACGCGGGGCGGCTACCTCTACCGGATCGCCCGGATCATGCAGGAGCGGGCCCGCGAGTTCGCCGTCCTCGAGTCCCTCGACAACGGCAAGCCGATCCGCGAGTCCCGGGACGTGGACGTCCCCACGGCCGCGGCGCACTTCTTCTACCACGCCGGATGGGCCGACAAGCTGGACTGGGCGGGCCTCGGCCCCGGTCCGCGACCGCTGGGCGTCGCCGGCCAGGTCATCCCGTGGAACTTCCCCCTGCTGATGCTGGCCTGGAAGATCGCCCCGGCACTGGCGTGCGGCAACACGGTCGTCCTCAAGCCCGCCGAGACCACCCCGCTGACCGCCCTGCTGTTCGCCGAGGTCTGCCAGCAGGCCGACCTGCCCCCGGGCGTGGTCAACATCGTCACCGGGGCCGGCGACACCGGGGCCGCGCTGGTCGGCCACGACGACGTCGACAAGGTCGCCTTCACCGGCTCGACCGGGGTCGGGCGTGCGATCGCCCGCCAGGTCGCCGGCAGCCGCAAGAAGGTCACGCTGGAGCTCGGTGGCAAGGCCGCCAACATCGTGTTCGACGACGCCGCGATGGACCAGGCGGTCGAGGGCATCGTCAACGGCATCTTCTTCAACCAGGGCCACGTGTGCTGTGCCGGCTCGCGGTTGCTGGTGCAGGAGAACGTGCACGACGAGGTGGTCGACCTCCTCAAGGACCGGTTGTCGACCCTGCGGCTGGGTGACCCGCTGGACAAGAACACCGACATCGGCGCGGTCAACTCCGCCGAGCAGCTCGACCGGATCACGAGCCTGGTCGCCACCGGCGAGGCCGAGGGGGCGACCCGGTGGGAGCTGGAGTGCGCCATCCCGACCAACGGCTTCTGGTTCCGTCCGACCGTGTTCACCGGCGTCGAGCAGGCCCACACCATCGCGACCGACGAGATCTTCGGCCCGGTCCTGAGCGTGCTGACCTTCCGCA
>NZ_JAHOPH010000051.1 GCF_019798055.1 Salsipaludibacter albus | reverse complement strand
CCGAGGACCAGACCAATGGCACGACTGGACGTCCGCAAGACCTACAAGCTGTGGATCGGCGGCGCCTTCCCCCGGTCCGAGTCCGGCCGGACCTGGGAGGTGGGGGGCGCCGACGGGGACGGGGTCGCGATCTCGCTGGCCGAGGTGTTGGCGACGTCCGACGTGCCGGGCGGGACGGTCAACCTCCTCACCGGGTTCGCCGACGAGCTCGGACCGATCCTGGCCGGGCACATGGACGTCAACGCGATCGACCTGGCCGGGGCCGGCGACGACTGGGGCGAGCTCGAGGCGCTGGCGGCCGAGAACCTCAAGCGGGTCCTGCGCCCGGCCGACACCGACTGGACCGTGGACCCGGCCCCGCGCGAGATGCTCGCCCTGACCGAGGCCAAGACCGTCTGGCATCCACGCGGCATGTAGCTCGGCCGGTCGCCTCATCGTCCCGGCCAGGCGGCGTCGATCGATGCGAGCACGTCGTCGAGGTTGTCGGGTCCGTCCGTGGTGTAGTCGTTCATCCCGGTCCAGAACTGGCCGGCCCCGACCTCGGACGGCATGAGGTCGGACGCGTCGTAGCGCAATGCCCCGGCGCGTCGCTCGTCCAGGACCGTGGCCGCGAACCGGGCGGTCAGGTCGTCGGCGTAGCAGTCTGGCTCGACGTCGACGTTCGGGGACAACCACATCCCGAGGCCGTCGGAGCCACGTTCCGCGAGTGAACACTGGGCGGCGGCGGCGGTGAAGGCATCGAGCACACGTCGGGCTTCCGGGACATCGGTGAGGACCACGGCCATCTGCCCCGTGACCACGGATCCGCCGCCACCGTCAACAGTCGGGAAGTCGACGAAGTCGAAGTCGACCCCGGCTTCGAGCCCGTCGGGGAACAGTCCCGGGGCGAACTGGCCCTGGCGATGGAACCAGCACCCGGGCGGGTCGTCGAACAGCGGGTCGGCCGCCGTGCGGAAGTCGATGGCAATGACCTGTTCGTGGCCACCACGCACGACACCGTCGGGGAACAGGACCTGGCCGAACCGTTCCATCGCCGCCCTGACCTCGCGCGAGTCGAAGGCAACGTCCCCGGCGACCCAGTCGTCGTACACGTCCGGGCCGGCAGCCCGCAGAACGAGGTCCTCGACCCAGTCCGTCGCGGGCCACCCCGTCGCGGCGCCGGAACCGGTCCCGATGCACCAGGGCGTCCCCCCGTCGGCCACGATCCCTTCCGAGATGTCGAGCAGCTGGTCCCAGGTCGCGGGCACGTCGTACCCGGCCTGCTGAATGGCCACCGGACTGAACCACACGGCGCTCTTGGCCGTCAGGCCGACCGGAACGCCGTAGTGCGATCCCTCGTCCTCACCCAGTGACAGCAGGTACGGGCCGAAGCGATCCTCGAGCTCGGCGACCTCGAATCCGACCTCCTCCAGGGACGTGGCATGGCCTTCGGCCACGAGTTGGGTGACCTCGGGGATCGAGACGAAGGCGATGTCCGGGCCGTCCCCGGCGGCCAGTTGGTCCGCCAGGCCGGGCGCCAGCGGCGCCACCTCGGGCGCAACCGGCTCGTCCGCGAACAGCCCGTCCAGGACGTCCTGCACGGCGTCGATGTCGTAGGTGTCCTCGGGAACCAGCACGGACACGCCGAGTGCCGACACGTCGTCCATCGGCACGTCGTCGTCCGGGTCGTCGCCTCCCGCCAGGAAGAGGATCAGCACCACCAGTGCGAGCGCGCCACCCGCGGCGACTCCTCGCCACGTGCGCCACCACGGCGGCGGACGTGGCGCAGGTCCGGGTGACGCCACCGCCCTCGACGACTGCTCGGCAGGGTTGGGCGGAGGGAGCTGGATCGCCCCGGCGGAGTCCCCGCGTCCAGCCTCCTGCCCGGTGCCCGCGGCACTCCCCGGCCCGTGGTCCTCGTCGTCTGGCGCGTGGGTCTGGTCATGTGGCCCGGGATCCTCGTCGTCGTGCGCGGCATCGTCGTCGGAATCCGTCTCGTGCCGGACCGCCTGCACGACGTCGGGATGGGTGTCCTGGTCCGTGCCCGAACCGTCAGTGGCTGGGCCCGAGGCCATCGGTTCGCCGGCGTCCTCCGTTCCGGACGGCGACGTCGACGCTCGGACTTCGAAGATCTGTGGGTCGTCGGTGTGCAGGTGCAGCACCGGAGTTCCCCACTCGGCGCCCCCTCCCGCCACGCTGACCGCCTTGCGCGCCTCGGTCACGGCCTGATCGACCGGATGACCATGGGCGAGGAAGCGGTAGAAGGTGGCGGAGAACTCGATCGCGGACTCGTCGGAGATCTCGTGCTGCATCGACACGACCCCCGGGATGCCCCGCCGGACGAGGATCGACGCCGCACTGGAGAAGATGTCTCGGGTGCTCCCGCGGCCGCTCTCACAGGCGTTGAGGACGACCATGCGAAGCGCCACGTGGTCCGACAGCAGCCGGGCCAACTGGGTCGCGCTCACCGCCTGGGCGCTCCCGTCCCGCCCGACCATGGCGATCGCTCCCTCGTCGCGCACGTCGTCGAAGCGGCCGTGCCCGACGAAGTGCACGAGGTGCCACTGCCCTGCCGCCATGGCCATCTGGAGATCGCGCCACCCCTGACCATGGAGCCACTCCAGGACCACGAGTCCCTCGTCGACCACGCCAGTGAGTGCCTCCTCGACCAGTTCACGCTCGTGGTCGACATCCAGGTGGGGCATGTCGGCGGGCGAACACACCACACCGAGGATGCGCAGTGGCGGCTCCACGGGAAGTCGGCTGCGTGGGTGCGACAGGTTGAGGTACCGCACGACGGGCGACCGTGTCGACAGGCTGAGGAACTCGCCCCGCGAGGAGTCGTAGAGGAATTCCCACGGGACGCTGGCCAGTTCCGGGGCGTCGATGCGGAGCATGAGGCGCAGCCCCCGACCCACCCGCCCGGACTCCTCCAGCGCCATCTCCCATCGCAGGCGGACGTTCCCGTCGAACAGGGCGTCGTACAGGGCAGCGCCGAACTCCTCGGCAGCTCGGTCGCGTGGCAGGGGCTGGCGGCGGGACAGGGACCGACCACGCAGCAACTCGATCTCGACGGCCTGGAGTCGGTTCTGCAGGGTGAGGTCGTCGAAGGGGAACGACAACAGGCCTCGTGCCTCGCCACTGGGCGAGCGCAGGACCCGGACGGGGTACACCCCGGCCTGCTCGACCCCGATCTCGAGTTCGAAGTCGTCGTAGTCCATGGGCGACCCCTCGACCTCCCCGACAGCGAACGAGCCCCGAGGTCGTGCACGTCACTCTAGGGACACGCCACTTGCCGTCAAGGGAGTTGCCGGGCTCGACGCAGTCCGCTCTTCTGCCACCGTGAGAGGATCAGGAGCGGCTGGCGTCTCCGCCGTCGGCTCGCGAGGTGACGTGGTCGACGGCGCCCCCGAAGCGACGGTCGCGGCCCTGGTAGGCGGCGATGGCCTCGGCCAGCTCGTGGCGGTCGAAGTCGGGCCACATCACCTCGGTGAAGACCAGCTCGGCGTAGGCCGCCTGCCACAGCAGGAAGTTGGACACGCGCTGCTCGCCGGAGGTCCGCACCAACAGGTCGACCGGGGGCATGGTCGGGTCGTGGAGGCGATCGGCCAGCGCTTCCTCGTCGACGGCGTCCAACCGGCCGGCCGCCACGTCGTCGGCGGCCCGTGCTGCGGCCGTGGCGATCTCGGCCTGGGCGCCGTAGTTGAACGCGATGGTGAAGCGCAGCCCCGTGTTGTCGGCCGTGAGCTGCTCGGTGCGCTCCATGTGGCGCACCAGCCGCTTCGGGACCGGCCGCCCCCGCCCGCCGATGAACCGCACCCGGACGTTGCGGTCGTGGAGCTCGTCCGCGCGACGGGTCAGCAGGGACTCGTTGAACCCCAGCAGGAACTTCACCTCCTCGGCTGGCCGCCGCCAGTTCTCGGTCGAGAACGCGTACACGCTGAGGTGGCTGAGGCCCAGGTGGTCGGCCCCCGACACGGTGTCGAACAGCGCCTGCTCCCCCGCCTCGTGCCCGGCGTTGCGACGCAGGCCACGGGCATTGGCCCAGCGACCGTTGCCGTCCATGATGATCGCCACGTGGGCCGGCAGCCGGTCCGGGTCCAGCCCGTGCTCGGCCACCAGGGCACGCCCGGCGTCGGGGTCGTCGCTGGACGTCGTGCGCAGGTCGGGTTCGGTCGCCACGCTCAGTACCGGGTCAGCGACGGGTCGGCCGCCCACGCCTCGTACAACTCCCTGCCGGCCTCCATCGGGAGGTGGACCAGGGGCACGTCGTGGTCGCGGGTCGGCCGGTCGAGCTCGTCGTACAGGAACTGGTCGTCGAAGCCGATGTCGGCTGCCATCGCGCGGTCGTTGGCGTAGACGATCCGGGCCACGCGAGCCCAGCGGCACGCGGCCCAGCACATCGGGCAGGGCTCGCCGGAGGCGTACACGGTCGCGCCGGGAAGCTCGAAGTGGCCGGAGCGGGCGGTCGCGCGTCGCAGGGCGACCACCTCGGCGTGGGCCGTGGGGTCCAGGGTGGACGTGACCCGGTTCCAGCCCTCGGCGACGACGATGTCGTCGACCACGACGACCGCGCCGAACGGCCCACCCTCGCGTTGCTCCATGCCGGCCCGGCCGAGCGCGATCGCGCGGGCGAGGTGCCGGCGATCGTCGTCGCCCACGGGGCCCCGCTCGTCGGTCACGCGATGGCCTGTCGTTCGCTCAACGGGTAGGACTTGAGACGCCGGTCGAGGTGGTGCTCGGCGAACGCTCGAGCGTAGGAGGCAGCGACCCGGGCCGTGTCGTCATCCGCCAGTGCGACCAGCGGGCTCCACGCATCGCCCGCGAGCAGGTCGAGACGCTCGACGACACCGGATGCCACCGCCCGCGTGCCACTGGGCGCACAGTCGGAGCACAGCGTGCCCCCGGCCACGACCGACAGGAACGGGTGCGGACCCGGGAGCCCGCACGAGGCGCAGCGGGTGGTCTCGACCCGGAAGCCGACCGCGGCGGTGACCCGCAGCAGGAACGCGTCGATGAACACCCCGGTGTCGGGCGGTCCCGCGTCCAGCGACTGGAGTCCGGCCCGCAGCAGCAGGAACAGGTGGTTGTCACGATCACCCTCGACGCCGACGTGGTCGACGAGTTCGGCCAGGACACCGGCGGCGGCCGAGCGGGCCCAGTCGGTGCGGACCTCGGCGTGGGACGCCAGCAGCTCGGCCTGGGTCACGACGTCGAGACTGCGGCCCTCGTACAGCAGGAGGTCGACATGGCTGAACGGCTCGAGCCGTCCACCGAAGCGCGAGCCCGGTCGGCGCACGCCCTTGGCGACCGCGCGGACCTTGCCCCTGCCCTGGGTGAACAGGGTCAGGATGCGGTCGGTCTCGCCCAGCTTGTGGGTCCGCAGGACGATCCCCTGCTCCCGGTAGTTGGCCATGTCACCTCCCGACCACGCCACCCCGTCCATCGTAGGCCCGGACCCACCCCCGACCCCGCAGGCCGCACCCCGGCGAGCGTGACCGATCACCGCAACAGTCGGCACCCAGCCATCACGCTCGGCGAGAACCGGCGCGGGCGTGACCGATCACCGCAACAGTCGGCGCCCAGCCATCACGCTCGGGGGAATCGTGCGGATGCTCCTACACCAGCGGCCAGGGCAGCTGGTAGCGGTCCACCAGGACGGGGAAGGTCTCCCGCGCCGCGGTGGCGATGGCGCGGCGGTGGGTCGCGGCGATCTCGTCGGGGGTGAGGTGGCGTGCCAGCTCGTCGGGCTCGGTGACGAGCCAGTCGGCAAGGGCGGCGCACGCCAGGCGCAGCGGCGCCGGGACCCGTTCGCCCTGCAGCTCCCACGCCACGGTCCGGACCTTGTCCTCGACGTGGAAGGTCACGCCGTGGTCGATCGCCCAGATCCGGTCGTCGGCGACCAGGACGTGGCCGCCCTTGCGGTCGGTGTTGTTGACGACCAGGTCCAGCACGACCAGCCGGGCCATCGCGGCGAGGTCGCGCGCGCCCTCGTCCTCGACCCAGCTGAACCAGTGCGCCTCGTGGTCGTGCGCGACGTAGGCCTGGACGCTCCCGGGGCCCAGCGGTGCCTCGTCGCGCCACACCGTCGGCGGGACCAGCCCGAACCCCAGCCGGTCGTCGACCACGGCGGTCGCGACCTCGCGTCCCGGAAGGGTCGTGGCGTCGAAGTCCCACAGTGGCCGCTGGCCACGGACGGGCTTGTAGACCCCCAGTTCCCCGGCCGGGTGCAGGTCGAGCGGATCCGGGACGGTCTCGCTCGGCTGGCGTCCGCCCGCGGGACGCGTGTCGCGGTCCCGATCCGGCTCGACGCCCGCGTTGCCCCCGGACACGACCGGCCGGCGCAACGCCGCACGGGTGGCGGGAGCGACCCCACCGGCCCGGGCCGCGTCGCCGTCGTCGCCCCCGTCCAGGCCCGGGTCGGCGAGTCGGACCAACAGCGTGGTGTTGGACGCGTCGGCGAACTGGCCGAGGACCTCCAGGCGTGCCGTGGCCAGCCGGGACGGGGTGGCGAGGGCAGCGGTCATCGCCGGTTCACACGGTCAGGCGCCCGTGCCCGTTGGTGGACGGGCAGACGTGCTCACCGTCGTCATCCATGGGCCGGCCGCACAGGCGACACCGCGGACGACCCTGGTCCACCAGCCAGTCCGCGTGGGCGGCCAGTCGTCGTGCCTGGTCCAGGTCGATCGTGAAGACCACCTCGTCGAACGGTTCGCCGTCGTCGGCCTCGACCGCGGCCAGTTCGAGCAGGAAGCGTCCGGCGTCGGGGTCCAGCCCGACCTCGATGCGGCCGATCCGCCAGGCCGGGTCGACCGGCTCGCGCACCTCCATGGCGGCCCGGTCCCAGTCGTCCGCCGGCCCCTCGTCGACCCGGACGAGCAGCCGCGACAGCAGGTCACCGATGCCCTCGACCTGCTGTTTCTCGGCCACGAGGGTCACCCGGTGCTGGTCGTCCTCGGCCTGCACCAGGAAGGTCCGGTCGCCGGCCCCGCCGACCGTCCCGACGGTGACGTGGTGCGGCTCGTCCAACAGCAGCGTGGTCATGGTCGGTCGGTCCCTCCGGTGGGGTCGGCCTCGTCGTCGGCCTGGTCACCGTCGGCCTCGTCGGCGCCGGCCTCGTCGCCCTCGGCCGCCGACGCGTCGTCGTCGGTCGGTGGTGACGGCAGGGTGATGTCGCCGGCCAGGTTGACCCCCAGGACGGCCGGTGCGTGCCCCGCTGGCAGCGCCACGACCGTGACCGACGCGGGCGCGATCGACAGTCGTTGGAAGGTGTCCAGCGGCATCCCCAGGAAGTGGGCCACGGCGGCCTTGATCGGGTCGGCGTGGCTGACGGCCACGACCACGTCGCGGTCGCCGTGGGCCGCCGCGAGCTCCTCGAGCTCGCCGACCATGCGGGCCTGGGACCCGCGCAACGACTCACCCCCGGGGAAGGTGGCCCGGGACGGGGTGGACTGGATGACCCGCCAGAGCGGCTCCGTGCGGAGCTCGGCCAGTGGGCGGTCGGTCCAGTCGCCGTAGTCCGTCTCGCCGAGGCCACGACGTTCGACCACCTCCACGCCGACCGCGTCGGCCACGATGTCCGCGGTGTCGCGGGTCCGCTCGAGCGGCGAGGAGTAGACCGCGGTGACGCCGAGGTCCGCCAGGCGTGCCGCCGTCGCCTCGGCCTGCGCGACCCCGGCCTCGTCGAGGTGGACACCGGGCGTCCAGCCACCCAGGCGCTGGCCCGTGGCGGCCGTCGTGGCATGTCGAACCAGCAGCAGGATCGCCACGTCGGCAGGCCCTTCCGGTCGTGGAGCGGCGGCGCCGTCCACGCTACCCACTCGACCCGGCCCGCTCGACCAGCCGACGCCCCCTCCCGCCGGCCCCTCCCGCCGCCCGAGGTCGACCTCCTCGACGGCGGCCGGGAGACCACCGTTCGGACGGCGACCGGGGGCAGGATCGACGTCGTGGCCGTAGAGTCCCGTGCCATGAAGATCGATCCGAACTATCGCAGCGACAACGTCACCGACCGCCGTGGCATGGGCGGGACCGCGATGAAGGTCGGAGGTGGCCTGTCCATCCCGGTCATCATCATGGTGCTGCTGTTCACGGTCTTCGGTGGGGACTCGGGGGACCTGGGGGGCGTGCTCAACGAGCTCGGCCAGCCCGCACCCGACGCCGGCGGTGCCACCGGCTCGGCGATCGATCCGGCCAACGATCCGGACAGCCAGGAGCTGGCGATCGTCAGCTACGTGCTGGACGACAGCCAGGCCCTGTGGGCCGACGTCTTCGAGGCGTCCGGCATGGACTACCCCACGTCGCAACTGGTGGTCTACGAGGGCGGGACCTCGACGTCCGGCTGCGGCTACGGCCAGTCCGCTGCCGGTCCCTTCTACTGTCCCGCGGACTCCACCACCTACATCGACCTGGGGTTCTTCGAGCTGATGGAGCAACGCTTCGGCGCCGAGGGCGACTTCGCGCAGGCCTACGTCGTGGCGCACGAGATCGGCCACCACGTCCAGAACGCGCTGGGCCTGTCGTCGCAGGTCCGCCAGCAGCAGCAGGCCAACCCGTCCGAGGCCAACGACCTGTCGGTCAAGCTCGAGCTGCAGGCCGACTGCCTCGCCGGTGTGTGGGCCAACTCCGCCGACCAGGAGGGTGAGCTCGGCATCACCGCGGCGGACATCGACGAGGCCATCGCCGCGGCCGAGGCGATCGGCGACGACGCCCTGCAGCGCCAGGCGGGCCAGAACCCCAACCCCGAGTCCTTCACCCACGGCTCGTCGGCCCAGCGGGTCGAGTGGTTCACCACTGGCTACGAGACCGGCGACCCGAACGCCTGCGACACCTTCGGGTGACCTTCAGGTGACCTCACGGTCATGCACCACGCGTCCACGTGCTGTCGGCGCACGATCCGGGGACACCCGAGGACTGGACGCACGGATCGGTCTAGCCTCCGGCCTCACCAACCAGGGGTCGGTGGTCGTCGCGGGACGCATCACGCCCCTCGCCCTGACGACGGAGTCTCGATGCGCTGGCTGTCCGCCCTGTTCCTGTCCGTGTTGCTCGCCTTCTCGATGTCGGCCGTCAGCGTCGCCGGACCGGACGATCCACCGGACGCCGCGCTCAAGGCCTGGACCGCGGACGTGTCGCCCGAGGTCGTCGAGGAACTGCGCGGGGCGGGCTTCGAGATCACCGCCGAGGACGTCCTCGACGAGGAGACCGTCCGCGTCGAGATCATCGCCACGGGCAAGCAGATCTCCGCGTTCCGTGGTCCCGACGCCAAGTTCTCCCTGACGAAGGGGCAGGAACGCGTCGACCGCACGCCTGACGTCAACACCGGGGACAACGTGTTCCGACCGTACGACGGTCCGGAGGGCCTCGAGGCGGAGATGGTCGCCCTCGCCAACGCCAACCCGGACCTGGTCAAGCTCGTCGACATCGGCGACTCGCTCCAGGGCCGCGACATCTGGGCCATGAAGGTCTCCAAGAACGCCAACCAGCGCCCCGACGGGACCAAGCCGGCCGTCTTCTACAACGCCGCCCAGCACGCCCGTGAGTGGATCACCCCGGAGATGACCCGGCGGCTGACCCGCCACTACCTCGACAACTACGGCAGCGACGACGAGATCACCGAGATCGTCGACACCACCGAGCTGTGGTTCGTGTGGGTCGCGAACCCGGACGGCTACCAGTTCACCCACACCGACGAACGCCTGTGGCGCAAGAACCTCCGCGACAACAACGGCGACGGCACCATCACGACCGGGGACGGCGTCGACCTCAACCGCAACTTCGCGACCAACTGGGGCTACGACAACGAGGGGTCGTCGGACAACCCCTCGTCCGAGACCTACCGCGGTGACGGCCCGATGTCGGAGCCCGAGACCCAGGCCATGGACGACTTCGTCGCCGCCCACGACTTCGCCTTCATGGTCAACTACCACTCGGCTGCCGAGTTGATCCTGTACGGGGTCGGCTGGCAGGTCGACACGCCGTCCCCCGACGACCTCCCGATGATCGCCCTGGCGGGTGACGACGCGAACCCGGCGATCCCGGGCTACGACCCGGACCTGTCGGCCGAGCTGTACATCACCAACGGTGACACCACCGACCATGTCCAGACCGCCTTCGGCGCGCTGGCCTACACCCCCGAGATGTCGACCTGCCAGGCGGCGAGCAACTGGTACCCCGACGACGAGTGGGAGGCCGGTGACTGCCAGTCGGGCTTCAACTTCCCCGACGACGAGGACCTCGTCCAGGAGGAATTCGAGAACAACATCCCGTTCGCACTCGACGTCGCCAAGTCGGCCGACGACCCGTCGGACCCCGTCTCGCACCTGGGCAACGTCGCACCCGAACTGGTCGTGGACACCTTCGAGATCTCCCACGGCTCCGAGCAGGTGGTGCAGGTGACCGCCGACCGCGAGCTCGGCCCGGTCCGGATGGTCTCGCGCATCAACGGTGGCAAGAAGACCGTCGTGCAGACCTCCGAGTGGGACGGCGGCGAGAAGTACGGCGACGACAACGACCAGTACTACGCGTGGCGTCGTGCCACCGTCGCCGGCCAACAGCCGGGTGACACGGTGGAGGTCTGGTTCGAGGCCAGGGGAACGAAGTCCGAGCCCTTCACCTACACGGTGGCCGACGACATCGGCGGCGACGTCCTGGTCGTGGCCGACAACTCGCCCGGCACGGCGCTGGGTGGCGAGGTCCCCTGGGACGCGTACCTCCCGTACTACACCGACGCACTCGAGGCCAACGGTCGCAGCTGGGACGTCTTCCGGGTCGACGACGACGGCCTTGCGCCCCATCCCCTGGGCGTGCTCGGCCACTACGACACCGTGGTCTGGTACACGGGCGACAAGCTCGTGACCGACTACCAGGGTGGCGTCGACACCACGCTGCTCGCGCACGAGGTGAACATGGCCATGCGCGACTACCTGAACGAGGGTGGCAAGATCCTCGCCACCGGCAAGAACCACGGGTTCGAGGAGTTCTTCCCGCTCGACTACGGCACCAATGGCGCGCCGGACCAAGTGTGCGGCGGTGGCGACTGCCTGACGCTGTCCAACGACACCTACCAGTACTGGTTCGGCGCGGACAGCCGAGCCCGCCGTGGGGGCCTGGACGCCGCTGGCAACGCGCTCGACGTGCAGGGCAACGGCGGAACCTTCGAGGGCTACACGTTCGGCCTCGACGGCGGTGACAGCGCCAACAACCAGGGAACCGGTGACCCGCCGGGGTCGAACACCACCGGGACCGCGACGGCCTCCTTCATCGTCACCTCGAGCGTGCTGCCCGTGGACGAGTTCCCGCAGTTCGCGTCCGAGCGCTTCGCCAGCTGGGACGTGGGGGCCGCCGCACCCTACGAGCCGGTGACCGGCGACTGGCAGATGGCCACCGACCACGCCGACGCCGCCTACAAGCGGCTGACGCGCACGATCGACCTGTCGGGCGCGACCACGGCCTCGCTGGACTTCACCACGTCGTACTCCATCGAGACCAACTGGGACTACATGTTCGTCGAGGTCCACACGGTGGGCCAGGACGACTGGACCACGCTGCCCGACGCCAACGGCCATACCGCCCAGGGAACCGGCGACTCCTGCCTGTCGGGCTGGGTCGACGAGCTGCACCCGTTCCTGGCGCACTACATCGACGATGCCTGCAACCCCACCGGCACGACGGGCGAATGGCACGCCGCCACGGGCCCGTCCGACGGTGTCGAGGACTGGTCGATCGACCTGTCGGCCTATGCCGGCAGCGAGATCGAGGTCTCGATCAGCTATGCCACCGACTGGGCGACCGGTGACCTCGGTGTCTTCCTCGACGACACGTCGGTGACCGTCGACGGCAGCGTCGCGACCGAGACGTCCTTCGAGACCGACCTGGGTGGCTGGAGCGTGCCCGGCGAGCCCGAGGGCACCGCCCCCAACGCCAACGACTGGGAGCGTGTCGGCACGCTGTTCGAGGTCGCGTCGATCGTGGCGACCGAGGACACGCTGCTGTTCGGCTTCGGGTTCGAGGGCGTGACGACCGAGTCCGAGCGCAACGCCGTGATGGCGCGCGCCCTGGACCACCTGGCACCGTAGGCCCGGCGCGAGCCGGCCGATCGATCCGCGAGGGGGAGCCCACCTGGGCTCCCCCTCGCGGTGGTGCGGAAGTCGTCCGGTTCAGCCCGACACCGGGGACGTCGCGGGCTCGTCGACGGGCTCGGCCTCGCCCATCGCCTGGAAGCTGGACCTGCGTGGCACGAACGTCAGCACCAACCCGGCGTTGACCAGGGTCACGGCCGCTGCCGCGAGGAACGTCGCCATGCCGGCACCGGTGAAGGCGTCACGCACCAGGTCCGCGGCGCCGGGCGGCGCGGCGGGCGACTGGGCGAACTCCTGGGCCGCCGCGACCGACGACACGACCGCGGCCCGCACCTGCTCGGGCGCGCCGTCGGCGAGGTCGCCCAGCCCGGTGCGGTAGACGACGTTGGCGATCGACCCCAGGACGGCCACGCCCAGCGCGCCACCGACCTCGCGGGTGGTGTCGTTGACTGCCGAGCCGACCCCGGCCCGGTCGACCGGCAGCGCGGACATGATCTGGCCCGTGGCTGGCGGCATGACCATCCCCACGGAGGTCCCGAACAGCAACAGCGGTCCCAGCAGCGGCCAGTACGACATGCCCGGCCCCATCACCAGGGCGAGGAGCACGAAGGCCACGGCGGCACCGGCGAGTCCCGTCGCGATGGTCCTGCGCGGTCCGAACCGTTCCACGATCCCGGCCGAGCGGGTGCCCGACACCACCATCATCACCGACATCGGCAGCGTCGCGAACCCGGCCTCGAGCGGTGTGTAGCCCAGCACGAACTGCAGGAACTGGGTCATGATGAAGAACAGGCCGAAGTTGGCGAAGAACGCCAGCGAGATCGTGAGCGACCCGGTCGAGAACCGGCGGTCGCGGAACCAGGTGAGGTCGAGCATCGGGTGCGTCGTCCGCCGCTCCCAGGCGACGAAGGACGTGACGGCCACGGAACCGACGACGAACGCGACGACGACTCGCGGGGAGGTCCAGCCCACCACCGGGCCCTCGATGATGGCGAACAGCAGGCTGCCCAGCCCGACCACCGACAGCACGGCGCCGACCGGGTCCAGCGGGGTGCGGGAGTTGTCCCGCGACTTCGGCAGGATCTTCGCCCCGACCAGCAACGCGATCGCCACGATCGGCAGGTTGACCAGGAAGACCGCGTGCCAGGTGAACTCCAGCAGCAGGAAGCCCGACGTGATCACCCCGATGCCGGCACCCGCACCGGCGAACCCGGCCCAGATGGCGATGGCCCGCGGGCGCTCGCGGGCAGGGAACGCCGACGACAGCAACGACAGGGTGGACGGCATCACCAGCGCGGCCCCCACGCCCATGAACGCCCGCGCGCCGATGACCGGCCAGGCCGACTCCATGAGCGAGGCTGCCGTGGCACCCAGGGCGAACAGGACCAGCCCGACCTGCAGGGCGCCCTTGCGACCGAACCGGTCACCCAGCGCACCGAACGGCAGGAGCAGGCCGGCGAACACCAGGGCATAGGCGTCGACCAGCCACTGGAGCTGCGACTGGGTCGCCTCCAGCGCACGGGCCATCGAGGGCAGCGCGACGTTCAGGGACGCGTTGCCCATGACCACGATGACCAGCGACAGGACCAGGACGGCCAGGATCTGGTTGCGACGTGCGTAGACGTCGGGGTCGACGCCGTTGCCGGCGGACACCTGGGGTGGGGGCGACTCGGACATGGGCGGCTCGTGTGGTGGGACGGGTGCAACGGAAGTGGGGGCGACGCCCGGTCGTGGCCGACGGCGTGCCCCGGTCCCGCAAGGCCGACTCCCCGTTGGCTATTCCCGCACCCCGGGGCGTCCCGGTTCGCCACGTTTCCCGGCGCGACCGGTCCCACCTGCTACCTAGCATCCACCCGGACGAGACGAGGACCACATGTCGCTGACCCAGTACTACACCGCCACCAGCCTCGACGGCTTCATCGCCGACCCCGAGCACTCCCTCGAGTGGCTCTTCGCCGTTCCCCGCGGCGACGACCACCCCGACCTGTTCACCCCCTTCATGGACGAGGTCGGCGCCGTCGCCATGGGGGCGAGCACGTTCGACTGGGTCGTCGAGCACGAGTCCATGGGCGAGGAACCCCAGAAGTGGGCCGAGGCGTTCGGCGGACGCCCGTGCTGGGTGTTCACCTCCCAGCGGCGAGACCACCTCCCCCCGTTGCCGGGACTGACCTTCGTCAGCGGCGACGTGGCGGCAGTCCACGGCGACATGGTGGCCGCGGCCGACGGAGGCAACGTGTGGCTGGCGGGCGGCGGTGACCTCGTGGGGCAATTCGACGATGCCGGTCTGCTCGACGAGGTCCACGTCGGGATCCAGCCGGTCTTGCTGGGCGCGGGCGCACCCCTGCTCCCCCGCCGGATCGACTCGGACCGCCTGTCACTGCGCAGCGTCGACCGCGTTGGCCAGGAGATCCAGGCCGTCTACGAGGTTCGGGCGCGTTGAGTCGGCCACGTCCCGCGCACGCACCGGACCCACCGTGCTGGCATGCTGGTCGCATGTCCCCACCCCACCGTCGCCGCCGTGCCCGCCTCCTCGCGATCGTCGTCGCGATCGTGGCCATCCAGGGCTGCACGACGTCCACCGGCCCCGAGCCCACCCCGTCGTCGACCGCGTCGTCGAGCGACGGTGAGCCCACGGCGACGCCCAGCCCGGACCCCGCGTCCCCGTCGTCGAGCCCGGCGCCCGACGACCCGAGCGCGTCGTCCGCACCCCCGCCGGCGGTCTCGACCACTCCCCCGGCCGACACACCGGAACCGACCGAGCCCGGGACGATCGTCGTCACGAGCGCGGACGGCGTGGTGTCACGGGTCACGCCCGGTGACGGGACGGTCGAGCCGATCAGCGACGTCACCGGTGCGGCCCAGGTCACGCCCTCCCCGGACGGATCGACCCTGGTGTTCTCACGCCTGGTCGACGGCGCGCCCGTCGTGACGGTGCTCGGCGAGGAGTCGTCCACGGACGTGTCGGTCCCGACCGCGCCGTACTTCCACCTGGTGTCGCCCACCGGTGACCGGGTCGTGTCGCTGGGCAATGCCACCGACGGCGACCAGGTCAGCGTGCTGGTCACGGACGTGGCGGCAGGCACCAGCCAGGAGGTCGACCGAGGACGCCCCTACTTCCTGTCCTGGCGCGCCGACGGTGCCGTGCTGGCCGCCAACATCGACGCCGCGGTCGTTGCGACGGTCGACCCGGACGGCAGTCGCGAACCGGTGCCGGTCACACCCGGCGCCTTCCAGGCGCCGGTCTGGACCGGTGACGACCGGCTGGTGGTGGTGCTCGAGGACGCCTCCGTGGACGCGGTGCCGATCACCAGCCGGGTGGCGGCACGTGTGGACCGTGAGCCGGGCGACCGGGCCCAGCTCGCCGCCCAGCCCGTCACCCAGCCCGCTGCCGGGACCCTGGCCGTGGTGGATCCGGTCGACCAGCAGGTCACGACCCTGGCCGCGGTCAGCGGGGCGGTGTCGTTCGACGTCGCCGACGACCGGGTGGCCTGGGTCGCCGGGGACAGTGGCCAGGCCGCCAGCCTCGGCCCGCTGGAGGTGATCGGACTCGATGGCCGCGATCGGGCCACCATCACCGACGACGACGTGGCGATGTTCGAGTGGAGCCCGGACGGCAGTCGGCTGCTGTTCCACGTCGTCGACCCCGACCGCGGCTTCGTCCCACACGTCTGGGACGGCACCACCGTCACCGCCTACGAGCCCTTCCTGCCCACGCCCACCCTGGCCGTCCAGTACCTGCCGTTCTGGCCCCAGTACACGCAGGCCGTCACCCAGTGGGCGCCGGACGGCAGCGCCTTCGCCGTGGCCGATGCGGGTGACGACGACCCGGGCACGGTGGTCGTCCAGCAGCTCGACGGGCAGCGTCGCGAGCTCGTGCCCGGCGAGATGGTCGTGTGGAGTCGCTGACCCCCCGGCGCGCGCGTCAGTGGTTGGGACGGGCCAGGGCGAGGAACAGCGGGTAGGCCCGGCCGTCCTTGTCCACCTCGCCGGCATCGTGGAACGACACCTTCGCGAAGCCGGACGACTCCAGCCAGCGCTGGAGGTCCTCGCGACGGAACCCGTCGTGGACGTCGAAGTCCGTGTCGGCGTGGAACGAACCGTCCTCCGACTCCAGGTCCACGACGCACAGGCGGCCATCGTCGGCCAACAGGTTCGCGAACCCGGTCAGGACGGGGACGAGGTCGGTGACGTGGTGCAGCGTCATGACGGTCACCAGGAGGTCGAACTGGTCACCGGGTCGCTCGTCGGTGGCGAGGTCGAGGTCCCAGATCCGCGCGTTCGCGGGCAGGCGACCGTCGGCCACCTTCTCGGCCATCACCTCGCGCATGCCCGACGACGGGTCGGCCAGGGTCACCGGACCGAGCGGGCCCTCGGCCAGGAACTGGGTGGCGAGCCCCGTCCCGGCCCCGTACTCCAGCAACCGGGTCGTGTCGTCGACCGTCACGAGGTCGCGCACCAGGGACGCGACCGCTCGGCCGCGCGCCACCTTGGTGTCGTCGTCCCAGTCGCGGGCACGCTCGTCGAACGACCCATGGCCGGGATGGTCGTGCGGGTCGTGGTCGTGGTCAGGCTGGTCGTGCTCGGTCATGGCGCGCCTCGGCTCGGCGGGATCGGCGCCACGATAGGGCGTGCCGCCCTCCCCCGCGCGGTCGACGCGAGCAACCCACGGTCAGCTCAGCCTGCCACGACGCCGGCGATGCGACGGACACCCTCGCGGAGCAGCTCGGGGGTGGTCGCGACGTTCAGGCGGGCGAAGCCGTCACCCCCGGGGCCGAAGAAGGTCCCACCGCTGAGCGCGACCCGTCCTCGCTCGAGCAGGGCCGCGGCCGGGTCGTCGCCCAGCCCGGTGCGCCGGAAGTCCAGCCACGCGAGGTAGGTCGCCTCGACCGGAAGCAGGTCGACGTCGGGGAGGTGCTCGGTGACCAGCTCGGCCAGCAGGTCGTGGTTGCGGTCGATGCCGGCGACCACCTCGTCCAGCCAGTCGCGACCCGACTCCAGGGCGACGGTGTGGGCCAGGATCCCCAGCGCCGACGGCCCGTGGCCGACGACCTCGGGCAGGGTGGCGAGCTCGTCGACCGCCGCCGGTCCGGCCACGGCGACGGCAGCCTTGAGCCCCGCCAGGTTCCACGCCTTGGAGGCAGACAGCAACGCGAAGCCGTCCTCGCCTCCGTCGACGTCCAGCCACGAGGTGTAGGTCGCACCCGGACGCACGAGCGGACCGTGGATCTCGTCGGACACCACCCGCACGCCGTGTGCCCGGGCCAGCGGCGCGACCTGCTCGAGCTCGCTCCGGGTGTGGGCGATGCCGGTCGGGTTGTGCGGGTTGCACAGCAGCAGGGCCGCCCGCCGCCCGTCGACGGTGGCACGGGCGAAGGCCGACGCCAGCGTGTCGGGGTCGAGGCGTCCGCGCTCGTCGAGCGGCGCATGGACCAGCGTGCGCCCGCGCATCTCGGTGAAGGCGAAGAAGGGCCCGTAGACGGGGGGCGTGACCACGACGGCGTCACCCGGTGCGGTGAGCAGGTCGAGGACGTGCATGCTGCCCTGCATGACGTCGGCGACCAGCCGGGCCCGCGAGGGGTCGAAGCTCCAGCCCCAGCGCTCGGCGGCGAACGCGGCCAGTGCCCGCGGGTAGTCGTCACCCGCCGCCGGGTACCCGGTGGCGCCCCGCTCCATGGCCTGCGTCACCGCCTCCACCACGGGCGGTGCCGGCGTGACGTCCATCTCGGCGACCCACAACGGCAGCACGTCGTCGGGGTGGGCGGTCCACTTCAGCGTGTGCCGCCGGGGACCGTCCAGCGACGCCGTGAACGGACTGGTGGTGCGGGGGGGAGCAGTCATGCCCCCAGCGTAGGGCCAGCCTCCCTCCCCC
>NZ_JAHOPH010000050.1 GCF_019798055.1 Salsipaludibacter albus | reverse complement strand
ACGGGATCATGGACGAGCCGATGTCCAGCGTCGAGCTCGAGCCCAACGAGTGGACCGACGAGGCCACCTGGCCCGCACGTGGCAGCCGGACCAAGAAGTTGTACCTGTCGGGCCCGGCCGAGACCGGGACCCCGAAGCCGCACGAACGGCAGGTGGCGCGCCCCGCCGGGCTGCACGCCTCCGAATGGGGTCGCGGCTCCCGCTGATCCGGTCGCCGGACGCCGTCGACCCTGCGCGGGTGCCGCACCAGCGTTGACAGGGGGGCCGGTCGGCGAGGAACATCGGTCACGCAGCCGGCGCAACGAGTGTCGGCCCTCGACGAAAGTCCGCCATGCGAGCACGATCCCCCCGAACCGGCGTCGTCGCGTTCCTCCTCGGAACGTTGATCATCGCCCTGGCCCCCAGCGCGGTCGCGCAACCGGCCCCGCCCCCCGATCTCCCCCACGTGCAGGGTGACGAGACGGTCCCCGTCTACGACTACGCGGACGCGATCCGCGAGTCCGTCGACGTCGAGTCCACGCTGGACTCCGACAACGACGGCGCCCCCGACACCGTGCGGGTCGACATCATCCGCCCCCGCGAGGCCGACGAGGCCGGTGACGACGTCCCCGTGATCATGGTCGCGTCGCCCTACTACCAGTGCTGCGGACGTGGCAACGAGGGTGAGTTCAAGGTCTACGGACCCGACGGTGTCCCGATCTCCTTCCCGCTGTACTACGACAACTACTTCGTGCCCCGTGGCTATGCGGTCGCGTTCGTCGACCTGATGGGCACCGCGAACTCCCTGGGCTGCATGGACGTCGGCGGGCTCGCCGAGGTCGGCTCGGCCACGGCGGCCATCGACTGGCTCAACGGCAACGCCACCGCCACCGACCTGGACGGCGTGTCCGCCGTCGCCGACTGGACCGACGGTCAGGTCGGCATGATCGGCAAGTCCTGGGACGGCTCGGTGGCCAACGGCGCCGCCGCCACCGGTGTCGAGGGTCTCGAGACGATCGTGCCGATCGCCGCGATCTCCAGCTGGTACGAGTACATGCGCCAGAACGGCACGCTGCAGTCCCGTGGCTACTGGAACTTCCTGCACGGCTACGTCAACGAGCGACCCTCGTCGGCATGTGCCGACCTGCGGGCCGAGGCCATCCCGGCCGCGGACGACGCCACCGGCAACTACAACGACTTCTGGGCCGAGCGTGACTACGTCAAGGACGCCGACCAGGTGGACGCCAGCGTGTTCGTCATCCACGGTGTCGGCGACGGCAACGTCGACATGCTCAACGTCGGTCCCTGGTGGGAGGCGCTCGAGGCCAACGACGTCCCGCGCAAGATCTGGCTGACCCAGACCGGTCACGTCGAGCCGTTCGACTTCCGCCGGGCCGAGTTCGTCGACACCCTCCACGACTGGTTCGACTTCTGGCTCCAGGACCTCGACAACGGGATCATGGACGAGCCGATGTCCAGCGTCGAGCTCGAGCCCAACGAGTGGACCGACGAGGCCACCTGGCCCGCACGTGGCAGCCGGACCAAGAAGTTGTACCTGTCGGGCCCGGCCGAGACCGGCGAGGGTTCGATGAGCCCGGCCAACAACGCCGCCGGCACCGAGTCGGTGCGCGCCGGTGGTGGCCGCCTCCTGGGCTGGTCGACCTCCGAGCTCAACCACGACGTCCGGCTGTCCGGCACGCCCTACGTCAACCTGCGCATGAAGCTGGACCGTCCCACCGCCGAGATGCGGATGACGATGTGGGAGACCGGCGACGTGCTGGAGGTCGACGACAGCATCGACACGCTCGGCACCGAGTCGTGCTGGGGTGCCTCCACGGCCGACGACGACGCGTGCTACCTCGACACCGCGTTGGACGTCGACCCCAGTGACGAGCGCCTGCTGACCTTCGGCGACGGCGACGCGGCGCACTGGCAGGGCATCGAGACCCTGTCGCCGCTGGAGCCCGAGCAGTGGGTCACGCTGCGGTTCCCGATCAACACCACCGACGTGCTCCTCCACGAGGGCAACCGCCTCGCGGTCGAGCTCCGGGTGGGCACCGCCCAGATCAGCCTGCCGTCGTCGGGCGCCACCGCCACGATCGACTACTCGCAGAGCTGGGTCGAGCTCCCCGTCGCCGGGAACTTCAGTGGGCTCGCGCCGCACGGCCCGCGTCCCGCCCTGGACCTCCCGGAGCAGGACGAGCCGACCGTCGGCCAGCTCCTCCGCGAGTTCCGCTAGGCACCGCCCGGCCCACGCCGGAACGTCCGGGACCCCCGTCGTCGACGGGGGTCCCGTCGTGTCGGGGCAAACCCCGATCTCCACGTGTTCTCCAGGTCCTCTCCAAGCCCGTGGTCGGGCCGTGGCCGACAGTGGTCCCCGTCACCACAGCGGGTCCCACCACCGGGGCCACACCAACCAAGGAGCACGTGATGACCACCACGACCACCACCACCCAGCCGGTCGACAACGGCGTCGAGATCGAGGCGATCCTCGGTGCGCGCGAGGCGATGACCGGGATGCCCGCGGCGGCCGCCTTCCAGTGGCGCGCACGGACCACGTGGGTCGACGGGACCCACAGCCGCACGACCATCGGCGACTTCTTCGGCGTCGGCGGGGAGCAGTCGCACCGCCAGGACCACGTCCTGGAGGGCGACCACCCCGAGCTCTTCGCGTCGCAGGACAACGGGCCCGCCCCGGTCGAGACCGCCCTGGCGGCCCTCGGCGCCTGCCTGACCGCCGGTGTCGCGACCGTCGCCACCAACCGTGGCATCCAGCTGCGCTCGGTCACCGCCCACGTCGAGGCCGACATGGACCTGCAGGGGATCATGGGCATCGACCCCACCGTCCGCAACGGCTTCAGCGGTGTGCGCGTGCGCTTCGACATCGACGCCGACGCCACCCGCGAGGAGCTGGCCGCGGTCGTCGCGCAGTCGCAGAAGCGCTCGGCCGTCCACGACGTCATCAGCAACCCGACGTCGGTGCAGGTCGTCCTGTCCTGATCCGGACCGGACGTCTCGAAGGGGGGCGAGTCCCATGCACACCACGGTCGTGATCGTCGGCGCCGGCCAGGCCGGCCTCGCGATGAGCCAACGCCTGTCCCACCACGGGGTCGAGCACGTGCTGCTCGAACGGGGGACGGTGGCGAACTCGTGGCGCACCGAGCGATGGGACTCGCTCCGCCTCCTGACCCCCAACTGGATGACCCGGCTGCCGGGCCCGACGACCGCGGTCGGCGAGGACCCCGACGGGTTCATGCGGGCCGGACAGGTGGTCACCATGCTCGACGACTACCGCAGGGCCATCGACGCACCGGTCGTGACCGGCGTGACCGTGACCGCGGTCCGACGCGCCGGCACGGGCTACGTCGTCGAGTCGCCCCAGGGGCGGTGGGAGGCCGCCGCCGTCGTCGTCGCCACCGGGGCCGCCAGCATCCCGCGCATCCCGGCCCTGGCCAGCGCGGTGCCGAACCAGGTCGACCAGCTCAGCCCGATCCACTACCGGGCACCCGAGCGGCTCGATGGTGGACCGGTGCTGGTCGTCGGCGCGTCGGCCTCCGGCGCACAACTGGCCGAGGAACTGGCGCTGTCCGGTCGCGAGGTCGTGCTGGCCGTCGGTGACCACGTCCGGTTGCCACGGACCCATCGGGGGATGGACATCCACTGGTGGCTGGACGCCGTCGGGATCCTCGACGACCGCATCGGCGACCGGTCCGACCCCGACCGCGCCCGACGGCTGCCCTCCCTGCAGCTGGTCGGCAGTCCGGGTCGTCGCAACCTCGACCTGGCCCGCCTGCAGGACCTGGGTGTCGTGCTGGCAGGCCGACTCGCCAGCATCACGAGTGGTCGTGCCACGTTCGACGAGTCGCTGCCGGCCACGACCTCGGCGGCCGACGCCCGCATGGGGCGACTGCTCGACCGGATCGATGCCCACGCCATCGAGGCGGGACTCCACGACGAGCTCGAGGCTCCGTCGCGGCCAGCGCCGATCCGGGTCGGACCCGGTCCCGGTGCGATCGACCTCGCCGGCTTCGGGACGGTGGTCTGGGCCACGGGCTTCCGCACCTGCCACGACTGGCTGCCCGCCGCCGCGCTCGACGACTCCGGTGGCCTGCGCCACGACGGTGGCGTGGGGGAGATGCCCGGCCTGTACGTGCTCGGACTGCCGTTCCTCCGTCGCCGCAAGTCCACCTTCATCGACGGGGTCGGCCCCGACGCCACCGAGCTCGCCGCCCACCTCGTCGCCATGCTCGCCCGCCGCCCGGTCCCGACCCACTGAACGTGAGGCCATCGCCATGACCACCATGATCGACACACCGTCCGTCGACCGGCCGACGATGCCCGACGTCGACGTCGTGGTGGTCGGGGGCAGGCCGGCCGGCTCCGGGACCGCACTGGTGCTGGCGCGCCGAGGACACCGGGTCCTCGTCCTGGACCGCGAGGCCCGGGGCAGCGACACGCGTTCGACGCTGGCGCTCATGCGCGGTGGCGTCGACCAGCTCCGCCGCTGGGGACTCCACGACCGGATCGTGGCCACGGGCACACCACCGATCACGTCCGTGACCTTCGACTATGCCGGGGCCCGCACGCGGGTCCGGCCGGCCGCACCGCTGCTGGCCCCACGGCGCACGGTGCTGGACGCCACCCTGGCCGGCGCGGCTGCCGCTGGCGGTGCCGAGGTCCGCCACGGGGTTCGGGTCACCGGGCTGCTGCGCGACCCCGACGGCACCGTCGTCGGGGTGCGGGGTCGCCACGCCGACGGCAGCGACCTCGTGGTCCGGTCCCGGGTGGTGGTGGGCGCCGACGGGCACACCTCCCTGGTCGCCCGTGCCGTGGGTGCGGCTACGACCTTCGTCGCCCCCCACGCCAGTGGCGGTACCTACGCGTTCCTGGCCGGCGTCGAGACGGAGGGGTTCACGTGGATGTACGGCCCGGGCGCCAGTGCCGGGATCATCCCGACCGGCGGTGGGCTGGTCTGCGTGTTCGCCTCGACGAACCGGGAACGGTTCGTCCGGGATCTCCGTGGCGACCTCGTGGGAACCTTCGCACGGCTGCTGTCGGAGGCGTCACCGGCCACGGCCCGACGACTCGCCCGTGCACGCCGGGTGGGTCGCGTGCACGGCTTCGCCGCCGAGCCGGGTCACCTGCGGGTGCCGCACGGGCCCGGGTGGGCCCTGGTCGGTGACGCCGGTGCACGGGTCGACCCGGCCGCGGCGCACGGCATCACCGCCGCCCTCCGCGACGCCGAGCTCCTGGGTCGGGCCCTCGACGTCGGGCTGCGCCCCGACGGCGACCTGGACGAGGCCCTGGCCGGGTTCCATCGGACCCGCGACACGCTCGCGCGACCCCTCCAGGACGCGGCCGCAGCCGTGGCGGGTCACGACCTGTCGATGGACGACCTCCAGCGCACGCATCTCTCGCTCAGCCGGGTGCTCAAGCAGGAGGCCGCCCTGCTCGACGCCGTGCACGCCGGCCGGGTCGCACGAGTCGCCTGACGAACGTTCACAGGCCGGCCTCGGCCAGGATCGTGGCCAGCGGACGCTCCCGCCCCCGGGTCCGCGCCCGCGCGAAGTCGGCAGGGTCCAAGGACGGGCGGACGACGTGCTCCCGCACGACGGCCAGGTGCACGAATCCGGCGGTGTCGTGGAACAACTCCGCCTCGCAGGCCCCGAGCAGCTCGGTGGCCCCGACGGCGTCGCCGGCCCGGGCGGCCGACCAGGCCAGGGCGAGCACGCAGTCCGCGTCCGCTCGGCGATCCTGGCGCGCGGCCCAGCGCCTGGCCCGTTGCAGGTGGGCGAGGTGGTGCTCGCCCTCCCCGATGGACGTCATGGCGTTGCAGAACACGGTCAGCCAGTTCTGGCCGATCCCGACGCGACCCAGGTTGGCCACCTGGACGTCCTGGATCGCGCGGAGCCGCTGGATGTCCTGGTCGGCCAGCGCGGTGCACCACGCGGCCCACCAGGTGATGTAGCGGTCGTACCCGTCGGTGGGGGTGTGCGTGACGAGCTCGGCGAGCTCCTCGGCCAGTCCGGCGCGATCACCCGACACGAGCGTGTTGACGGCGAGGAACGCCCGGGCCAGTCGGGCCAGTTGCTCCTCGCCGATCTCGGCCGCTTCCGCCCCGGCCCGTGCCAGTCGCGGACCGGCCACCTCCGGGTCACCCATCACCAGGGCCCGGTACAGGCGTGCGACGACGACCCCGGCCGGATCGTCGGCGCGGTCCGCCAGGGCCAGGGCGGCTTCGGCGCGGTCCTGCATCCATCGCGGGTCGCCCGATCCGAGCCCGATGTCGCACGCGATCACGTCGAGCCACAGCCGGTCGCGCGGTGCGGGGTCGTGGGCTGCCAGTCGCTCGACCCAGCGGCGACCCTCGGCGTACGAGACGGCGTTGCGCCACACGGGGGCCAGCGACAGGGCGATGTCGACGGCATCGGTGACGGCGCCCGTCGCCAGGCTGGCCTCGAAGGCCAGGCGGACGTTGTCGAGGTCGACCCGCTGGGCGGCCGGCAGTGAGCCCGACGACCACGCCCTGGGGCGTGGGACGACCGTGGCTCGCGCGACCACGTGGCGGCGGAGTCGCTCGGTCGTCTCGGCGGTCTGACCGGACTCGTCCAGCCGGCTGGCGGCGAACAGGCGGATGGTCTCGAGCAGGTGGTAGCGGCCGGTGGTGGGATCGTGGTCGACCAGGCTCTTGGCGACCAGTTCCGCCATCGCGGCCATCGCGACGACGTCGGTGGTGTCGGTGACGGCGGCGACCGCGGCGAGGTCGAAGTCCGCGGGGAAGATGCCGAGTCGATCGAAGACCGTCCGGACGTCGGCATCCAGCAGGTCGTGGCTCCACCCGATCGTGGACTCCAGGGTGGTGTGGCGCGCTCCCGCTCGAGGCCGCCTCCCCACGAGGAGCCGGAGACGATCGTCGAGTCGCGCCACGAGCTCGCGGAGCGTCAGGTGCCGGAGCTGGGCAGCGGCCAGCTCGATGGCCAGGGGCAGGCCGTCCAGCCGGTCGCACAGCTCGACGACGACCGGGTCGTCGACGCCGACGACGTCCCGGCCGGTGGCCGCGACGGCGCGGTCGCGGAACAGCTCCGGGCCGGCCGCGCCGAGCGACCCGAGTGGGTGCACGACCTCCCCAGCCACCATGAGGGGCTCCCGACTGGTCGCGAGGACCCGGACGGCGGCGCCGGCGTCCAGGAGCGCGTCGACCACGTCCGCGCAGTCGTCGACCAGGTGTTCACAGTTGTCCAGCACGAGCAGCAGGGTCCGCGCCGCCAGGGCGCCCGCGAGGCCGGCGACGTCGTCCGACGCCACGCCCTGGACGCCGGTGGCCTCGGCCACGGTCCGGACCACCCCGGCCAGGTCACGCGCGGGGGCCAGCTCGGCGAAGGCGACGTCGCCGTGGTCCTGCGCCCGCGCCGTCTCCGCCTCCCACCGTCGTGCGACGGCAAGGCCGAGGCTCGACTTGCCCATGCCACCCGGGCCCGTCACCGTCACCAGGCGTTGGGTGCGCACGAGGCGCACCACGATGGCGAGGTCCGCGTTCCGACCGACCAGGGTGGTTCGTTCTGCTGGCAGCGGGGCTCCACGGGACGGCGCCGGACCCGATCCGGTGGCCGTCGGCGACTGGACCCGACCGACGAACTGGTAGCCGTGGCCGCGGACCGTCCGGATCAGTCGTTGCGCCGTGCCGTCGTCGCCCAGCGCACGACGGACCGACTTGATGCGTGACGTCAGGGCGGACTCGGTGACGAACTGGTTGCCCCAGACCGCGTCGAGCAACTCCTCCTTGGACACCATGCGGTCGTGGTGTGCCAGCAGGTGCGCGAGCACGTCCAGCACCTGGGGCTCGACGTGCACGTCCACGTCGTCGACCCGCAGCACGCGCGCCCCGACGTCCAGCTCTCCGCCGTCGAACCGATACGTCGCCATCCCGCCCCCGCCGTCGCCCCTGGAGGGACCTCTCGACACCCTAGGCGTGAGGGCGCAGGGGTGGCGATGGACGGGCGACGTGCATCCTTCGGGGCCCTGAACGACGAGCGCCGCCCGACCGTGACGGTCGGGCGGCCTTCCGGAACCGCCCGCGGGCCCGGGGGGGATGGGGCCCTGCGGACGAGACCACGGGGGAGTTGGTCCTCCGGGTCGCGTGGTCGTCGGGGGGAAAGTCGACCACGCTGCTCGTCGTGAGGGAGACGATACGGGGCCGTCCCCGTCGGACCCAAGCCCCGAGGCCGTCAGGTTCCGGCATGTCCGGTACCGGACACGGACACGGGTCGTCCGACGCCGCGGACGACACGACCGGGTTGGCAGATGAGGTAAGGCGCACCTAAACTGGCGACGCCACCAGCCGACCCGATGCCGGACCGCCCATGATCGTGTGCCACTGCCACGTGGTCTCCGACCGCGACATCAGCAGCGCCATCGACGACGGCGTCCAGGAGGTCTGTGCGCTGGCCTCGGTCTGCGGCGCGGCCTCGGACTGCGGCGGCTGCCTGCCGACGGTCCGCCAACTGCTGGCCGAACGTGGTTGCCCGCCCGACCTGCAGGTCACCGTGCGCACGATCCGGGAGCGGCTCGGACTGCCGCCCGCCCGGACCGACCGGCGAGCGCCGGTGCCCGCGGCCTGACCGGGGCGCCGTTCCCGGATGCCTCACTAGGGTGGCCCCGACCGTTCCCGAGGAGACACCATGCAGGGCGATCCCGCCGTCATCGAGATGCTCAACGACCACCTCACCTTCGAGCTCACGGCGACCAACCAGTACTTCCTGAACGCCAAGATGCTCGACAACTGGGGTCTGCCGGGCCTGGCCAAGCTGTTTCGGGACCGCTCGTTCGACGAGATGCGCGATGCCGAGGAGTTGATCGACCGGATCCTGTTCCTCGACGGTCACCCGAACGTGCAACGGCTCAACACCGTCCGGATCGGCGAGGACCCGGTCGAGATGATCCAGCTCGGCCACGAGCTCGAGGCCGAGGCGGTGTCGAGCCTCAACGCCGCCATCGAGCTGGCGATGGACAAGTCCGACCACGGCACGCGCGAGATGCTGGCCGAGATGCTGGGCGAGGAGGAGGAGCACCTCGACTACTTCGAGTCCCAGCTCGACGTGATCGCCCGGCTCGGCGAGCAGAACTACCTCGCCCGCTACACCACGCCCGAGTCGACCTGAGCCGGCGGCAGTCGTCCGGACGGTGGGGGCCGCGGGGGCCGATCCGTCCCGGTTCCGTGCCCCCGGTGGCTAGCCTTCGCCAGCATGGGTGACGGAAGCCTCGATCCGCAGGGGCCCGTGGCCGGGACGATGGCCGACCTCTGGTGGCTGATGTTCTGGCTCGGGCTGGCCGTCTTCGTCGTGTTCGCCGTCATGCTGGTGCTGGCCCTGTTCCGGCGACGCGGCGAGGAGCCCGAGGCCCGCAGCGGTGTCGACGTCGACGAGGACGACACCACGGGCCGACTCGCCCGGTGGTTCCTGGGCTGGGGCGTGATCGGACCGGGCGTGGTGATCACGGTGGTGTTCGTCGCCACGGTGGCGGCCATGAAGGTGCTGCCGACGACTGCCGCCCCCGACGACCTCGTGATCGAGGTGGTCGGCCACCAGTGGTACTACGAGGTGACCTACCCGGACCACGGCGTCACCACGACCGACGAGCTGCACCTGCCGGTCGGCCGGCAGGTCGCGCTCCAGCTGACGTCCGCAGACGTGATCCACAGCTTCTGGGTCCCCGAGCTGGGCGGCAAGCTCGACATGATGCCCGACCGGGTCAACACCCTGGTGCTGCAGGCCGACGAGCCGGGTGAGCACACCATGCGGTGTGCGGAGTTCTGCGGGCTCGACCACGCCACGATGATGATGCCGGTGGTGGCCGAGTCCGACGCGGACTTCGACGCCTGGATCGCTGACCTCGCGGGGAACGGGTCGGGCGATGGCTGACGACGCGACCCGCGTGAGGCGTTCGGCGCTGGACCCCGACGTCGTGGATCGCACGCCGGACGGACGCCCGACCCCGCGGGCCCGGGACACCGGGACCCACGAGCAGCTGAACCGGCTGTGGGCCGACCCACCCGGGTGGTGGGGCCGGCTGGTCTCGGTGCAGAACGACGCCATCGGCGTCCGGCTGATGCTGACCGGCTTCTTCTTCCTGCTGCTGGGTGGCAGCTTCGACTCGTTCGCGATGCGGATGCAACTGGCGGTGCCCGAGAACTCGCTGATGGGGGCACAGTTCTACAACGAGCTGTTCACCAACCACGGCTCGGTCACGATGTTCCTGGTGATCCTGCCCATCTTCGAGGGCTTCGCCATCCTGGTGCTGCCCCTGATCCTGGGCACCCGCGAGATGCCGTTCCCGCGGCTCGGGGCCCTGGGGTACTGGACGTTCCTGCTGGGTGGGCTGGTCTACTACAGCGCAACCCTGTTCCAGCTCGTGCCCGACGCCGGGTGGTTCGCCTACGTGCCGCTCAGCGGCCCCGAGTTCTCGCCCGACAAGGCGATGGACTTCTGGATCATCGGACTGACCGTCGCCGAGATCGGGGCCATCGCGGCGGCGCTGGAGATCATCATCGGCGTCCTCAAGATGCGTGCGCCGGGCATGACCCTGGCGCGGATGCCGCTGTTCGCCTGGGCGCTGCTGGTCATGGCCTTCATGATCCTGTTCGGGTTCACCCCCCTGATCATCGGCGACCTGCTGCTCGAGCTCGACCGGGGGTTCGGCACCCAGTTCTTCAACACCGCGGCGGGGGGGTCGTCGCTGCTGTGGCAGCACCTGTTCTGGATCTTCGGCCATCCCGAGGTCTACATCCAGTTCGTCCCCGCCACGGGCGTGGTGTCGATGATCGTCCCGGCGCTCGTGCGGCGACGGATCGCCGGCTACACGTGGATGGTCGGGGCGTTCGTGGCGATCGGGTTCCTGTCCTTCGGGCTGTGGGCCCACCACATGTTCACGTCGGGCCTGTCGCCGATCGTGCTCACCTTCTTCTCGGCGGCGAGCATGGCGATCGGGATCCCGGCAGGGGTCCAGATCGTGTCGTGGGTGTCGACGATCTGGCTGGGTCGTCCCCGCTGGAAGACCACCTTCCTGTTCGTCGTCGGCTTCCTGGTGATCTTCGTGATCGGCGGGATCACCGGCATCATGACGGCCGCCGTGCCGCTCGACCTGCAGGTCCACGACTCGTACTTCGTCGTCGGCCACCTGCACTACGTGCTGATCGGCGGGGTCGCCTTCCCGATCTTCGCCGGCGTCTACTACTGGTTCCCGAAGTTCACCGGGCGCATGCTCGACGAGCGGCTGGGCCACTGGAACTTCTGGCTGCTGTTCGTCGGGGTGAACCTGACCTTCTTCCCGATGCACCAACTGGGCCTGATGGGGATGCCCCGACGGGTCTACACCTACGAGGCCGGCCTGGGCTGGGACCTGCTCAACCAGTTGTCGACGGCCGGGATCTTCATCGTGATCCCCGGCATCGCGGTCTTCGTGTGGAACGTGTGGCGCTCCTACCGCCACGGCGAGGAGGCCCCGGCCAACCCGTGGGGCGCCGACACCCTGGAGTGGGCCACGGCGTCCCCGCCCGCCGAGCACGGCTGGTCGTTGCTGCCGGTGGTGCGCAGCCGCCACCCCCTGTGGGACCAGGACGACCTGCACAGTGGCCCCGAGCACCTCGAGCGGTTCGTCGAGCGGCTGTCCGACTGGCCACTGAACTGGCGTGCCGCCGCGATCGTGGGCACGGCCGACGGGCGACCCCAGGAGGTCTTCCGCGTCGCGGGCCCCTCGATCTGGCCCTTCGTGGCCTCGATCGGGATCGTGATCATCTTCGTGGCCGAACTGGTCAAGCTGCGCTGGGGTGCGGCCATCGGCCTGGTCATCGCGATCGTGGCGATCATCGGGTGGAACTGGCCCCAGCCCGCCCCCATGACCGAGGAGGAGGAGGCAGCGTTCGAGCACGAGACCGGGGTGCCGGTCAACGCCTCGGGCAGCGTGGTCGTGGCGGCGTGGGGGATGGGCCTCATCATCCTGTTCGTGTCGATCGCGTTCGCGACGTTGTTGTTGTCCTACTTCTACCTGCGCCTGGAGAACACGGTGTGGCCCCCCTCCGGGATCGCGGACCCGGGGCTGGGCATGGCGGCACTGGGCGTCGGACTGGTGCTCGCCAGCGTCGGGGCGGTGACGCTGGGAGTGACCCGGCTGCGTCGTGGCGACCGGACCGGGTGGCTCGGCGGGCTCGTCGCCGGCATCGGGCTGGCGATCGGGGCGATCGTGGTCCAGGCAGCCGACCTGCTCGGCTCCGGTCCGAGTGGCACGGCGACCGCCTACGGCTCGATCGTCACCACGCTCACCGGCTTCCTTGTCACCGTGTTGGCGGCTGCGGTGGTGATGCTGCTCCTGGTGCTGTTCTGGGCGATCCGCGGGCTCTACACCGAGCGCCGGCACGCCCCCATCGCCAACGTCGTGCGGTTCCACGTCGCGGCCGCCGTCATCTGGGTGCTGGGTGTCGTGACGCTGTACGGGGGGCCGTACCTCACATGACCGACACACCCGATCCCCGACCCCAGGACCCGCGCCCGCCGGAGCGGCGACCCCGCGACGTCGGGTCCACGACCCAGGTCGGGGGCACCCCGATGGCGGTCGACCTCGAGTCGGACCCGTCGACGCGGCGCGCCATGGCGATGTTCGTGGCGGGCCCGGTCGTGTGGTTCGCCCACTTCATGGTGGTCTACCTGGTGGCCGAGGCCGGCTGCACCGGCGACGGACCGGGCCTGTCGGTCTTCGACCCACCCGCGGTCGCGATCATCACGATCGCGGCCACGGTCGTGGCCGTCCTGGCCTGCCTGTGGATCGCCCGCTGGGAGTACCGCCGGTGGCGCGCCGGTCGAGCTCGGGTCGAGCGGGACGGGGAGGCCGAGCCGCAGCTGGCCGACGACCGCCACGGCGGCCCGCTGGCCTTCGTGGGCATGCTGCTGGCGCTGGTGTCGCTGCTGTCGGTGCTGTTCGTCGGCCTGCCGGCGTTGGTCCTGACCGGGTGTTGAGCATGGGACTCGCCCAGGCCGCGCTGACCCCCGACGAGGTGTGGGGCGCCTGGAACCTCGACCCGGTCGTGATGGTCGTGGTGTTCGTGGCGCTGTGGGCCCACCGACGAGGCCGGACGTCCGGGTCGGGGCGGACCCGGGATCGGCGTCGCGGCATCGCGTTCGGCATCGCCCTGGTCGCGTTGGTCGTCGCGTTCGTCAGCCCCGTGGACGCCATGTCGGGCGCCCTGTTGTCCGCGCACATGGTCCAGCACGTGCTGGTGCTGCTGGTCGCGGCCCCGTTGCTGGCCTTCAGCGCACCGTCGGGGGTCCTGCTGCGTGGTGCGCCACTGCCGGTGCGGCGGGCCGCCGTGTCCGCGCGACGGGCGGTGCGTCCGGGAGCGCGGTGGCTGCTGGTGCTGGGTGGCCCGGTGGCCGTCTGGTTGCTGCACGTGCTGACCGTGTGGGGCTGGCATGCCGCACCGGCCTACCAGGCGGCCCTGGGGTCGGGCTGGCTGCACGTCCTGGAGCACGCGACCTTCCTCGCCACCGGGGTGCTGTTCTGGCGGGTGGTGGTCGGGTCGCGGTCCGGTGCGAGTCGGGTCCCCGGTGGACTGGGGGTCCTGCTGGTCTTCGGCATGGCCATGCAGGGGGTCTTCCTGTCCGCGCTGATGACCTTCTCGACCCAGCCCTGGTACCCGGCCTACGCCGGGGCCGCGGCGTGGGGGATCGACCCACTGACCGACCAGCACCTCGCGGGCGTGCTGATGTGGATCCCGGGCAGCCTGGTCTACCTGCCGATCGCCATGACCCTGCTGGTCGGATGGCTCCGGGACGTCACCACCGACGAGCCCGACGAGGACCCCCGGGTCGCGTCGTCCCCGGCGCCGTCCGGAGTCCCGGAGCGGGCCTGACGGTGTCGGAATGCGCGAGGGGCGCGACCCACAGGTCGCGCCCCTCGACGATTCGCTCGCCGGGTGTCAGCGGCGTCCGTTGCCCTTGCCTGCCTGCGGGTCGACCCGCAGGACGAAGAAGCCACGGTCGATGCTCGACACGCCCACGACGTGGGGCTGGCTGAAGTACGGGTAGTTGCTCCACGTGCCACCCTCGAACGACGCGTTGTCGTTCTGCGGGTAGACGTCGAAGTACGCGATCTCCTCGAGACCGGAGTTCGCCGCGTCGTCGATGTCCATGATCCGCAGGCCGGTGGTGTAGTTCGACTGGTACATGCGGTCACCCTCGGTGTACATGTTGTGGTCGATCGACGTGGTGTCGTTGGCGAAGGTCTCGACCAGCAACGGGTTGTCGAGGTCGTCCATGTTCCACACGCGGGTCGTGGTCGCGTCGACCGCACCAGCGGCCTCGTCGATCTCGTCGCCGTGGAAGAACGTCGACAGGTCCGGACTCAACCAACCCTGGTGGCTGTAGGCGCCATCCGGGTACGGGTTGTCGCCGATCGCGACCGGGTTCGCCTTGTCGGTGACGTCGACGATGGAGACGCTCTCGGGGCCCGAAGGTGTCGAGTTGAAGCAGATCTCGTGGCCCTGGTGGTCCGCGTCCGGCCCGTCGTAGACCACGCACTGGGTGTCGTGGACGTAGCCGTGCTCCTGGAAGCACCCGGCGTAGGTCGGGTTCAGCGGGTCGTTGACGTCGATCATGTGCAGGCCGCTGCCGCAGTCGATGTCGTCGCGGGTCTGGCCCGCGCTCGAGCCGACGGCGTAGGCGTAGCCCGTGGCCTCGTTGATGGCGATGTTGTGGACACTGCCCACGCCGTCGTAGCGTGCGTCCGCGAGGTAGGTCGTGCGCTCGCCGTCCCAGTCACGCAGGACGCTGAGGTCCATGACCTGGACGCCGTGGCCGCTGTTCTCCGACACCACGAAGGCGTGGTCGTCGAAGACCTTGATGTCACGCCAGAAGTCGCCACCGGCGGTGGTGTGCGTCGGCAGGATGCCCTGCATGGCGGGACGCTTCGGGTCGGTGATGTCGATGAAGAACACGCCCTCGCTGCCACCGACCAGGGCGAAGTCCTGTCCGGTGACCGGGTCGGTCCAGCCCCACATGTCGTTGACGAAGACCGAGCCGAGCTCCTCCATCGTCACGTGGCCGAGCATGTCGATCCCGTCACACTCGAACATCCCCGCGGCCATGCCGTCCTCGCACTTGGCGAAGGACTTCGGTGCGTTGGAGTCCGGGTTGGCCTTGCTGCCGGGGCTCGCGGAACTGGAGTTGTCGGTCGACGCGGCCGAGTCGGCGACGTAGTCGCGCTCCATGATCGGCTGCACGTCGGCGAACTTGTCGATGCAGTTGGCCTGCGCCGTCGTGGAGAACAGGGACGAGAAGACGTTGACGGCGGACACCACCGACTGCACGAGGCTGTTCGTGGTGACCTCGGGCAGGCAGCCGGCGTGGGCGTCGGCCCTGGGCGCGGCACCGACGAACAGTGCCAGGACCATGGCGAGGGCCAGGCCGATCCGCAGCAGTCGATCGGGCGGTGAATGGGCGGACGTGTCGGTTCGGGTCATCGGGGGACAGCTCCTGGGGGACGGGTCCGGCTCGGGGCCGGACGACTCTGGGGTCCGCACGACCCTAGTCAGGAGTCACTCGGAGAAACCGTTGACGACCGAACGACCACCACTTCGTGCGATCGGTGCACGAAGCCTTCGGTGACTTTCGCCAAACCTCGTGTTCCTCTCCGTGCATCGACGGGTTCTTCGGGCGACCCGCCTCGTGTGGAGGTCGCACCGGCGTCCGCACCACGGCACACGACGCCCTAGAGTGCCGACGTCGTCGCCCCCGGGGAGACCATGTCCACGCCGTCCCGACCGCGGTCCGCCGCGCCTGCCTGGCCCACGTCGGCACGTCTCGCCGGCGTGCTGCTGCTGGTCGTGGGTGGGCTCAACGCGGCGGCAGGTGCCGTCGCCCTTGTGGCAGGTTCGACCGAGGTGCGCACGCCCGTCGCGATCGGGCTGCTGGGGGCCGGCGTGCTGACCGTCCTGCTGGGATGGCTCGTCCTGCGGGGCAACCACGTGGCGCTGTACGTGGCACTCGGGATCTTCGAGGTGCTGCTGATCGCACGCCTGGTCACCGCCGGAGGCAACGCCGGGACGCTGTGGGTGTCGCTGGTCGTGCTGGTCGTGCTGGTGGGTGTCCTGTGGGTCGCGGCCATCCAGGTCCGCCGCCTGCGTCGGGCCGACCCGACGTCATGAGCCGCCGTCGGCGGCGATCCGTGCGGCCAGCTCCGCCCGCCCGAGGCCGAGGGTGGCAGCGCGGGCGACCAGCTCGTCGATCGCCGTGTCGAGACCCAGCAGGCCCGGGTCGAGGTCGTCGCGTACCCGGGTGCCGCGACCGACCCGCGCGACGACCACGGACTCGTCCGCCAGCAGCCGGTAGGCCCGCTGGACGGTCTCGGGATTGACCCCCAGCGCCGCGGCGGCGTCCCGGGTGGGCGGCAGGGCCGCGCCGGGTTCCAACTGGCCGTCGACGACCGCGCGCCGGACCGAGGCGGCGACTTGCAGGTACAGCGGCCGGTCGTCGCCGACGTCGATGGTCAGCAGCATCACCCGGGCCCGTCCGTCGCGCCGTCGGGTCGCGCGGAGTGCCCCCGACGGTCCAGCAGGCTGTTGACGACCGCCGCGGCGCGATCGGCCTCGACGAGGCTGATCCGCACCATCGAGTCGTCGGTCCGGACCAGGTCGAGCGCCGGCCCGGTGCCGGTGACGACGGCCGTGATCGGCTGGCCCACGGCAAGCCGCAACCCCGGCCCGCCGTACTCGAAGGCCCGCATGGTGGACGCGCGAGCCGCCGTGACCGTGGCGAGCGGTACCGCCAGGCGCGGCCAGCCGCCCAGCCAACCGGAGACCTGCACCGACGCCGGGCCGATCGTGACGCGGAAGCGTGCGCCGGCCAGTGGCAGCAACCCCACGGCCACGAGGACCAGCCCCAGCCACCACGCCGTCAGGATCCCGGCGACGAGCCCGGCTCCGACCAGCCCGACGGTCAGCCACGTGGCGAACCGACCCGGCGGCGTGGTGCCCTGCCACAGCGCCGTGGCGTCGTCGGCGAGGTCGGCGCGCGGCAGGCCCGCGGGCGCACGTCCCGTCGTTTCCGGGGGATCGACCACGGGGGCCAGTCGACTGGCGGCCAGGGTCGCCGCGATTCCGAGCGAGAGGCCGAGCACGATGGCGCTGCCGGCCACCCTGACGTCCGAGGCGTCGGAAAGCCCACGCTGGGGCCACAGGGTGGCCAACATGATCCCGCCGACGGTCCAGACGATCCCGACAGGGATGCCCCGGACCCAGCGAACGCCTCGGGGCAGGCTGGCGGGCAGTGCTGAGGTCAGCACGGTCAACAGCCCGGCCACCACGGCCGGGATGCCCAGCGTGGTCACCCACAGCGTCGAGCGATCGCTGAACCCGTCGGCCGACCCGTCCGGGCCGAAGTGGGTGGCGACGGGGTCGGGCAGGTCACCGACGACCACGGCGAGCGCGAGCGCGAGTGCGGCCACTGACAGCACGGTGGCGATCATGATGCGACGCATCGTTCGGTCCTCTCGGACGCGTGCCCTTCATCGGCACGCAGCCAAGATTATTGCATGGATTGAACCCATGCAATCATGCTGATCAGGGGTCGTTGAGCGACAGCACCTCGAAGCCGGACACGACCGGGTCGCCGGTCACGCGGACGAAGTCGACGTCCAGGACGCCGTCGCCCAGCGCGCTGCCCGGGACCTCGACGCTGACGACGGTCCCGACGTCCGGCCCGGGATCGACGCGCAGGTCGATCGCGGGATCGACCACCTCGTCCTCGACGAGCAGGGCGAACACGCGGTCCCCCGGGCCCATCGTCGGATCGCGCTCGGCCAGGTACACCCGCAGGAGGACGTCGCCGGGCGGGTCGGGCAGTTCGAACTCCCACGCCCACGGCTCGGGCGACCCCGGGTGGTGCCGGTCGGTGCTGAACAGGGCCGGCGGGGTGGTGGGTGGGAGGTCTGGGTCGAGCATCGCGACACCCGTCCAGGTGGTGGGCTCCGACCCGTCGGCAGCGTCCGGGCGCCACGGGCTGGTGGTCCCGCGGTCCTCGCGCCAATTGTCCTCCCCGCGCGCAGGCAGGGTCGGGCCACCGGCGTTCACGCGCAGGAGCACGGGGCCGGGCCCGGGCGAGGGCGAGGGCGTGGGTGACGGGGTGG
>NZ_JAHOPH010000005.1 GCF_019798055.1 Salsipaludibacter albus | reverse complement strand
CGTACGGGGGGTGGGGGGATCATCGAGCGGTGTGGCACGCCACGAGGGGGCGAACACCTGTTGCTCGTTCTGACAGGGACACGGTGCAGCCTATGCAACGTCGTCGCCCTCCACGCGGATCCGCACGGTCAGTGCACACGGTGCATCCGGAGCCCAGCCCGGCCGGTCGCACACGTCGCGGGCGGGTCACCTAGCATCGATGGCGAGCCCTCCGACGCCCCACGAACAGGCCTGAGACCATGCCGATCGCGACCCCCGAGACCTACCGCGCCATGCTCGACGCCGCCCAGGCGGGCCACCACGCGCTGCCGGCGATCAACGTGACGTCCAGTTCCACCCTCAACGCGGCCCTGCAGGGGTTCGCCGAGGCCGAGTCGGACGGGATCATCCAGATCTCCACCGGCGGTGCCGAGTTCTTCTCCGGCATGGCCACCAAGCAGATGCCGGTCGGAGCCCGCGCGATGGCCGAGTCGGCCTACGTGCTGGCAGCCGAGCACAACGTCAACATCGCCCTGCACACCGACCACTGCCAGCCCGACAAGGTCGACTCCTTCATCCGGCCGCTCCTGGCGATGTCACGCGAGCGCAAGGCAGACGGCCTGCCGCCGCTGTTCCAGAGCCACATGCTGGACGCCTCGTCGATCCCGCTGGAGGACAACCTCGCCCTGGCGAGCGACCTGCTCGACGAGTGCGCCGACGTGGACGTCGTCCTCGAGATCGAGATCGGCATCGTCGGTGGCGTCGAGGACACGATGGACCACGAGGACATCGACAAGGACAAGCTCTACACGAGCCCCGAGGACATGGTCCGGACCTCCGAGGTGCTGGGCACGTTCGATCGCGGTCGCTACCTGCTGGCCGCCGTGTTCGGCAACGTGCACGGGGTCTACAAGCCAGGGTCGGTGGAGCTGCGCCCGACCATCCTGCGTGACGGCCAGGCGGCCGTCGAGGAGGCGCATGGTGCCGACGCGCGCCACTTCCTGGTGTTCCATGGTGGGTCCGGCTCGACGCTGGAGGAGATCCACGAGACCCTGGACTACGGCGTCATCAAGATGAACATCGACACCGACTGCCAGTACGCCTACAGCCGCCCGGTGGCGGGCCACATGTTCGCCAACTACGACGGCGTGCTCAAGGTCGACGGCGAGGTCGGCGACAAGAAGGTCTACGACCCGCGGACCTGGTCCAAGAAGGCCGAGCGGGGCATGGCCGACCGTGTCATCGCCGCCTGCGAGATGCTCAAGTCCACCGGCACGACGCTGGGCGTGTGACGACGGGCTGCCGTCCTGCTGGAGCGGGTGCACATCGGTGCGGTTCCCGCACCGGATCGCACCCGCTCGGTCCGTGAGTCAGTCGACCGAGCGGACGCAGCTGCAGGGGCTGTCGCCGCACCGAGGGCAGCCGTCGCCGTAGCGCGCGGCGGCCTCGACCATGTCGACACCGCACTGGTCGGCGAGGGTGACCAGCCACGCGAGCACGTCGCCGAACTCGTGGACCCGCTCGGCATGTCCCTGGCGCCGGATAGCCCGGGACAGCTCACCCACCTCCTCGACGAACCAGCCGAAATTGGCGTCCACGCCCCGGGCCGCGTCGCGCTCGCCGTAGGTCTGTCGGATGGTCGACTGGAAGTCCGCGAGGTCCATGGTCGGGGCTCCTGTGTCCGTCGTCGGACGGCCCTCGTGGCTCACCCGTGACATGCCGCGAGGCGCGCCCGTGACGGACGCGCCTCGCGATGGTGTCGGGATGGGCGGATTCGAACCGCCGACCTCCTCGTCCCGAACGAGGCGCGCTAACCAAGCTGCGCTACATCCCGTGGGTGCCCTCGTCGGGAACGTGGTGCGAGAGCACGCGCCAGCGTAGCGACGGCGCAGAAGCCACGCGAACGCGCGTGGGGCCGTGGCACCGGCCCCGCAGGCTCGTCGCCGTGGTGCCCCGGAAGGGCCTCACGCCGTGCCCCACCCGGCAGCGACGGGTGGTCAGGGGAGCAGCGTCAGGACGGTGGCCTCGGGCCGACACGCGAACCGCACCGGGGCGAACTTCGAGGTGCCCAGTCCGGCCGACACGTGCAGCGGGACGTCACGGTGCTCGGACAGCCCACGCGCCTTGGCCAGCGGCAGGTCGCAGTTGGCCACGAGTGCCCCCACTCCGGGCAGGCGCACCTGGCCACCGTGGGTGTGGCCCGCGAGCAGCAGGTCGGCGCCGGCGTCGACCAGCAGGTCCAGCGCGTCGAGGTAGGGCGAGTGCACCAGGCCGAGGTGGAACACCGGTGCGGACACGTCCGGCCGGATCGCGGCCGGCGACGGCAGCTCGGTGCCGGGCACGTGGAGGTCGTCCAGCGCCGACACGGCGATCGTCCCGGCCGCGGTCGCGATCGAGCCCGCCTCGTTGCGCAGCGTCGTGTAGCCCTGGCGGGCCAGCCCGGTCACGAGCGCCTCGGTGTCCAGTCGTGGCCCGCCGGGCTCACCGGTCGTGGGGCCGCGGAAGTAGCCGAACGGGTTCCGCGGCCGGGGTCCGAAGAAGTCGTTGGAGCCCAGGACGACGACGCCCGGCGTCCCGCTGGCGGTCAGCGGTGCGAGGGCACCGACGACCTCGTCCTCCATCCCGGTGTCGCCCAACAGGTCCCCCGAGACCACGACCAGGTCGACGTCCTCGTCGGCCAGGCGTGCCAGCATGTCGACCATGGTCGGGTGCACCGGCGACAGGTGCAGGTCGGACAGGTGCAGCACGCGCAACGGGGGCGATCCCGGGGCCGTGACCCCGGTCACGTGCACGTGCCGCAGGCTGTACCAGTGCGCCTCGAGCAGTCCGTAGACCAGCAGCGCACCCCCCACCGAGGTGGTGATGGCGGCGGTGCGACCCAGGCGTCGGGTCGTGGGCGGTGTGGTGGTGGTCACTCAGTCGCCCTCGGGGTCCGGGGTGGTCTTCTTGGGCTTGGGCGTCTTCGTCGCCTTGGGCTTGGGCGTGGCGGTCGCCGGCGGCTCGGTCGGCTCCGTCGAGGTCGGCGCCGGCTCGGTCGAGGTGGGCTCGGGCTCCGGCTCGGGTTCCGGTTCGGGCTCCGGCTCCGGCGGGGCGACGTAGACGCCGACCTGGATGTTGACCTGGCTGCCCGGCTGGAGTCGCGCGCCACCGGACGGCTGCTGCTGGAGCACCAGTCCGTTGCTCGTCGGGTTGGTCACGTCGGCGGAGAACTCGCCGACCGCGTAGCCCGCACGGCGCAGGATCTCGCGGGCCTCGGCGGCCGAGCGCCCGACGACGTCGGGGATGCGCGGGTAGTCGCCGTCGCCGTCCGAGACCTCCGCCGTGACGAAGTTGCCGACGTCGACGTCGGTGCCGGCCTCCGGCGTCTGGCCGACGATCGTGCCCTCGGGACGCCAGTCGGTGACGGTCTCGGTCCGCAGCTGCAGCCCGGCCTCCTCGACCAGGTCCGTGGCCGCGTCGACCGTCCCGGCCGCCACCAGGTCGGGCATGGTCGTGGTCGGGATCGGCGGCGGTTCCGGGAAACCCTCCGGCTCGAACGGCTCCATGACCTGCGCCATGTAGGAACCCCACATCGGCGCCGGGATGGTCCCGCCGGCCACGGACTCGTAGTCGCGGCCCCCGATCCGGACGTTCTCCATCACCTTGAGCTCGGGTGGGCACTGTCGGTCGGGCAGGTCGTTGTCGTCGCCGTCGTGGCTGGACGGGCAGGCCTCGACCGCGTCGGCGATGGTCTCGAAGTAGCGCCCGCCGTTGGCGTAGCCCATCCACGCCGCACTGGCGTAGCGGGAGGTGAAGCCCAGGAACCAGGCGTCTCGCGACGAGTTGGTCGTCCCGGTCTTGCCCCGGACCGGGTGGTCACCGAGGTCGTCGCCGACGACCGGGGCGGTGCCCTCGTCACTGACGGGGCCGGCCATCACGTCCACGACCCGGTCGGCCACGGTCTGGTCGAGCACCTGCTCGCAGTCGGTGCTGTGCTCGTAGAGGACCTCGCCGTCCCGGTCCTCGATCTTCTCGATGACGTAGGGGGCGCAGTACTCGCCACGGTTGGCCAGGGTCGAGTACGCGGCGGCCATCTCCAGGGGGGTGGCGTCGTAGCCACCCAGCCCGACGGCGCAGGCGAGGTTCGCCATGCCGCCCAGCGCCGGGTTGCGCTCCAGCTCCTTGGCCCACTCGTGCAGCCCGAGCCGCTCGGCCATCTCGCCCACGACCGGCGGCGTGACCAGGCCGGTGAGGCGGGCGTGGTAGACGTTCACCGAGCTCTGCAGCCCCGTGTACATGTTGCGCAGGCCGCCCTTGGACGAGTTCGCCGGGGTGTAGAAGCCGGTCTCGTCCTCCTTGTCCGGGCACTCCTCGATCGGCTCGCCGCCCTGGGTCTCGGCATCGTCGGAGTCCAGGGTGAAGCCCGGCGAGTAGCCATTCTCGATCGCGGCCGCCTGCACGAACGGCTTGAACGACGAGCCGGGCTGGCGGGCCGTCCCGCCGCCGTTGGGGACCAGCGGGTTGACCTGGGTCTTGTCGCACAGCAGCTCGCCGTCGTCGGTGACCCCGGCGAAGTCGTCGTCGGACGGGTCACCGGGGTTGCCGAGGCAGCTGCCCCACTCGTAGGGGCCCAGTGCCATCGTGCGGATCGCGCCCGAACCCGGCTCGAGCGTCAGCAGGCCGGCCATGGGCTCGGTGGCGATCTCGGCGCGCGTGGGGTCGTCGTCGGTGAGGTAGGAGTCGATCGTCTCGCCGGCGGTGGCCTGCAGTTTCGGATCCAGGGTGGTGGTGATCCGCAGGCCGCCCTGGAACACCCGGGTGGTGCGCTCGTCGGCGTCGCCACCCAGCAGCTGCAGCAACTGGACCTGTTCGGGGCCGAGGGTCTCCGCCGTGGACTGGTCGGTCAGCAGCTCGGTGACCCAATTGGTCCAGAACGGGTTGGTCGCCTCGGGGGTGGTGGACGGATCCGTCTCGAGCGGGTCCTCGCGGGCGAGGTCACGCTGCTGGTCGGAGATGAAGCCCTGTTCGGCCATCTGGCCCAGGACGATGTCGCGGCGGGCCTCGGCGTTGTCGGGGTTGTTGAGCGGGTCGTTGGCGCCGGGTGCACGGATGACGCCGGCCAGGGTGGCGGCCTCGCCCACCGTCAGGTCGGCGAGGTCCTTGGAGAAGTAGCGGTCCGCTGCCGTCGACACGCCCCAGGCGCCGGACCCGAAGTAGGCCGTGTTGAGGTAGGCGGTGAGGATCTCCTCCTTGGACATCTGCTTCTCGAGTTGCACCGCCCAGGTCGCCTCCTGGATCTTGCGGTCCAGGGTCTGCACCGTCGCGTCGTCGGACTGGTAGGAGTACGCGATCTTGATGTACTGCTGGGTGATGGTCGACCCGCCACCCACGATCTCGCCCGCGGCGACGTTGGACACCGCCGAGCGGACGATCGCCTCGGTGTTGACCCCGTTGTGGTTCCAGAACTCGGCGTCCTCGGTCGCGACGACGGCGTCGACCATGACGTCGGGGATGTCGTCGAAGGTGACCGGCTCGCGGTTCTCGCGGAAGTTGATCTCGTCGAGCAGGCTGCCGTCACTGGCGTAGATGAACGAGTTCTCGGGCGGATCGGTCAGCTCGGGGAGTGGCGCGACGTCCAGGAACGTGTCGGTGACGGTCTCGACGCTGTCGGATGCGAAGGTCAGCCCGGGCAGCGCCAACGACGACAGCAGCAGCGCCGTCGCCACGATGATGGCGACGATCAGGACGAGGCGCTCGATGATCGCGCGCGTGCGACTGGCTGCCGTCATGGATGCGGAGTCTTCGGATCGTCGGAGAAGTCGTCCACAGGCTACCGCCGTGCCACGTGTCGCCCGTGACAGGGACGGTGGTCGAAGGGGGTCATGTGGCGCCATCGAAGGTGATCGAAACCACGTGGAGATACGCAGAAGTCTTCTGGTGAGTGCTGCCAATGGCTCGAAATGACCATGCGTGGGAACCGGGGTGCCCCTAGCGTCGGGAGCAGGCCGACATCGTCGTCGGCCACCGACCGCCCAGCGTGGAGCTGCCGCCGGGGGCGTTCGACGACCACGGCAGCACCGTCTGCGAGAGGGCGACCGTTGGAATCATGGGCTGATGCTGCACGCTGCCGTGGAATGGACCCTGAGGCCTTCTTCGGACGAAACCTCACCGAGGCGAAGGACGCGATCAAGACCTGCGAACGTTGTGAAGTGCGCACCGCCTGCCTCGAGTACGCGATCGAGGAGGGGATCGAGATCGGTGTGTGGGGTGGATTGACGGAGCGGCAGCGCCGAGCCCACGTCCGACGATTGGCCGCCCGCTCCGCCTAGGCGTGCCCGTCGGACACGGAGAGTTCTACAGGTAGCCGGTGACGTTGACGGTGTCCTCCGTCGGGGGGGTGGTGGAGTCCTGGACGTCGGCGGGGGCGTCGCCGAAGGTGCGGCCCCCGAACCGGTCGCCGATCTCGTCGTCGATGGTCGCTGCCGTCCGCGCGACCGACGCCACCGCCGCCTGCAGCTCCGGGGCGTCCAGGGCGGTGCCCAGCAGGGTGTGGCGCAGCCACACGGCCCGGTTGTCGGTGTCGTAGGACAACGTGCCGAAGCCCAGCCGATGGTTGGTCGTGGCCAGGAAGCTGCCCAGCTCGGCCGACAGGTCCAGGTCGATGTTGGTCACCGAGTACACGCCCACGTGGGGACCCATGGGACCCATGCCGATCGTGACGAAGACCCGCGCTCCGTCGTGCAGGAAGCTGAAGTTGCCGAACGGGTCGACCTGGTAGGTCCCCAGCATGGTCCGCAGCAGGGCGCCCACGTGTTCACGCAGGTCCTCGGGGTCGACGAAGATCCCCGTGCGTCGCGGTGGTCGCACGCCCGCACCCCCCGGGGCGACGGCCACGGGGGAGTTGCGACCCGGCTCGTCGGCCGGACCTTCGCCCTCGGCGGCAACGTCCGCGGCGTCCGGGACGCCGGTGCCATCCGTGGCCGGTTCCTCGGCGGCGGGTGCGTCCGCCTCGGGCGGGTCGACGGGTCCGGGCGGTGGGCGGTCCATTGGATCCTCCGGGGATCGTGACGGTCGAGGGGGCGAGGCTTCGGGGCCGGTGTGGTCGTGCTCAGTCGGGCACTGGGCCGGTGAGGTCGGTCGCGATCGCCTCGAGGCCGGGCAGGTCGTGGATCTCGCCCGACCGTCGCCCCACGTGCACGACCAAGGGGACACTCCGGTTGACCAGGGCGGCGGCCACGTCGCGCGCCTCCCGGGCTGCGATGGTGCGCAGGTCGGCCGCCAGGCGCAACCCGGCGGCGGTCGCCCCCGTCACCGCCTGGGGGCCATTCGCGTCCCGGTCGCTGCGCTCGAGCAGGTCGGCGGCCCGCCGGAGCTCGGCGGGGTCGTGACCGACCGGCGCACCGTGCAGCCGGTTGACGACGACCCCGGCCAGGTGCAGGCCCTCCTGCTCGAGGCGGTCCACGAAGAACCGTGCCTCGCGCAGTGGGGGCGGCTGGGGGGAGGTGACCACGACGAACCTCGACTCGGGACGACGCAACAGGGCCAGCACCTCCTCGGCCCGCTGCTTGAACCCGTCGTACATGCCGTCGAAGGCACGGAAGAAGTCGGCGATGTCGTCCAGCACGCCCATCCCGGTGACCTTGCCCGCCACCTTCATGAACGCGGTCGCCCCGAAGTTCACGGCGCGCAGGTAGCCGCGGCCGGCCGACATCGCCGGCTGCAGGAGCAACCGCAGGAGACGACCCTCCAGGAACGACGTCATCCGGGCCGGTGCGTCGAGGAAGTCCAGCGCACTGCGCGTCGGCGGCGTGTCGACCACGATCAGGTCCCAGGTCCCCCGGTCGTGGAGCTCGTGGAGCTTCTCCATCGCCATGTACTCCTGCGTGCCCGACAGGGAGGCAGACAGGGTCTGGTAGATCCGGTTGTCCTTGATGGCCGCCGCCCGGTCGGGCGTGGCCGCGTGGCGATCGACCAGGTCGTCGAACGTCGACTGCATGTCCAGCATCATGGCGTCGAGGCGCCCGGGCGCGTCCAGGGGCACCGGCTGGGGCTCCGTGGCCAGCCCTTCCAGGCCCAGGGCCTGCGCCAGTCGTCGGGCGGGATCGATCGTGATCACCAGGGCGTGTCGTCCACGGAACGCCGCCGCGAGCGCCAGGGCGGCGGCCGTGGTGGTCTTGCCGACCCCGCCGGCACCCGTGGTGAGCAGGACGTGGGCGTCGTCGACGGCCGCCGCCAGTCCACCGTGGCCGATCCCCTCGTCGGGCGTCGACGCGCTCATCGCCCGCCCTCCGACGAGTCGGGCTCGGCCACGATGCCGGCGACGTCGAGTCCGGTCGGGCCGTCGGCGCCCACCTGGCGGGCGATGGTGTCGGCCAGCACGTGCAGGGCGTCCACGTCGAAGGTGTCGGCGGCCAGGTCCGGCAGGACCAGAAGGTCGCGGCCGGTCCCGGCCTGCAGACGCGTGGCCAGCCGTCGCTGGCGCGCCACGGTCACGCGATGGTCCGAGACCATCGTCGTCAGCCCGGCGAGGTCGTGGTCGTCCAGGTCCAGGCCGACGCCGGCCGCGACGTCACGGACCGGGGCGGGATCCCCGCACAAGACCTCGGCCTGCTCGGCTGTCACCGCCGGCACGACCACCTGGTTGGCCACCACCGGCCCGGTCGCGACGCCGGCTGCGGCCATGGCGACGATGCCCTCGGCTGCCTCGGTGACGGGCATCTCCTCGAGCAGTGTCACCACCAGCGCGCGGCAGCGGGACGGGTCGGTCAGCATCGCCTCGATCTGCCCGGACTGCCGACGAATCGGTCCCATCCGCACGATCTCGGTCACCGCCGACGGGGATTGCAGGAACGGGACGATCCGGCCGGTCGGCGGTGCGTCGACGATGATCGTGTCGAACAGCCGGCGACCGTCCGCGCGGCGGCGAGCCTCGATCTCGTAGACCTTGCCGATCAGCAGCAGGTCGCGCAGGCCGGGCGCGGCCGTGGTGACGAAGTCCAGTGCATGGGAACGCTCCATCATCCACTGGACACGACGCAGGCCGTAGAACAGTTCGAGGTACTCGTAGACGGCCTCTGCCGGGTCGAGGGACACGCCCCACAGCCCCGGGCGGAACTCCCGTTCCTGGTAGTCCCAGGCGGTCGTCGCGAACGCCCGGGAGAGCGTGTCGCGGCCCTCGACCTCCACCAGGAGCGTGTCGCGACCGGAGTCCGCGGCGGCGAGCCCGAGCGCGGCCGCGGTGGTGGTCTTCCCGACCCCACCCTTGCCCGTCACCAGCAGGACGTTGGTCCCGAACAGGTCGTCGTGGCCCTCGATCACGCCGGATGCCGGCGTGGTCCGTGGTGCGGGCGGGCGACGGCCGGCATGGGTCCCTCCGGGATCGACCGGCCAGCGTACGGCGCCATCCGGTCGGGGACCGGCTCGCGACACCGACGTCGATACCCTCCGCGACATGTCCATTCCTGCCCGTTGGGGCCCGTCCCGACCCGCCACGCGACCGCGGTCCGTCCTGTTCGCAGGCCTCGCCCTGGTGCTGGTCGCGCTGGCCACGCTGGTGGTTCGCCCGGCCGTCGCGACCGAGTCCGACGCCGTCGACGACACCCCGGCAGGATCGGTCGTCGAGGTGCTGCCCGTGACCGGCCTGCTGGACCCGCCGGTGGGCTCCACGATCACCCGGCTGCTGGACCAGGCGGACGCCGATGGCGCGGAGCTGGTCGTGCTGCAGGTGTCCGGTCCGGGCGGCGTGTCGATCGACACGCTCGGCCTGGTCGACGCCGTGCGTGACGCCGACGTCCCCGTCGCCGTGCTGGTCGCGCCCCAGGCGGGCGTCGAGGCGACGGCGGCCGGTGCCTGGGCAGCCCTGTGGGCGGCGGCCGACGTCCGCGCCGTGTCGGAGGTCGGCGTGGTCGGACCGGTCCAGCCCGTCGACCTGTCCCAGCCCCCGTCCGAGGCGGTCGACGACCGCGTGGCGGAGCTGCTCGGGCCCGAGGGCCAGGCGCTGCTCGACACGGCGATGACCGCCGAGCAGCTCGAGGCCGACGGCCTCACCGACGTGGTCGCGCCCGACGTGGCCACCCTGCTCGGCGACCTCGACGGGTTCGACGTCGGCGATGGTCGCACGCTGTCGCTGTCCCAGGACGACGTCCAGGTCCGACTCCACTCGCTGGGCCTGGTGTCACGGATGCTGCACGCGGCGGCGACGCCGGCCTTCATCTACCTCCTGCTGGTCGTGGGTCTGAGCCTGCTCGCCTTCGAGCTGTTCCAGCCGGGCTTCGGCGTGGCCGGCGTGGCTGGCCTCGTCATGCTCCCGTTCGCGATCTTCGGGCTGACCGTGCTCCCCGTGGCCTGGTGGGCGCTGGCGCTGGTGCTGGTCGGGCTGGGCCTGTTCGCGTTGGACACCGCGCTGGCCGGTCTTGGCCTGACCACGCTCGCCGCGACGGCCAGCTTCGGGGTGGGATCGTGGTTCCTGTTCGGGACCGGGGACCTGCGCAACCCGGGCTGGGTGGCGGTGGCCACGACCGTGCTCGCGGTCGGGTTCTGGGTCGTGGCGATGACCACGATCCTGCGTGCCCAGGCCGGGCCCGAGGGCGTCGAACTCGGCGACCTCGTCGGCCGACCCGGGATCGTGCGCAGCATCCTCAACCCCGAGGGCCACGTCTACATCGACGAGGCGCTCTGGCGCGCGCGGCTGGACGGGTCCGCCAAGCTGCGGGTGGGCAGTCCCGTCCGGGTCGCGGGAGTCGACGGGGCCGTGCTGGTCGTCGAGCCGTTCGACCCCGAGGCTCCGTCGCGCCCGCCTGCCGCCACTGCCTCCGGACCCGCCGACGCCGACCCGCCGGCCTGAACCTGTCCGACCCACGCGAGACCCTGCCTGCCGCCACGATCGCCCCCCGTCCGCACACCCCGTCCGCCTTCCGTCCGCCCGCCGTCAGCGAGGACCGCCATGACCACCTGGGAATACGCCACCGCACCACTGATCAGCCACGCGCTGCAGCAGATCCTCAACCAATGGGGATCGCAGGGCTGGGAACTGGTCCAGGTCGTGGACAACGTCGCCTACTTCAAGCGTCCCGTCACCGCCGGGGGGGACGACTGATGGGTGCCGCGGAGCGACTGGCCGAGCTCGGCGAGACCCTGCCCGAGGTGCCCGCTCCCGCGGCCGCCTACGTGCCCGTGGCGATGGCCGGTGGACTGGTCATGACCGCGGGCCAGCTGCCCCTGGTGGACGGGTCGCTGCCGTTGACGGGCCGGGTCGGTGACCAGGTCGAGCTGGACGAGGCCCAGGACCTCGCCCGGCGCGCGGCCCTCAACGTCCTCGCCGTGGCGGCCAGCGTGGCCGACGGCGACCTCGACCGGGTCCGGATCGTCAAGCTCACGGTGTTCGTGGCCTCGGCGCCGGACTTCGTCGAGCAGCACCTGGTCGCCAACGGTGCGAGCAACCTGCTGGGTGACGTGCTCGGCGACAACGGCGTGCACGCCCGCTCGGCCGTCGGGGTCGCGGCGCTGCCGCTGGGTGCTCCCGTGGAGATCGAGGCCGTCGTCGAGGTGCTCGACGCGTGACCGGCCCGACCGACGGTCCCGCGAGCACGCGGACGGCCACGCCGGCTGCCACCGTGGTCGTGGTGCGCGACCACGTCGACGGACTCCAGGTGCTCCTCCAGGAGCGCGCGCTGGCCAGCGACTTCGTGGGTGGCGCCTGGGTCTTCCCGGGTGGCAAGGTCGACCCGCGCGACGCGGAGGTCGCGTCGGAGCGTCTCGGGCCCGTGGACCTGTCGGCCGTGCATGCCCGGCTCGGCGCGGCGACGCCGGGGGAGACCCGCGCACTGCTGGTCGCCGCCGTCCGCGAGACCTTCGAGGAGGCCGGGCTGCTGCTGGGCACGACGCACGGGCGGCCCGTGACGTCGGACGACCTCGCGGCCGACGACGTCCGCGCGACACGGCAGGCCTTGGCCGACCGCGCGAGCGACCACGACTGGCGTCCGTTCCTGGACGAGCGTGACGTCGTCCTGGACGTGGGGGCGCTGCGTCCGCTGGCCTGGTGGATCACCCCCCACGGACTCCATCGGCGGTTCAGCACCCGGTTCTTCGTCACGGGGCTGCCGGTGGAGCAGGACCCGGCGGGCCACGACGACGTCGAGATGACCGGAACCGTCTGGGAGACCCCGGCGGCCGCCCTGGACGCGGCCCGACGCGGCGACCGGATGGTGATCTTCCCGACCCGTCGTGTGCTGGAATCCCTCGAGGAGCTGCCCGACGTGGCCGCCGTGCTCGACCACGCCGACCACGACCGGTTCGACCTGCGGCCGATCCTGCCGCTGGATCGCAGCCGCGGCTGCGAGCTGCTCGTGCAGCACCCCGACGGCGGACCACCGGTCGACGTGTAGCCGTCCCCAGCCACGCCGACACGGCCGGTTCGCTCCTCACGCCGAGTCGAGGCCGACCACCCGACCGTCCACCGACCAGCGAGGCCGACATGACCGGCGACCCCGTCCCGGACACGCCCCCGACCGATCCCCGACTGGACTGGCGGTTGCCCGGCCCGGGCACGATGCCACGCGTGGCCAGGCTCGACGAGGTCACGACCCGGGTCCTGGCCGACAACCCGTCGCCGATGACGCTGGACGGCACCAACACCCACGTCGTCGTGCCACCCGGTTCGGGCGTGGCCCTGGTGGTCGACCCGGGTCCTGACGACCCCGACCACCTCGCCGCGGTCGAGCAGGTCCTGTCCGACGACGACGCGCGACCCGTCGTGGTCGTGGCGACCCATCGACACGTCGACCACGCGGCCGCGGCGAGCGCATGGGCCCAGCGGTGGGGCTGCCCGGTCCGGGCCGCGGACCCCGAGGTGGCCCACGACGGCAAGACCCTCGCGGACGGGCACCGGATCGACCTGCCGGGCCTGCGGATCGACGTGATCGCCACCCCCGGCCACACCAGTGACCACCTCGCGCTGCGACTGGGCACCGGTGCGCTGCTGACCGGCGACCACGTGCTCGGCCGGGGCACGACCGTGGTCAGCCACCCGGACGGGAACCTGTCCGCCTACCTGGCGAGCCTCCGGCGGGTGCTCGCGACCCGCGCCAACGCGCTCTACCCGGGACACGGCCCGGTCCTGCGCGACGACCCCGACGCCGTGGTGCGGTACTACCTCGCTCACCGTGAGCACCGCCTGGACCAGGTGCTCGCGGTGCTCGCGGACGGCGCCACGACGGTCGACGAGATCGTCGGCGTCGTGTACGCCGACCACGACCGGGCGGTGTGGCCGGCGGCCGCAGCCTCGACTCGCGCCGCACTCGACCTGCTGGCCGAACGCGGCGTGGTCGTGCTCGACGGCGACCGGGTGCGACGGGTCGCCTGAACCGTCCGGCCAAGCGTCCCGACCCAGCTGCTCCGGGCCCCTGCGGCGGGCTAGCTGCCCTGGGAGATCCCGGACGCCCGCAGCACCTTCGCGGGGACGTCGAGCTCACGCCACGCGGCGTAGGAGATGCCCTTGCGATCGGAGTAGTCGGCAGCGACCTCGACGAAGGCGGCCTGGAGGTCTTCGAGGCTGTCCTGGTCACGCAGTTCGTCCAGCAGGGCCTCGTCGTCCATGCGTTGCTGGACGAGTTCCAGTCGCCGCTGCGGGCTGGATTCCGTCTCGATCTCGTCGCGGGTCTTCGCGATGCGACGCTCGAGCTTGTCCTCGGTCAGCTTCGGACCACGCTTCTTGCCGCGGTCGAGTGCATCGAGGTAGTTGCGGACGGCACGTGCCTGGCGTCGGCCGCGTGCCATCGCATCCTTGTGTTCCTTGGACATTGCTGCCATTTTTGCCCCCCCGGGCTGCGCTATTCGATGTATTTCGGGAAGCCTATTGCGGCGAGACTGTGGATGCAACCGCGGAGGGTCGCACTTGTGGGTGAATTCGTCGGGATTCCGGTCGAATAGGGGCCGTTCGGCCGGGGATCCGGGTGCCGCACGGCCGTCTCGTGTTCGGCGTGTCGGAGAGTAATCTGGCGACAGGCAATGGCGCCTGGCGCGGATGATCGGTCACTGGCGACCCCATCCGCAGCCCGTTGGGCGGCCGGTCAATGGCGATCGCGTCGTTCGCCGCTCCTCCCGGGGCGGATCGCTCGTCCTGACCGGACGAGCACGGGCAGCTGTACCCATCCGGCACACAACGGCGTGTGTCGTCGCCGCACACAAGGGCGTGTGCACACAGGAGGCAACCCGTGACCTTTCAACTCCCACCTGCTCGTTCGGTGGCGGTGAACCCGAGTCAGGAGCAGTTGCGCTCCTGGGTGCTCGAGGAGATGCCGCACGTCACCGAGACCGAGTTCGGCAACCTCAACTACCGGGCGACCGTGAAGGCCCGGCAGGCGCCGTCGACCTTCTTCGTGTCCGACGTCGACACCGGCAAGCCGACGATGCCGGTCGCCGAGGCCGCCCGCTGGGCAGCCCTGCAGGACGCCCACGTCGCGGAGCAGGACATGGTCCTGGTCCAGGGCCACATCGGACCGGACCCCGCGTTCCGCACGGGCGTGCAGCTCTACATGGACCGGCGCAACGCCAACATCCCGGCCATGCAACAGCAGCTGTACTTCCCACCCGGTGACGACTTCACCCCCGACTTCACCGTCATCTACACGCCCCATCTCGTCCCCGAGGGGATGCCCAACGAGTGCCTGATCCTGGTCGACCTCGACACCTGGGTCACGCGGGTCTTCGGCTCGGACTACTTCGGCGAGTCCAAGATGGGTGGCCTGCGGATGTGGAACAAGCTGGTGCACGACCGTGGGGGCCTGGCGATGCACTCCGGCGCCAAGACCTTCCCGGCCGCGTCCACCCCGGACGGCGTCGAGAAGCTGGCGTTGATCATCGGGTTGTCCGGCACGGGCAAGACCACGACGACCTTCCGCAACGTGATGGGGTCGCTGCCGGTGCAGGACGACTTCATCGCCCTGATGCCCGGCGGCACCGTGCACGCCTCCGAGAACGGCTGCTTCGCCAAGACGTTCGGGCTCGACCCGGACGACGAGCCCACCATCCACGGGGGCGCCACCTCCCCCCGGGCCTGGCTGGAGTCCACCGCCGTGGACCCCGAGACCGGCCGGATCGACTTCTTCGACGATTCCTGGACCGCCAATGGACGTTGCACCTTCGAGCTGGACATGATCCGCCACCGCGAGCCGCGCGACCTCCCGAAGGCGCACTACCTGTTCATCCTCAACCGCAACAACGACATCATCCCGGCGGTCGCCAAGCTGCCCCCGGAACAGGCGGCGCGCTACTTCATGCTGGGCGAGACCCGTGGCACGTCCGCCGGGGGCGCCGCCGAGGCCGGCAAGAAGCTGCGGGTGCCGGGCACGAACCCCTTCTGGTTCGAGGAGGACTCGTCGCAGGGCAACCGCCTGCTGGAGCTGCTCGACACCATGGAGCTGGAGGTCTACCTGTTCAACACCGGCAGGGTCGGCGGCGACGACGACGTCGCCGGGTCGAAGAAGGTGCGGATCGCCCACTCCGCGGCGGTCCAGGAGGGCATCGTCGGCGGGACGATCGAGTGGGAGACGGATCCCGACTTCGGCTACCTGGTCGCGGCGTCGATCCCCGGGTTCGACGATCCCGAGCTGCTGCAGCCACGCCGGCTGTACGAGGCCCAGGGTCGCGCCGACGAGTACCGCGCCCTGGTCGCCACCCTGAAGGACCAGCGCGAGGACTACTTGGCGAACTTCGCCGACCTCGATCCCCGCATCACGCAGCGTGTCACCGTCCCCGGTGCCGCCGCCGCCTGACCCGTCGGCTCGGCCGGAGCAGTCCGTCGAGTGTGCGGATCGGGGACACCCGTGTCCTCGATCCGCACACTCGACCTGATCAGGCGTGTCCGCGCCTGACCGAAGGTCAGGCGCACTCGGACTCGCCGAGGATGACCGCGAAGCCGTCGTCCTTGCCCAGGTCGGTGTAGAACGTGGGGTCGTCGGCCTTGTCGGGCAGGTCCTTGAGGTCGGTGACGAGGTCGGCCACGATCTGCTTGCCACCGATGCGGTCGACGTACTGCCACAGCGCCTCGTCGTCCTGCCGGTTGGCCTTGTAGTCGGCGATGATCCGGCTGGCGGCGACCGGCGCGTTGCGTGCCGGCACGTTGGTCACGTACTTCCCGAACTTCGCACTGCCGTCCTCGACGTGGCCACCGAGCCAGATCCGGTAGGCCGGGGCCTCGTTGCCCTCGCTGTCGCGCTTGGCCATGCCCGAGAAGCCCAGGTCCCAGGCCTGGTGTTGGCCACACGAGTTCGGGCAGCCCGAGATGTTGATCTGGACCCCGTCCACGGTGTCGAGCCGGTCCGTGGCGAGCCGATCGGTGATCGCCCCACCAAGCCCGCGCGACGCGGTGATCGCGAGGTTGCAGGTCTCAGCGCCGGGGCAGGACACGACGTCGCCGGCCTTCTCGGCGAAGGGCTCGTCCAGCCCGTGGTGCGCCAGGATGGCCCACACGTTGGGCAGGGCGTCCGCCGGGACGTCACGGAACACGACGTTCTGGCGGATGGTCAGGCGCGCGTCGTCGAGGTCGTGGGTCTCCATCATCGCGGCGAGCGCCCGCAGCTGGGGCACCGTGAGGTCGCCCAACGGCGCCGAGGCGAACACGGCGAAGGCCCGTCCGTCACGCTGGCGGGTGACGTTGGTCGCCACCCACTGGCGGTAGCGGGCGGCCGCGTCACCGGCCGTGTTGAGGTGGTCGGGCAGGGCCCGGGGTGCGGAGGCGGCGTCGGCCTCGTCGACGTGGGGGTGCAGGGTGACCGTCGAGCGCAGTCCGGTGGCCAGGACCTCCTCGCGGCGGGCCTTGACGCGGGCCAGGAACTCCTCGCGGCCGAGCTTCTTGACCAGGAACTTCATCCGTGCCCGGACCCGCTTCTCGCGTTCACCGAGCAGGTCGAACAGGTCGAGGACGGCCACCGCCGTGGGCAGGAGCTGGTCGGCCGGGGTGAACTCCTCGAGCTCGACCGCCTCGTGGGGTGCCGAGCCCAGCCCGCCGCCCAGCACGATCCGGTAGCCCGGGGTGCCGTCGTCGGCGAGCGTCGGGCGGACCCCGATGTCGTGGATCCCGGTTGCGACGTCGTCGGTCGTCGTCGCGGCGAACGCGATTTTGAACTTGCGGGGGAGGGCCTGGTAGGACGGGTGGCGCAGCAGGTGGCGGATGGTCTCGGTCGCGACCGCCTGCAGGTCGATGACCTCGTCGGGGTGGACCCCGGCCAGCGGCGACATCGTGACGTTGCGCACCGAGTTGCCACATGCCTCGCGGGTGGTCAGCCCGGCGGCGGCCACCAGGCGCAGCACGTCGGTCACCTCGCTGCGGTGGACCCGGTGCACCTGGATGCACTGCCGGGTGGTGATGTGGGCGACGCCCGGTGGTGCGTGGCGCTCGACGAGGACCGCCATGGCGGCGAACTGGCGGGCGTCGAAGCGGCCGAGCGGGACCTTGATCCGGACCATGTGGGTGTCGGTCGACTGGCGGATCCCGTACATCCCGAAGTGCAGGCGTCGTGGCTTGAACTCGTCCTCGGACAGCCGGCCGGCGGCGACGTCGGCGATCGCCCGGTCGAGCTCGTCGATCTCGTCGAGGTCGCCCCAGCCGTCGGACGGGAGGTCGTCCGGGGTCAGCGTGGCGACGTCGAGGTCGCGTGGGAACAGGCGGTCGGCGACGGCGTCGACGTCCACGTCCGCGTCCGGGTGGGTCGACGTGGCGGGGAGCAGGCCGACGGCCGCCTCGGTCGTGTCGGTCGCGTCGGGGGAGGTCGCGGTGGCAGTCATGCGGGCACCTTCGGTGCGTCGACGGTCGTCGGGACGGGGGGAGCAGCGGGCGTGGTGGTGGTCCGCCGGGCCGGCTCGGCGGGCGGGCCGAGCAGGCGGCCGACGGCCGCCACGTCGCCGACCACGATCGTGGCCGGCGAGCCCATGCCGCTGCCGGCCAGGTCGTCGGGCAGGCTGGCCAGGGTCGTGTGCAGGACGCGTTGCCGGGGGGTCGTCGCCCACTGCACGACCGCGGCCGGCGTGGCGTCGTCCCGGCCGTGCTCACGCAGCCGGCTGCAGATCTCGGGGGCGTTGCGCACGCCCATCAGGAAGACCAACGTCCCGTGGAAGCGGGCCAGCGACTCCCAGTCGACCTGGCTGGTGGGCTTGGCGGGGTCCTCGTGGCCGGTGACGAACGCCACGCCGGTGGCGAGGCCCCGGTGCGTGACCGGGATGCCGGCTGCGGCCGGGCCCGCGACGGCCGAGGACACGCCCGAGACGACCTCGAACGGGACACCGGCCTCGCGGCAGGCGAGGGCTTCCTCGCCGCCCCGGCCGAACACGAACGGGTCGCCACCCTTGAGCCGGACCACCGCCTTGCCCTCGCGGGCGGCCTGGACCAGCAGGGTCGTGATCTCGTCCTGGGTCCAGGTGCGCTCGCGGCACGACCGGTCGGGGTTCTTGCCGACCCGGACGGCCTCGGCACCGGTCGGGAGCAGGTCGAGCAGGCGTGGGTCGGCCAGCCGGTCGTAGGCCACGAGGTCGGCCGAGCCCAGCAGGGCCGCACCACGCAGGGTCAGCAGGCCCGGATCGCCGGGGCCGGCACCGACCAGGTGCACCCAGCCCGGTCGGGCCCCGTCCAGGCCGAGCCGGGCGGCCAGGTCGAACGGGTCACGGCGGGGCGTGGTCTGGCGGGTCATGCGGCGTCCTGTCGTGTGGCTGCGTCGTCGGCCGGGTCGACCTCGCCCTTGGTCGGGCGGGGCCTCAGCTCGCCGTGGACGTCGTCGTCCCGGTCCGTCCCGGTCCTGTCCGGCACGGCGGCCGGGTCGGTCGTGGCGGGCGGCAGCAGGGTGGTGACGAGGTGGTCGACCACGCCGGCGCGGCCGCCCTCGCGGACCCGGCGTGCCAGGCCGTGCAGGTCCCAGACGGCGCACGACCACCTCCCGGCCCAGCGCTCGAACGAGACGGGACGACGACCTGCCCGGTCCCTGGCCTCGGCCGCGGCGTCGACGAGGTCGGCGTGCTCCGGGCCGTAGTGCACCTCGAGGTCCTCGCGGTAGCGGCGTGCCAGCGCGGGGGCGGATCCGCCGGTCGAGATGGCGATGCGCAGGTCGCCCCGGCGCACCAGGGCGGGCTGGGCGAAGTCGGTGTGGTCGAGGTCGTCGAGGACCGACGTGGTGACGTGGCGTCGTCGCGACTCGTCCCACAGGGCCGCCACATCGGTCCCGTCGTCCTCGCCGGTGGCGATCGCGATCGTGGTGTCCGCCAGGTCCCCGTCGCGGTAGTCCCGGTCGTGCCACGTGACCCGGTCGCCGGCGGCCTCGACGGCGACCCGGAGCTCGTCGGACGGGTCGGGCGTGACCAGCCGGACCCGGGCCCCCGCCGCGAGCAGGGCGTCGAGCCGATGGACGGCCTCGCGTCCGCCACCCACCAGGACGGCGGTGCGGTCGTGGAGCTCGAGGGCGACGACGTAGCCGAACTGGCTCATGACGCCGCGCCGTCCGTGCGCACCAGTCGGCCGTCGGAGTCGACGTGGATGCCGCACTCGGTCCGGTCGCTGTCGGCCCAGCGTCCGGCGCGGGCGTCCTCGTCGGGCGCGGTCGGACGCGTGCACGGCCAGCAGCCGATCGAGCGGTAGCCCTTCGCCTCCAACGGATGTGCCGGCAGGTCGTGGGTCCGTCGGTAGTCCGCGACGTCGCCGGGCGTCCAGGTCGCCAGCGGCGCCACCTTGACCAGGGTCCGGTCGCCCTTCACGGTCGTGCTGAGCAGCGGCACGTCGGCCCGGCTCGCGGTCTGGCCCCGGCGGACGCCGGTCGCCCAGCCGTCGACGGCGGCGAGGGCGGCGGTCAGCGGGAGGTCCTTGCGGAGCATGCAGCAGGTGTCGGGGTCGGTGGACGACAGCCGGGAGGCGAACAGGCGGCGCTGGTCCTCGACCGTCAACGACGGGGTCACCGAGATGACGTCCAACCCGAACTGTTCGGCCAGTCGGTCGCGGTGGGCGAGCGTCTCCGGGAAGTGCAGGCCGGTGTCGAGGAAGATGACGGGCGTGTCGGGGGCGTGGCGTGACAGCAGGTGGAGCAGCACGGCCGAGTCCACCCCGAACGAGGAGGTGGCGGCGAACCGCGGGATGGTGCCGGCCGCCCAGCGGAGCACGTCGGCTGCGTCGGCGCCGCGAGCGACCAGCCGGTCGTTGGCGTCCTGGACCCGACGATGGAGGCCATCGAGCGCCCCGGCGTGGCGGGCCCGTCGACCCACCGCGGCCAGCCCCGGGTCGGGCGTGGCACCGGCGCCGTCGAGGACGTCGTCGACGCCCCGGGTCACCGAGCGGAGGGTGCTGGCCTGCACGGGGGGAGCTCCTGGTCATGGCGAGGACGCGGCGGTTGCCGCTCGTCCACGGCCATGACTGTGGTGTGGCCTCGTCGTGGGGACCAACCCGACCCGTTGCAACGGTTGTTACGGGCCGGGGTTGCACCGGCGCCGGGGACGGCGCCGGGAGACGGTCCGACCGTCAGGGGGTGGCGGCCGGAGCGTGCCGGGGGACCGGCGCCACCCGGATGCGGACGTCGGCGACGGACACGCCGCCGGGCCCGACGAACACCGGGTTCATGGCGACCTCGACGACCTCGGGCAGGTCCTCGACCAGGGCGTTCACCCGGACCAGCAGGTCGACCAGGGCATCGAGGTCGGCCGCGGGCGTCCCGCGCCAGCCGTCGAGCACCGGACGGATCCGCAGGTCCGACAGCATCTCCTCGACGTCCCGGTCGGTCAGCGGGGTGATCCGTGCGGCGCGGTCGTCGACCAGGTCGGCGAGGTCCCCGCCCAGCCCGGTCACCACGATCGGGCCGAACACCGGGTCGTGGTGCACCGACACGGACAGCTCGGTGCCGTCCTCCATCTCCTGGACCAGCAGGCGACAGCCCGGCCCGTGGCCGGTCAGCACGTCGGGATGGTCCGACGACTGGACCGGGGCGATCGGGTGGGTGAACCGGTCCGGGACGTCGTCGGCCAGTCCCGCTTCGCGCCGGGTGATCAGGTCACGGGCCCCGGCCGCGGCGGCCCGTCGGGATCGCCGCCCGGCCTCGACCGTGTCCAGCATGGTGTCGGGTGGCTTGCCGTCGACGATCTTGACCACCACCGGTCCGTCGAGCTGGTCGAAGGCGTCGGCCGCACCGTCTGGCGTGGTGACGAATCGTGCCTCCGGACGCGGGATGGCGTAGGCGTCCAGCACCGCGTGCGCGTCGACCGGGTCGAGCCAGGCGCTGCGGGCGGACGGGTGTGCCGTCGCCATCCCGGGGGTGGTCGCGATCGCACGCTCCACCAGGCGCCGTGCGCGGGTGCGGTCGACGTCGTCGGGGACGACCACCCGGCCGAGGGGTCGTCGGCGCCAGGCAGCGTGCAGCGCGACCCGCCCCAGCGCCGCCGCCGCCGACTCCGGGAAGGGATGGCACGGGATCCCGGCCGCCGGGAGCCCGTGGGGGACCTGGCCGTCCGGGGTCATCATGACCACGACCATGGGAGTGTCCTCGTCGAGCTCGTCGCGGGCCCGGACCAGGGCCCGGGCGACCTCGTCGGGGTGCTGGTTGGGCAGCGGGACCATGATGGCCAGGACGGCATCGACCTCGGGGCTGTCACCGACGATGCGGACGGCGGCGCCGAAGTCCTCGACGGTGCCGCCGGGTCGGACGTCGACCGGGTCGTCGGCCGCGGCCTCGCCCACGTGCGGGGCCAGTCGGGCGCGGGTGTCGGCGGAGAGGGTCGCAACGACCAGCCCGTTCGCCTCGAGTGCGTCAGCCGCGAGGATCCCCGGCCCCCCCGAGTTGGTGACCACGCCGACGGCCGGCCCCGACGGCAGCGGCTGCGTGGCCAGCAGCTGCGCGACGTCGAGCAGTTCCGGCAGCGTGTCGGTCCGGATCACCCCGGTCTGGGCGAACAGGGCGTCCACCGCCTGGTCGGCGCCCGGGTCGGTCCGCGTGCCGCGGGCCGCCACGCGGGCCCCCGCGGCACTGCGGGCCGCCTTGACGGCGACGATGGTCTTGTGACGTCCGATCCGACGGGCGATCCGGCTGAAGGTTCGGGGGTTGCCGAACGACTCGAGGTAGAGCAGCACCTGGTCGGTGTCCGGGTCGGTCTCCCACCACCGCAGCAGGTCGTTGCCGGAGATGTCGGCCTTGTTGCCGACCGACACGAAGCTGGAGACCCCGATGCCGCGGGCCGCGGCCGCGTCGAGGATCGTCGTCCCGAGCACGCCGGACTGGGACAGCACGGCGGTGCGTCCGTGCGGTGGCACCCGGGGCGTGAGCGTGGCGTTGAGGGAGACGGCCGGGTCGACGTTCATCACGCCCATGCAGTTCGGGCCGACGATGCGCAGCCCGTGGCCGCGCGCGCGTCGCAGCAGGTCGGCCTGTCGCTGCCAGCCCTCCTCGCCGTCGTCGGCGAACCCGGCCGAGATGATGCACACGGCGTGGACGCCGAGTGCCGCAGCCTCGTCGACCACGTCGTTGACCAGGGGCGCGGGCAGCGTGACGACGACCAGCTCCGGGACCTGGGGCAGGTCGGCCAGGCGCGCATGGCTGGCGAGGCCCGCGACCTCGGACGTGTGCGGGTTGACCGGGAAGACCGGACCGGCGAACTCGCCCGCGACCAGGTTGGCGAGCAGCATCCCCGACAACGAATCGGGGTCGCGGGAGGCGCCGACGACCGCCACCGAGGACGGACGCAGGAAGCGGTGCACGGCCGCACGGGCGGCCGTGCGCTCCTGGTCGTCGACGACCCGGAGGAAGTCCTCGCCGAGGTCGAGGTCGAGGTCGCTGCGGACCACTTCGGACGCGCGCCGATCGGTGTGGCGCAGGCCCAGGTCACGGATGAGCCGCAGCATGGACTCGTTGTCGGCCAGGACGTCACCCGACAGCACCCGGACCCCGGCCTCGTGGGCGGCCTCGGCGACGTGACGGACCAGGGCCGACCCGATCCCGCGTCCCTGGTGGGCGTCCTCGACCAGGGCGGCGAACTCGGCGTGGGTGGGCTGGTCCTGATCGATCACGTAGCGGGACACGCCGACCAGTCGCTCGTCGTGGTCCCGCCCGGTCGTCGCCGCCAGTGCCAGTTGCCAGCGCGGGTCGTAGTCGGTGAACAGCCCGACGTTGCGCTCGTCGAGGTCGTAGGCACCGTGGAAGCGCAGCTGTCGCGACCGCGGCGACGTCCGGTCCCACATCGCGAGCAGCAACGGGGCGTCCGCCGGGGTCATCGGGCGGATGTGGACGGTGGTGCCGTCGGGCAGGGCATGGTCGTGGGTGGTGGGGCCCGAGGGCATCGCGCAGGCTCCTGTGCGTGGTGGCCGCGGCCTCACGATATGGCGCAGCGGCGGGTCGCATCAGGCCGTGGGGTGCTGGGCGGCCACCGGCCACGACCGAATCGATCGCCGGACCGGTTGCCCGGAGGGGCCGGGCCTGCCACGATGGTGCCCGGCGTCACCGGTGCCACGGGTCACCCCCGCCCCGTGGTCGGCCGAAGGAGGATGCCATGGATCCGTTCGACCGGCACGAGGCCACGGCGCAGGCACGCGTCGATCGACTCGTCGACCAGGTGGACGAGGCTTCGTCGGACCGCGCGGAGTCGTCCGACGACGGCACGGACGAGTCCTTCGCCGTGGGGGAGCGAGAACTGGCCGACGGCATGCACATCCTGGCGGGCGACGAGGAGCTTCCGACCGAAGTCGACTCGTGGACCCCGGTGCGCGACGACGACCTGGTCGACGCCCTCGTGGAGGCGTTCAACGCCCGAGACCTGGAGGGGCTCGGCGAGCTGTCGGCCCCGGACTGCGAGGTGCTCGGACTCTCGTCCGGCCTGCGTGACCTCGACCCCGCGATCGGGGACCTGTGGGACCGGCGGCCGAGCGTGCTGCTGACCCGGGCCGTCGACGACGACCGCGCGCTGGGGGTCCTGTGGGAGCGGGCCGCGACACAGACGTGGGCGCCGGTCGGCGTGGCCCATGTCGACGGTGACGACGAGGTGCTGCAGGTGCTGGAGTTCTCCGACGACCTCGGCCTGATCGAGCGTCTCGCCCCCACGGCGCCGGATGCCGACGACGACGCGCTGTGGGCCGATCCCGACGGGCTCGACGACCAACCCTCCTGACCGGCCCCGCTCGAAACTGGCCGGACCTGCCTCCCCGGGGTGGTGGGTCAGCCGCGGCGCAGGGTGGCCGTCGCCGTCGTGGTGACGTCGACGTCGGTGGCGGCGCCGACCACGCCGCGGAAGATCGTGCGGGCGGTGCCGGTGCAGTCGGCGGTGACGACCGGCTCGTCTCCGGTGGTGGTGACGGTGGCACGACAGGTGGCGTCGAGGTCGTCGGCCACGGCGGCGTGTCGACGTGCGAGCGTGTCGAGCGTGGACGGGTCGATCACGATCCCGGTGTCGGTGTCGAAGAAGGAGGCCTGGTCGACGGCGGCGGCCGCGTCGTTGACCAGCCCGGCCGCGGCCGCGTCGAGCTCGGACTGGGCCCGGTAGACCAGCGCGGAGTCGACCGCGATCGCGGACAGTGCGAGCACGATCAGCACCCCGATCGGCATCAGGATGAGCGTGTTGCCGTCCTCGTGTCGGCGGTCACGACCCACAGGTGGCCTCCCCGGCGAGTCCCGACCGGTACGGGTCGACGATCTCGTGGTGCTGTCCGGTGATGGTCCACGGGGTGCCCCAGGTGCCCACGAACGGCAGCCGGGCGGTGGTGATGGTGATGGTCGCCCGGACGGTGACCCGGGCACAGCGCTGCACCAGGACCGCCGGGTCCGAGACCTCCCTGCCGGACGGGTCGAGGTAGGCCAGCCGCGGTGTCCCGTCCCGCCCCATCGCGGCCAGGGTGGCGGATGCGACATCGTCGAGACGCGCCTCCAGGGCGGGGCCGCCGTCGGCCTCGACCAGGGTGCGGGCGACCTCCCGGGCGACCGCGTCGGTGGACATCCTCGCATCGACCACGTTCCAGGCGTTGACCGCCAGCAGGACGCCGACCAGGAACACGAGGCTGCCGAGGAGCAGCGTCTCGCCTCCCGCGACGAAACCGCCCTGGGCCTGCAGATCGATCCGGGCCTCGCGGTGGTCGTCGCGGTGGTCGTCGCGGCGGGCGACGAGGTGGGTGGGGGTTCCCGCACCGCTCATCGGAACGTCTCGATGCGGACGCTGGCCCGGCGGTCGAGCGTGGCCAGCCCGGTCGCGATGTCGAACAGGGCCAGCGCGGGGGCGGGCGACGGTCCGTACACGCGGACCTCGACGTCGTCGGGCCCGGCCGTGCACGACACCGCCATCCGCGACGATCCGCCCAGGCGCTGGTCGGCCCAGGCGATCGCCGCGGCACACGGCGCGCCATCGGCCCGAGCGCCACGGGTCGCCGCCTCCAGCGCCAGGGCACCGACGCGTGAGCTGCCGAACAGGTGAATCGTGGTCTGGGTCGCGATCAGCACGAACACCAGGAACATCGCCACGCCGCCGATGGCCGTCACGGGGCTGGAACCGGCCTCGTCGTGCAGCCACGAGGTCCTGGTCCTGCCCCGGGGCAGGCGGCCACGCCACCCGAGCAGGATGGCAGGCGCGGCCCGGGGGAGCGGCATCGATCCGGCCGGCGCGGCTGGTCAGCCGTCCGACCCGATGTTCTGCACCTCGTCGTCGACCCGGTCCGTCGCCTCCTTGGCGGTCCCGGAGAACGCGACCCACATCGCCGCACCGATCAGGGCCATGATCAGGACCACGATCCCGGTCGAGATGACCCCCTCGCCGGCCTCGGTGGACAACCGCCGGCGCAGGGCGTCGAGGGCCGATCCGGCCGTGTCACCGACGGGATCGAGCGGCGGGTGGTGCGTGCCGGGCTCAGGCACGTCGGGGCGGGTGGTGGCAGGTTCGGGCTGCGGGGGGAGGAGCATCGCACGTCCTTCGAGCGGGGGGAGACGTCGTGCGGGCCAGTATGGCAGCCGACCGCGTCGCTGTCATGGGCTCTCGTGCACTCCTGTGGACAGCATCGCCGGAGTGCGTCGCCGAACGACCGCGGGGCGGTCGATGTCCCGACCGCCCCGTAGAGTGACTCCCCGCCGACCCACCCCTCGTGCTCGACCCCGTGCCCAACCTCGTGCCCGACCTCCCTGCCCACCGAAGAGTCCTCCGTTGCTGAACGTGCATCGTGGCGCCCGCGCCGACCACCTCGTCGCGGCGCTCGCCGACATCCTCGTCGAGCCGGCCGGGGACGTGTTCGCGCCCGAGTGGGTCGCCGTGCACTCGCGTGGGATCGAGCGATGGATCAGCCAGCAGCTGTCGCATCGACTCGGGGCGGGACCGGCCGGTGACGGCGTGGCGGCCGGGCTGACGTTCCCGTTCCCCCTGACCGTCGTCGATCGCGTCGTCGCCGCCGCCCTCGACGAGCCGGTGCCCACCCGCGATCCGTGGGACGCGGGGGCCCTCACGTTCACCCTCGTCGACCTCGTCGATCGCGGCGAGGTCGACCTCGGGGACCTGGGTGCCTTCGGCGTGCACCTCGCGGGGTCCCGGTTCCGGCGACTCCCGGCCCTGCGCCACGCGGCCGTGCTCCTGGACCGCTACCAACAGCACCGACCAGACCTGGTCACCGCCTGGGTCGGCTGGGACGGGACCGGACCGCTGCCCGACGGTCGTGACGGCGCGCTGCCCGACCGGCTGCGCTGGCAGGCCGTGCTCCTGCGGGCGGCTCGCGCGACCCTGGGCGAGACCCGGGTCGAGCGCATGGACCGGGCCGTGACCAACCTGCACGCGGGCGCGGGCCGGTTGCCCGGCGTGCCGGACCGGGTGCTGCTGTTCTCGCTGACGGCGGTGGCCAGCGCCCACCTGCGGGTCCTGGACGCCCTGTCCACCAGGCACGACGTACACGCGTTCGTGCTGCACCCGTCGCCTCGTGCGTGGGAGCACGCGGCACGGGCGCTGGCCGCCACGGACATCTCCGACCAGCCACGTCGTCGACCGGTCCGGGCGGCCTCGACGCTGCCGCCGGTGGCCCACCCCCTGCTGGAACGGTGGGCGCGGGACAGTCGTGAGCTGCAGGTCGTCTTGGCCGGCCGAGGCAGGGACCGTCCGACCGACCTCGATCCCCCAGCCGATCGAGCGGACGGCCTGGCGGAGGATCGAGCGGACGGCCTGGCGGACGATCGAGCGGACGGCCTCACGGACGGCTCGAGGACCCCGGCCCCGACCACCCTGCTGGCACGGGTGCAGGCCGACGTCCGGGGCGACCTGGCGCCCGGTGTCGATGCCGAGGGTCGGCCCGCACCCTGGCGGTTGGACCCACGGGACCGGTCCCTGCAGGTCCACGCGGCGCACGGCCAGATCCGCCAGGTCGAGGTCGCGCGCGACGCGATCCTGCATGCACTGGCCGAAGACCCGACGCTGGAACCGCGTGACGTCGTGGTGATGACCCCCGACGTCGAGACCCACGCACCGCTGGTCGACGCCGCCTTCCGGGCCGCCGCCGGGCCGGACAGTGGGCTGCCCGACCTGCGTGTCCGGGTCGCGGACCGTGCGCTGAGGACCGCCAATCCCCTGTTGTCGGCGCTGGCGGACCTGCTCGACCTGGCCGACTCGCGGCTGGAGGCCGGACCGGTGCTGGAGCTGCTCCGGCGGGACCCGGTGCGTCGACGCTTCGGGCTGGCCGAGGACGACGTCGACCAGCTGGACCGGCTGCTCGCGGACGCCGGCGTGCGCTGGGGACTGGACGGGGACCACCGCGCCCGGTTCCGGGTGCCCACCGCCGTCAACACGTGGCGTTTCGGACTGGACCGACTCCTCGCCGGCATGGCCATCGGGTCCGGCACGATCGCCGACGAGGTGCTGGCCGACGACCGGGGTGGTGACCAGCCGTCCCTGGTCGGACGACTGTCCGAGTTCGTCGCGCGCCTCCACCACCTCGTCGACCGGATGGTGGGGATCCGGGGTGTCGAAGGCGACGAGGGAGCCGACGATCCCGGGCACCCGGTGGAGGACTGGGTGGCGATCCTGCGGGATGCGGCCGACCTGCTGACCGAGGTGGACGAGGACGACGCCTGGCAGCGCTGGCAGCTCGACCGGCTCCTGGAGGACCTCGCGGCCCGGGCTGGCGGCGTGTCCGCGACGGTCACGCTGCGCGAGCTCCGTGGCATGCTGGCCGACGACCTCGGCGGCCGGCCCACCCGGGCCGACCACCAGACCGGTGACCTGACCGTCTGCACCCTCGTCCCGATGCGCAGCGTGCCCTTCCGGGTCGTGGTCGTGCTCGGGCTCGACGACGGGGCGTTCCCGCGCCACCGCGTCCCGTCCGGTGACGACGTGATGGGTCTCGAGCCACTGGTCGGGGACCGCGACCCCCGGACCGAGGACCGCCAGCTGCTGCTGGACGCCCTGCTGTCGGCCCGCGACCGGTTCGTCGTGACCTACCGGGGTGCGGACGAGCGCACCAACCAGGAGGTGCCGCCGTCGGTGGTGGTCGCCGAGCTGCTCGACGTCGTCTCGGCCACGGCCGACACCGCCGATGGAGACGACGCCGCGAACGTGGTGCACGTGCGCCACACCCTCCGTGCAGCCGACGCCCGCAACTTCTCCGACGAGGCGGCGGGGGACCGGGCCTTCGACCGGGTCGCCCTGGACGGTGCCCGTGCAGCGGCCGGTCCCCCCACCGTCCCGGCGCTGCTGTGCACCTCGCCGCCGACGGACGTTCCCGACCCTCCGGACCTCCTGACCGTGCCGGCACTGGTCTCGATCCTGTCCGCCCCGACCCGGTCGTGGCTCCAGCACGTCTTCGGGTTCCGCGACCGGACGTGGGAGGACGCCCGCGACGACAACCTGACGGTGGAGGCCACGGGCCTGGGCGGATGGTCGCTCGGCGAGGCGTTGCTGCGCGGGCTGATCGCGGGTGAGGAGCCGGCCGAGCGCCTGCGCACCATGCGTCGTGAGGGCGTGCTGCCCGTCGGTCGACTCGCCGAGAACGCCGTCGCCAGCCGCCTCCCGATGGCGGTGACCATCGCCGACGCCACCCATCGCCTGCGGACCGACCTGTGGTCCGACGCGATCGCCGAGGAGGACGTGGAGGTGGACCTCGACCTCGGCGCCGCGGGCCTGCGCGGGGTGGTGGCGGTCCCGGCCGGCGGGGTCGACCTGCGGCCGACCTACTCGTCCGCGCGGGCGGGCCAACTCGTCGGCGGGTGGATCCCCCACCTGGTGCGCAGCGCGCTGGGCCACCCGACCCGCCTGGTCGTCGTTGCCAAGCACAACGACAAGGCGGTCACCAAGGCGGCCGTGAGCCACGTCTTCGAGCCACTGGACCCGCCCCGGGCCCAGGAGGTCTTGGCAGACCTGGTGGTCGTGGCCCGACGGCTCCTGGTGCACCCGGTCCCGTTCTTCACCAACACCTCGGGTGCCTACTGGCGTGCACGGGTGGACGGCAAGGAGGATGCGGCGGCACTCGGTGCTGCCGGCGGCTCCTGGTCGGCCGGCTACCGCACCAAGTGGGGGGAAGGGCACGATCCGAACGTCGAGCGGGTCTTCGGGACGGGGTCGCTGGTGACGCTCGTGAACGCCGGCCGGGCCGCCCTCGATGACGCCCCGGCGTGGTGGGACGACGAGCCGCACGAGCTGGCCCGCTGGGCACGACGGGTCTACGACGTCCTGCACCGGAGCAGTGTCGTGGCCCACCACGCACGTGCCGAGGTCGAGACCGTGGTGGTGCCGGCATGACCCGCCCGGAGTTCGACCTCACCGGTCCCCTGCCGACCGGCCGGGTGTCGTTGGAGGCGTCGGCCGGGACCGGCAAGACGTGGACGATCGCCGCCCTGGTCCTGCGCTACGTCGCAGAGGGCGTCGCGTCACTGGACGAGTTGTTGGTGGTCACGTTCACGCGGGCCGCCACCGCCGAACTGCGCGACCGGATCCGTGGTCGCCTGGCGGTCGCCGGTCGCCACCTGCGCGCCGTCCAGCGGGGCACAACAGCTCCGGACGACACGGACGGGGACGCCGTGCTCGCTGCGCTGGCAGGCGCGGACGGCCGCGTGGGCCCCGACGAGTTGCGTCGTCGCGCCGAGCGTGTCGAGACGGCCCTGTCCGAGATCGACGCGGCGCTGATCTCGACCATCCATGGCTTCGCCCACCAGGTCCTGCGCAGCGTGGGATTCGCGGGTGACGTCGACGGCTCGGCCCGCCTGGTGGAGGACGCCGACGACCTGATGGTCGACGCCGCCGCCGACCTGCTGGTGCGGCTGTACTCCGCCGAGTCCTCCGACGAGGTCCTCGCCGCCGCGCCGAGCGGCGACCAGGTCCACAAGATCATGGTCGAGCGCTTGCGACACCCCCACGCCACGGTCTCGCCCGGTCCGGACCAGGCGGCCGCCGACGACGCTGCCGTCCAGGCGGCCCGGGTCGCGGGACTGATCGGCGGCGAGATCCAGGCGGCGAAGGATCGTCGCGGGATCATGACCTTCGACGACCTCATGGTCCGCCTCGTCGACAGCCTCGCCGACCCCCGGGCCGGACCGGAGGTGGTCGCGACCTTCCACCAGCGCTTCCGGGTGGCGCTGGTCGACGAGGCCCAGGACACCGACCCGGTGCAGTGGCAGATCCTCGAAACACTGTTCGCCGACCGGACGCTGGTCCTGATCGGCGACCCCAAGCAGGCGATCTACCGCTTCCGGGGGGCGGACGTGGGTGCCTACGTCCGTGCCACCAGCACGCCGGCGACCACCCACTTCAGCCTCGCCACCAACTGGCGGTCGGACCGGTCGCTGGTCGACGCGGTCAACACCCTGTTCCGGGAGACCACCTTCGGTGACGACCGCATCGCCCACCGCCCGGTGCGCTCGCACCACGGTGACCGGCTGGCGGCGGAAGGTGCCGCACTCCAGCTTCGCCTGCACCCCGTGCCCGACAGCGGTGACGTCCGTGCCGAACCGGGCCGTCGCGCCATCGCCGCCGATCTCGCTGCACACGTCACGCGCCTGCTGGCGGATGCCCCGACCGTCGCTGGCCGACGCGAGCCGCTCGGGCCCGCCGACATCGCCGTCCTGGTCCGCTCGCACAGCTCGGTCGAGCACGTGACCGAGGCCCTGGAAGCAGCCGGGATCCCCCACGTGGTCAACGGCGTCGGATCCGTGTTCGAGGCACCCGCAGCCGACGACTGGCTGGCGCTGCTGCAGGGGTTGGACCTGCCGTCGAGCACCGTGCGGGCCCGGGCGGTCGCGGGCTCGGCGTTCGTCGGGATGTCCACGGAGCGCCGGGCGGCCCTGGACGAGCGCGACCTCGACCGATTGGCCGGCGACCTGCACCGGTGGGCCACCGTCCTGCGACGAGACGGCGTGGCCAGCCTCGTGCGCACCCTCCATGCCGACACGGACCTGGGCGCGCGGCTGCTCGCCGAGGTCGGTGGCGCCCGGATGCTCACCGACATCGAGCACGTCGGCGAGTTGCTGCACCGGTCCGGCTCGGCAGGCGACGGCCCCACGGCGGCGGTCCAGTGGCTGACCGAGCAGCGCACCCGCGTGGTCGGTGACGAGGTGCCGGCCGAGCAGCGGGCGCGCCGGCTCGAGACGGACAGTGCCGCCGTCCAGATCATGACCATCCACGGGGCCAAGGGTCTCGAGTTCCCGGTCGTCTACCTGCCCTACCTCAACTTCGCCGCGAAGCGACCCTCGGTGCCGTTCACCACCACCGGCGACGAGCCCGTGCTCGAACTGGGGGGCCCCCGCCTCGACGAGCATCGGGACGACGAGGCCGACGAGGACAATGCCGAGAACCTCCGGCTGGCCTACGTCGCGTTCACCCGAGCCCGCCACCGATGCATCGCGTGGTGGTGGCGCGGCAGCGGCTACACCAGGGCGCCGCTCAGCAAGTTGCTGCTGCGTCGCCCGGGAACGTCGGTGACCGGCTCGTCGACCTCGGCCATGGCCAAGGGGGTCGAGGAGGCGGCCGACGACCTGGTCGCGCTGACCGACGGGACCGTGTCGTGGACGTGGATGTCCGACGAGCCCGAGCCGGTGCCCGTCACGGGCTCGGACGACGAGGTCCCGCCGCTCGCGGCCCGCGACTTCGACCGCCCCATTGATCGCACCTGGACCCGGACGTCGTTCACCGGCCTGGCCACGCCGCGCCGGGCCGGACTCGCCGGTGCCGAGGTCGAGGTCGGCGACGACGCTACGGCACCCCGCACCGACGAGGCCGACCACGCGGTCGTGGCCGAGGTGGACGAGGATGCGCGGACCGCCGGCGACGGCGGCGACGGCGGCGAGGGCCCCGGGACCGTCGCACGGGCGCTTCCGCTGGGCCAGATGACCGGCGGTGCCCGGGTCGGGACCCTCGTCCACGACCTCTACGAGCACGTCGACTTCACGGCCAGCGACGTCGGCGACCAGGTCCGGGCCCGACTGGGGGCGCTCGTCGGTCCCGGTCACGACGCCACCCGGTCCGTCCTCGGGATGTCTCCCGACGACCTCGTCGACGGCGTCCTCGCGACGCTGCGGACCCCGCTGGGTGACGCCTTCGGTGGCCTCCGGTTGGCGGACCTGCCGCCCCGCGACCGGATCGACGAACTGGCCTTCGAACTGCCGCTCGGGCTGGGCGTCGCCGGCGACGGTCCTCGTGCGGTCGACCTCGGGGCGATTCGCGACGCCTTCGCCGGCCTGCCCGCCGGCGACCCGATGGCCGACCACGCGGCCCGGCTGGACGACCCGGCCCTGCACCGCGTGGTGCGTGGCTACCTCACCGGGTTCGTCGACCTGGTGGCCCGGCGGGTCGAGGACGACCGCGACGTCTTCCACGTCGTCGACTACAAGACCAACGTCCTCTACGGCCGCGACGAGGACCCCAGCAGCGACCACTACGACCGCGGCTCGCTCGTGACGGCGATGCATCACGGCCACTATCCGTTGCAGGCCGCCCTGTACGCGGTCGCCGTCCACCGGTTCCTCCGCTGGCGCCTGTCCGACTACGACCCGGGCCGCAACCTGGGGGCGATCGGCTACCTGTTCGTGCGTGGCATGGTCGGTCCCGACACGCCGGTCGACCCCGACGGCCACGTCGCCGGCGTGTTCGCCTGGACGCCGCCCCCGTCGTTCGTGGTCGACCTGTCGGAGCGGCTGCACCACGGCCGGGAGGTGGTGGCGTGAGCCCCGCGACGATCCTCGACGTCGGCCCGACGATGGCCGCCCTGGCCGACGCCGGCGTGCTCGAGTCTGCCGCACTCCACCTCGCCACGAGACTGGCCGCCGTGGTCGGGTGCACCGACGAGCGCGAAGTCCTGGCCCTGGCGCTGGCGGCCCGGGCGCCGACCCGCGGCCACGTCGCGCTCGACCTGCGCACCCTCGGGGAGCTGCTCGAGCTGGACGAGGTCGCCGAGCTCGACGACCAGCTGCGAGCCGCCATCGAAGCCGACCTGGAGGCGATGGCCGAGCACGTCCGGTCCGGCGCGTGGGCCGGCTCGACCGTGCTGCGGGACGCGGGCCAGTTGCGTGATCACGACCGCGTGACGCCGCTGGTCGTGTCGGGCGACCTCGTCTACCTCGACCGGTGGCTGGCCATGGAGGACGAGGTCGGCACGGCCCTGCTGGCCCGGCTCGGCGAGGTGGGCGACGACCCCGACGAGGTGGACCCGGGTCCGTCCCGGGTCGACCAGGCCGTCGCGCTGGACGTCGTCTTCGCGGTCCACCCCGACAGCGACGCACAGCGCCGCGCTGCCGCCGAGAGCCTGCAACGGCGGTTGGTGGTGCTCGCGGGCGGTCCCGGCACCGGCAAGACCTGGACGGTGGCACGGATCCTCGCCACCCACGTGTCGGCCGCCGGCGAACGCCCGCCGACCGTGGCGCTGGCGGCCCCGACCGGCAAGGCCGCGGCGCGACTGTCCGAGGGCGTCGAGGAGGCCGTGGCGTCGGGCGACCTCCCCGACGACCTGGCCGCGCGGGTCCGTGAGCTCGCTGCTGACACCGGCAGCACCCTCCACCGGCTGCTCGGGCTGCGGCCGGGCCGGGCCCCCTGGCACGGACCCGGCAACCCGCTGCCCCACGACCTGGTCGTCGTCGACGAGGCGTCGATGGTCGCGCTGCCGCTGATGCGCCACCTCCTCGCGGCGCTGCGGCCGTCCGCCCGACTGGTGCTGGTCGGCGATCCCGACCAGCTCGCCTCCGTCGAGGCCGGCACCGTGCTGGGCGACGTCGTCGGGGCGCTGGATGCCGTCGACCATCCGTCCCTGGTGGTGTTGGAGCGCGTCCACCGGTTCGCCGGCGACTCCGGGATCGCGCGTCTCGCCACTGCCATCCGCCGCGGCGACGTGGACGCGGTCAGCGAGGTCTGCGCCACCGCACCCGACGTCACCTGGTTGGCCGACGCGGACGCGGGGCTGGACGCGATCCGGTCCGTGGTCGCCGAACGCGGCGCTCGGCTGGTGGCCCACGCGCGGGCTGGCGACGCCGCCGGCGCCGTGGAGGCGTTGTCGTCGTCGGTCGTGCTCGGGGCCCACCACCTCGGACGCGTCGGCGTGGCCCGGCTCAACGAGCGGGCCGAGTCCTGGCTCGCGTCGGCCGACATCGGCTGGCGCCCGTGGGACGACCGCCAACCGGGTCGACCGGTCCTCGTCACCGCCAACGACGCCACGCTGGGCATCTTCAACGGCGACCTCGGCGTCTTCGTCGCGACGCCCGACGGTGTCCGGACGGCCTTCGACGTGCGCACCGCCGAAGGAGAGGTCCTCACGGTGCATCCGGACCGGCTGCCGGCGCACGACGCCGTCCACGCGATGACGATCCACAAGTCCCAGGGCAGCCAGTGGGACCAGGTGGTCGTCGTGCTGCCCGACCACCCGTCACCCCTGCTGACCCGCGAGCTGCTCTACACGGCGGTGACCCGGGCCCGTCGTCGGGTGACGGTCGTCGGCGGCTCCGACGTCCTGGCCGCCACCGTGCAGGGCAGGGTCCGACGCGCGTCGGACCTTCGCGGCCGGCTCCAGCGCGGCGTCGGCCAGGGCATCGGGCAGGGCATCGGGCCGGGCGTCGCGCATTCCTGAGCCATCCCGTTCGATCGTGCGGCACGGGCACCACTTCTCCGTTCGCGCACGGCCGTGGTGCCCGTCTAGCGTTCGACGGACCCCCAGCCAGCCGCTGACCGGTCGGTCCGCCGATCGGTCCGCCGTCCCCCGAGGTGTTCGATGAGACGTCCGTTCCAGAGAGTGATCCTTCCCGCCGTCCTGCTGATGGCGGCCCCGGCCGGCATCGCCGTCGCCGAGCCGGTCGACGAACTGCCACCCGGCGACTTTGCCAACGTGGAGTTGCACGCGACCCTGCCGGAGGCCGCCCAGGCGACCTCCATCAACTTCCTGTCCTACGGCAACGGGGCCAGGGCCCGCGACATCATGGTCGTCAACGGTCGCTTCGGCCTGCAGACGTGGGACCTGGCCGACCCGGCCGACCCGGTGCTGCTCGACCACCTGACGTCCGAGGAGCTCAAGCTGCCGTCGGACACCTCCGGGACGTTCTGGCAGAACGAGGACATGGACGTCGACCAGGACCGCAAGGTCGTCTTCATGGCGCGGGACCCCCGGGCCTACAACGGTTCGACGTCGAATCCGGACTCGATCGCCGGCGTGTACGTCGTCGACGCGGCCGACCCCGAGGACCTGCAACTGAAGACCTTCCACGAGCTGCCGACCGGGCACACCTCCACGTGCGTCAACGACTGTGACTTCCTGTGGACCGGCGGCCCGGCCAGCAACACCGAGCAGGCGGCCGAGTGGCCCGGTGGGCGACCGGTGTTCGTCACCGACCTGCGCGACCTCGACGACATCTCGACCTACGAGACCCCGATCGACACCGGTCGCAACGACGGCGTGACCGACTACGCCCACGACGTCCAGGTCGACGCCGCCGGCATCGCCTGGGTCTCCGGGCGTGGCGGTGTGCGTGGCTACCACACCACCGGCCGCCACCTCGACCCCCTGACCGGCGTGCGCCGGGTCGCGACCGCGTGGGACCCGATCCCGTTCGGTGGCGGCGGGTTCCCCGAGGACGAGGTGCCGTCCCAGTTCATGCACAACTCGTTCCGCCCGGTGGCATCCACCCTGCGTGACGGTGGCAACCCGTCGCCCGACCACCGACCCGGCTCGCTGCTGATGGCGACCGAGGAGGCGTTCGGTTCGTCCACCTGTGACGGGATCGGGATGTTCAGCATCGCGTCGCTGGAGGGCAGCTACGACGGCCAGGGCTGGATGTCGACCCCCGACGACCCGTTCCGGCTCGAGGTGGTCGGCACGTGGAGCCCGGCCGGCGAGGAGGGCACGACGCCCAACGCCTTCTGCTCCGCGCACTACTTCGAGGTGCAGGACAACATCGTCGCGTACTCCTGGTACGCGCAGGGCACGCGCTTCCTCGACGTGTCGGACCCGACCGACCCGATCCAGGTGGCCTACTTCCGGCCCGACGACAGCGTCAGCTGGGCGCCGTACTTCCACGGTGACTACATCTACGTCGCGGACAACTCGCGGGGCGTCGACGTCCTGTCGCTGACCGACGGGGCAGACGCGAACGCCGCGGCACACCGCCAGGTGAACGCGCCCGCGATGTCGGCCACCCAGATCGCGCGGGTCGAGGCGCTGGTCGCGGACTACGCCCCCGACCCGGACTTCGGATGGGCCTGCGTGATCCCGCGGACCTGACCCGCACGGGACCAGCACGCCCGTGGTGGCAGCACGCGGTCGAGCCCGCCCTCGTGGCGGGCTCGACCCGTTGGTCCACGGTTGACGGCACCGGCGGACCACCTAGCCTCGGCGACATGGGACATGCCTCGCGTCGTCGCGCCATGGTCGAGCGCCAGCTGCGCGGTCGGGGCATCCGCGACGAGCGGGTGCTGGCCGCCATGGGCGCAGTCGAGCGTCATCGCTTCGTCCCACGTGCGCGTCGCTGGGAGGCCTACGAGGATCGCCCGCTCCCCATCGGTGGAGGCCAGACGATCTCCCAGCCCTGGATCGTGGCGCGGATGGCCGAGGCGCTGGAGCTCGGTCCCGACGACCGCGTCCTGGAGGTCGGTGCGGGCTGTGGCTACGCGGCCGCGGTCCTGGCCGAGCTGGCTGGTCGTGTGACCGCCGTCGAGCAGGATCCCGATCTCGCCGAGCGTGCCCGCTCCCACCTGGCCGACCGTGCCAACGTCGAGGTCGTCACCGGCGACGGCGCTGCCGGTCGACCCGACGTGCCGCCGTTCGACGCGATCTCGGTCGCCGCGGCCGGACCGTCAGTCCCCGAGCCCCTGCGGTCCCAGCTCGCCGACGGCGGTCGGCTGGTCATGCCGGTCGGGCCGCGGACCCACCAGGAGCTCCTCTTGCTCCGACGGGACGGCGACGTCGTCTCGGAGGAGTCCCTCGGACCGGTCCGCTTCGTCCCGCTCACCGGCCCCCACGGCGTCGACCCTCCCTGACTCCACGCAACCCCCGTCGGTTGGGGAGTGCACGCCCGCTGACGATGCTCGATCCGACAATCGACCGGGGGGTCCGGCTCCACCCCCGTCGGTTGGGGAGTGCGAGCCCGCTGACGATGCTGGATCCGACAATCGACCGGGGGCGCGTCGCGGCCACCGGGTCGACGACCCGCCCGATCAGTCCGCCCGATCAGTCCGGGTGGCCCGCAGCACGCAGGGCGCCGAGCAGGCCCGCCCGGTCCATCCGCGACCGGCCGGGCACGTCCCGTTGCCGAGCGAGGTCGCGGAGCTGGCCGTTCGTGCGGTCACCGAGGTCATCGGCCTGGTCGTGCAGGTCCTCGATCTCTCCTGCCTCCGGTTCCGGGCCGTGCCGCCACCATGCTCGGAGCAGGGCGACGAGTCGAGCCCCGAGCGCGTCGGGGGGTTCGGCGTGCAGGCGGGCGCCCACACCGACCGCGCGTCGCTGGAGGTCCCGCCGCGTGCCCTCGACCAGCACCAGGGCGGCCTCGACCTCGTGCTCGCCGCCGAAGCCGTCGGGGTCCTCCCGAAGGTCCGCGGAGAGGATCGCCAGGTCGTGATCGTCACCCAGGACGTCCGACAGGTCGTGGAGGAGGTCGGCGAGGGCGCCCAGCAAGGTTGGTGCCGCGGGTTCGACCAGGCTGACGTGGTACCAGGAGTACTTCACGCGCTTGCGCCACTCGTGCAGGAGTTCGTCCGGAGGCGGGCCGGGCACGTCCAGGACCTCTGCGAAGGCGTCGCGGGCCCGGTCGGCGGTCTTGCTGACCCCGGCGGCCACCGCGCCACATTGCTCGTCGCGGTCGAGTCCCGCCAGTGGCCAGCCCTCGAGCCCGTCGCGCGCCCGAACGATTTGCCGGCGGGCCGCGTCGATCCGGTCGCGATTGGCGGTGACCGCGTGGGTGGCGTCCTGGGCGCGGGCCTGAAGTGCGCGGCGGACGCCGGCGATGCCACCGGTGGGGACCTGGTCGGCGTGGGCCGCGACGAGGTCGTCGAAGGTCGCCACCAGGGCATGGGCATCACGGATCGGCGACAGCTCACGGGCGGCGTCGCGGGTGGCCGTGTTGGTGGCCTGGTAGGCGTCCTCCATCGCCGGTCTCACCAGTCGCACCAGGCCCCGAACCCGCTTGCAGCACTTGCGTGCCTCGTGCACCGCCTCCTCCACCGACGCGGCCGTGTCCACCTCCCGGCGCACGAAGTCGGCCACCTGGGCGTCGTCCACGGCGAACCCCCAGGCCTCGTCGCCGGCGCGATCGTCCGCCGCCCCGGGGTCCTGGGCCTCGGCGGCCTCGGCGACGGACAGCCACGCCAGGGCAGCGCCGAACTGTTCGTGCGCGATCCGGGCCGTCGCCTCGTCGATCGATTCGTCCCGCTCGAACTCGAACGCCATCCTGCTTCCTCCTCCGCGGACGTCTCGGCCATCCACCGCAGTGCCCGAGCACCGGGGTGGCGGACCACCTCGACAGTACGAGACCACGGCACGCCGCGACCCCACGATCGGCCCTGCACATCATTGACGTCATCCACAGGTGCCGCGGGTGCATGCTCCGCACGACGGCGGGTCCTCCATGCTGCGGGCCATGGTCCCAGAATCCCCCGATGCCGCCCTCCGCCTGGTCCTGCAGCGACAGGCCGGGGTCTTCACGCTTGCGCAGGCCGTCGACTGCGGCGTGTCGGCTTCCGTGGTGCGGCGTCGCCACGATCGAGGCTGGTACGACCGTGAAGCCCACGGCGTCTACCGGGATCGCGCCGTGCCCCGCGGTGACCGGACACGGCGATTCGTCGCCCTCCTGTCGGTCGGTCGACAGGCGGTCCTCGCCCGACAGACGGCGGGAATGGTCCATGGCCTGTCGTCGACGCCGCCCACCAGCGAGGTGCACCTGGTCGTCGGCTGCACGTGCCCACACGTGCGGTCCGGGGTGCGCGTGCACCGATCGCTGACCCTGCGGGCCGAGCACGTCACGGACGTGGCAGGCCACCCGGTCACGACTGCGGCCCGCACCCTGGCCGACCTGGCCGCCGTCTGCGGGCCCGTTCGCCTTCGGCGGCTGGTGGCCGAGTCTGTTCGTCGCACGCTGGCGACACCGGAAGAGATCCGGACGGTGATGCGGCAGATGGGACGGTTTCGTGGCAAGGTGGCCCTGCGTGCCCTCCTCGACGAGCTGTCGCCCCTGGAGGTCGTGAGCCGCAGCGCACTGGAGTCGGAGTTCCTGTCGCTCACGACGGCCGCCGGCATTCCGCCCACGGCGATGAACCACCCCGTGGTCGACATCAAGGGCCGTCAGCGGTTCATCGACGCCGTCTACGTCCCCCCGAAGCTGCCCGTCGAGCTGGACTCCCAGTTCGCGCACGGCAGCCTGCTCGACTGGCACGACGATCGCCGGCGTGAGAACGACATCACGATCCGGGGATGGCTGCCGTTCAAGCGCTACAACTGGTTCGACGTGACCCGCCGCGGTCACCTCGTCGTGACAGACCTCAAGGACGCGCTCGCCCACTACTCCTGACGGCGCCGCCGTGGGCTCCCAATCGGTTGTCGGATTAACCCTCGTGGGCGGGCTCGCACTCCCCAACCGACCGGAGGTGGGGCGGGTCAGCGGGCGTTGAAGTACTTGGCCTCGGGGTGGTGGACGACGATCGCGGAGGTGGACTGCTCGGGGTCGAGCATGAACTCGTCGGTCACCTCGACGCCGATGCGGGAGAAGTCCAGCAGTCCGTCGAGGACGTGCTGGTCCTCGAGGTCGGGGCAGGCCGCGTAGCCGAACGAGTAGCGCGAGCCGCGGTAGTCCTGGCGGAACCAGTCCTTGACGGTCGGGCCGTCCTCGCCCTCCACGCCCCACTCCTCACGGACCCGGCGGTGCCACAGTTCGGCCAGCGCCTCGGCCATCTCGACCCCGAAGCCGTGGGCGTGCAGGTAGCGGTTGTAGCGATCGGCGTTGAACAGGTCCTTGGCGACCTTGCTGATCCGGTGGCCCATCGTCACGCACTGCACGGCCAGGACGTCGACCTCGCCGCTGTCGACGTCGCGGAAGAAGTCCGGGATCGCCAGCCAGCGTCCCCGCGTCTGGCGCGGGAAGGCGATCCGGGTGACCTCGACCTCGCCGGGCGCCTCGGGATCCCACACGACCAGCTCGTCACCGTCGCCGTTGACCGGCCAGTAGCCGTAGACGACCTCGGGGGTGAGGATCTTGTCGCGCTTGGCGACCTCGATCCACGACCGCAGCGCCGGCCGGGCGTGCTCGTCGAGGAACGCCTGGTACTCGGCCGGGGAGCGGTCACCGGGGGAGTAGCCCCACTGGTTGCGGAACAGCGCGACCTCGTTGATCATCGGCGCGATGTCGTCGATCCCGACGCCGCGCACGACCCGCGAGCCCCAGAACGGCGGCTCGGGGATCGCGACGTCGGTGGCCACGGCGGACTTCGGGCGGCCCTTGGCGTCGATCCGGGGTGGCTCGTCGGCGGCCGGGGTCTTGTGCGGGGTGCGCTTCTCGCGACGGCCGACCAACTCCTCGGGCAGCGCGACGCCGGCCTTGCGGGCCTCCATGACCCGGTCGAGCACCGACAGTCCCTCGAACGCGTCCTTGCAGTAGAAGACGTCGCCGTGGAACAGCCCGCGCAGGTCGTCCTCGACGTAGCTGCGGGTCAGTGCCGCACCGCCCAGCAGGACCGGCAGGTTCGTCAGCGACCGCTTGTTCATCTCTTCGAGGTTGTCCTTCATCACCACGGTCGACTTGACCAGCAGCCCGGACATCCCGACCGCGTCCGCGCCCCGTTCCTCGGCCGCGGACAGGATCGCGTCGATGGACTGCTTGATGCCGAGGTTGATCGTGTCGTAGCCGTTGTTGCGCAGGATGATGTCGACCAGGTTCTTGCCGATGTCGTGCACGTCACCCTTGACGGTGGCAAGCACGACCCGACCCTTGCCGGATGCGTCACCGGCCTCCATGTGCGGCTCGAGGTGGGCCACGGCGAACTTCATCGCCTCGGCCGACTGCAGCACGAACGGCAGCTGCATCTGGCCCGAGCCGAACAGCTCGCCGACCACCTTCATCCCGTCGAGCAGGAACTCGTTGACGATGTGCAGGGCCGGGTACCCGGCCGCCATCGCCTCGTCGAGGTCGGCGATCATGCCGTCGCGGACCCCGTCGATGATGCGCTGCTTCAGGCGCTCCTCGATGTCGAGGTCGGCCAGCGACGGCCCGCCGCTGCCAGTGGTCGCGTCGACCCCGTCGAACAGCGCCATCAGGCGGTGCAGCGGGTCGTAGTTGGCGTCGGCGGTGCCACCCATGCCGGCGGTGCCGCGGTTGTCCTCGATGAGGTCGCGGGCCACCTGCTCCTGCTCGTCGTCGATGCGGTTGAGCGGGAGGATCTTGGCCGGGTTGACGATCGCGGAGTCCAGTCCCCGGTCGATCGCCATCTGCAGGAACACCGAGTTGAGGACCTGGCGGGCGGCCGGGGACAGTCCGAACGACACGTTGGAGACGCCCAGGGTGGTGTAGCAGCCGGGGATCTCGGCCTTGACCCGCTCGATGGCGTCCAGCGTCGCCATCCCGTCGCCGCGCAGGTCCTCCTGTCCCGATCCCAGGGGGAACGTCAGGCAGTCGAAGACCAGGTCGGAGGTCTCCATCCCGTACTCGCCGACGGCGATGTCGGCGACCTGCTTGCAGACCTGGACCTTCCAGTCGGTGGTGCGGGCCTGGCCCTCCTCGTCGATCGCCAGCACGACCACGGCGGCGCCGTAGCGCTTCGCCAGCGGGAGCAGCCGGTCGGCCTTGACCCGGCCGTCCTCGAGGTTGACCGAGTTGATGACGGCCCGGCCTCCCAGCCGGGTCAGCGCTGCCTCGACCACGTCCACCTCGGTCGAGTCGATGACCAGGGGCAGGGTGGACTGGGTCGCGTAGCGATCGATGACCTCGACCATGTCGGCCACGCCGTCGCGTCCGACGTAGTCGACGCAGACGTCCAGCACGTGGGCGCCGGCCCGGGCCTGGTCGCGGGCCAGCTCGACCATCGCCTCCCAGTCCTCGTCCAGCAGCAACCGCTTGAACACCGCCGAGCCGTTGGCGTTGGCGCGCTCCCCGATCATCAGAAACGAGGTGTCCTGCTCGATCGTGACGGCGCCGTACAGCGACGCCAGCGACGGCTGGAACTCGACCTCGCGCTCGGCGGGGGTGAGCCCCTCGACCGCCGCGACGACCTGGGCGAGGTGCTCGGGCGTGGTGCCGCAGCAGCCGCCGACGATGGTGACGCCGAACTCCGCCACGAACTCGCGCTGGGCCTGCGCCAGGCCCTCGGGAGCCAGCGGGTAGCAGGTCTCGCCGTCGACCATCTCGGGGATGCCGGCGTTGGGGACCACCGCGATCGGGAGGCGGGAGTGGCGCGACAGCGTCCGGACGTGCTCGCGCATGTCGTCCGGCCCCGTCGCGCAGTTCATCCCCAGCACGTCGATCGGCAGGGGGTCCAGCGCGGCGATCGCCGCGGCGGGCTCGGAGCCCAGCAGCATCGTGTTGATGTCCTTCTCGACCGTGAAGCACACCATGATCGGGACGCGCTCGCCCCGCTCGGCGAAGACGTCCGTGGTGGCCGCGACGGCAGCCTTGACCTGCAGCAGGTCGAAGCAGGTCTCGATCAGGACCAGGTCGACGCCGCCGTCCAGCAGCCCGCGGACCTGGCGCGCGTAGCCGGCCTCCATCGTGGCGACGTCGATGAAGTCCTTGGCCTCTGCGGGGTCGTTGCCGAGGCTGAGCGTCGGCGACCGCGTGCCGGGCCCGATCGAGCCGGCGACGAACCGGGGCACCCCGTCACCGGCGCGCTCGTCCACGGCCTCGCGGGCCAGGCGGGCCGCGGTGGCGTTGAGCTCCTCGGTGTCGTCTGCCAGGTCGTACTCGTCGAGCACCCAGGGCGCCCCGCCGAACGTGTCCGTCTCGATGATGGTGCAGCCCACGTCCAGGAACGAGCGGTGGACGTCGAGCACGACGTCCGGACGGGTGCGGACCAGGATCTCGTTGCACCCCTCGAGGTCGTCGCTGCCGAAGTCCTCGACGGACAGGTCGGCGTCCTGCAGGGACGTCCCCATGGCGCCGTCGACGACCAGCACGCGGTCTCGGAGGGCATCCAGGAAGGGATGGGAGAAGGAGGAATCGACCATGTTCGGGTCTCGCTTGGCGCACGCGTGGGTGGCGCGTCGATGACCGGGGATGCCGGGAGGGACGCGTCACACGGGTGACCGAGACTTCGGGCCGTTCACCGAGGAGGCTACCAGCCGGCTCGTGTCGCTCGACCGTGCCCGGACCGGCCGATCAGGCGCCGCCACCGCCGTGGCCGATCCCCCGCTGGGTCGCGGCGAAGCCGGCGGACGCGTAGCCCTCGCCCTCGCCGGCCTGGTGCTCGCCGCGGTGCCCGACGGCCCGGTTGCGTCCGCGATCGCGCCAGGCGACGGCCAGTCCGGCGATGACGACCGGGATCATGAGCACCCCGATGATGGTCCACAAGGTCCACGTCACGACGAGCCTCCTCGGGTGCTCCGACCTTTAGCCTACGTCCCGTGTCGCCGGCGGACGCTGTTGGCTGGCCGGCCGGCGCGCACGGGCCAGCGGGCCGGCCACCCGGCATGCCACACTGCGGGCATGGCCCATCCACGGATGTTCGACCCGGACGACCCCTGGCTCGCCCGGGTCCGCGCGTTCGCGCTGGCCCTCCCGGACGCCGACGAGAAGGTCTCGCACGGGCGCCCCGCGTTCTTCACCCGCAAGGTGTTCGCCTACTACGGCGGGTCTCACAAGGCCGACGGGGAGTGGCTCCAGCACGAGCAGGCCATCATGGTGCAGCCGGACCCCGGCGAGCGTCGTGCCCTGGAGGCCGACCCGCGGTTCTGGGTCCCGGGCTACCTCGGTCCGTGTGGCTGGCTCGGGCTCGACCTCGACGACACCACCGACCTGGACGAGGTGGCCGAGCTGCTCGAGGACTCGTACCGCGTGACGGCCCCGGCACGCCTGGTCGGCGTCCTGGAGGCCGACGACCGCCCCTGAACGTCAGCCGGTCGTCGCCGCCCGATCGAGCTGGACGAGACCCCGTTCGAAGTCGGGTCCGACCAGGTCGTCCATGCTGCGGACCAGCCCCATGACCCGCGTCATCAGGGTGCGTCGTCCCGTCATCGTCCAGGTCACGTCGGTCGTCGTCCCGTCGGCGTCGTCGAGCCGGAACTCGAGCTCGTTGCGTGCCTTGAACGGCTTGGTGAAGAGCAGGTCGACGCCGACCAGGTCGTCGGTGACCCGGGTGATCTCCATCGAGCCGGCACCGGCCCGGCGGTTCCCGCGCCAGGCGTAGCGGGCACCGACACCCCGGTCGCTGCCGGCGTACGTGCGCTCCATCTCGGGATCCACGTCCTCCCACGGTGACCACCGCGTCCATGCGTGGAAGTCGACCAGCAGGTCGTGGACCACGGCCCGCGGTGCGTCGATCCGGGCGGAACGGGAGACGGTGTAGGTGTCGCTGGCCACGGGAACCTCCGAAGGGTGACGCATCGGTCATCGTCGTCGCCCGCGGCCCCCGGCGTCAAGCAGGCCGGATGCGCCCACCGACGGTCACACGGTCGGGCGGGGGGTGAACCGGTAGTGGCTGACGCCGAAGGTGCGCCCACCGTCGTGGCCCCACAGGCCCGCGACGGTCAGGAAGAAGGCTGCCCAGCGTCGGTACCAGGCGCGGGCCTGGTCGGCGCCGACGTCGGCGGTGAACAGTTCGAGGACCTCGTCGCGGTGGGCGTGCAGGTTGTCGAGCCACGCCAGTGCCGTGCGCTGGTAGTGGTGTCCGGCGATCCACCAGTGGTCGGTGCAGACCAGGTGCTGCTGGCGGTGCAGCAGCAGGTCGTCGGAGGGCATCAGTCCCCCGGAGAAGAAGTACCGGGCGACCCAGTCGGTGGGGTCGTCTGCGTCGAAGGCGAACCCGAGGTCACGACCACTGAACACGTGCACGAACATCGCGCCGTCGTCGGCCAGCCAGTCGGCGACCCGGGCGAACAGCCGCCGGTGGTTGCGGACGTGCTCGAGCATCTCGACGGACACGATCCGGTCGACGCGCCCGAAGATGCCGGCGTCGGCGGGGGTGAACGTGGCGATGTCGGCCGTGACCACGTCGAGGTTGTCCAGGCCCCTGGCTGCGGCCTCGGCCAGCACGAACTCACGCTGGGTCCGCGAGTTGGACACGCCCACGATGCGCGACGCGGGGAAGCGCTCGGCGGCCAGCAGCGACACCGAGCCCCACCCGCAGCCGAGGTCGAGCACGACCTGGCCGTCCGCAAGCCCGGCCCGGTCGAGGGTGAGGTCCAGCATCCGACGCTCGGCGCCCCCCAGGTCGTCGTCGGTGGACCACAGGCCCGACGAGTACTTCAGGTGGGGTCCCAGCACCAGTCGGAAGAACGCGGTCGGCACCTCGTAGTGCTGGGCGTTGGCGGCCGCGGTGTGGACGGTGATGGGCTGGTCGTCCAACGACCGGCGCAGCGCCACGACGTCGCGGTCCCGGACGTCCGGCGGGAGCGAGCGGTGCCGGTCGACCAGTCGCGCGACGCGCAGGTCGATGACCCGGGCCAGCACCGGTTCGGGGACCAGGCCCTCGTCGAGCAGGCGGAAGGCCAGCGGCTGGTCGGCGTCGTCGTCGTGGGACGTGGCAGGGTCGGCGTCGACGTCGCGCGCTGCCGGGTCGGTGCTGGCGGACACGGGTGCTCCTGCGGTCGTGGGCTCCGGTGGTGGCGTGGTGTGGGGCGGGGTCGAGTGTGCCCACCCGCACCGGAGGTTCGCCGCCGGGGTTCGCAGCCGGGGGTCGGCCGGTGTGGTCGTGTCAGACCGGAGGAGGCCCCTGGCCGAGCCACGTGCGCAGGAGCGCGAGGTCACGTTCCTGGCCGCCGTCCTCCGACGGCGTCTCGACGAGCGCTGCCGGGACGCCGAGCTCGGCGGCAGTGCGCACCATCGTGGCCAGCACGTCCGTGCCCATCTCGCCCGCGCCGAGGTTGGTGTGGCGGTCCCGGCCCGCCCCGGCCGGATCGCGGCTGTCGTTGACGTGCAGCAGGTCGATGCCGCCGGTGCCGACCGACACGGCGCGGAGCCATCCCCCGGGGTCCTCGGCGCAGGCCGGGTCACCGGCCCAGGCATGGCAGGTGTCCACGACGGCGCCCACCGACAGGCTCCCGCGGGCGACCACGTCGGTGCTCCGCAGCCGGGTCAGCAGTGCACCGAAGTCCTCCGCACGTCGCCCCGGGGCGGTCGCGCCCGACGCGGTGTTCTCGATCCACAGGGGAACCGGTGAGGCGAGCCGCTCGACCACCCCGACCCAGCGGTCGAGGGCGTCCGCCATCGAGCCGCCCCCGGCCGCGTGGCCGGCGTGCACCACGACACCCCGGACACCACAGCGCTCGGCCTCGTCGAGGCTGGCCTGCAGGCTGGCCGTCGTCCGGTCACGCACCGCGGCGTCGGCGGACGCCGGGTTGCACAGGTACGGCGCGTGGGCGGCCACCACCCGACCGGACGCGGCCAGTGCCGCGGCGTCCTCGCGGCGTCGGGGCGCGCGCCAGTTGCGGGGTGCGGACAGGTGGACCTGGACCACGTCGGCGCCACGCGCATCGGCCGCGGCGAGCGGGTCCCGGCTGGGCACGGAGGCGCCCACGAGCATGGGTGGATCCCTCGGTCGACGGGTGGACGGCCGGGGACCGTATCCCACGGCCTGTCGGCGGCCGGGACGGGGCCGTCTAGCCTGTGCGGGCCATGCCCCTGTTCCGTCGCAAGCCCGACCTGCCGGCCGACCTCGTGCCGGCGTGGCGCGCGTTCCTCGACTGTGCCCAGGTCATCGAGTCGGGGCGCCGGGTGCTGCTGTCGACCCTGCCGACCGGCCGGGTCGAGCCGGCCCCGATCGGCGTCGGGCTGGACGCCATCGCCGGGGCGATCGACGACGCCCGGGCGTGGATGCCGGCCTGGGAGGTCGAGCCACTGGCAGCGGACTGGCAGGACTGCGCGACAGCGCTGGACGAGGCCTGGACCAGCATCGACGAGGTGCGGACCGTTGCTGCCGAGACGTCCGAGCTCGAGGAGCTGCTGGAGGCCGTCCAGGACGTCGTCGCACCCCTGGACGCCTTCGCCGACGCCGAGCGCACCTGGCGGCGCGCGTGGCGACCCCCCTCCGACTGAGTCCGAGCGGGTCAGCGGCGGTCGAGGTCCGTGGTGGACGAGGCGGGCGGGGCGCCGAGCCACCGTCGCACGGCGTCCAGCCCGCCACGCCGGTCCGTGGCCGACAGGACCAGCCGGTCGCCGACCCGGAACGTCGTGTCCCCGTCGGCGGCGTGGGTCACGTCACCGCGGGTGACCAGCAGGACCCGCACCCCGCGGACCGGCGGACGGTCGGCGAGCCGTTCGCCGACCAGGGGCGACGTCGCGGTCAGCTCGGCCTCGAGCAGGTCGACCCCGTCGAGGTCGCCGACCAGCATGGCGACCTCCGGGGGGAGGTCGGGGTCGGCCGGGAGCCCGGCCGCGTCGACCACCCGCTGGGCGGTCACTCCGTGGACCACCAGCGACACGGCCACGACGAAGAAGGCGAGGTGGAGGATGTCCTGGGCCCCGGGGACCCCGGCGGTCGCGGCGTAGGTCGCGAGCACGATCGGCACGGCCCCGCGCACCCCCAGCCAGGCCACGACCCCGACCTCCCGGATCGGCATCCGGAACCCGGCCAGGGACGCGCCGACCGCGATCGGGCGGGCCACCAGCAACAGCCCGAGCGCGATCAGCAACCCGGGCACGGCCACCTCGACCAGTCCGGCCGGGACGACCTGCAACCCCAGCAGCAGGAACAGGCCGATCTCGACGGCCGTCGAGATCCCCTCGCTGAAGCGCCGGACGGCACGACGGTGGCGGACGTCGGTGGCCGCGATCACGACGCCGCAGGCGTAGGCGGCCAGCAGCCCGGAGGCACCGAGCACCGCGGCCAGTCCGTAGGCGGCCCCGCCCATCGCCAGCGCGAGCACGGGGTACAGCGCCATGCCGGGCAGCGCGAGGCGCCCCATCAGGCGACTCGCGATCGTGCCCACGACGATCCCGGCGACCAGCCCGCCGACCAGTTGCCAGAGTGCGAACGACACCCAGTCGCCCGCTGCGACGGGAGTGTCCCAGCTGGCCAGGATGCCGACCGTCAGCAGGATGGCGATCGGGTCGTTGCCACCGGACTCGACGGTCAACAGGGCATGGACCCGGTGGGGGAGCCGCACGTTGCGCAGGAGGTTGCCCAGGGCGGCGGCGTCGGTGGAGGCCACCACCGCCCCCACGAGCCAGGCCGTCCGGGCGTCGGTGCCCGGCACGACCAGCACGACGATCCCCGCGGTGATCGCCGCGGTCGCCATGACCCCGACGGTGGCGAGCACGGCGCCGGGTGCGGCCGCCCGCCGCAGGTCGGAGACGGTGGTCGTGACGCCTCCGTCGAACAGGATGGCAACCAGGGCGACGACCGCCAGGTTGCGGGTCGTGGCCGCACCACCGACGTCGACCCAGCCGAACCCACCCGGGCCCGCCAGCACGCCCAGTCCGAGGAAGAGCAGGGAGGTGGGCACGCCCAGGCGCCGGCCTGCGGCCGACGAGACGATCGCGACGACCAGCAGGATCCCGCCGATGGCGATGGCGGGGTCGATCGACAGGCTGGCGTCCAGGGTGGGGCCGCCACCGGGTGGCGCGGGGAAGGCGGACGTCACCAGGTCCAGGAGGTTGGCGAGCACGACGGTGCCGGCGACCACGAGCGCCGTGGCCGCGACGATCGCGACGGTCGTGGACCGGCGTTGGTCACGACCCGGTCGGGCCAGCAGGAAGTGGGCGAAGGCCGCCGCGACCAGGGCGAGCACCGTCGCCAGCACCGGGCGCCAGGCCTGGCCCAGGACCGGCCCGGGCGTCGCCGGGCCGAGCACGACGAACACGCTGACCCCCGCCACCACGGCCGCGAGCAGGCTGGCCGGCGTCAGCACGCGACGGACGGCGTGGGCGGCCTCGTCACGCAGCAGGACCCACAGCGGTCGACGTGGTGGGCCGGGCGGGGGCGAGCCACGACGCATCGCGGCGAACAGGGTGGTGAACGGTCCGGCCATCGCTCTCCCGAGTGGACGACTGGTCGTGCCGCGCTCCCCGACGGTAGTCCGCGCGATCAGGGCCGGAAGTGTGCCACCACCTCGACGTGGTGGGTCATCGGGAACAGGTCGAACGGCTGTGCGGAGACCAGCCGATAGTGGTGTTCGGCGAGCGCGCGGGCATCGCGTGCCAGCGCGGCCGGGTCGCAGGCGACGTAGACGATGTCGCCGGGTCGGTGTCCGGCGAGTTCGGCGACCACCTCGGCGCCGGCACCCGTGCGGGGTGGGTCGAGGACCACGACGTCGGGCGGGGCGTCGTGGCGGCGGCGGACGAAGTCGGCCACGTCGAGCGCATCGGCCACGACCGACTGGTCGAGTCCGGCACGCAACGCGTTGTCGCGGAGGTGGTCCACGGCACGGGCGACCCCCTCGACCGCCGTCACGGTGGCGCCGGCGCGAGCCAGGGGCAGGCTGAACAGCCCGACGCCCGCGTAGAGGTCCCACGCGACGAGTCCCGAGACGTCGCCGACCACCCCGAGGACCGCCTCGACCAGTGCCGCAGCGCCGTCGGTCGTGGTCTGGAAGAACCCGTCGACGTCGACGGTGAAGTCCAGCCCCGCCACCCGCTCGGTCACGGTCCCGTCGCCGCGCACCGTCACGGTCGAGCCGTCCGGCTGGGCGAGTTGGAGCGTCGCCCCGTCGTCGAGCCCGGGGAGGTCGAGGGGGCCCGGACCGGGATGCAGGACCGCCCCGCGGTCGCCGGTCGAGGTGGCCCGGACCGTGACCTCGGCCGCCCCGGTCCGGTCGCCCACCGCGCTGCGGACGTCCTGGGCCCCCGGGGTCAGCACCGGGCACACCGCGACCGGGACGACGTCGTTGGTCCCGGCCCGGTGGAAGCCCAGCCGGCCCTGTTCGTCGGCGTGCATGCGCGCCACCGTGCGATAGCCCAGGTCCGGGCCGACCGCCACGGTGTCGGCGACCGGTGGGTCGTCGAGACCGCCCAGGCGGACGAGTTGCTCGGTGACGACCCGGGTCTTGAGCCGACGTTGGCTGTCGGGCGTGACGTGCTGGAGGTCGCAGCCGCCACAGGTGTGGGCGTGCGGACACGGTGGTGCCACGCGCTCGGCGGCCGGGTCCAGGACGTCCAGCAGCCGTCCGCGCGCCCACCGCTTGCGGTCGTCGACCACCTCCAGCCGGACCCGCTCGCCGGGCAGGGTCCCGGGGACGAACACCGCCTTGCCGTCCACCCGCGCCACGCCCTCGCCTCCGTGCGTGAACCCGTCCACGACCGCCTCGATCGGCCCCTCGGGGAGCGAGCTCACGTCGCGGCCCGGGCCACGAGGACCACCCACTCCCCGCGTGGCCGGACCTCGACGTCGCGGAGTCCGGCCCGCGTGAAGGCGTCGGCGACGACGTGGGCCCGCTCGGTGCCGACCCCACTGGCCACGAGCCACCCGGACGGGGCCATCACGCCGGGGAGGTCGTCCGCGAGCTCGACCAGCGTGGCGGTGAGGAGGTTCGCGAGCACGACGTCGAACCGGCCGTCCACGTCGTCGAGCGCCCCGACGGCCAGGTCGACCTCCACGTCGTTGTGGTGGGCGTTGTCCCGCGCCACGGCGACGGCGTGCGGATCCGTGTCGACCCCCAGCACGGAGGCCGCACCCTGCAGGACCGCCGCGATGGCCAGGATCCCGGTCCCGGTGCCGAGGTCCAGCACGGACCGACCAGCGGGATCCACCTCGGCGAGCACCTCGAGGCATCCGGCGGTGGTCTCGTGGTGACCGGATCCGAAGGCCTGGCCCGGGTCCAGGAGGATGCGATGCACGCCGGGTGGCGTGTCGTGCGAGTTCGCGAGGTGGTCGGGCACGATCTCGACGGCACCGGCGCGAACCGGCCGGGCGGCGGCCCGCCAGGCGGCGACGTGGTCGACCTCGGGCTCGTGGCTCCACCGGACGTCGTCCGGGAGCCCGTCCCGCTGGTCGTCCGGGAAGTCGTCCGGTGGGCCAGGGAAGTACCCGACCAGTTCGCCGGACCGCTCCCACACGCCCAGGGCCCCGACCGCCCACAGGCGCGCCGCGAGCTGCTCGGCGTCGTCCCCCGGCCCGGTCGGCACGGTGGCCGCCCAGTGCCCCGAATGGCCCGTGCCGGCCCCCGTGCTCGTGTCGGTCACGTCCGTTCCTCCCCACTCCGTGGCAGGTCGCCGTTGGTGAGGTGGTGGTCCACGACGTCGTGGCGTTCCTTGCGCGCCGACCACAGCGCGGCCACGATCGCGGCCGTCGGGATCGCCAGCAGCGCGCCGACGGCACCCAACAGTGCAGCCCCCATCAGCACGGCGATGAACGCCACGGCCGGGTGCAGCTCGACTGTCTGGCCGGTGATGCGGGGGACCACGACCAGGTTCTCGACCTGCTGGTAGACCACGATCGCGACCAGCACCCAGATGGCCTGGCCGAACGACGACGCCAGCGCGATGACGATCGGGAGGATGCCGGCGAGGTAGGTGCCGACGACGGGGATCACGCTGGAGATCACGCCCACCCATGCGCCCAGCGCGAACGCGTAGTCCAGGCCGATCACCAGGAACACGATGGTGTGGAACACCGCCGACGCGACCGCGGTCAGGACCCGGCCGTAGAGGTAGCCCCCGGTCTTCTCGACCGCGATCTCCCAGACCTCGAGGAACTCGCGCTGCGCGCCCGGACGCATGTTGGACGACAGCACCCGGCGGAAACGCGGACCGTCGGCGGCGAGGTAGAACGCCACCAGGGCGATGGTCAGGAGGTTGAACAGGGCCCCACCGACGGAGGCACCCACGTTGAGCGCGCCGCGACTGGCCGAGCTGGCGAAGTCCGGCAGGCGGTTGGGCAGGTCCTGCTGGAGCCCGGCGATCCACTCGGCCGCGCGGTCGCCGAGTCCCCACGGCAGGTTCTGGGCCTGGCTGCTCAGCGAGTCCACGATCTCGGGGCCGGACTCGACCAGGGTGGCGACCTGGCTGACGATCAGCGGGACCATCGCGGCCAGGAAGCCCACGAACGCGATGGTGGAGACCAGGAACACGATGCCGGTCGCCAGCCCACGGGACATGCCGCGTTGGCTCATCCACTTGACGGCAGGCTCCAGCGCGAACGAGACGAACAGCGCGACGGTGATGCTGATCAGGATCGGCCGGACCCGGCCGAAGAACGCCGACGCGAGACCGGCCAGGAGCCATCCACCCGCGATGCCGAGCACCAGCGTCCAGATCAGGCGGGGCCGCCAGCGTCGCCAGGGCACGACGACGACCTCCTGGGCGATGCCCCGGGCGTCGGGGTCGGTCGTGTCGGAGCCGAAGGGCAGGCCGTCGCTCCAGTGACCGGCGTCGTCCGCTGGACGGTCGGCTCCCGCGGCTGCCGTCGAGTCCTGGTCAGGGGCATCACGGACGTCCCGCGACCGGTCATCGGTCGCGGGTGCATCGTCGTCCGGGACGTCGGACTCCGTGGCGCGGGTCATGGTGCGAGCCTACGTCCTGGGCAGGTCGCCGGTGGGGAGGCCGGTGGTGTCCCGACCAGTGGCCCGGACGGCCCTGCGCCGGAGCCGACGACCGGTCTGGGGGACGGCCGCCACCGACGCGTCCCCGAGGCGGTCGGCCCCGGTGGGAGCCGGATTCGGCGCCCACCGACCGCGGTTACGCTCGAGTCGTTCGTCCCTCCGCCCGGGGTCCCGGGCGCGTCCAGCGAGGCCAGGAGCCGCGCGTGTCCGCAGCCACTCGCACGTCGGCCGCCCCGGCGATCGAGGTGTCGGGGCTGGTCATGCGCTACGGCGACCACGTCGCGGTGGACGGGCTGGACCTCGCAGTCGAGGCAGGACGGACCCTCGCCCTGCTGGGACCCAACGGGGCAGGCAAGACCACCACGGTCGAGACGTGCGTCGGCCTGCGGCGGCCGCACGCGGGCCGGGTCCGCGTGCTCGGTCGTGACCCGGTGGCGGACGGGTCGTTCGTGCGGCCACGCCTGGGCGTGATGCTCCAGGAGCAGGGCGTGTACCCACAGGCCCGGCCACGCGAGGTGCTGGCGACCCAGGCGGCACTGTTCACCGACCCGCTCGATGTCGACGACCTGCTCGATCGCACCGGTCTCGACGGGTCCCTCGGGACCCGCTTCCGTGACCTGTCCGGCGGACAGCAGCAACGACTCGCGCTCGCGCTGGCGCTGGTGGGTCGTCCGGAGGTCGCGTTCCTCGACGAGCCGACGGCGGGCCTCGACCCGGCGGCGCGTCGGTCCACCTGGGAACTGGTGGACGGGCTGGCCCACGACGGCGTGGCGGTGGTGCTGACCACCCACCTGCTCGACGAGGCCGAGGTGCTGGCCGACGACGTGGTCATCATCGACCGGGGCCGGGTGGTGGCCGCCGGCACCCCGTCGGACCTCGCCCGGTCCGACGACACCGTGTTCACCACGGACCGCGTGGTGGACACCGCTGCGCTGACGGCCCGGTTGGGCGTGGACGTCCGGGATCGCGGCCACCTCGACCACCGCATCGCCGCACCGCCGTCACCCGGGCTGGTGGCGGCGCTCGCGGCAGCCCTGGCCGAGGCCGACGTCACCCTGACCAGCCTGAACGCGGGGCGGCGCGGACTCGAGGAAGTGTTCCTGCGGCTGACCGGCGGGACCGGTCTGGTCGACGAGCAGGAGCGGCGCTGATGGGCGCCCCGGCACCGCGCCATCGCATGGTCCTGGCCCAGGCCCGACTCGAACTGCGCCTGCTGGTGCGAAACGGCGAGAGCCTGGTGGTCACGCTGGGGATCCCGCTCGGGATCCTGGTCTTCTTCGGGTTCGTGGACGTGCTCCCGACCGACGGGGACCCGGTCGCGTTCCTGGTGCCCGGGGTCCTGGCGATCTCGGCGATGGCGACGGGGCTCGTCGCGCTGGCCATCCAGACGGGCTTCGAGCGCAAGTACGGCGTGCTCAAGCGACTCGGGACGTCGCCGCTGACGCGTGGGTCGTTCGTGCTCGCCAAGGCCCTGGCGATGGTGGTGCTGCTCGCGGTGCAGGTGGCCGCGACGGTGGCGGTGGCCGTCCTGCTGCTGGACTGGGAGCCGACCGGCTCGCTGGCCGTGGCCGTGGTGGCCACGCTCGTCGGTGGCGGCGTGTTCGCCGCGATCGGGCTGCTCATGGCCGGGACGCTCACGGCCGAGCTGACCCTGGCGCTCACCAACGCCCTGTTCCTCGTCCTGCTGCTGGTCTCGGGCCTGGCCTTCGACCCCGACGCCCTGCCGGCCGACGTCGCGGCGGTCGGCTCCCTGCTGCCCTCCGGAGCCCTGGGCAACGTGCTGCGCGCCGCCCTGTCCAGCCCGGCGACCATCGACTGGTCGGCGGCGGCCGTGGTGGTGGGCTGGGGTGTCGTGGCCACCGTCGCCGCCGTGCGCTCCTTCCGCTGGGACGGCTGAGCGACGGTCGTGCACCGGTCGCGGTCGTTCCACGAACGATCCCCGGGGCACGGCCGAGCGGACGGTGGCCGCCGGATCGCTAGACTCGCGGAGGATGCCCGGCACGGCACGACGCCCCGGCGGACGCCGAGTCGGCGCATCGGTCACGCCAGCCCCGGACCCGGGCCGAGCAGGTCGCCGTCGACACCGCAGCAGGGTGTTCGGCGACCACCACGGACCACCCGGGGTCGACGAACAACTGCATGCCCACCCCGCTGACCGGACCGTCCTCTCGTGCGCCCCGCGCGTGCCGGACCACCGGGTCGTCGGCTCGTGGCCACCAGCCACGGGGCATCGAGGAACGAGGAGACGACACGGTGCGACGCACCCCATCGCGCAGCCCCCGACGCGCCCCCCGACCCGGCCGCGTGCTCCGCGGCGTCGGCCTGGCGCTGTTGGCCCTCGTCCTGGCCGGCTGCTCCGGCGCGCAGACCATGCTCGACCCGCAGGGCCCCTTCGCCGAGGCGCCCGACGACCTGTTCAAGGCCGTCATGGTCGTCGCCGCCGTCGTGTTCGTGTTCGTCCAGGGCCTGATCATCTACACGGTCGTGCGGTACCGCCGACGCAGTGACGACGACGAGCTGCCCAAGCAGGTCCACGGCAACACCCGGCTCGAGATCGTGTGGACGGTCATCCCGGCCCTGATCCTGGCGGGCATCGCCGTGCCGACCGTCCAACAGGTGTTCGCACTGGCCGAGGAGCCCGAGGGTGCGATGACCATCGAGGTCATCGGGCACCGGTGGTGGTGGGAGTACCGCTACCCCGACTCCGGCGTCATCACCGCCAACGAGCTGGTCATCCCGGTGGACACCCCGATCCACCTCGAGATGCGGGCCGAGGAGGCCGGGTCCGCCGACCGCGGCGTCCTGCACTCCTTCTGGGTCCCGGCGCTGGCCGGGAAGCAGGACGTCTTTCCGGGCCGCATCACGACCCTGAACATGCAGGCCGACACGACCGGCCGGTTCCTGGGCCAGTGCGCCGAGTACTGCGGCCTGTCGCACGCCAACATGCGCAACCGCGCCGAGGTGCTGGAGCAGGACGAGTTCGACCAGTGGGTCGCCGAGCAGCAGGCGCCCTCCGACGTCGCCGCCGCGTTCGCCGAGCTGACCCCCGAGCAGCTCGAGGCGCAGGAGGTCCCCGAGGGCGTGGACGAGCAGGTCGCCCGTGGCCACTACGTGTTCCAGAGCAACTGCGTGGCCTGCCATGGCCAGATCAGTGACACCGCCGTGGCCTCGGCCGACGACTTCGTGCCCCGGACCGGCCCCAACCTGACCCACCTGCTCAGTCGCGAGGAGTTCGCCGGGGCGATCTTCGACCTGTACTTCCGCGAGGACCCCGACGATCCGAACTCGGCGTTCACCGACGAGGTCGACGTCGAGCTGCTGACCTCCTGGGTCCGCAACGCCCCGTCACTGAAGGCGATGCGTCCCGGCGACGGCATCGGAATGAACAGCTTCGAGTCACTGCCCCAGGACGAGCTCGACGCCGTCATCGCCTACCTGTTGACGATGGAATGACCGGTCGCCGACCTCGTCCGAGTCCGACCCACCCCCGCCACCGACACCACCGACACGTGCAGACCGTGACGACCCGGAGACGATGATGGCCACCACCACGGCGCCCCCACAGGCCCGCTCGCGGAGCGTGTTCAGTCGTCCGACCGCCCTCGACGGCTTCAAGGGCTACCTCGCGACGACCGACCACAAGAAGATCGGGATCATGTACTTCTGGTCCGTCATGCTCTTCTTCTTCCTCGGTGGCGTGACGGCCTGGATCATCCGGGCCCAGCTGGCGTCCGCCGAGTCGACCCTGGTCACCGAGGAGGTCTACAACCAGGCCTTCACCCTGCACGGCCTGACCATGGTCTTCCTGGTGGTCATGCCCCTGGGCGCGGCCTTCTTCAACTACCTGATCCCGCTGCAGATCGGCGCCCGTGACGTCGCGTTCCCCCGTCTGAACGCGTTCTCGTTCTGGACGTTCCTGTTCGGCGGGCTGTTCCTGTACTCGTCGGTGCTGTTCAACGCCATCCCCAACGGTGGCTGGTTCGGCTACGCACCGCTGTCGACCCAGATCCCCGGCGACAACATGGCCTTCTACGCCGTCGGACTGCAGATCGTGGGGATCTCGTCGCTGTCGGCCGCCGTCAACTTCATCACCACGATCCTCAACATGCGGGCGCCCGGCATGACCTTCATGCGCATGCCGGTGTTCACGTGGATGACCCTGGTCACAAACTTCCTGCTGCTGTTCGCCCTGCCGATCATCGCCGTGGCGCTGTTCATGCTCAACGGCGACGTGGTGTTCGGCACCCAGTTCTTCCAGCCCGCCACGGGCGGTGACCCCGTGCTCTGGCAGCACCTGTTCTGGCTGTTCGGGCATCCCGAGGTCTACATCATGATCCTGCCGGCGATGGGGATCGTCAGCGAGGTCATGCCCACCTTCTCGCGCAAGCCGCTGTTCGGCTACGCCGCGATGGTCTTCGCCGGGGTCGCCATCGGCTTCATCGGCTTCGGGGTGTGGGCCCACCACATGTTCACCTCCGCCGTCGGGCCGGTCGCCCGGTCCGCCTTCGGCCTGACCACGATGTTCATCGCCGTCCCGACCGGCATCAAGATCTTCAACTGGGTCTTCACGATGTGGGGCGGCAAGGTCAAGTTCACCACCGCCATGCTGTTCTCGGTCGGCTTCGTGTCGATGTTCACCATCGGGGGCCTGTCGGGGGTGACCCACGCCATCGTGCCCCACGACGCCCAGCAGACCGACACCTACTGGATCGTGGCCCACTTCCACTACGTCCTGTTCGGTGGTGCGTTGTTCGGGCTGGTCTCGGGGATCTACTACTACTTCCCCAAGGTGACCGGCAAGCTGCTCGGCGAGAAACTCGGGAAGTGGCACTTCTGGACCTGGTTGCTCGGGTTCAACCTGACCTTCGGCCCGATGCACATGTCCGGTCTGCTCGGCCAGCCCCGCCGCACCGCGGTGCTGCCCGCCGAGCTCGGGACCGACGTGGCGCTGTACAACGTCCTGTCGACCGCCGGGGTCGCCGTGCTGACGGTGTCCGCGTCGATCTTCCTGTTCAACCTCGTCACCTCGCTGCGATCCGGGGAGGCGTCCGGCGACGACCCGTGGGACGCCCGCACGCTCGAGTGGATGACGCCCTCGCCGACGCCCTACGTCAACTTCTACGAGATCCCCGAGGTGACCGCGCGGGACGAGTTCTGGGAGCGCAAGTACGCCGAGGCCGAGGACGGCAGCCTGCGACCGGTGCCCGCCGGTGCCTCGCAGGACCATGACCCGTCGACGTCCCCCGCGAGTGCCGACGAACACGGTGACGAGTTCCCGGCCACCGCCGGGGGCACGGCGACGGTCGACACCTCCGGCAACGCCAAGGCGTCCCCCGACGACGTGGCCCTGCCGGAGGACGAGGCGCTCGCCAAGGCGACCCCGGACGACCACGGCGGCGACACCGAGCACATCCACATGCCCGACCCGTCGTACTGGCCGCTGATCATGTGCGTGGGGCTGCTCCCGCTGGGCTACGGCCTGACCTTCGCCAACCCGGCCCTGCTGGTCGTCGGTGCGCTGTGGCTCATGATGGGCCTGTTCGGCTGGATCCTCGAGCCCGTGGCCGAGGGCGACGACGACGACCCGGAGCCCAGCGCGGCTGCGGCATGAGCCCCACGAACCCGGCGCACCGAGCGCCCCGAACGACGCAAGGAGGCTGCCGTGTCCGCAGCCGTTGAAGAGACCTCCCTGGGCCTCGACAATCGCAAACTCGCGATGTGGGTCTTCCTGGGGTCCGAGTTCATGTTCTTCGGGGCGTTCATCACCGCCTACCTGATGTACCTGAACACCACTGCGGGTGGCCCCGACGGCGAGATCTTCGACATCGTCTACACGTCGGTCAGCTCGTTCGTCCTGCTGATGTCCTCGCTGACGATGGTGCTGGCCCACCATGCCCACGAACAGGGCGACATGCGCCGCATGCGCATGTGGATCCTGGCCACGGCCTTCCAGGGCCTGGTGTTCGTCGGTGGACAGGCCTACGAGTTCACCAAGTTCTTCAAGGAGGGCCTGGTCCCCACGGCCAGCCCGTTCGCCTCGTCCTTTTTCGTCCTGACCGGCTTCCACGGTGTGCACGTGACCGTGGGCATCATCATGCTGCTCGGGCTGTGGTCCTACAGCCGGGTCGGCAAGGTCAAGGCCAGCCAGCCCCTCAAGACCGAGATCATCGGGCTGTACTGGCACTTCGTCGACGTCATCTGGGTCATCATCTTCGTCGTGGTCTACCTGATCCCCTGGGGATAGTGGGGCCCGTCCACACGGACTCCCCGACCCCCGCGAGACCGAAAGCGCGCACATGTCCGACGCCACCACCGCCGACGCCACCACGCAGGCCGCGCACCACGACGAGCCGACGGTGCGCCAGTACGTCGAGATCGCCGGCGCCCTGTCGGTGCTGACGCTGATGGAGTTCTCCACGTACTTCGTCGAGTTCGGCTGGCTGCACATCCCGATCCTGCTGACCCTGATGGCGATCAAGTTCGGCCTGATCGTCGGCTTCTTCATGCACCTGAAGTACGACACCCGCCTGTACACCCGGCTGATGGTGACGGGGCTGGTCGGTGCGCTGACGCTGTACGGCATCGCCTTCCTGGCGATCGCCGAGGTCCCCACCCTGATGGGAAGCTGAGACGACATGGACTTCACCCTCGGCGGTGTCGACGTGCAGGCGGGTTTCCCCCTGGACGTCACCCTGCTGTCGATCGGGGTCCTGGCGGCCTGGTGGGGGCTGATCCGACGACACGGCCCGACCATGACGCGGCCCGGCCAGCCGGCCGTGACCGGCCGTCAGGCCGCGTTCTTCGTGGCTGGCGTCGCGACCTTCTGGCTGTCTGACGGGTGGCCGCTGGCGGCCCTGTCCGAGCACCTGTTCTCGTTCCACATGCTCCAGCACGTGCTCCAGGCCTTCGTCATCCCGCCGCTGCTGTTGCTGGGGTTGCCGGAGTGGATGGGCGACGTCCTGCTGCGCAACGACCGGGTCCGCGCCGCGGTCCGCTGGCTGACCCGGCCACTGGTCGCCGGGGTGCTGTTCAACCTCGTGTTCCTGGTCACCCATCTCCCCGCCGTCGTCGCGTTCCAACTCGACAGCGAGGTGTTCCACGCGGCCGACCACCTGGTCCTGATCGGGTCGGCCCTGCTGATGTGGACCCCGGTGTTCTCGCCGTTCCCCGCGGTGCTGCCCCGCATGCAGCCGCTGTCCCAGATGCTGTACCTGTTCATGATGACCCTGCTGCCCACGATCCCCTCGGCCTTCCTGCTGTTCGGCGACGTGCCGCTGTACCCCGTCTACAACGCGGTCAGCCAGCCCTGGGACATCGGCCTGATCACCGACATGCGGATCGGCGGCCTGATCATGAAGCTGGGGGGCGGGTTCCTCCTGTGGGGGATCATCGCCGTCAAGTTCTTCCGCTGGGCTGCCGACGACGAGCGTCGAGACCGCCAGGCGCGCATCGACCGCATGACCCTCTCCACGACCCAGTCCCGAGGACCGGCATGAACGACGACTTCCGCAAGCGCGCATTCCTCCCGGTGGTGATCCCGCTCGGGATCGTCGTCGTGGTGGCGGCAATGATCGGGCTGTATGCCTGGATGCTGCTCTACACGACGTCGGCAGGTGCCGCGACCCTGGCGATCATCGCCGCGGCGGGGATCCTGCTGGCCGCGACCCTGGCATCCACCCAGGACTCGTTGAACCGGACCAAGCAGTTCGGGGTCGCCCTGGCGGTCCTCGGACCGATCGCGATCGGGTCGGTCATCGCGGCCGGCGCGCTGGGCATCGACCCGGCCGCGCTCAACGTCAACGCCCAACCGCACGGACCCGAGTTCCTGCTCGCGGAGGTGCCCCCGGACGCCCCGACGATGGCGGCCGAGAGCCTCGACGCGTTCTGCCTGCCCACCGACGGCGGGTGTGAGGAGACCCAGGAGTGGACCATCGAGTCCGCCGAGGACGCGGCCGGGATGTTCACCTACGCCTTCGACAACCGGGACCCGGGCGTCGAGCACAACCTCGCGATCTACGGCCTGCCGGAGGAGGACGCGTACGGGTCGAGCACGGCCCAGCTGGGCACCGAGGAGCTCACCCCCGAGGAGCCCGCGCCGTTCCCGGGTGCACAGATCCGTGCCTACGAGTTCGAGTGGCCGGCCGAGGAGGGCGCCGAGCCCGTGGCCCCCGAGCAGTTCTACTTCGTGTGCACGGTCCACCCCAGCACCATGTGGGGTGTCGCCACCATCGCAGGATGAAGCTTGCTCCGCAGGACGGGATGTTCCGAGCGGAGCGAGGAACTCCGACCTGGCCGAAGGCCAGGCGTCGCCACCATCGCAGGATGAAGCTTGCTCCGCAGGACGGGATGTTCCGAGCGGAGCGAGGAACTCCGACCTGGCCGAAGGCCAGGCGTCGCCACCCTCGCGAGCTGATCGTCAGATGACCGCATCGACGGCGGCGAAGACGAACACCAGGGCGAGGTAGACCGTCGAGTAGTGGAACAGCCGCATGGCGGCCTCGACCGTCCGTCGGGACCGCAGGCGGTGGGCGGTCACCAGCCAGCCGGCAGTGAGCACCAGGGCCGGCACGGCGAACCACCAGCCGGCCGGGGCACCCGCCACGTACGCCAGCACCAGGGCCGCGAGCAGCCAACTGTTCAGCAGGATCTGTCGCGTGGTCTCGTCGTTGCCCCAGCTGACCGGCATCATCGGCAGCCCGGCGCGGGCGTAGTCGTCCCGGTACTTCATCGCCAGCGCCCAGAAGTGCGGTGGCTGCCACCAGAACAGGATCCCGAACAGCAGCCACGGCCGGGGATCGCTGAACGGCGCCCCGACGGCCGCCCACCCGGTCAGCACGGGCATGCAGCCGGCGATCCCGCCGATCACCACTGCCTGGGGTGTGCGCCGCTTGAGCAGCATCGTGTAGACGAACACGTAGAACAGCAGGCCGAAGGTCGCCAGTCCCGCGGCCAGCAGGTTCACGGTCGTGGCCAGCAGCACGAACCCGGCCACGCCCAGTCCGATCCCCAGCCACAGCGCGTTGCGCGGCGGGATCGTGTCGTTGGCCGTCGGTCGCTGGGCCGTGCGGGCCATGGCCCGGTCGATGTCGCGGTCGTAGTAGTTGTTGATCGCGTTGGCGCCGCCTGCGGACAGCGTCCCGCCCAGCACGGTCGCCACGAGCAGCCCCAGTCCGGGCCACCCCTCGGCGGCGACGAACATCGTCGGCACCGTCGTCACCAGCAGGAGCTCGATGATGCGGGGCTTGGTCACCGCCACGTAGGCCAGCACGGTCGACCGTCGGTCCACCGTGTGCAGTGGTCCGACGCCGGGTGCGAGCGGGTCCTCGGCCAGCCCCGCCGACCCCGCCGAGGTGCGTGCCCCGCCATCGCCGGCCGGCGTGGCACGGCGATGCTCGGCGGCCGACGACTCGGCGGGTGAAGCGCTCATTGATCTTGGACCGATCCTGGACCGGCGGGTGGGAGGTGGCCGAGGTGGCCGGGCCTGCACGGTCGGGGCACCCCACTGGTGGGGTGGCTCCCGGACCCCCGAGGGTAGGCCCGCGGCGACGTCGGGGCGAGCCGTGGGCCGGCGCCCCCTGCGGGGCGGACGAGCCCGTCGGGAGTCGGCGTACCCTGCCGGGCATGTCCACGATCGCCCCTTCGGCCGTCGGGACCGGTCGGTCCGGTCCCGGGTTCCCGCGGCTGCGTCGCGCGGCCCTGGCGGCCCTGGTGGCCAACATCGGGATCGTGCTCACGGGTGGGATCGTCCGGGTCTCGGAGTCCGGCCTGGGCTGCCCGGACTGGCCCGCCTGCGAGGGCACTCGGGTCGTCCCGGCAGCCGCCGACGCGCAGTGGCACACGTTCGTCGAGTTCGGCAACCGGCTGCTGACGTTCGTCGTCCTGGCCGCGGCCGTCTGGGTCGTGCTGGCCGCGCGACGCGAGGCGCGTGACCGCCCCGACCTGCGGCGCCTCGCGTGGGTCCAGCCCGTCGGCGTGGGGGCCCAGGCAGCGCTGGGCGGCGTCACCGTCCTGACCGGACTGCATCCCCTGGTGGTCGCGGCGCACTTCCTCGCGTCGATGGCGCTGGTGGCGGCGGCCGTCGTGCTGGTGGGCCGGACGGATCCGCGACCGCACGACGACGTGACCGGCCTGCGGCTCGCCACCGGGGCGGTGGTCGTCGTCGCCGGCGCGGTGCTGGTGCTGGGCACGCTGGTGACGGGCTCGGGTCCGCACGCCGGCGACCCGGGGACGGTCCGGCTGGGCCTGGACATCCGCACCATCGCGGTGGCGCACGCCGACGCCGTGTGGCTGCTGGTCGGCGCGACCGTCGCGGTCCTGGCCGTCGCCGTGGCCATGGGCGCCACTCGGGTCCGGCGCGCCGCCACCCTGTTGCTGGGGTTGGAACTGGCCCAGGGTGGGCTGGGCTACCTGCAGTACGCGCTGGGCGTGCCGCCCCTGCCCGTCGTGTTCCACATCCTGGGCGCCGCGCTGGTCTGGGCCGCCGCCTGGCACCTCGCGATGGCCGTTCGACCGGGGCCGGACCGGGCATCAGGCCAGCGCTGAGCCGGCGGCGGTGCCGACCAGCCCTGCCAGCACCATCCCGACGAGGTTGGCGATCGCGGGTCCGTGACCGACCCCGGTGTCCAGTTCGATCGTCTCGACCATCCACGTCGAGAAGGTGGTGAAGCCGCCACAGAAGCCGGCTCCCGCGATCGCGAGTGCGTCGTCGCCCAGCCGACCCGTCCCGTGCAGTCCGACCAGCAGGCCCAGCAGGAACGCTCCGACCACGTTCACCGTCGTCGTGCTCCACGGCAACGTGGCGCCGGAACGACGCACCATCAGCCCGTCGAGTGCTGCCCGGGCCGTCGCCCCCAGCCCACTGGCGACCATCGCCACCACGATGGTCATCGCCGCGCCACGACCATGCCGGCCCGTGCCGCCAGCACCCCGAGCACGAGCGAGCCGACGACGTAGCCCGTGGCGGTGACCGGGTCCGCGGCCACACTCGCCAGCTCCCAGGTCTCCTGGGAGAAGGTCGAGAAGGTCGTGAAGCTGCCGAGGAAGCCGGTGCACAGCAGGGGCACGGCCAGCGACGTCGGTGGTGCGGACGCCGCCAGCCGGGTCCCGACGAATCCCAGCACCAGCGCGCCCAGCACGTTGACCAGCAGCGTGGCCCACGGGATCCCGGCGTCGTGGGGAAGCGCCAGGGCGACGCCGATGCGCGCCCCGCCCCCGAGCATCCCACCGAGGAAGACCGCGCCCAGTTGTCGCGCGGTCGGTGACCGTCCTGCCTCGGGCGTGCGGGTCGAGACCGCGTCCGCGTGGAAGCCCTGCCGCTGCTGGTGGTCCACCGTGGCCTCCGGAGCCTTCGCCGCGTGCCGGTGTCCGTCGGGGGGCGTCGATCCGCTGGGTCACGCCCCCCGGGCGCGGACGGCCTCGGCGCGGTCGGCGAGCTCGGCGAAGAGGTAGGCCTCGGACAGGGCCGTGCGGGCCAGGTCGCCCAGGTCCTGGGACTCGTCTTCGCCGTGGGCGTTGGAGGCTGGGTCCTCGACCCCGATGAGCAGTGCCGCGGCACCCCCGAACGACTCGGCGAAGGGTCCCACCAGGGGGATCGACCCACCACAGCCCATCCACGCGACGTCGTGGCCGTAGCCCGCCTCGAAGGCGGCCGCGGCGGCCTCGTGGGCCGCACTGGACGGGTCGGTGACCCACGCGGGGGCCGTCTCGCCGGGCGAGACCTCGACCTCCAGTCCCCACGGGACGTGCTCCTCGAGGTGGCGACGCAGGGCCGCGAAGGCGCGGGCGGGATCCTGCCCCGGGACCATCCGGCAGGACAGCTTCGTCGACACCTCGTTGAGGAGCGTGTTGGACGCGTGGGCGAGGTCGGGCACCGACATCCCGGTCGGGGTGATCGTCGGCGTGAACCAGATTCGCTCGAGGGGGGAGTCGTCGGGGTCACCCAGCCAGTGGAGCCCCTCGACGGTCCGGGCCTCGGTCCGCAGCCCGTCCGGGTCGGGGGGCAGCGCCTCCACGCGGGCCCGCTCCTCGGGGGTCAGCTCCCGGGCGCCGGCCGCGAACCCGTCGACCGCGACGTCGCCGCGATCGTCGTGCAGGGTCGCGAGCAGCCGGGCAGTCGCGGTCAGGGCATCCGGGACCAGTCCGCCCCACATGCCGGAGTGGACCGGCTGGGCCATGCAACGCACGGTCACGGTGGCGTCCATCAGGCCTCGCAGCGACCAGGTCAGCCCGGGCCAGCCGGTCTTGAAGTTGCCGACGTCGGCGATCACGATGACGTCGGCGTCCAGCATCGGTCCGTATCGCTCGAGGAACACGGGCAGGTGGGGCGAGCCGATCTCCTCCTCGCCCTCGATCACGACCTTGACGTTGACGGGCGGCTCGCCCCGGGCGTCGACCCAGGCGCGGATCGCGGCGACGTGGGCGATGACCCCCGCCTTGTCGTCGCTGCAGCCACGTCCGTAGAGCCGTCCGTCGCGGACGGTCGGCTCGAAGGGCGGGCTGCTCCAGCGGTCGGGCGTCCCGACCGGCTGGACGTCGTGGTGGGCGTACAGCAGCAGCGTCGGCGCGGCCTCGCCGGCGTGGCACAGCGAGCCGGTGACGTACGGATGGGCGTCGTCCACCTCGAGCAGGCGGACGTCCTCCAGGCCGGCCCCCCGCAGCAGGTCCGCCGTCGCCTCGGCGCTGCGCCGCACGTGTGCCGGGTCGTTGCCCGCCAGCGAGATCGACGGGATGCTGGCCAGCTCGACCAGGGCGTCCAGGTGCTCGGGCAGCCGGTCGGCCAGCGCCGCAGCCACGTCGTCGAGTCCGTCGGGGACACGAGATCCCTCCGGCAGGGCAGCGGACTGCATGGGCGTGGACATGCGGGACCTCGGGTGGTCGGCGACGGGTGGGAACAGGACGGTCGGACGGTCCTCTCGCTGGCCAGTCTGCCACCCGGTCCTGCCGCTCGCCGTCGGCCGGTGTGGGCGGACGCCGTCGCCCCGGGGCCGTGCGACGAACGATCGGGCCGGCCGCCCGTGTCGTCGACACCTCGTTGGGCCCTGCGTCCCGGGGGACTAGCATCAAGCGTCAGCCCCACGGTCGGGGAGGGCGCGAGCACGCGCCGACTCCCCCGTCCGGCCGTCCGACCCGGACGACCACGACCGTGGGCCGGACCGAGAAGGAGATTGCGTGGGCCAGGCTGCCGACACCTGGGACCGTCTCCAGGGCATGCTCACTTCGGGCGACCTGGACGACCTTCCCAGCCTCTACGACATCGACGCGATCTACCTCGAGCCGTACAACCCCCCGCATCGGGGCAACCTCCTGATCCAGGCCTACCTGAAGGACTACCTGGCCGGCAAGGAGGACGTCGCGATCACGGCCAAGCGCGTGATCGAGGCGGCCGACGGACGGGAGATGGCGGTCGAGTGGACGATCTCGTACGAGGCCGGCGGTCGTCGTTGGAGCGATCTCCCACGTGCGTCGTTCTTCGCCTTCGGCGACGACGGGCAGATCACCCACCACCGCGACTACACCTGACCATCCACAGGTCCGGCATCCGGGTCTCTGCCCGTCGTCGCACGACCTAGCGTCCTCCGCGGACTGCCGTGGACGGGACGCATGGTGCATCGATCGGACCTCGTGGCACTGCCGGTCGTCGTCGACGGTCCACGTCACCTGGTCGACCAGGTCGGGGCATGGATCGAGTCCCGGCTCGGATGGCAGGTCACGCGGGGCGAGGCGTTGCCGGCCCGACTGCGACTGGTCGGGGTCGGGGGGTCGAGCGCCGACGCCTCGGTGGACGGTGTCCCCCTCCCCAGCGTCGCCCTGGTCGGCCCGGACGACGACCCGATCGCCGCGACCCGCCTGGCGCAGCAGGTCGATGCCGTGGTGGCGTGGCCCGCCGAGCACGGGACGTTGGCCGAGGTGGTCGCGGACCTGGTGGCGGGTGACCCTCGAGTCGAGGTCGAGAGCACACGCGTCGTGGGGTCGGCGGGGGGTGTCGGCGTCACCACCATCGCCCTGGCGCTCGGAGCCCTGTCCGCCTGGCGGGAACGTCCGAGCCTGGTCGTCGGTCGTGGGGACGTGCCGGTCCCGGACGTGCGGCAGGTCCCCCCCGAGGTGCTGGCGGGGCATCGTGCGTGGGCGGCGTCGACCGGCGTGCCCGGGGTCGACGGGCTGCGTGCCGTCCGGGTGGACGCCGCGGTCGGGCGGATCGCACCCCCGTCCGGTGTCCGGGTGGTGGTCGATGGCGGTGTCGTGGGGCCCGGTGCCCTGCCCGGGGACGCTCCGGGGGACGTGCTGGTCGTGCGGCGGGACCGCCCGGGCCTCGCGGCGATCGAGGAGTCCGGAGCCGCAGCAGTCGTCCTCGTCGACACCGGCCCCCGGTCCGCGACGGAGGTGGTCCGGGCCGCGGGGGGACGGCTCGTGGTCGTCGTCCCGTGGTCGGCCCGAGTGGCCCGGCTGCACGACGCCTGCCGGCTCCCGGGGTCGCTCCCCGGCACCGTGCTCGCGCCGTTGCGCCGTCTCGACGAGCAGCTGGATGCCTGAATCAGGACCGGAGTCCTGGATTTTCGCCAATCTCTTGACAGCCGCGCTCGGAGCGCGTTGAGTGTGCGATCCGATGTCCACGGGGGGCCGTGCGGACATCGACGCCTCGTTGGGGACCACCGGGGATGCAGGAAGTTGGGGCACTGCCGACGGGTCGGCGCGCGCTCATGGCGCTCGCCTCGGCCCTGCTCGTGCTGCCACTCGTCCTGCCGACCACCCCGACCGTCGTCCCGACCGTCGACCTCGATCCCCTGCCCACGGTCATGCCGGTCCGCACGCCCAGCCCCCAGCAGCTCGGGGGCGTCATGGACCAGGCCAGGACCTTCTGGCAGACCGTCGTCCCCGCCTCCGCCGACCGCCGCATGGTGGCCGCGAGCAGCGTGCTCGACGGCGACGTGGCGGCCCTGTCGGCGGGTGAGCTCGACGCGGCCCTGGCCGGTGCGCTGTCGGACTGGGCCGATGCGGACCCCGACGCCGACCTGTCCGGCATCGGTGCCACGGTCGGTGACCTGCCGGGCAGCGAGCTCGGTCGGACCTCCGGTCGCACCATCACGGTCGACGCCACCGCCGCCGGCCACGGCTGGGGCGACGGGGGCATGCACCTTCGCACCGTCCTGCGCCACGAGATCGGCCACGTCCTCGGCCTCGACCACGCCGGCGATGGGCTCATGGAGTCGTCCCTGGCGCCGGGGGAGAGTCACGGTGTGACCGCCCCGCCGGCTGCGGCCGAGTCCAGTGAGCCTGCGGGCGACCACGAGGAGGAGCACGCCGAGACGGCCCACGCCGAAGAGACGACCGACGACGACAGCGGGTCCGACGACGCCCCCGAGGACGCCGCCACCGACGACTCGTCCACCTCCGAGCCTGCGGGCGAGGACGACACCACCGATGCCCCCGACGAGGCCGAGACCACCGACGAGCCCGACGCCACCGACGAGTCCGACGCCACCGACGAGTCCGACACCGCCGAGGAACCAGGCGAGGCCGAGACGACCGACGAGGTCTCCTCGGAGCCGGACGACGACGCGTCGTCGGACGAGCCCGAGGACGAGGCCGTGGAGCCGGCCGTCGAGCCCGCCACCACGGACGCCGCGGACAGCGACGCGGCCGTCGAGGCCACCTCGCACTGGTCGGTCGCCGGCGACGTCGCCACCGCGACGGTCGCCGACGGCGAGGCGTTCGCCCACGTGCTGCGCCACGACGCCGACACCAACTCCCTGGCCCTGGTCGCCGCCGACGGAACGGTCGACCGCCTGTCGCTCGACGGCATCACCATCGTGCACCTCCTCGGTGGCGCCGGCGACGACACCCTCACCGTCGACGCCACGCTGGTCGGCGCGACCGCCTCGATCTCGTTCACCGGGGGTGGTGGCACCGACACGGTCGCGGGACCGGCCGGGGACACCACCTGGACGGTGGACGGCGACGGGGCGGGGTCGCTGCCGGGGCTCGCCTTCGACGGCGTCGAGGTGCTGTACGGCGCGGCCGACAACGAGGACGTCTTCGACGTGGCCCACGGCGCCCACGTCCGGACGGTCGACGGGGGACTGCGGGGGTACGACACGCTGCGCGTGCGCGCCGACCGGGTGTCGTCGACCCCCACCGGGCCCAAGTCCGGGGTCGTCGTCGTGGACGGCCGCGCGATCGCCTACGCGGACCTGGAGCCGGTCGACGTCAGTGCCGCCGACGTCACGATCAACGGCCGCGACGATGCGCTCCTGCTCGACGGCGACTGGATGAAGGTCGCACCGAACGGCGCCACCATCGAGGTGCGCTACTTCGAACCCCTCACCGGCTCCACCGAGCTGCCACTCGTCGAGTACACCTTCTTCACCATCGCCGGGACGAACTCGGTGACGATCAATGGCGGTGACGGCACCGACACGGTCGAGTTCACGGGCGACTTCCTGGTGCCGGGCGCCGACCTGACGGTCAACGCCGAGAAGATCAAGGTCGCGCCGGGCGTGACGATCGACGTCGGGTCCGGCGACATCACCTTCAACGCGCGCGCGACCAGCAACGGGCAGTCGGCCTTCGGGATCACCTCGACGCTGCTGGGGGTCGAGGGCAGCATCGACGTCGACGGTGCGACGCTCGTGGGCAACGTCGTCCTGCTGGACGCGCTGGCGGGGACTGCCCGCACCGCGGTCGACGGCGCCTCCCAGGACCTCGCCGGCGGCACGCTGACGGTCGACTCCACGGACGGCTTCGCCGACGACGGCACGCTGGTGATCGACGGGATCACGGACGCCTGCTCCTACACCGGCACCACCGACACCTCGTTCACCGGGATCACCGGCTGCACCGGGACGCCCGCCGACGACGCCGTGGTGAACGGCCCGATCGTCGAGGACGGTGACGAGACCGGCATCAACTCGGCGATCGTGCAGCTGATCTACGACGCCTGGGTCCGGGTCCGCGGCGCCTCCTCCATCACCGCGACCGGCAACGTGACGCTGGCCAGCCGGGTCGACGTGACCGCCATCGCGCGGGCCCGCGGGTTCGACCGGGGCGAGTGGGACAGCGCCACCGCCTACGCCGAGGGCGACGTCGTCACCGACCCGACCGACGGCAACCGCTACGAGGCCCAGAACCCCGTTGGCCCGAGTGCCACCGCGCCCAGCGCGGACGGCACCAACTGGGACGACGTCACGACCCGCGACTCGTCGGTCGCCGCCTCCGTGCTGGTCGCCTCCGCGGTCAGCCAGGTGTCCGACACCAGCGTGATCGACGCCGGTGCGAACACGGTCTCGATCACGTCGCGCATGGACACGAACGTCACGACGGTCGGCGACTCCTCGCTGGCCGGCTCGGGAGCCGGCGTGGCCGTCGGCGTGGTCGTGACGACGTCGCGTGCCTTCGTGGACAGCTCGGCCGCCACGCCGATCACCGCCGGGGACCTCACGGTCGAGGCGGCCACGGACAACCAGACCCCGACCAGCTCGGCCGCCGCGCCCAGCGGTGCCCAGGGCAACGACCAGTCCGCCAACGACCCCACCCGCACGACGGAACAGGCAGACGCCGCCGACGGCCGGGCCGACGGCCAGTCGCAGACCGCGGACGGTGCCCAGGACCTCGCCGCCTCGCTCGCGGTGACCGTGCTGGTGGCCACCACCGAGGCATTCATCGATCCGGGCGCCGCCGGGGCGCACGCCGTGGCCGTGCCGGGCGCCGTCGTCGTGCGTGCCGCGGCCCGCAACCGGGCCTCCGCGACCGCCGATGCCGGCAACGTCAAGTTCGTCCCCTCCACGCCGTCCCTGACCGCGCAGGCCGGTGGGACGCTCGCCACGGACACCACGTTCTTCTACGTGGTGACCGCGCTGTTCGACGGCGACGAGAGCCTCCCCAGCGCCGAGGCCCAGCTGGCGATCGCCGACGGCGCCACGGACCGCACCATCGAGGTGACCTGGACCGAGGTGGCTGGCGCCACCGGCTACCGCATCTACCGCGGAACCGAGGCCGGATCGTGGGTCCGGATCGGCGAGGTCGGCGCCGTGCTCACCTTCGTCGACGACGGCAGCGCCGCCCCCGGCGCCGAGACCCCGCCCACCGAGGACGCCGCGTCGGGGGTCGGGATCGCGGTCGCCGTCAACGTGGCCGAGATCATCACCCGGGCCTGGCTCGCCGGTGAGCTCGACCTGTCGGCAGCCGACAGCGTGACGGTCGAGGTCACGACCGGCGGCGACCCGTCAGCCTTCGCGGCGTCATCCACCTCGGGCGCGGGGGGCAGCGACGTCGGGGTCGCCGGTTCGCTCGCCGTGAACATCGTGCTCGCCACGGCCTCCGCGACCGTCGGCACGGACGCCGACGTCATCGCGACCGGCACGGACCTCACGCTCGCGGCGGCCAGTGACCAGGACGTCGCGACCAGCGCCACCGCCGGCGTGGACGCCGGATCGGGTGACGCGACCGGCATCGGGGCCTCGGTCGCACTGGCCATCGTCGATGCCACGACGTCGGCGTCCCTGGGCACCGGCTCGACCCTCACCGGCGCGGATGCCGTGAGCCTGGCGGCCGACTCGGACACGGACGTCGCCACCGAGGCGCGCACCGGCGCCAAGGGCGGGACGGCCTTCGCGCCGGCCATCGCCATCACCGTCTCGACGGTCGACACCGCCACCCTGCTCGCCACCGCCGATGAACTCCTGGAGGTCGGGAGCCTCGCGATGGGCGCCGACCAGGCTGCCACCGTGGCCACGACCGCGACCGGCGGGGTCACCGAGGCGACCGGTGCGGCCGTCGGGATCGCGCTCGCCTTCACCTGGGCCGACCACCACGTCTCGACCACCGTCGCCCGGGACGTGACCGCGACCGGCGCCGCCGGTGTCGAGCTCACCGCCACCCAGCAGACGACCACCTCGGCGACCGCGTCGGCGTCCGCCGCCGGTGCCGAGGACACCGGTGAGTCGGCGGACGACCAGGCCACGGCCCAGCGCGACTTCGCCGACCAGCGGGCCGCCGACAACGGGGCCAGCCAGACCGACGACACCGTCGCCACGCCCGACGCCGAGTCGGAGCAGTCCGGCGAGATCTCGGTCGCGGCCGCGTTCGCCATCAACCTGACGACGACCTCGGCGACCGTGGTCGTCCCCGACGGCGTCACCGTGACCGCCACGGCCGGGCCGGTCCTGCTCCGGTCACGTGCGAACACGACCGCGACGGCCAACGCCACCGGGTCGGCCGCCACGAACGGCTCCGGGACCGCGGTCGGGGTGGCCGTCGCCATCAACCTGGCCACGGTCGTCAACCGGGCCCTGGTGGCCGGGACGGTCGATGCCGCCGGGCTGGTCACCGTCGAGGCCGCGATGGCGACCGCCGACACCGACGACACGACGCACACCTTCGCATCATCGGCGACGTCGGGGGCCAGTGGGGGCGACGTCGCGGTGGCGGTGTCGCTGGCCATCGGCATCTCCAACGTCACCACCGAGGCGCTGCTGGCCGACACCGCCGACGTGACCGGCGCCGGCGGGGCCACGCTGGCCGCCACGTCCACCAGTGAGACCACGGTGTCGGCCACGCCTGCTGGCGACGCCGAGGGCGACGACCTCGGCGTCGGCGGCTCCGTCGCCCTGGCGATCGTGACCGACCGTGGCCGTGCCGAGGTGCCCGCCGGTGCGGTGCTCGCGCTGCCCGGTGGCAACCTCGCGATCGTCGCCTCGGGCGGCCACTCGACCACCACCACGGCCCAGGCCGGCGCCGCCGGCGGTGTCGCGCTGGCACCCGCGGTCGCCGTGACGATCTCCAACGTCTCCCGCGTCGGCCGGTTGCTCGGCGACGACGCCACCTCCGCCCTGACCCTGACCGGTTCGCTCGAGGTCGCGGGACGGGCGCCCCCGGCCACCAACACGGTCACCACCAGCTCCGTCGGCTCGAGCTCGTCGAGCGGGGATGCTGCCGTCGGTGTCTCACTCGCCCTGGCGTTCGTCACGCACGACCACCTCGCCACGGTGACCCGGGACATCGCCGCCAGTGGCTCCGCCACCATCGAGGCCGCGGGCCAGACCGACGTCACGACGTCCGCGACGGCATCGGCCGCGGGGACCGAGTCCAACCCCAGCGGCGACGTCACCACGCAGGTCGCCAACGAGCGCACGGCAGCCGACGACACGGCCGCGAGCCACTCGTCGGACGGCTCCGGCTCGGGCACCAACGACACCCCGGACGCCGAGACGTCGTCGGGGCCGATCACCATCGCCGCCGCCGTTGCCGTCAGTGTCGTCACGACCACCTCGGTGGCCACCATCCCGGTCGACGTCTCCGTCACCAGCGCCGGCGCCGTCGTGGTCCGGGCCCTGGGCAACGCGGACGCGACCACGGTCGGCGACGGTGGCGCAGCCGACGGCGGCGCCGCTTCGGTCGGCCTCGGGGTCGCGATCACCGACCTGGACGTCGACACCCTCGCCGAGGTCGCGGGCACCGTGACGGCGGCCGGACTGACCGTCGAGGCCGGCATGGCCACCACCGACGGCGACCAGTTGCGTCGCTTCGACGGGACCCGGTGGGTCCGCGTCGACACGGGCGCGTCGCTGCCCACCCGGGACCTGCACCAGTGGGACGCCGACGACGAGGAGTGGAAGAAGGTCGACTCGGGCGACGAGTTGCCCGACGACGCCGACGCGGACGCCGGCGACGCGTTCATCCTCACCGAGGAGGACGACGGGACCGCGGCCGGCACCTACACCCGCAACGACACCGACGACGGCTGGGACCCGGTCGACCTCGGCACGGTCGACGACGGCGACGCCTTCCCCGACGAGCCCGACGACGGCGACCTGTTCGTCCTCGAACCGGCCGACGACGCCGTCTTCGAGCTGACCGAGACCGACGGCGCGAACGCCCCGGGCGTCTACCAGTACGACGCCGACGCCGACACGTGGAACGCGGTCGCCAGCCCCGACATCGAGCTGGTCACGGCGTGGCCGCAGGCCCCCGCCGAGGGCGACTTCATCCGCCTGGCCGAGCACGCCACGGGAGCAGAGGCCGTCTCCGGGGCCACCGGGACGGGCGTGTCCGTCGCGATCTCGTTCGGGCTGGTGGTGGCGAACATCCGCGCCACCGGGCGCCTGGCCCCGACCGCCGACGTCACCGTCACCGGTGGTGGGGCGGTGACCGTCGCCGCCCGGTCCAACGCCGCGACCACGGTGGTCGCTCGACCGCGCGAGATCGTCGTGGGCGGCGATGTCGGCGTGGGCGCCGCGGTCGCCCTGGCGATCGTGGACGACGCGGCGCTTGCCGAGATCGCTGACGGCGCGACCGTCGACCTGTCGTCGGCGGGTGCCGCGACGGTGGCGGCGTCCGGCGGGCACACGTCCACCACCACGGCCGAGGCGGGCGCCTCCTCCGACGGGGTCGCCCTGGTCCCGTCGGTGGCGATCACGATCTCCAACGTCGACCGCACCGCCCGGGTCGGGACCGGCGCACTGCTGACCACCGGCGACGACCTGGTCGTCGCCGCCCGCGCGAACACCGCCGAGACCGGTGCCCACACGACGGCGAAGGGCGCGGCATCCGCGGCCGGCAGCGCCGCGATCGGCGTCGCGCTGGCCCTGACGTTCGCGACCCACGAGGTCACCGCGATCGTCGAGCGCGACGTGACCTCCGGCGGTGGCGTCACCCTCGAGGCGATCGGCCAGTCCTCGACGTCCGCCACGGCGGTCGCCTCGGCGGCGGGCCAGGACTCGGAGGACACCGGCGCCGACGACGGCGACGCCGAGGCCGAGAGCGGCGTCAACGAGCTGGCCGACCGCGAGCGGGCCGCCGCCGACAACCAGGCCGCCGCCGAGGGTGCCCAGGGCAGCACCACCGGCGAGACCCCCGAGGCCGAGTCCGAGCAGTCCGGCCCGATCGCCGTCGCCGCCGCGATCGCCGTCAACCTCACCGACACCACCGCGACCGCGACGATCCCCGCCGGCGTGACGGTGACGGCGACCGGTGCCGTCACGGTGCGTGCGACCGCCAACACCGATGCGGCGGCGAGCGCCGACGGCTCGGCGGTCGACGGTGGCACGGTGGGCATCGGCGTCGCGGTGGCGATCAACCTCGCGACCATCGTCACCCGGGCGACCGTGGCCGGCACGATCGTGTCCGGCGGGCTGGTGGTCGACGCCGACATGACCGAGTACTTCGGCGACACCACCCACACGCTCGGGGCGAAGGCCGTCTCGGGAGCCTCCGCCGGTGACGTGGGCATCGCGATCTCGCTCGCCCTGGCGATCTCCAACGTGACGACCCAGGCGCTGCTGCGTGACGTCGCCGACCCGACGCCCAACGTCGCGACCGTGACCTCGACCGGCGACATCAGCATCACGGCCGACAGCCGGGCGGAGACCACCGCCGAGGCGTTGCCGCACGAGCCGGCCGAGGGCACGGACTTCGGTGTCGGCGGGTCGGTTGCGCTCAACCTGGTGACCGACCGCGCGCTCGCCGAGATCCCCGCAGCCACGTCGTTCCTGACGCCGATCGGCGGCGACGTCACGGTCGCCGCGGGTGGCGGGCACTCGTCGACGACCACGGCACGTGCCGGGGCCAAGGGTGGCGTCGCCCTCGCCCCGGCGGTCGCGGTCGTGATCTCCAACGTCTCGCGCACGGGCCGGGTGCTGGGCAGCTCCGACCCGGCGCTCGACCTGTCCGGGTCGCTCACGGTCGCGGGTCGCGCGCCTCCGGCGACCAACGACGTCATCACGACGGCGCAGGGATCGACCGAGTCGACCGGGGACGCCGCCGTCGGGATCGCGGTCGCGCTGTCGTTCGTCTACCACGACTACGTGGCCACGACGGAGCGCGACGTCGTCGCCGGCGGCGACGTCACCTTCGAGGCGTTCGGCCGGACCCACGTCGAGACCGAGGCCGTCGCGTCGGCCATGGGTGGCGAGAACGACCCCGACCCGGCGGAAGACGGTGAGGAGGACGGCTCGGAGGACGAGGGCAACCAGGGCGGGGTCAACGAGCTCGTCAACGCCGAGCGCGACGGTGCGAGCGGCCAGGCCGCCGACAACGGCGGTGAGGGCACCACGCAGGACGCGCCCGACGCGGAGTCCTCGCAGGGCTCGATCAACGTCGCGGCCGCGGTCGCCGTCAGCCTGGTCACCACGACCGCGAGCGCCACGGTCCCCGACGGCGTGACCATCACCGCCACCGGTGGCACGGTGGCCGCTCGCTCGTCGGCCAATGCGGACGGCCAGTCGACTGCCGACGGTGGCGCGGCGGACGGCGGTGGCAGCGCCGCGGTGGGCCTGGGTGTCGCGATCACGCTCAACGACGTCACCAACATCGCGATCGTCGCGGGCGACGTGACCGCGGCCGGCCTCGAGGCCACGGCGGACATGACGACCTCCGACAGCGACCAGCTGCAGCGCTTCGACGGGACGCGCTTCGTCCGCGTCGACCGGGGCGACGAGCTGGTCCAGCGCACGCTGTATCGCTGGGTCGAGGCCGACGGGGAGTGGCAGGAGGTCGACGACGTCGACGACGGCGAGGAGCTGCCCGAGACCGCCGGTGCCACCGATGGTGACCTGTTCCGGTTGACCGCCACCGACGACGGCAACGCCCCCGGCCACTACCGCTTCGACGGTGGCACCACGACCTGGGTGGCGATCGACGACGCGAGCACCTTCCCGGACGAGCCGGACGACGGCGACCTGGTCGTCCTCGAGCCCGTCGACGACGCGTGGTTCGAGCTGCGGACCGACGACGGCGACGACGAGGCCGGGGTCTACCAGTACGACGCCACGGCCAACGACTGGACCCGGGTCCACGACCTGGTCGACGCCGACATCGCCACGGTCGTCGCGTGGCCGGACTCGCCGTCCGAGGGTGACCTCGTCCGCCTGGCCGAGCATGACACCCAGGCGCTCGCCGTCTCGGGTGCGAGCGGTGCCGACGTCGCCCTGGCGGTCTCGTTCGGGCTGGCCATCGCGACCATCGACACGCGCGGTGCGATCACCGGCGACGCGGTGGTCGTGGTCAGCGGCGGCGAGGACCTGGTCCTGCGGGCTCGCTCCAACGGTCGCACGATCGCCTCGGCGACCCCGCGCCCGAAGACGTCCAGTGGCGACCTCGGCATCGGCATCTCGGTCGCGCTGGCGATCGTCAACGACCACGCCGTCGCCGAGGTCGCCGACAGTGCCGACGCGACCCTGTCCGGCACGGGCGCGGTCAGCATCGAGGCGCTCGGTGGCCACCACACGACCACGACGGCCCAGGCGGGGGCGTCGTCGGACGGCATCGCGATCGTCCCGGCGGTCGCCATCACCATCTCCAACGTCAGCCGGACCGCACAGATCGGGGCCGGTGCCGGGGGTGGCCTGGTCGCGTCGGGTGACGTCGCCATCCGTGCCGACATGTCGACCGCCGCGACGGCGGCACACACCTCCGCCGCGGGCGCGGCCGAGTCGGCCGGCGACCTCTCCCTGGGCATCGCGGTCGCGCTGACCTTCGCCACCCACGAGGCGATCGCCACGACCCAGCGCGACGTCACCGCCGGCGGCGACGTCACCATCGAGGCGATCCTGCAGTCGGAGACCTCCGCCACCGCGGTCGCGTCGGCCAAGGGCGCGAGCCCCTCGGAGGAGCCTGCGGCCGGCGACGGGGACGGCGATGGCGAGAGCGAGGCGGGCCTCAACGAGATCATCGGTGGCGAGCGCAACCAGGCCGACGCACAGGCCGACGAGAGCGCCGGCGGAGGCAACAGCGGCGACGCCGAGGACCCGGCCGCCGAGAGCGAGTCCGGGCCGATCAGCATCGCCGCCGGCGTCGCCGTCAACCTCACCACGACGAATGCGCTGGCGACCATCCCCGCGACCGTGACGATCGACAGCGGGGGTGCCACGACCCTGCGCGCGCTGTCCAACAGCGACGCGACGGCCAGCGCGGACGGTTCCGCGATCACCGAGTCGGCGGACGCGGGCATCGGGGTCGCCGTCGCGATCCTGCTGGCCGACGTCACGACGCAGGCACGGGTGCTGGGCACACTCGTCGCCGGCGGTGGGCTGACCGTCGAGGCCGGCCAACTCACCTTCTTCGGCGACGCGAAGCAGGTCTTCGGCGCGAGCGCGGTGTCCGGTGCGTCCGGTGCCGGGGTGAGTGTCGCGCTGTCGCTCGGGTTGGCCATCGTCAACGTCCACCACCTCGCCGAACTGGCGGCTGGCTCGGAGGTGACCGTCTCCGGCGGTGACATCGCGATCGAGGCGTCCTCGACGGGTGAGACCACCGTGGAGGCCACGCCGAAGGGCAAGGCCGAGGGCGAGGACGCCGGCATCGGCGCCTCGGTCGCGATCGCCCTGGTCGACGACTTCGTGGACGCGCGGGTCGACGCCGCCGCGACCCTGGTCACGACCGGCGCGGCCGACATGTCCGTGGTGGCCACCGGCGGCCACTCCGTGACCAGCCACGCCGAGGCCGGCGCGGCCGGGAGCGTCGCCGTCGCGCCGTCGGTCGCGATCACCCTGTCCAACGTCCGCCGGTCGGCCATCGTGGCCGACGACGGGACCCGCGGGCCGCTGACCCTGACCGGGTCGCTGACCATCGCCGCGCGCGCACCCCCGTCGGACAACCTGGTCACGTCCACGGCGAAGGGCGCCGCCGAGTCCACGGGTGACGCCGCGGTGGGCATCGCCTTCGCGCTGTCGATCGGTGACCACGACTTCACGGCCGAGCTCCAGCGCGACGTCACGGCCGGGGGCGACGTCCTGGTCGAGGCGATCGGCCGCAGCCGGGTCGTCTCGGACGCCACCGCCAGCGCCGAGGGTGCCCCGGGCGACTCCGACCCCGGGACCGAGGACAGCACCAACACCGAGATCGCCAACCAGCGCGACCACGCCGACACCACCTCCACCGCCAACGGCGGCAGCGGGACCGCGCCGGCCGAGGCGTCCTCCGGCTCGGACGGTGAGCAGGCCGACACCGCCAACGCCGACGGCTCGAGCTCGCCGGTCGCGGTCGGGGCCGCCATCGCGGTCAACATCGCGGGGGCCACCTCCACCGCCACCATCCTCGACGGGCTGACCATCACCGCCGCCGGGTCCGTGACCGTCCGCGCGGCCGCGAACGCCGACGGCCGGGCCGATGCCAACGGCCAGGGCAAGGTGTCCGGGGACAGCGCCGGGATCGCCGCCGCGGTCGCCGTCAACGTGCTGACCGTCACCAACACCGCGACGCTCGGGGACACCACCGTCACCGCCAACGGCGTCAGCGTCCAGGCCCTGATGGCGGCCTCGACCCTCGACCCGGTCCGCCGCTGGGACGACGGGGACGACGAGTGGGTCCTCGTCGACCAGGTCGACGAGCTGCCGGAGGTCGAGCTGTACCAGTACCAGTCCTCGCAGGACCTCGGTGGTGGGGAGTCCTCGGACGCGAAGTGGGTCCGCGTCCCCGAGGGCGACACGCTGCCGACCTCCGCACCCGCCGAGAACGGCGACGCCTTCCTGCTCACCGCCCAGGACGGGGCCAACGCGCCGGGCGTCTACACCTGGGACGGGGCCTCGTGGGTCGTCCACGGTGGCAGCATCGACCAGGGCTCGGCGTTCCCGGAGGGCTCGATCGGGCTGGACATCCTGCCGTTCGACCCGGGTGCGCCGAGCAACAACGACCTGTTCCGCCTCGACCCGGAGGACGACGCGTACGTCCACCTCACCGAGGCCGACGGTGACGACGCTCCCGGCGTCTACACCTGGGACGAGGTCGACGACGAGTGGGACCTGGTCGCGGCCAACGACGCCGTCGCCGGCGGCGCGTTCCTGCCGTCCTCCCCGGCCGCGAACCAGCTGTTCCGCCTCCACGCCCACGAGGGCACGGCGACCGCGCAGGCCGGCGCGAGCAGCAACGGCGACGTCGGCATCGGCGGTGCCGTCGCGGTCAACGTCGTCACCGTCACGACCACGGCGATCGTGCCGACCGGTGCGACCGTCGCCGCGGGCACGGGCGACTCCACCATCGAGGCGCAGAGCAACAACCACGACATCGCCACCGGCAAGGCCAGCGTCAAGGGTGGGTCCACCGGGGTCGGCATCGCGGTCGCCGTCCAGGTCCTGACCGTCACGACGACGGCGGACATCGCGGACGGCGTCGCGTTCACCGGCAGCGACGACCTGACCGTGAAGGCGTCCACGTTCCAGGAGGCCGTGAACGAGGTCGCGGCCGGCGCGGACGCGACCGGCGGCTCGGGCAACGGCGTCGCGCCGGCGGTCAGCCTGACGATCTCGACCGTCACGACCCGCGCCCGCGTCGGCACCGGCACGGGCGTCGCGGCCACCGGCGCGGTCACCGTCGAGGCGAACTTCTGGGGCTCGTCCTCGGTCGAGGCCGACGCCGCTGCCGGCGGCAAGAACGTCGCGGTCGGCGCGGCGATCGCCGTCAACGTCGTGGTGACCGACACCTTCGCCGCGACCTTCCGTGACCTCTCCGGCGACGACGGCGTCGCCGTGCGCATCACCTCCGTGGCGCTGACGAGCGCCAACTCGACCGCCGGCGCCAAGGGCAAGGCCGACAACAGCGACGAGGGTGCGAACGCGGACGAGCAGGCCGAGAACCAGGTCGACGGCAACCCCAACACCTCGGGCAGCAGCACCGACCTGCCGGACTCGACGGAGGGCACCGACGAGGCCAGCAGCCAGTCGTCGTCCGAGACCGGGAACAGCAGCAGCGGCACCGGTGTCGCGGCCTCCATCGCGGTCAACGTGCTGGTCGAGAACCAGGACACGCAGTCGGGCGCCTTCGTGGCGGCCGGACTGTCGCTGACCGCCGCCAACGGACCCGTCGAGGTCAGCTCGACCCACCACGTGGACGGCGAGGCACGTGCGATCGGCTACGCGATCGACTCCGACACCGCCATCGGTGCCGCCGTCGGCGTCAACGTCGTCGACGCGGCCGGGACGGCGACCGTCGGCGCCAACGCCACCCTCGAGGGCGAGAGCGTCACCGTCTCGGCCACGACCGTCACCGACGCGGTCAACGAGTTCCGCGTCTGGGGTGTGGCCGCCGCCGGCGGGACCAACAGCTCCACCGCGGTCGCCGGCTCGGTCGGCGTCAACATCGTCACCCTGGTCAACGAGGCGACGATCGGCAGCGGTGCCACGATCACGGCCTCCGACGGCGACGTCACGATGGACGCCTCCTCGCCGGTCGGCATGCAGAACCTCGCTGCCTCCGGCGCCCTGGGCGACACGGCCGTCGGCGCCGCGGTGGCCGTCAACGTCGTCACCGTCTCCACGCTGGCCACGATCGGTGACGACGCCGACATCGACGCGACGGGCACCATCGCGCTGGACGCCACGTCGTCGCTGTCCCCGATGGCGCTGGGCGACGAGATCCCGCTGGTGGGCGACGTCGAGATCACCTCGCTGGGCCTGGGCGGCGCCGTCTCGGCCGACAGCGGTGGCGTCGCCGTGGGTGGCTCGGTCATCGTCGACGTGCTGACCTTCACGACGATCGCCCGGATCGGCGACGACGCCGACATCAACCAGGACGGCCTCACCCCGGGCGCCGACCAGGGGCTGTCGATCACCGCGTCGTCGACGACCGAGCTCAAGGGCGGCGCCGGCGGTCTCGGTGGCACGCTCGGCAACGCCGGAATCGGCATCGGCATCGCGGTCCACGTGGTCACCAAGGACACCCGGGCCGAGCTCGGCATCGGTGCGACGGCGACCTTCGACGACGACGTGACCATCGCCGCCATCGGGGGCGAGGAGATCCTCACCGTCGCCGCCTCGGTGGGCGCCTCGACGTCGGTTGGCATCTCCGCGTCGGTCATCGTCGCGGTCGTGACCACCGGGACGCGCGCCTCGATCGGCAGCACCGCGGGCAGTCCCGGCACGGTCCTCGCGGGCGGGGACCTCGCCGTGACCGCGACCGACCCCGACGACATCCAGCTCTACGCGGGTGGCCTGGCCTTCGGCTCCAGCGCCGGCATCGGCGTGTCGAGCACCACCCTCGTGCGCACCTCGACGGTGCTCGCGTTCGTCGGCTCCGAGGCGTCCGGAGGTGCGAACGCGGCGAACGCGACGCTGGCCGCCAAGGGCGCCATCGGCCTGACGGTGGCCGCCACGCAGTCGCAGGACATCTTCCTGCTGGCCATCGGCGGTGGCGGCGGCCAGACTGCTGGGGTGGCCGGCTCGGCCAGCGTCCACATCACCGACGACACGACCCTGGCCTACCTCGGCGCGGGCACCACGGTCAACGACGACAACACCGGGGCGGCCGTGTCGCAGGGTGTCGCGGTGAGCGCCAGCGACACCACGATCGTCGACTCGGTCGCCGGCGCGCTCGCCATCGGCGGCACCGCCGGTGTCGGGGTCGGGGTCGACGTCCAGGTCATCACCAAGAACACGCGTGCCTGGATCGGCCGCTCGGCCGACGTCGAGGTCCGTGGCAACATCACCGTCGACGCCACCTCGTCCGAGGACATCCTGTCGATCTCGGCCGGGGCCGCGGTCGGGGGCACCGCCGCCGTCACGGTGAACGCCGACGTCTCGGTCCTGACCATCACCACCCAGGCCTACGTCGACGGTGGCCCCAACCCCGCTGACGGCTCGCTGCTGACCGCCGACGGCAGCATCCGGGTGGCTGCGAGCGAGTTCACGGAACTCCAGGCCATCTCCGGGAACATCTCGGTCTCGGGCACGGCGAGCATCGGCGCCGCGGCCGCCGTCCCGGTCGTGACCAAGACCACCGAGTCATGGATCGGGGCGAACAGCATCGTCGTCGCCAAGGGGACGCTGACGCTGCCGGCAGCCACCGGGACCTCGAGCTCGACGATCACCGAGACGCGGTTCCGGCCGAGCACGGACGTGAACACGACCACCGACGTGATCACGCTGCCCTACGCCCACGGCCTCGAGGACGGCGACAAGGTCGTCTACTACTCCGGCGGTGTCCTGGACGACCCGGCGACGGCCGCGGACGAGAGCACCGGTGCGATCGGTGGGCTCAAGAACGGCGGCGTGTACTACGTCGACCTGGCGGGCGGCACGCTGGGCCCGAACCAGTTGCGCCTCAAGACGATCCTCAACCCCCTCGCGCTCGGCCAGCCGGACGCGAACATCTTCGACGCCCCCGGCACCGGTCACGCCATCAGCGGTGACGGTGGCACCTGCACCTTCAACTCTGCGGGCGTCGCGGGTGACACGATCACCTGCACCGGGGCACACGGGTTCACGACCGGCGACGCGGTCGAGTACACCGAGGGTGCCAACGGCGGCCCGACCGGGCTCACCGAGGACCGCACGTACTACGTCATCGTGGTGTCCGGCACGCAGATCCAGCTGGCGCTCACCGAGATCGACGTCGCCGACGGCATCATCGACCTCAGCGGCACCCTGCCGACGCGCCGGATCCACCGCATCGTGTCCGCCGTGGCGGCCGAGGCGCCCAGCGCCCCGGCGCCCACCTTCGACCCGACCCTCGACGTGAACGTCGGGGCGAACACGATCACCCTGCCCTACGACCGCCCCGACGGCGACCCGTGGGCGGCCGGCGACGAGGTCCGCTACTACGCCGGTGGTGGCACGCCGATCGGTGGCCTCGAGGAAGGCGTCACCTACCGCATCTTCGACGTCGTCGGCGGCAACGTCGTGCGACTCCAGACGGTCGACGAGGAAGGCGACGCGACCGGCGTGATCGTCGACCTCACCGGCCCCGTCGCGGGCATCGGGACCGACCACACCCTGCTGCCGGCCAACGAGTCGCCGCCGCCGAACCAGCTCGAACTGTTCGGTCTGCGATCGACGGTGACGAGCACCCCGCCGTTCCGCGGCGTCGCCGTGACTGCCACGAACCGCGACGACATCGCCACGATCGGGATCTCCGGTGGGGCGGCCGGTTCGGTCGCCGTCAACGTCGGTGGTGCCGTCACGATCGTCACCGCGACCACCACGGCGACCATCGGTGACGACGTCACCATCAACGTCGGCGTCACGGACGCCCACACCGACCAGTCGGTGCGCGTCGCCGCCAGCAACGAGTTCGAGCACCTGGGCATCGCCGGTGCGCTCGCGCTGGCCGGCGCGGTGGCCGTCGCCCCCGCCGCCGACGTCCTCGTCGCGAACCTCACCACCACGGCCGCGGTCGGCAACGACGCCCACCTGCGGGCCGAGGACGACATCGAGGTTCGGGCCACTGCCGACGAATCGATCATCTCGGTCTCCGCGGGACTGGCCGGCGGTGGCACGGTGGCCGTGGGTGGCGCCGTCGCGGTCATCGTCATCACCAGCACGACCGCCGCGACAGTCGGCACCGGCGTCACGCTCTACGCCGTGGGCGACATCCTCGTGTCGGCCCGCGACGAGTCGAGCGTGGTCATGGTGGCCACCGGCCTGGGCATCGCCGGGACCGTCGGGATCGGCGCCTCGGTCGGTGTGCTGACCCTGACCAAGGACACGACCGCCACGATCGGCGCGAACGCGACCATCGACGCCAAGGGCGTCGGGCCGGACCTGTCGGGGATCCACAACGACGTCATGTCGGGTGGCGAGTTCCAGACCGGGACGATGGGCGGCCTCGCCGTCCAGGCCGTGTCCTTCACCGACGTCGTCGGACTGGCGATCGCCGGCGGTGGCGGCACGGTGGGGATCGCCGGCGCGGTCGGTGTCACGGTCGTCACCATGACGACCACTGCCAGCATCGCGGGTGGTGCGGTGATCAACGCCGATCGCACGGGCCTGGGCAACCAGTCCGTCAACGTCGCGGCGGTCAGCAGCGTCTCGACCTTCACGCTCGGTGGCGGTGCCGCAGGTGGGTTGGTCGGGATCGCGGGCGCCGTCGACGTCGGGTCGGTCAGCACCGACACCGCGGCCTCGATCGGCAACGCCTCGCAGGTCTGGGCGACCCACGACGTCGGCGTCTTCGCACTGGCGAAGAAGGACTTCCTCACGCTGGCCGTGTCGGTCGGCGCCGGCTTCGTCGGCGTGTCGGGCTCGATCTCGGTCTGGTCGATCGGCACGGCCACGGACGGCACCTACGACGACGGCTCCTACGACGCCGCGGCGGACCGCGGTCCGTGGGCTCCCGGCACGGCGTACGCCGGCGGGGACATCGTCACCGGTTCCGACGGCAACGTGTACGAACTCAAGGAGAACCCGTCCTGGGGTGTCCTCACGGCGGCACAGCGACAGGCGGCCATCGACGAGGCTGCCGACAACGGCGACCCGTCACCCGACCAGGGCGTGTGGAACGCCGGGACCAACTACGCGACGGGCGACATCGTCAGCTTCGGCGGGGCGTACTACCGGGCGATCGAGGCCAACGACGGCGTCGCCCCCGGGTCGATCGGCGAGGACCCGGCCGCGTGGCGCGGCATCGGCAGGGACGCCTCGGCCGCGGACGACGAGTACCGCGACCTCATCGACAACTTCGGCGCGGTCGACCGTGGGGTCTGGGACGCTGGGACGGCCTACGCCGTCAACGACATCGTCCGCGTGGGCAACCGCTACTACCTCGCCACCAAGCCCGGGACCGGTGACGACCCCGAGGCGTGGGGGCGGATCAGCGACGATTCCCTGTCGACCGAGAACGGCAGCGCGAGCGAGCAGGCCGATGCATCCGCGTCCGGCACCGACGGGAGCAACGGCTACCGCAACATCCTCGACGGCACGGACAGCGGGGACACCGACCCGCTCTCGACGCGCATCACCGGCGCCACCTCCAGCGCGAGCGCCGGCATCGCCTCCAACGCACCGGGGGAGACGGCGACCGAGGACCGGCTGGCGGTCGACTCGCCGGGCGGCACGAGCGCCTCGATCGGCACGGGCGTGACGATCATCGCCGGTGGCGACGTGGAGGTCGTCGCCGAGGAGGAGTTGACCTTCACCGGGATCGCCGGCGGGATCCAGGGCGGCGTGGTCGCCATCGGGGCCTCCGTCCTGGTCGTCAACATCGTCAGCAACGTGACCGCCACGATCGGTGCCGGTACCAGCATCACGGCCCTCGCGGGGCACGTGAAGGTGCTCGCGCGCTACGACGAGGACCTCACCGGGGTCGCGTTCACCGGGGGCGGCGGCGTCGTCGCGGTCGGTGCGCAGGTCGTCGTGATCAACGCCACTGCCACCCAGGTCGCGTCGTTCGCGAGTGGCGCGGTCCCGGCGGCCGCGACCGGCATCGACGTCGACGCGACCGCCGACCGGGACCTGTTCGTGATCACGATCGGCGTGGCGGGTGGCCTCGCCGCCGCCGGTGCCGGCATCGGCGTCGCGAACCTGGACGGTGACACGACCGCGACGCTCGGCAACGTCACGGCCCTGGGCACGGCCGGCGTCGTCGGCTCGGTCGACGTCCGCGCCACGACCGACGTCGACGCCCAGTCGCTGGCGATCTCGGTCCAGGGTGGCGGCCTCGCGCTGTCGGCCGCCGTGGCGATCGTCAACGTGACCGGGACCACCTCGGCGTCGGCCGGCTCCTCCGGGACGGTCGGCAGCGGCGGCATCAACGTCGTCGCCACCGGCAACCAGGCCATCGACGTCGACGCGATCAACATCTTCATCGGCGCCATCGCCCTGGGGGCGACCGTCGCGATCGCCGACAGCGATCGCGCCACCCTGGCCAAGCTGTCCTCGACCGCCGCCATGGCCACACCGTCCGGGCACGTGACCATCCAGGCCGAGGGGCACAACTCCGCCGACGTGTTCACGCCCGGAGGTGGCGGCGGGGGCGTCAGCATCAGCGCGATGGTGCCGATCGCCACGGTCTCCGGCCTGACCCAGGTGGAGGTCCTCGGCGACATCACGAGCTCGCAGTCGATCACGATCCGTGCCATCGGTGACCACCAGGCCGACGCTGAGGCGATCATCGGCAGCCTCTCCCTGATCGGCGTCTCGGGGGCCGTGGCCGTCGCGACCATCGCGTCCGACGCCGACATCGACGCCATCGTCGCCAGCACCTCCCAATTGGTCTCGTCCGGCAGGGTCCTGGTCGAGGCCCGGATGCTCGATCGCCTCGGTGCCGTCTCGAGCAACCACGCCGACGCCGACGTCTCGATCATCAACGGCGGCATCCTCGGGTCGGTGTCGATCGCGGTGGCCATCGCCGAGACCAACGGCCGGGTCCACGCCCGGGTCGACGGTGACATCACCACCACGAGCGGCGCCGTCGACAGCGTCACCGTGCAGGCCACCGGCCACAACGATGCGGACGCCGACACGCTGGTCGTGGGAACCGGGCTGTTCGCCGGCGCCGGCGCCGGCGCCGTCGCCACGGTCGGCAGCGGCTCGGACGTCGAGGCCCGGGTCGGCCTGGCCTCCACGGTCAGCACCAACGGGGGCATCGTCGTCGATGCCGTGTCCGACATGGACGCCGACGCCGAGTCGCACATGGGCACCGGCGGGCTGGTCGCGATCGGCGTGTCGATCCCGCTGGCCGAGATCGGCGGCACCACCCGCGCCGAGTTCTCCGGTGACGTCACGCAGGGCGACTCGCTCACCGTCACGGCCACCGGGATCTACGAGGCGGTCTCGTTCACCGTCCCGGTCGCGGTCGGGCTGATCGCGCTCGCCGGGGCGTACGCCGAGGCCACGATCAACTCCAGCGCGTCCGTCGAGGCCCACATCGGGCCGCCCGTCACGGTCGAGGGAGGCGCGGACCGCCCCGACATCACCGTCAGTGGTGACGTCGAAGTGAAGGCCGACGCGGAGATGCGCGCCGACGCCGAGGCGGACTCGATCGCCGGTGGCCTGTTCGCGCTGTCGATCATGCTGCCCAACGCCACCGTCCACGGCGCCACCCGCGCCTTCGTCCGCGAGGGCACGGCGATCTCCGCCGACTCGCTCACCGTCCAGGCCGGCGAACTCGGCAACCGGATCGTCTACCACACCGAGGCCAGCAGCAAGAACCTGGCGATCGGCCTGATCGCCGGCGTGGGGGTCGACGCCAACGCCCTCACCGCGGGCGTGGTCGAGGCCTTCGTCGGCACCCCGGTCGGTGCCAGCCAGGGCTTCAGCTCGGTCGGCACGACCCTCATCGACGTCGACGAGCCGCTGGTGGTGCGCGCGTACTCCGACATGGACGCGATCGCGGACGTCGGCGCCGGCACCGGTGGCGGCGTGGCCATCGCCGCCCTGTTCCCGACCGCCGAGGTCGCCGGGACCACGCGGGCGTTCGTCGGCCAGGGCGCCGACATCGACGCACCGAGCCTGGACATCGACGCGAACGGCGTCTACAACGCCGACGCCGACACGACCGCGGTCAGCGTCAGCCTGGCCAGCGGCACGGTGATGTTCGCCGACGTCACGATCACCGGCGTGGTCGACGCCCACGTCGGGTCGGCCGCCGGCGACGCGCCGGTCAGCGACATCTCCCACATCGACCTGGCGGGTGACCTCGACGTCGACGCGACCGCCGTGATGACGGCCACGCCGGAGCTGTTCAACGCCGCGGTCGGCCTGGTGTCGGTCTCGGTGCTCTTCCCGACCACGACGCTGGCGGGCAAGGTCCGCGCCTACATCGGCGAGGGCGTGGACGTGGTGGCCGACAACATCCACCTCGGGGCCAGCGCGCCCACGCTCAGGGCACTCGCCGAGGCCACCAGCATCGGCGTCTCGGCCCTGATCGGCCTGGGCATCATCGACGCCGACGCGACCAACGACTCCGAGGTCGAGGCGTTCATCGGTGCGCACCGCTCGATCGACGCGAGCAACGTCCAGACCGACGTCCTCGTCCGCACCGGTGGCACGATCGAACTGGTCATCGACACCAAGCTCCTGGCCGAGGCGAACGCGGACAGCATCGGCATCGGCACGGTCAACCTCGGGGTCCTCGCCCCGACGGCCCGGGTCACCGGCTACGCCGGCACCTACGTCCGTGACGGGGTCGACCTGGTCGCCGACGCGTTGACCCTGCAGGCCGGCACTCCGGGCGCACGCCTGCAGATGCAGGCAACGGCCAACGGCAACGCGGTCAACGTCGCCGCGCTGATCGGTGCGGCCATCGTCGTCGCCGAGGCGATCACCGACGGGTCCGTCGAGGCCTTCATCGGCGCACCGGTCGGGCGTACTGCCGGCGGCAACCCCGACGCCACGGTGGCCGTGACCGGCGCCATCACCATCACCGCGGCCTCCGACATCGACGCGATCACCACGGTGAACGCCGCCACCGTCGCCGCCATCGCGCTGAACGTGCTGATCCCGACGTCGTGGGCGATGGGCACCACGCGCGCCTACATCGGCGACGGCGCCGTGATCCACTCCAACGGCCTCACCGTCACCGCCAACGGGGACGTGGCGGCCACGGCCACGACCCTCTCCTTCGCGATCGGGCTGGCTGGCGGCAACGGCGCCGGCTCCGAGGCCGTCGTCACCAGCCGGACCGAGGCCTTCATCGGCCAGCCGGTCCGTCGCAGTGGCCTCGGTGACGCGGCCAACCCGGCCGGCACGCGGGCGGTCGAGATCCGGTCCGCGAACGGCACGAGCCGTGGCAACGTGACGTTGAGCGCCACGACCTCGTCGGTCGCGACGGCCGTGAACCTCGCGGCCGCGGGTGGCGTCCTGGGCGTCAACGTGCTGTTCCCCGAGGCCAAGCTCGCCGGGTTCACCAGCGCGTACGTCGGGCCGAACACCGCGCTGTACGCCGGCACGGTGACCCTGACCGCGACCGAGCCGGTGGCCACCGCCACGGCGACGGCCGGCGGCATCACGATCGGCGCCATCGCGGTCGCCGTCCTGACCGCCGAGGCACGGGTGAGCCGGGCCGTCGAGGCCTTCGTCGGCGACGGCGCGTCCGTCGACCTCGGCGGCAACGCCCTGGTCGCGACGGCGACCTCGCCCAACACCCTCGCGAACGCCGTGGCCATGGGTGGCGGTGGCAGCATCATCGGGATCAACGTCTTCGACGCCAAGGCCATCATCGGCGACGACGTGGTCTTCCTGCCACCGACCCCGGCGGACCCGCAGGACTACGACGCAGCCCGGGGCTCGATCACGCTCCGCTCGGTGACCCGCGCGTTCATCGGCAACGGGGCCCGGATCGTCGACGAGGACGACGCCGGCCAGACGGGCGCGGGCAACGTCACGCTGACCGCGACCGCCACCAGCCTGGCCAACGCCGACATCGACTACGTGGGCTTCAGCGCCGCGATCAGCATCACCGCGTCGGCCGTCGAGGCCAACGTGGGTCACGACGTGGACGTCTTCGTCGGTGACGACGCCATCGTCAACATCTCCGGTGCACTGGTGATGACCGGCACCAACACCGCGACGTCCTCCCCCACCATCAGTGGCATGGACGTCTCGGGTGGCCTGAGCATCTCGGCCCTGACCGCCCGGGGCCGGATCAGCAGCGACACGAGTGCATGGATCGGCAACGGCGCCGAGGTCACGGCCACCAGGGTCGACCTCGACGCGACCGCCGTCCACGGGGCCTCGGTCACGATCGACTCGACCGGCTTCGCACTGCTGCTCGACGTCGACGTGCTCGACGCCTATGCGGAAGACTTCGGCTCGGCCGCGGTGCGCATCGGCCCGCAGCGCGTCCGTGGCGCCTGGGCCTCGGGCCAGACCTACTACCAGGGCGACGTCGTCACCTTCGGCGGAAACGACTACACCGCGGTTCGCTCGCACGCCTCCACCAACGCCAACGACCCGGGCGACGGGACGGGGATGTGGCGCCTCGGCGGCGGCGCATCCGGCTCGGTCGGCAACCCGACCGTGGTGACCGCGACCGGCAGCGGTGGCATCACCGCCGACTCCTCGCTGACGTCGAACATCAACGCGTCGCCACGCTTCAACTCGTTCTCGCTCTTCGGTGCCGTGGGCGTGGCCACCTCGGCCGCCCACCAGGACGGCACGGCCCGCGCCACCGTCGGCGCGTACTCCCAGCTGACGGCCACCACCGGCGACGTCCGGATCCGCTCCTCCTTCACGGGCAAGACCGAGGCCCACGCCACCGGCGTCGCCGGGGCGATCGTCGGCGTGTCGATCACGCGGGCCGACGCCGACCACGACCCGACGGTCCTGACCACCGTCCAGGGCTCGGCGTCCATCACGGCCGGGACCGGGCGCACCATCGAGGTCGCTGCCCGCCACAACTACGGCACCACCGAGCCGATCAACGGCAACGGCGCGCTCGGCTCGGCGTCCAACACCGCCTTCGGCCTGGTCGCCGGCGTCGCGGCCGACGTCGACGCCACTGCCGCGGCGGACGTCGTCACGTCGGTCGCCGCCGGCGCCACCTTCGCCACGACCAACGGCAACGTCGAGATCGCCTCCTACAACCGCAACGAGGCGAACGCGGCCGTCAGCTCGCTCGCCGTCGGTGCCGTCTCCATCGATGCCGGCACGTCCACGGACGCGTTCGCCAACGGTCGGACGACCACCAACTTCGACGGCAGTGTCGGCACCACGACCACCGTGGGGGCCGGTTCGCTGGACGTGCTCGCGATCGCGTTCTCCACCAGTGACGCGTCGATGAAGGCCGGCGCGGGTGGCGCGGTCACCGTTGCCGGTGGCGATGCCCACGCCCACACGTCGCCCGACCTCACGGTGACCTTCGGGACCTCCACGACCACGGTGAACGTCGGCGGCAACGTCACGATCCGCGGCAACCAGGTCAGCGACGCGGACGCCCGTGCGCGCGGCACCAGCGGTGGCGCGCTCAACATCTCCGACTTCAACTCCAGCGTGACGATGAACCCCGACGTGTCCGTCACCCTCGACGACACCAACCTCGTCAGGGCCGGCGGGACGATCACCATCTCGGCCGAGCACGGCGGCGGCGGGTCGCAGGCCAGCGACGGCACCGTCCTCAGCTCCGATGGGACCGGAAACTTCGTCACGTTCACGGCGCTCGGTGCGGGCGTGCCGCTGGCCCACCAGCTCAGCGGTGGCGAGACCATCGTCTACAGCGGCGCCTGCTGCTCCCTGGACAGCGGCCAGGCCTACAACGTCATCTACCGCGACGGCACGTCGCTGTACCTGGGCAACGCCTTCAACGCCGGCTCGCAGGTCAGCACCGCCAACGACACGATCACCTTCAACGTCGAGCACAACTTCGCCGAGGGCGAGTCGGTCTACTACCACACCAACGGTGGTGGCCAGATCACCGGGCTGGCCAACGGGCAGCGCTACTCGGTCAACGTGATCGACGACTTCACGATCAAGTTGCTGCCGGACGGCCAGGGCGAGAACTCGCGGAACGTGTCGAGCATCAACGGTGGTACCGAGGTCATCACGACCACGACCAACCACGGCTTCGCCGACGGACTCAACGTCACGTACCGCGCCCCGGACGCCACCACGCTGTTCATCAACGCCATGGTCGACGTCAACAGCAATGGCAGCGCCGGCCCGAACACGGGCACGTCGTTCCCGCTCAACCAGGTCAACAACCACCGCATCTACGTGGGCCAGCCCTCGACCACGACGCCGAACCTGTGGCTGGCGCACTCCTACAGCAACGGTGACGCCGTCATCTACCGCAGCCTCGACGGCTTCAACCTCGGCCTGACCAACGGCGCGATGTACTTCGTCCACGTCATCAACGCGTTCCAGATCACGCTGCACACGTCGTACTGCGACGCGGTCGGCAGCGCCGCCGACGCCAACTGCTTCCTCCCGGACGGCGGGGACGCGGGCAGTGACCCCGACGCACGCGCGGCCGGTCGCAACCCGGTCAACCTCTCGCCGAGCAAGACCGAGGCCAACCACGACCGCCAGCACTCGCTGACGCTGGCCCAGTTCTCCTGGATCCCGGGCCTGGTCGACGGGACGACCTACCTGGTCGACACGACCGGGCTCGGGGCGAACCAGTTCCGCCTCCAGACCCTCGGCGGCACGCCGATCCTGATCTCCTCGCAGATCACCCGGGTCGACGGCTACAACCCGGAGCTGGGCAGCACCGACTGGACCGTGAACCTGTCAGCGTCCGGCCAGCGCTTCGCCCACGAGGGCATCGACCTGACCAGCACGGGCAGCGGGACCGCACACCTGCGCGTGGACCTGTCGACCGCGCTGGCGGGCAACGACAACGGTCGCTTCTCCGGGATCGGTGGCGCCGCGACCCTGACGTTCTCCGAGGCCGGCGACCAGAAGGCGGTCGCCTCGGGCTCGGGTGCCGGCGGCGGCGCCATCGACGTGCGCAACGTCGAGGCGACGGCCACGGGCACCCTCGACACGAACCTGGACATCGCGTCCGGGGTCGTCCTCGAGGCGAGCACGATCGCCGTGCACACGATCTCGATCCTGAGCCTGTTCGCGACGGTCGACGGCATCGGTGGCGGGTTCGCCTCGTTCAGCGGTGGCCGGGCCACGACCCGGGCAACCAACAACAGTGCGCTCGACATCGCCGACGGTGCGAGCCTGACGGCGTCCGGCGCCATCCAGGTCCAGGGCCGCACCATCACCAACGCCGACGCACTCGCGAAGTCGGACTCGGGCGGCTTCATCGGTGGGACGGATACGCGTTCACAGACGTTCGTGGACCACCACACCAGTGTCAGCCTGGGCGGCACCATCACCGCCGGCGGTGACCTGACCGCCACGGCGCTCACGGACGTGTCGGCGGAGGCGACCGGCGAATCGGACTTCGGCTCCTTCGGTGGGGACGCCGACTCCTCCGCCGACGTGTACGTCGGCCAGACGACCGGGCTCACCACCCTGACGGTCCGGACCAACGCCACACTCACCGGCGCCAACGTCGCCCTGACGGCCCAGACGAACGTCACCGCGACGACGGACTCCGACTCCGACGCCGACTGTGGCTTCTGCGACTCCGACGCCGACAGCCGGACGCACTCCTACGGGACCACGTCGGTCACCCTGCAGACGATGGCGATGGTCGAGGGGTTCGAATCCGTGCGGCTCGAGGCGAACCAGAAGCAGGTCCTGCACGCCAAGGCCAACGCCCGCTGTGACTGCTTCGCCGGTGCGAAGGACTCCACGGCGAACTCCTCCGCCAACGGCACCTCGCGGGTGACCGGCGTCCGGGACGCCTTCGTCACCACGGCCGACCTGCAGGTCTACGCGCTCGCGACCGGCTCGTCGGTGACCCAGCGCGCCACGACCGGCGGTGGCTTCATCGTCTTCGGTGGCGGCAGTGGCTCCTCGCCGAACAACACCGCGCGCCACATCAACTGGGAGTCGACCGCGATCCTGCTGGGCGAGCCCAACCCCGAGATCGAGATCGCCGCCGACGGGACCATCACGAAGCTGGTCAACGTCACCGGGGTCGACGGCCAGGGTGACCTGCTCACCGACCTGTACACGTCGGGCACCGCCGTCGGCGACGGCACGATCGTGCTCGACGACATCATCTACGACCAGTCGTCGACCGTGCTGTTCCAGGCCGACGAGTTCGACGGGATGCCCTCCAGCCAGATCTGGGGCAACGCCGCGATCTTCGACTTCCAGCAGACCTGGGACCACGTGCGGATCGTCAACCGGTCGCTGCACGACATCGTGGTCAACGACATCGACGTGTCGCTGCCACCCGGGTCGAACACGATCACGGTCAACGTCACCAACGTCCCGAACGCCAACGCCCCGGCCGTGATCTTCCGGGACACGGTCGTCGGGTTGGGGACCACGTTCGACTTCGAGATCATCGCGTCCTACATCCCGACGATCGTCGAAATGCTCAACCTGCAGAACGCGAACGCGCCTCCCGCCGAGAACGGCTGGGACATCCTGCTCAACGGTGTCGTCCACAACCCGATCGGCACCACGATCGTGCGCGCCGACCGCGGCGACATCGAGTACACCGACGCCTACGTCAACCCGGGCGGCTACGCCAACGGCACCGACCAGCTCATCCGCACCAACGTCCTGGACCTGGACGCACCCAACGGCTCGATCGGCTCGCACACCGACCCGGCCACGAACCGCATCCCGATCAACGTCGAACTGATCGAGAGCGACTACACCGAGGACGGCACCCCGCCCGCAGGCGACCCGAAGCGTCGCATGCCGATCGGCACCTACACCCCGGGCGAGCCCATCCTGACCCGCGACATCGTCATCACGGCCGACGCCGGAGGCGACATCGTCCTGACGGTCGCCTCCCACCGCCACGCCGACGCCGCGCGGGCCGCGACCGATCCCTTCGTCATCTCCTTCGGCCCGATCGTGGCCGGCGGCGACATCGACATCTTCGTCCTGGCGTCCCAGGACCGCACCACCCCCGGTGGACCCGGTGCCACCCATGTCCACCGTGCCCAGCACGGCCCCGACTTCGTGCCGGACCAGTACCACCGCTTCTTCCGGCCCGACTGCACCCCCGTGGGTGCCACCGCCCCGTGCCCCTACTACGAGCTCGGCAACTTCGCCACCGGGACCACGCCGGTCACCGCCCACTACCTGTTCGCGTCCGGTTGGAGCGACGTCGACGGCGACGGCGCACCGACCGCGGGCGAGCGTCCGACCGGCGGGACGGCCTGGCTCGAGGCCGGCGACGACGTCTCGGTGCGCCACAACAGCGTGGACCACGTCGCCGCGGGTCCGGTCACGTTCACCGGCATCGTGGACGCCGACGCCGATGGCAACGGGGCCGGGTCCGTGATCCTGGCGACGAACGGCTTCGTCAACGCCGAGGAGCGCCTGGGCGACTTCCGGGTGGACGCGATCTGGTCGAGCCGGGACGACGTGAACCTGTGGGCCCTGGGTCGGATCCTGGACGCCGAGGACGACGCCCAGGCCAGCCCGGACCCGTACACGTCGATCACGCCCGCGACGCCGACGAGCGGCACCGACGTCCGCGGGGTGAACATCACGATGCGGGCGGGCCTCGGCGGCGTGGTCGGCGGCATCGGCAACGCGGGCAACTACCTCGAGATCGACGTCGACGTCCTCGACGGGGCGCCGCTGGGCGTGCTCAACGCCTTCGACACCACGGCGGCGTCGACCCCGGGCATCTTCCTGGTCGAGACCGACGGCGACCTGCAGGTCGACACGGTCGACACCACCAACGACGTCTCGCTGGCCACGATCGACGGCAACGTCAACGACGCCCGCAACGGCGGGCTCGGCGACGACGCCTGGAACGTCCGGGGCCAGACCATCGACATCGACGCCAACGACTGGGAGGCCGTCACGACCAGCGTCGGCGGCGCCAACACCGCCGCCAGCATCGGGGACCCGGACGGCAGCAACGACCTCGAGATCGACTCGAACTTCGACGGTGGCAGCGAGGACGTCAGCCTCGAGGCCGACGACTCGATCTACGTCACCGAGACCGACCACGAGCTGCGCCTGGTGCTGGCGCGGGCGTTCACCGGCGACGTCCGGTTGACCGTGCGCGAACACCGCCTGGCACCGCAGGACGACGACCTGCTGCTGCTGGCGGACGGCGACTTCCAGCGTGGGGAGGACGACCTGCTGGTCCTGCTGCACGGCACGATCATCGCCCTGGTCGGCTTCGTGGCCCTGCGCGTCGGTGACGACGTCGACACCCACCAGAACTCGCGGATCCTCGCCGGCGAGACAATCGACATCTGGGGCGACGCGACCGCCGCAGCCCTGCTCCCGGCCGACCTCGACCCGACCTACGGCACCACGATCGTGCTGCGAGGCGAGATCATCGCCGGCTGCGAGAACCCGACCGCGCTGACCTGTGACCCGTCCACGACCAACCCGGGCCCGCTCGACCTCACCACGGTGTACGGCCACACCGACGTCGACGTGATCCAGTTCGGTGACCCGACGGGTGACCCGTACGTCGCCGGTGGCGGCGGGACCACGCTGGGCAGCAACGGCTACATCTTCCTGGGCTCCAAGACGCGCGCGTACGGCACCGACGTCGCCCACGACGACTGCGTCGCGGGCACCGTCGCGCTGTGCAACAACGACGAGGACACCTTCGTCGTGTACTACCTCCAGTCCATGGACGTCGGCTCCGGCCAACTGGGTGCGGCACCGGGGGCGGGCCACACCCTGACCCTGGACGGTCGCGACGACACCGACACCTACGAGATCTTCACCACCGGCTCGACGGCTGACCTCCACGAGCGCAACTGGGTCATCAACATCCTCGACACCGGCCTGGCCAACGACGGGGTCGACGAGGCGTTCGTGTACGGCACCGACGACTCCGACGACCTGTTCCTGCTGCGTCGGTCGCGCTGCATCGACACCGAGTCCGACTACGGCCTTGCCGCCGACGGCACCTGCGCCAGCCCGACCGAGACCGCCGACCGGCCCGGCTTCGTCGCCCTGCTGCACGGCACGCCCGACCAGTACACGACCCAGGTCCCGCCGGCCGACCAGTCGAGCAACGTCCAGCGGATCAACTACGACACGGGCCTCAACGGCCGCCTGAACGTGCACGGCCGCGACGGCGACGACGCCTTCTACAGCGACGACACCTCGGTGATCGTGACACTGGACGGCGGCGCGGGCAACGATGCCTTCCAGGTGGGGCAGGTCTTCGGCACCCACCGCGCGACCTTCGGCACCGCCGGCGACAACGACGTGGCCGCGCCGTTCGGTGCGCTCGGCGGCAACGTCGCACCCGCCGACACCTTCCCGACCCTGGTCGCGACCACGCGGGGTTGGCTGTCACCGGGCACCAACGCACCGATGGTCGTGCTGGGTGGCACCGGCAACGACGAGTTCACGGTCTATGCCAACCAGGCCGAGCTGCGGCTGGAGGGCGGCGACGACAACGACATCTTCACGGTGCGGGCGTTCGCCCTGGCCGCGACCTGCAACGTCGACGTGACCTTCGACGGCGACTGCACGATCGAGGACGTCTCGTCACCGCTGGGCAGCGACGGCGAGTACCTGGCCGACAGCAACGACGACGGGATCTGCAACGCCGCCGACGCCAACTTCATCGCCGGCACGGTCGTCCGCGCCGACGCCAACGACGACGGCCGGTGCACCGCCGCAGACGCGCTGGACACCACCGACCCGACCCTGGTCGCGCTCGACTGGCTCGCGACGGTCATCCCGGTCGACGCCGACGGGGTCGCCCGTCCGATCATCGGCCTAGGCTTCTCGACCGCCCGCCCGCTGGACATCCGGGCCGGTGGCGGCGAGGACGAGGTCTCCTACAACATCAACGCGCCGGTCTCGATCGACGGTGGCACCGGCTTCGACAAGGTGGTCGTGCTGGGCACCGAGTTCGCCGACGACTTCGTCATCACCAAGACCGGGATCTTCGGCGCCGGCCTGAACGTGCGCTACACCACGGTGGAGGTCATCGAGGTCGACGGGCTCGAGGGCGACGACGAGTTCTTCGTCCTGTCGACCGCCTACGGCGTCGCCTACCGGGTGATCGGCGGCCTGGGCAGCGACACGATCAACGTGACCAGCGACGTGGTCGAGGACATCATCGTCCGCGAGCTCGAGGGCATCTCGGGCAGCGTCAACTTCGGCGTCACCTCCGACGACCCCGACTACGACGGGTTGCCGGTCGACGGCATCGACCTCAACGTCGCCACCGAGGACACCGGCAACGTCGTCATCACCGAGACCGACGGGTTCACGTCGGTCCGCGAGGGTGGCCCGGTCGCGATCGACGGCTACGACGTGCGGCTGGCCGCCGTCCCGACCGGACCGGTGTACGTCACCGTCTCGGCCACGCGCTCCAACCAGGAGGAGGCCGACGGGAGTCCTGCCGGGGACACCCTGTGGCTGTGCGCCGGGACCCAGGTCGCGTGCGACGCCGAGTTCGAGTTCCAGCGCGAGCGGTTCATCGCGCTCGGCTCCGACTTCGTCCCACGGCGGGCGCTGGTACTGACCTTCACCGCGGCCGACTGGGACGTCGACCAGCGGGTCTGGGTCTACGCCTTCGACGACCTGCGCTCCGAGGGTGACCGGGTCGTGACGGTCAACCACAGCGTGATCTCGACCGACGACCGCTACGACGGCACCGACGTCCGCAACGTCGAGGTGCTGCTGCGTGACAACGACACCCCGGGTGTCTACGTCAGCGAGGTCGAGCCCGGCACCACCACCGAGGACCAGCGCACGATCGTCATCGAGGGCGACGTCGGCGACCGCCTGACCGACGAGATCCTCGTCCGGCTGGCCGTCGCCCCGACCAGTGGCCAGGTCGTCGTGCGGGTGGTCATCGACGGGGACAGCGACCAGGCCATCGAGATCGTCGGCGCGATCTGCCCGGTCTCCAACCCCGACTGCTGGGACGCCGCGACCCGGACGCTGACCTTCGACGCCACGAACTGGGACGACCCGGTCCGGCTGGTCGTCGCCGCCCGCGACGACGCCCGCCGCCAGGACCCGCGCACCGCGATCATCGGCTTCGAGCTCGACGACAGCTCGACCGGGATGTTCGGCACGGACCCGTACACCTTCCCGAGCCTGTACGCGCCGCCGGTCCGCCTGGACGTGGAGGTCTGGGACGACGAGACCGCGGGCGTGGTCGTGCTGGAGAGCGAGGGCGACACCCAGCTGGTCATGGCCGGCGCCGGCGACGGCATCTGGATGCGCCTGACGAAGGCCCCGACCGCCCCGGTCGACGTCGCCATCGAGACCGACGGCCTGGTGGACGTGGTCGAGGTCGACGGCGTGGCGGTCACCCCGGGCGACTACGCCGAGGTGGGCGGCTACGTCCCGGCCCGGCTGTTCCGCGGCACGATCGACCTCGCCGGTGCGGTCCTGACCCGGGGGACCGGCAGTGACCTCGGCAGCTTCGTCGAGGAGGGCTTCGAAGCCGGCCAGTTCGTCCGGGTCGCCCTCGGCGGGTCGACCTACGACGTCTACGTCCTGTCGGTCACCGAGGACGCGCTGACCCTGACCGCTCCGCTGGGCGCGGCGGCCGGCAGCTACGACGACGTCAGCATCAGCCGGCTGGTCCGCAGCGGCCTGTTCGCCGGCGAGGTCACGGTCAGCCAGGATGCCGACGCCACGAACCCGTGGTTCGGGGGCTGGCAGCTGGTCCGCGACATCACCGGTGACGAACTCGGCTGGCTGGACGACGGCTTCGTCGAGGGCCAGTGGGTCAGGGTCTGCAACGCCGCGAACCCGGCCCAGTGCGCCGAGTTCAAGATCGACCTGGTTCGTGGTGCCAACGACGACAAGGACAGCACGCTCCAGTTCACCCTGACCGACCCGTTCACCGACGTCGCGGTCACCCTGCCCGGCTGGCTGACCGGCACGCTGGACGTCACCGTCGTGCGGATCGCCGCCGTCGTCACCTTCGACGCCGGCGACTTCTCCACCCTCAAGGAGGTCGTGTTCCGGGCCGACCAGTACTACCTGGGCCTGCCGGGCCGCGAGAACGTCAAGGTGTTCCCGGCCACCACCCACCTGCTGTCCAAGCTGCAGGGCCCGCTGGCCGTCGAGGGTGGCGTGGCCGCCGGCGCGGACCGCACCCTGCGCAACGGGTTGAAGCTGCCGGGCGAGACCGACGGGCCGTTGTTCAACATCGCCGCCCAGGCCCCCGAGAGCACCCAGATCGACGTGCTCAACATCTTCGACGACTCGTCGCAGGCCGACAAGTCCGGGACCATGACCCAGACCACGCTGTCGGGCTTCGGGATGGCCGGCGAGCTCAACTTCCTCGAGCTCGACCCCAGCCTCGACCCCGACGACATCCTGTTCGGCGAGTCCCCGATCGTGCCCGGCGGCATCACCTGGGGCGCCATCAACTTCGCCGACGGGGTGGTCGACACCAATGGCGGCCAGTCCACCGTCGAGGTCGTCAACCTGATGCTGGGCGAGGGCAACGACCACCTGGTGATCGAGGGCACGCTCGACCCACTCACGCCGGCCGAGACCACCGTCGTGGTCACGATCACCCCGATCGACGACGTGACGGGCGGGCTGCTGGTCCCGGTCCCGGGCGTCTCGCTGACCCGCAGTTCCGGCAGCTGGATCGGCGACGGCTACACGGTCGGCGAGAACGTCACCGTCACGGGGCTGGTGGGCACCTGGCAGGTCGTCGACGTCACCCACGCCACGCTGGTGCTGCGCCCGGTCGGCGCCGCGGTCGTCCCCGCCGGCCCGTCCACGACGACGGTCACCGTCGCCGAGGCGGGCGCGGTCGAGTACGACGGGGCGATCACGGTCACGCCGGGCGACATCGACGGCTACGTGGACGTGACCCGGCCCAGCGGCACCTGGGAGGCGGACGGCTTCGACGTCGGCCAGCAAGTGCTGATCAGCGGCACCGAGGGCTCGTGGCGGGTCGTCGCCCTGGACGGCGCCACCATGACCCTGGCCCCGCTGACCGGCGCGACCGAGCCGACCACCGGCACCGCCACCCTCCAGGTGCCGGGACGCCACGGTGGCCTGACCGTCGTCCACGGCGGCGGCAACTGGGAGCTGGCCGTCACGGCCGACGTCGAGGTCGAGACCAGCACCACCGCCGGTGCGACCGTGCGTCGTGAGGACGGGCTCGCCTGGGCCGACGACGGGTTCCGGGTCGGCCAGCGCATCACGATCGACGGCGTGCTGTACGAGATCACCGGGTTCGCGGGCACGCCCACCGACTGCATCCTGGACGACCCGTACGACGGGTGCGGGATCGGCAGCATCCTGGTGCTGGAGCGGATCACCGGCACACCACTCGCGGTCGGAATGTTGGCCGCCGCGTTCGTGGCCGTGGTCGACCCGCGCCGGGTCGAGCTGTCCGCCGCCATGTCGATCCGGGTGAACACCGCCGTCGGCGGGGCGCTGCCGACCTCGACCCTGACGTGCTCGGGCTGCGACTTCCTGGCCGCCGGGTTCCGGGTCGGCCTGGTCGTCGAGATCTCCGGGATCGCCGGGCCGTTCACGGTCGTCGGCGTGACCGCGACGACCCTGACCCTGCGGGGCGCCGCGCTGACCCCGACGATCGCCGACCCCGCCGGGCCGACGTACTTCACGGTGCCGCTGACGGTCGTCGGCCACGACCCCGACCTCGCCGGCGACGTCCGCATGGGTGGCGACACGATCGTGCTGGACCCGGCCGACGGCGCGGTCCTGGGTGGGCCCGACTCGCCGCTGGTCCTGTACGGCGACACCTCGCAGGACGGCGCCTGGTACTCCGGCGACCCGTCCACGGTCGACGGCCGCGTGTTCGGCGACAAGCCGTTCAACCCCTTCGTGGACGTGCCCATCGACGAGAACGAGGACGCCCAGTGGGTGTTCCCGGTGGCCAACACCTACTCCAACGCCGGCAACGACGTCATCGACGCCAGCGCCCTGTTCGCCGACCGCGACGCCGCCGACCTGCCATCGGTCGGGGTCACCATCTACGGCGGCGAGGGCGACGACACGATCCTGGGCAGCCAGGCTGGCGACCACCTCGCCGGCGGCTCCGGGGACGACCTCATCCTGGGCCAGCGTGGCACCGACCACGTGTACGGCGACTCGGGCATCAACGTCGACATCCTGACCCGCGGGCTGACCATCCCGACCACGAACACCAGCGTCTTCGACAACGTCGACCTCATGGAGGCAGGACGCGACGAACTGCACGGCGACGGTGGCTGCCCGACGATCTGGCAGCTCGCCGATGGCTGCGGCTCGCCCGACGGCACCGTCGGCGACGGGCCGGAGTGGGCATACGACGACATCATCGGTGGCGACCACATCCGCGTCGACCAGCACGTCGCCGACCCCAACCTGCCCAGCCCGCTGCTGCAGAAGATCCAGACGACCCGGATCGCCTCGGTCCGCCGGATCAGCTCCGTGGCGTTGCAGAACGGTGACGACGACGTCATCTACGGCGGCCTCGGCCGCGACGTCATCCTGGGCCAGGCCGGCCACGACATGGCCGACGGCGACCTGGACGACGACCTGGTGTTCGGCGACAACGTCGTCCTGGACCGCACGCCGCGGATCACCGAGGACCCCGACTCCACCGACGTCGAGACCGGCGACATCACCTCCGGTCGGTTCCAGACGCTGTGCGGCCAGATCATCTACAGCCGCTCGGACATGAGCCAGTGTGGGTCCACCCCGACCGGCGACACCAGCGGGGAGCTGCTCACCGACGGTGAGGCACGCGACCACCGCGACCCGGACACCGCCCCCTGGTGGGCCCAGTACCTGGTCGACTACGCCGCGTGGCACAACGTCGCCTTCGAGGACGGCCTGTTCGGCGTCGGCAGCTGGGGCAACGACTACCTCGCCGGTGGCGGCGACCACGACATGGTCTTCGGCCAGCTGGGCAACGACATCATCCAGGGCGACGGCGGCATCGAGTCCGCCCACGCCGCCGACCACCACGTCGGTGCGTCGCGCACCCCCGACGGGTGCCCGGCCACCGCCGACCCCGACGACGACGCGCCGACCGCGGCCGGCACCTGCGACCTGGTCGGTGACCTGGACCTGGTCGCCTCGTTCGACGCGCCCACCGACGGCCAGGACTACGTCGAGGGTGGTGGCGGCAACGACATCGTCTTCGGTGGCCTCGGCCAGGACGACCTCGTCGGTGGCAGCTCGGACTTCTTCAGCCTCGACGACGAGCGTGCCGCCGAGCTGGCCGCGAGCAACCCGGAGCTGGACGTCGACACCGGGGTCGACCTGCGGCCCGATGGCGCCGACATCCTGTTCGGCGACTCGGGCCTGCACACCGACCGCAACGACAACGGCGGGATCGACCCCGGCGACGCGGTGCCCGGTGCGCGCCACGTCGACAACGCCGACGTGATCGTCGGCGACAACGGCCGGATCATCCGCATCACCGGGACCAACGGCACGGACGTCTGCGACAACACCCCCGGCAACGCGACCTACGGCTGCGACAGCGGCACCAAGTACGTCGAGTACGCCTGGGACGACGTGTACGGCGCCTCGGTCGTCGTCCGCGGCGTCCACCTGCTGGACTACACGCCGGGCGGCCCGGACTTCCGGCCCGACCGGTTCGGCCTGGGCGACGGCGAGTGCCACACCGGTGGCAGCCAGACCGTGGACGACTGCAGCGACCACTTCCCGATCCCCGACCCGGGTGGCCGCAACATGGTCGAGTCGCCGGGCTGGGTCGAGGTGTTCGGCAACGACGAGGTCCACGGCGGGCTGGGCGACGACGACATCTACGTCGGCGGTGGCTCCGACGTCGTGTACGGCGACGCGGACGACGACGACATCATCGGTGGCTGGGGCAACGACTGGCTGTCGGGCGGCGTGGGCCAGGACGGCATCCTCGGCGACGACGGACGGATCTTCACCAGCCGCAACAGCGACACCGGCTGGACCGAGTCGGGCACGCCGTGCACCGGCAGTGGCAGCGGCACGTGCTTCTCCGAGCCGCTGTACGGCATCACCGCCTTCCAGCCGATGGGCACCTGCCCGGAGAACAAGTCGGTCCTGTGTGGCGACTACCTCGACCAGTACATCTCCAGCCCGGGCGAGGTCCAGACCGCGATCATCAACATCGACGGCGACCTGAAGAAGACGGTCGACCTGACCCCGATGAACCTGACCCCCAACGCCTCGGGCGGCGACCAGCAGCTGTTCGACGCCAACAACTCCGACGACGTGATCTTCGGGGGCCTGGGCGGTGAGATCCTGCCGAACTACCCGAGCGTGGTCGGCCAGCGCAACAACGAGAACCCGCCGGTCGGGCTGCCCCGCGGCATCGGCGGCGACTTCCTGCACGGCGGTGCCGGCGACGACGCCATCGCCGGCGGCGAGGCCATCTGGAACGGCTACACCCAGGTGTTCGACCGTGCGACCGGTGACCTGCTGGACAATGCGTACCGCACCGACTGGACACGGCCGTACAACCCCGGCGACCTGCTGCACTTCGGCGAGGACGACGACGCCTGGCACGACAACGGGCCGATCGTGGACCGCCTCGGCGAGTTCGCCCTCTACGACGAGTACGACCCGCGCCGCACGATCCTGCTGAACGCCGACGGCACCGTCAACAAGGGCCAGTCCGGACTGGTGTGGTTCCTCAACCTCTACAGCGACGAGGGCCCGACCATGGACGGGTGCGTGGACCTCGCACCCAACGGGACCTGCCTGGCCTACGCGCACCGGCACTCCGACGGTGGCGACGCGATCTTCGGGGACCTCGGCAACGACTGGCTGGTCGGTGGCACCGGGCAGGACTCGATGTACGGCGGCTGGGGCAACGACCTGCTCAACGCCGACGACGTCATGACCGTGGAGGGTGAGGGCGCGTTCGGCGACCAGAAGGGCAAGAAGATCCAGCCGTCGCCCAACGACACCCCGGACACGCATCCGCTGTACCAGGACCGGGCGTACGGCGGTGCCGGGCTGGACGTCCTGATCGGCAACACCGGTGGCGACCGGTTGATCGACTGGGTGGGCGAGTTCAACTCCTACATCGTGCCGTTCGCCCCGTTCGGGATCGCGACCGTGTCGCGCCAGGTGCCGCCGTGGCTGTTCGAGTTCCTCTACGCGCTGTCGGCCAGCCAGGGCGCGGACCCGACGATCGCCAGCGCGGTCGGCTCCGAGGAGGAGCGCAACGGCGAGCCGTACGGGGAGCTCGGGCTGATCGTCCAGCAGGACCACGGCCTGTGGCAGGACCAGACCGGTGGGCCATCGGACCCCCAGCCGGGCAACATCCCGGGTGGACGTCGCGACGTGCTGCGCTCGGCCGACTTCAACGACGGTGCCCTGACCGGGTTCGTGCGTGACACCGGCAGCTTCGAGGTCTCCGGCGGCGTCCTGTCGGTGGGTGCCAGCTCGCTGGGTGGCGACGCGGCCGCCGTCCTCTACGCCGACGCCTACCTCCCGATCTACTACGAGGTCCACGCCCGGGTCTGGATGGACAAGGCCACCGGGGGCTGGAAGTCCAACGCGTACGTGATCTTCGACTACTTCTCGCCGACCGACTTCAAGTTCGCCGGGATCGACGACGCGACCAACAAGCTCGTCATGGGATACCGGGACGCCTCTGGCTGGCACGTCGTCACGCAGTCGTCGGTCCCCGGTGGGGTGCGCCACAGCCGCTGGTACGACCTGGTGATCTACGTCAACGGCACGGTCGTGTGGGTGGCGATGGATGGCCGGGACTTCTTCACCCACACGTTCGCACCCCGAATGCTCAACGGTGAGCAGGTGGCCCTCAACAAGGGCCTGGTGGGCTTCGGGTCAGACAACGCCCGTGGGCGGCTGGACAACTTCACCCTGCAGGTCCTGCCCGCCACGATCACCCTCGACCTCACCGAGGAGTTCGACGACGGCTTCGGGGCGGTGGCCCGGCCCCCCGCCAGCGGGACGTGGACCGCCACCGGTGGCCGCCTGACCACCACCGTCAGCGGCGCCACGCCGGCGATGGCGGCCGTGGACCCGGGTGGTCGCCTGCAGGCCAACGCCTACCTCGAGCTGACGACCACGCTGCGGGTGTCCGCCGGGGGTCGGGCCGGGCTGTCGTTCGACACCTACGGGGTGGACGACACCAAGTTCGTGCTGCTGGACCTGGCACGTCAGCAGGTCCAGGTCGGCCACGTGTCACCCCGCGGTGGCCTGGTGGTCGACGCGGCCGTGTCCTGGTCGCTGGCGGCCGGCGTCGACCATGTGCTGATGGTGGTCATCAAGGGTGCGTCGGTCAGCGTGACGCTGAACGGTGCGTTCGTGACCAGCCTGGCCTTCAACGCGGCGGTGGCCGACGGCGCGTTCGGGTTCCTCGCGCTGGCCGGCACCCTGTCGGTCGAACGGGTCCGGGTGCGCACCGACGGGCTGATGGCCTCGTCGTCCACCACGAGCACGACCGCCCCGCCACCGGAGGACGATCCGGGCGATCCGGGCGACGACCCCGGCGACGAGCCGACCGCCCCGGAGCCCGATGACGGTGGCGACACGCCCGGCGAGCCCGCACCCGAGCCGGTCGTGCCGACGGTGTCGATGACCGCCTCGTCGCTGACCGTGGACGAGACCGACGCCACCCACGCCGTGCCGCTGCGCATCGAGCTGTCCGAGCCGACCACCGTGCCCGTGACGATCACGGTGACGACGCGGGCGGGGTCCGCCCAGGCCGGCGAGGACTTCGTGCCGGCGACGTTCACCGTGACGTTCGCGGCGGGCCAGACCGTGGCCACGGTCGACGTGTCGATCGTGGGGGACAACGGTCGCGAGGGCACCGAGTGGTTCGCCGTCGACCTGGCCGTCGTGACCGGGGCGACCCTCGGCTCGACCACGTCGACGACGATCACGATCGATGACGACGACAAGGGCCGACCCCGGTGAACGCACCCCGTGCGCGTGCCCCGTCCGCCCCCGCCGATCCCTCCCTCGGTCTCGAGTCGAGGTCGAGAGTTCATGCCCGGACAGGGAACAGGGCGCATCGCCCGTTGACACGCGTTGGTGACGGGATCGATCCATGATTCACAAGCGTTGCTTCCCGATCGAAGGGGATCCGGAGCCGATTCGTCGTCACGTCTCGGTCACTTGCATGCCCTCGCGACGTGTCCTGCCCGCCCGCGGGACCGTCGGAGCGCCTCGACGGGGTGATCCGTTCGGGTTGGGGTCCCCCGGAGGGCACCGGTGAGGCGCACGCGAGCCCCCGATCGAGGGGGGCCGCTTGACAACCCCGGGACGGCGAGCGAGAGTCGCCGAGCGCACTCGGCCTGGGGGTCGGGCGGCACGAGCAGCAAGTTGGGGCGAGTGACAGTTTCCATCGGGGCACCACGGCGCGTCATCGTTGCGCTGCTCGCTGCCCTGCTGCTGGTGCCCCTGGTCAGCCCGCTCGGGACCGTGTCGGCACGACTCGATGCGTTCGAGGCCGCGAGCCAGTTGCTCCCCCGACCGATCCTCGCACCCAGTACCGGGGCCCTGCGTGGCCTGTTCGAGCAGGGCCGCGACTTCTGGTCCGAGGTCGTGCCCGCCCACGCCGCCCAGAACATGGTGGCGGCGAGCGGGTCTGCCGCCGGCGACGAGGTCGCCGACCTCGACGGTGGCGAGCTGGCGGGGACCCTCGCCGCGGCGATCGCGTCGTGGGAGGCGGCCCAGCCCGGCGTGGACCTGTCCGGCACGACCGCCACGGTCGGTGAGTTGTCGGGGGACCAGCTGGCGTCCACCAGCGGGCACACGATCACCGTCGACGCGACCGCGGCCGGGCATGGCTGGGGGTCGGACGGGATGGACCTCGGCACCGTCCTGCGCCACGAACTCGGCCACGTCGCCGGCCTGGACCACGCCGGTGACGGGCTCATGGAACCCGCCCTGGCCGTGGGCGAGACCCACACCGTGCCTGCCCCGGTCGACGAGGCCCCCGAATCGGTGGACGAGTCGGTCGACGAGGCCGCCGACGCCGTCGAGGAGGTGGCCGCGAGCGCGTCCACGACCGAGGTCGACGATCCCGCCACCGGCTCGGACACCGACGAGGTGGCCACCGATGCCGCGGCGCCGTCCGACGACGTCGTCGCGGACGACGACGGGTCGGCCACGGACGCGTCGGCGAGCGACCAGGACGCCGCGGCCGAGACCGGCGACGACCAGGGCACCGACGACACCGAGGACGCGGACGGTTCGACCTCGATCGAGCCCGCTGCCGCGGCGACCGACGACGCGAGCGAGACGACACCTGCCATCGGCACGGTGGACACGTCGAGCGTCGCCGCCAGTGCGGCCGCCGGCGACCCGAGCTCGAGTTCGGAGACGGCACTCGGTTCCGCCGACGGTGTCTCGGCGGTGGACTTCGGCCGGGTCGTCCCCACCCAGGCGCGCTCCGTGGACGTCGTCGTGACGAACGTGGGCGACGGTCCCCTCGCACTGGTCGACGTCACCCTGGAGGACGGGTCCGGGACGTTCGCCGTCGCCTGGACCACCGCCGACATCGCGCCCGGTGGGCAGGCCGTCATCTCGGTGACCTTCACCGCCGGGGCCCCCGGCACGGCGGCGGCGACGCTGACGGTGGTCACCGACGACCCCGACGGTCCCCTGGTGGTCGCCCTGGTGGGCGTCGCATCACGGTGGGTCGACGACGGCGTGATCGCCAGCGTGGGCGCCGCGGCCGGCGCGGTCCTGCACCACACCCTGGCCATCGACGGGAGTGGTGTCGCATGGGTCGGCGATGACGGTCTCGACTGGGCACCGACCGGCCGCGACCTGCGTGTCCTGGGTGGTGATGGCGACGATCGCATCGCCGTGACGGGCACCGCAGCGTCCGTGGCGATCACGATCGACGGTGGCGGTGGGTCGGACACGCTGGCCGGGCCGTCGACGGACCAGTCGTGGTCGGTGACCGGCGAGGGTGCCGGCACCGTGGCCGGCGTGACGTTCCTCCGGTTCGAGCACCTGGTGGGCGCGGCCGACAACGAGGACACCTTCGTCGTCGCGGCCGGCGGATCGATCGCGGGGACCATCGCCGGGGGCGACGGTGGCTTCGACACGGTCGTGCTCTCGGGCGCGAGCGGTGTCGTGCACTACGAGGTGACGGGGCCGCAGAGCGGCACGATCATCCGTGACGGCGTCGTGCTCCGCTACGCCGGCATGGAACCGATCGTCATCGAGGACCCGATCGGGACGCTGACCTTCTTCGGGACGCCGTTCGACGACGAGATCGTCCTGCGCAACCACCCCACGGCCGGCCGCATGCAGATCGTGGGGTCGACGCTCGGTGTCGTGTTCGAGACGGTCGACTTCGCCAACCCGACCGGGGCCCTGGTGATCGAGGCCGGCCTGGGCAACGACCTGATCCGGGTGGAGTCGCTCGACAGTGGCTTCAGCGGTGACCTCGGCCTGTTCGGTGAGACGCTGGACGATGCGCTCTCGCCCAATGTCGCGGTCGGGGATGGCGGGATCGACACGATCGTCTTCGCCGGCAGCATCTTCACCGACGGCGGCAGCATCGACGCCCTCGCCGAGCGCATCTTCGTCGATCCCGGCGTCACGATCTCGGCCCTCAACACCTCGGAGCCGGACCCCGACCTCCAGGAGGACGGCTACCTCAACCTGTGGGCACGGCAGTTGCTGGTGCCCGACCTGCTGAACCCCCTGCCCGTCCCGTTCCTGTCCAAGGACGTCGTCTTCGACGTCGGGGCCGGCGCCACCATCACCGGCGGCGAGATCTTCCTGCTCGCCGACGCCACCGATCGGTCGCTCGCCGAGGTGCTCGGGATCCCCACGCTGGTCAACGACTTCGTGATCCAGCCGCTGTTGTCCAAGGTGACGGACCTCCTGCCCCTGCCGGTCAAGGTGCTGCAGAAGGTCTACAACGCCACGCTCACGATCCGCGAGGGCGCCACGGTGCGTTCGACCGGGACGTTGGGCATCGCGGTGTCGGCCGGTGCCGATGCCACCGGTGAGGCCAAGAGCAAGACCATCAGCATCGGCTACGCCGGCGCGATCGTCACGGCCCTGCTCGACATCCTGACCGGGGTGCTCATCGAGTCGGCCGTCGAGGCCAACCTCTCCGCATCGGCCTCGGCCACGGCGTCGATGACCACCGAGACCAAGCGCGAACTCGGCGACGTCCCGGTCGACCCGACGATGACCGCCATGTCCTTGGCGGTCGCCTACGCCGAGGCCAACGCCACGGCGAGGCTCGCCCCCGGTGCGGTGATCATCGCCGGCAAGACCGCCAACTTCAACGCGTCCGGCGAGGTCGCGTCCAGCACGTCGGCCGAGGCCGGGATGTACGCCGACGGCACGGCCGGGCTGGCCGCGGCCATCGACCTCTCCCGGGCCAGGATCTTCACGGAGGTCGACGGCGACATCACGGCCCTGGCTGACGACGGCTACACCGTCAAGCTCGAGTTCGACCCGACGGCAGGTCCCGGCGAGCTCGGGTACGTCGATCCGGTGAACAACAGCATCTACGTCGGGCCGATCGCGCTGACCACCGGGGATGCCGTGACCTACGCCAACCGGCGTGGCAACAGCATCGGGGGCGTGTCCCTGGGCGCCCTGGCCGGTGGGCTGGTCGACGGCCAGGAGTACAACGTCATCCGCGTCGAGGACGACCCGGACACCGCCTTCGACGAATCACTCACGATCCAACTGGCCGAGAGCGAGCTGGGGGCCTACCGCGGCGAGGCCATCATCCTGACCAACGGCCCCACGCCGGACCTCAGGGCGGCGGTCAACACCAAGACCTTCGACTCCGACCGTGTCGACGCCGATGCCGACACCATCGTGCTGGACAACCCCGCCTTCACCGGGGTCGGATCACCGGTGGACTTCTCGCTGCTCGGCAACACCTTCGAGCTGGGCCAGGCCGTCAAGTACACCAAGGACGACGGCTCGCCCGACATCGACGGGCTGGTCGACGGCGGCCAGTACTACGTGATCACGGCCGTGGACCAGTTCAACCTCCAGGGGGACTTCCGCTTCGTCGACAAGCAGGTCATCCAACTCGCCGAGAGCGAGAACGAGGCGCGCGCCGGCGTGGCCATCGACATCGGGCCGGTCGGACCGGGTGGCAGCTACTTCCTCGCGGCCCTGCACGTCCTGGACTCCGGGCTCGCGACGGGGCTCGGAGCCTCGGCCTCACTGGATGCCAGCAACGGTGCGAGTGCGACCTCGGGGATCACCAAGACCGATCCGTCCGACCCCGACGATGCCGACGACGACGCGCCCGGCTCCGGATCGAGCATCTTCGACAGCATCTTCGACGAGCTCACGGCCGACTACGACGCCAACGCCGGAAAGGGCGGCAGCGGAGCATCGTCGTCGCTCAGCGTCGCCGGCGCCCTGGCCTTCGTGTTCGCCGACCACGTCGTGCGGTCCACGGCCGGGTCGACCGCGATCCTGAAGTCCAACGAGGACCTCGAGGTCAACGCCACGATCTCGCACGAACTGTCGCTCAGCGCCGAGAGCAGCACCGAACCGCAACCCGATGCCGAGGGCAAGAAGAAGGCGGCCATCAGTGCCGCCGTCTCGGTGGCCGTCGTCCTCGACACCGCCGAGGCCACCGTCGAGTCGGGCGCGCAACTCGACGCCCTGCGTGCCATGCGAATCATCGGGTCGATCAGCTACCCGTTCCGCACCCGACCCGACGAGTTCTTCCCCTCCACACTGGGCGAGCTCATCGACATGCTCAAGGGCGACAACTACGACGCGATCAACCAGTACATGGACGGCACCCTGGGCCTGAAGTCGCGGGTGTTCAACACCTGGACCCGCAGCGTTGCCCAGGCCGACGAGGTCGGCATCGCCGGCTCCGTCAACGTGCTGGTGCTGACCAACGTCGCGCGTGCGACGGTCAAGTCGGACGCCATGCTCAACCAGGACCTCGGCTGGCGTGACCCGGCGGTCAACGGCCACGCCAACAACACCGTCAACTCCGAGGAGCAGGTCGTCTCGGTGTTCGCAGGCAACACCCTGCAGATGGTGCACATGACCGGTGTCTTCGACTTCGTGCTCCCCGGCGGGGTCGAGATCGGGTTCTTCGAGGTCGACACCGAGGGGGCAACCGGCATCGCGCGGCCGTCCGTGGGGTCCTCGGGCGCCAAGGGCGGCTTCGGCGGGGCCATCTTCATCTTCGTGCTGGGCAACACCACGGAGGCCGTCATCGAGTCCGGTGTCCACCTGTACAACGGTCTGGACGGCGGCTTCACGCTGACCGCGAGCGAGAAGATCGTCGCCTTCGGCTTCAGCCAGTCCGGTGCCAAGTCGGGCTCCTTCGCCGTCTCCGGCACCTTCACCTACTTCGGCCAGGACTCCGAGACCCTCGCCCACCTCGACAGCGGGGCCGTGGTGACCGGTCGGTCGGTGTCGGTGTTCGCGGGCTCACTGGAGACCGTCGCGAACTGGGCAGGCGGGATCACCAAGGGCGAGAGCATCGGCGTCGGGGTCAGCGTGTCCGTGAACGACCTGGACCGGCGGACGCGGGCGATCGTGGGATCGCGTGATCTCGGCACACGCGGCCCCGAGACGGTCACCATCGACGTGGCCGAGGGCGTGTCGGTCACGGCCGCCACCCTGGGCGAGGTCATCGCCCTGACCGTCGCGGCCGCCGTCGTCGGCAACGAGGACCAGGAGATGGGCGGTGCCACCCCTGACGACCAACTGGACGGCGTGTCCACTCCCGGCGCCTTCGACGAGGCCCAGCCACAGTCGCAGACGAAGGCCCAGACCGGCATCGGCTTCGCCGGGGCCGTGTCGGTCAACCTGCTGCGTGACGTCATCGTGGCAGCGGTCAACGACGACGGCACGATCACCGCCGGATCCCTGACGGTCGAGGCCCGTGACCGCACCGGGCTGGTGGCGATCACCGGCGGCGGCTCGTTCCTGAGTGGCGCCGGCACCGGCACCACCGCCGCGATCGCGGGCGCATTCAGCTACAGCGAGGTCGACCGGGCCCTGCGTGCCGTCGTGCTGGGGACCACGCTGGCGATTGCCGGTGACCTGGCGGTGCTGGCGCGCCGGGATGCCCGGATCATCGCCGCGAGCGTGGGTGGCGCCGGCAACACGACCTCGAAGGGCATCGCGGTCGCCGGGTCGGTGTCGGTGAATCGCCTGTTGGGCACGACACACGCGCGGTTGGAGGATGTCGACGCCGTGGTGGGTGGGGCGGCCAGCGTCGTGGCGAGGGGTTCTGGCGGGATCATCGCGATCGGTGGTGGACTGAGCTACGGCACCCGGGTTGGCCTGGGCGCGGCGTTGGGCTTCAACCAGGTCACCAACGACACCAGTGCGGCGGTGCTGGGGGTCGCGACCCGGCCGTCGCTCGTCGTCGGTGGGCACCTGACGGTCGCGGCCAGCGAGGACATCGCCCTGCGGTCGGTCGCCGTGTCCGCCGGGGTGAGCAAAGGTGTGGGCGGGGCGTTCACGATCGCGATCAACCTGGTCGACGACGACGTCGAGGCCCGCCTGGCAGGCATCGACCTGGCCGGTCCGGCCGGCGTCGCGGTGACCGCCCGCGACGACGTGGTGCTCCAGGCCGTCGGCGGGGCACTGGGCATCGGGCTCGACAAGGCCGGGTTCGGTGCCGCCATGGGGTGGAACCAGGTCAGCAGTGACGCGTCTGCCACCGTCATCGACGTGGTGATCACCGGCGTGTCCGGGGACGTCACGGTCGCGGCCGTGTCGAGCGAGCAGGACGTGCTGCTGGACGGCAAGATCGTCGCCGTGTCCGTGGCCGGGGCGGGATCCAGCGAGACCGCGGTCGCGGGCGCGCTGTCCATCAACGTCGTCACCGGCGACGTCCGGGCGGCGGTGACCGACTCGTCCATCACGGCCGGTGGCGCGCTCGAGGTGTCCGGCGCCAACGACGCGACGATCCGGGCCCTGACCGGTGGCGGCGCCGTGGCAGCCGGTGGCTCGGCGGCAGTGGGGGTGGCGATCGGGATCAACGTGCTGGTCGGGCGCGTCGTCGCCTCCGTTGCCGACACGAGCGTGGTCGTGGGCGGTGCGGTGGACGTGACGGCGGCGACCGCCGCCACGATCGAGACCATCACGATCGGACTGGCCGTCGCGGTCAAGGGTGGGGATCGCTCGACCGGACAGACCAACCCGCCGGAAGCCCCCGCCACACCCGGCGAAGAGACCCCGGGCGGCGCCCCCGCCGGCGCGGCGACCGGGGGTGGCGATGCCGCGAGCACGTTCTCGTTGACCGGGGCCGGAAGCATCTCCATCAACGTGGTCCGGGGTGACACGGTGGCGTCCATCGTCGACAGCACCGTCGACAGTGGCGGCCTCGTGACCGTCCGGGCCACCGACGCCACGACGATCCACGCCATCGCCGGCGCGATCGCCCTCACCGTCGGTGGGGACGGTGGCGCCGCGGTCGGTGTCTCCATCGCCGTCAACGACGTCCGTCACGCCACCCGGGCGATCGTCCAGGACACGCCGGTCGTGGCCACCGGGCTGGTCGTCGAGGCGGGTTCGAGCGCCGAGGTCATCGTCCTCGCCCTGGCGGGCTCGGGCAACGTCGAGACCGGCAGTGGCAGCGACCTGCGGGTGACCGGCGCGGGCGCCATCGCCGTGAACTTGGTGTCGACCATCGTCGAGGCCGTCGTCCGTGGGGCCTCGCCGGTGACGGCCAGCGCGGGCGACGTCGTCGTGGTGGCGGCGGACACGACGACGATCATCGCCGATGCCGGTGCGGTCGCGATCCAGCTGTCCGGTGGCAGCGGCCGCTCGGTGACGGTCGGCGCCGCCGTCGGCGCCAACGACGTGACGACCGAGGTCCATGCCGGGGTGGAGGTCGCTCCGGCCACCGTGGTCAGGGCGACCGGTTCGTTCACCGTCTCCACGACCACGGCCACGACCATCACGACGCTCAGCCTGGGTGTCGCCGGTGCGGTGACCACGGGCTCCGGCGGGGGCGCGTCGTTCGCCGGTGCCGGCAGCGGCTCGGGCAACTCGATCCACACGACGTCGGCCGCGACGGTGGCCGGTGCCGTGGTGCAGGTCGGATCGGGTGTCTCCGTCGACGCCGTCGACTCCTCCACGATCGTCGCCGACGCCGGTGCCGTCGGCCTGGTCCTGGCGCGCGGCCCCCCGCTGGCCATCAGCGCATCCATCGCCGTCAACCTCATCACGACCGACGTCCGGGCAGTGGTCCGCGACACCCAGGTCGAGGCCTCGTCCATCGCCATCGGGGCACGTACGACCAGCAGCATCATCGCACTTGCGATCGCCGGTGGGGGAACCGCCAGCAGCGGGAGCGAGGGGACGGGCTTCTCCCTCAACGGGGCAGGCGCCGTCACCGTCAACACCATCACCACCTCGGTCAGCGCAACGGCCCTCCAGTCGGCCCTCGTCAGCGCGACGAGCGTGGGGATCACGGCCACCGACGCCTCCCAGATCATCGCCGACGCCGGTGGCGTCGCCGCCACGGTCGCCAGCCAGCAGAGCGGGGGCGCCTCCGTCACCATCGGCGCCGCCGTCGCCGTGAACGAAATCGCCGTCGACGTGGTCGCCGAGGTCACGGACACGCCGGTCGAGGCGCCGACCGGGCTCAGCGTCCACGCCACCTCCTCGACCCTCGTCAACGCGCTCGCCATCGGCGTCGCCGGCGCGGTGAGCAGTGGCGGGTCGGGTGTGACCGCTGGCCTCGCCGGGGCGGGGTCGGGGGTCGGCAACACCGCGTCGGGAGTGACAACCGCATCGGTCTCCGCCAGTCCCGTGGCCACCGGCGGTCCGGTGGCCGTGACCGCCACGGACGCCACGTCGCTGGTCGGGACCGCGGGCGCCATCGCCATCCAGGTCACCGCCGGGGGTTCCGGCACCGGGGGCGGGGCCGCGATCGGCGCCGGCGTCGTCGTGGCGACCATCGACCGCGACGTCACCGCGCTGGTGGACGGCTCCCCACTCGGCTCGGCGGCCGCGCCGGTCGCGTCCGTGGACGTCGTGGCGACCAGCACCGCAGTGGTGGTCAGCACCGCGTTCGCCGGCGCCGTCGGCGTCGCGACCAGCAGTGGTGGTGGTGCCTTCGCCTTCGGTGGGGCGGCGGCGGTCTCGGTCAACACCGTCGACATCGACGTCCTGGCGGCGCTGCGGACCGGCAGTGCGGTCCACGCGGTCGGTGGTGTCACGGTGGCCGCGGCCAACGACACGAGTGTCGTCGCGACGATGCTGGCCGCCGCGGTCGGTGCCTCCTTCTCCAGCGATGCCAGTGCCGCCGCCTCCGGCGCCGGTGGGGTCGCCACCAACCTCGTCGCCGCGTCCGCCATCGCCGAGATCGTCGGCTCGCCCGTCCTCGCCGGTGCCGACGGTGTGTCCGTCACGGCATCGGTCGAGGCCGAGATCGTGGCGACCGTGATCGGCATCGCCGGCGCGCTCGCGAGTGGGTCCTCTGCCGGCGTCGCCCTGGCGGGGGCCGGTGCCTTCGCCGTGAACTCGATCGACAACGAGGTCCGCGCCTCCATCCGGACCTCGACGGTCAGCACGCCGGGCCCCGTCGTCGTGACGGCGTCCGACGTGTCCGACATCGTCGCGTCGGCGGCCAGCGTGGCGCTCGCGGTCGTGCCGCAGGGGTCCGTCGGTGTGGGCGGGGCAGCCGGGGTGGCCGTTGCGACCAACGACATCGACAACCTGGTGCAGGCCGCCGTGGTCGACGCCACCGTTGCGGCCGCCTCGCTCGAGGTCGCCGCCAGCGAGGCCAGCTCGATCGTCGGCACCGCGGTCGGCGTCGCGGTCTCGGTCGTCAACGCCAGTGGCGTGGCCGTGGCCGTCGCCCTGGGTGCCGCCGCCACGACGAACATGATCACGAACACGGTGCTCGCCCAGGTGCATGCGAGCACGGTCGTCGTGCCGGGCGCCGTGGACGTCTCGGCCACCTCGAGTTCCGAGGTCGTCGCCACGGCGGCCGCCGCGAGCGTGAGCGTGTCGATCGCGTCGTCGGCCGTGGGCGTCGCCCTGTCGATCAGCGGCGCCGTGGCCGTCAACGAGGTGGGTGACACCGTGCGCGCCACCGTCGTCGACTCGACGATCGAGGCCGAGGGAGCGGTCGCCGTCACCGCGACCGGGTCGGCGATGATCGTGGCGACGCCGATCGCGGCGTCGGTCAGCGTCAGTGTCGCCGTCATCTCCATCTCGTTGGCGGCGGCGGTCCCGGTCGCGGTCAACACCGTGGGCAACACCATCGAGGCCAGCATCACCGGCGGCTCGGTGACGGCAGCGAGCCTGGACGTCGTGGCCACCAACAACGCGCAGGTAATCACCACGGCGGTCGCCGTGAGCGTCGCCGTCGCCTACTCCAACAGCGCCGTCGCGGTGGCGATCGCGCTGAGTGCCGCGGTCACGACCAACACCATCGACGACGTCGTCAGCGCCACCATCAGCGGGGCCACGATCGTGGTCGCCGGCGACGTCACCGTCCGGGCCACGGCCGCCACGCTCGTGGTCGCCACCGCGGTCGGCCTGGCCGTGGCGGTGGCAGCGTCCCCGAGCGGGATCACCGGGGCGATCGCCCTGGCCGGTGCGGCCACGACGAACGACGTTGCCTCCTCGGTCGTGGCCTCGGTGAGCGGCAGCACCCTGACCGTCACGGGTGACCTGGAGGTCGTGGCGGTCGTGGCCCTGACCATCTCCTCGGTCCCGCTGGCCGCCAGCATCAGCGTCTCGGTCGGCATGGGCGCCGTCGCGGTCTCGCTGGCCGGAGCCGTGTCGGTGAACCAGGTCGCCAACTCGGCCACCGCCGAGATCGCGTCGTCGACGGTGACGGCCCGTGACGTGGTGGTCAGGGCCATCGACACGACGGTCGTCGCGGCGGCGCCGACGGCAGCCTCGCTGTCGGTGGGCGTGGGCACCAGCGCCGTGGGTGTCGCCATCTCCGGGGCGGCGACGGTCGCGACCAACGTCGTGGACAACGACGTCCGCGCCGCCATCAGCAGCGGTTCGGACATCACCGCACGTGACGTGACCGTCGATGCCGACGAGGCCCTGGTCATCGTCACCGTGGCCACCGCAGCCTCGATCGCCATCTCGGCCGCCCCGACCTTCGCGTTCGCAGCCACGCTCGCCGTGTCGGTGTCGGTCAACGACCTCGGCGGGTCGGTCGTCGCACTCGTCGAGTCCTCACGGATCGCCGCGACCGGTGCGGTCCGGGTGACCGCGGACATGAACCCGTCGGTCGGCGCCGCCGCCATCGGGATCGCCGTCGCGGTGGCGGGGTCGGGGACGGTTGCGGGTGCGGTGGCCCTGGGCGGTGCCGCCACCGCGAACACGATGGCCATGTCGTCGTCGGCCCGGATCTCCGACAGCCTGGTGGCCGACGGTCGTGGCATCGCGGGTTCGTCGGTGACGGTCGCGGCCTCCGACGCCACCGTGCTGACGTCGGTGCCGGCGGTGGCCGCGCTGACGGTCGCGGTCGGCACGGTGGCCGTGTCGCTGTCGCTGGGCGTGGCCGTCGACGTCAACACCATCGCGAACACCGTCACGGCATCGATCTCGGCTGCCGACGTGACCACTCCGGGTGCGGTGGTCGTCGACGCCGTCGAGGCGGCGGTGCTCACCTCCACGCCGATCGCCGCCTCGATCGCGGTCGCGGTGGGTGCGGCCGGATCGGTGTCGCTGGCCGGTGCCGCGACGTCGGCGACGAACGTCGTCTCCAACACCGTGCGAGCGGCCATCGAGGCGGGCTCCGACGTGACGGCTGCTTCCGTGTCGGTCACGGCGTCCGACACGTTGTTGATCGTCATGGTCGCCGCAGCCGTCTCGATCTCGGTGGCGGCGGACACGGCCGGCTTCTCGTTCTCGGGCACGGTGGCGGCCTCGGTGGGCGTCAACCAGGTGCATGACCAGGTCACGGCCGTCATCGACGCCTCGCGGATCGCGGCGACCGGGGCAGTGGTCGTGACCGCCTCGACCACGCCGTCGATCGGCGCCAGCGCGACGGGGATCGCCGTCGCCGTGGCCGGCTCGCCGGGGTTCGCCGGTGCGGTCGCGCTGGGTGGCGCCGCCACCGCCAACACGGTGGCGATGTCCACCTCGGCCGGCATCTCGAACAGCCTCGTCGTGGACGGGCTGGGCATCGAGGCGGGATCCGTGGTCGTGACGGCCACCGATGCAACGACCATCGTCGCCGTACCGGTCGTCGCCGCCCTCTCGGTGTCGGTCGGGTCGGTCGGGGTGGCCCTGTCGCTCGGGGTGGCAGTCGACGTCACGACCATGTCCAACGACGTGTCGGCGGTCATCGCGAGTGCGGACGTCTCGGCACCGACGGGCGCGGTGGTGGTGGGCGCCTCCGAGAGCTCGACGATCACCACGACGCCGACGGCGGCATCGATCGCGGTGGCGGTGGGTGTCGTCGCCACGGCGGTGGCCCTGTCGGGGGCTGCGACGTCGGCCACCAACATCGTGTCGAACTCGGTGCGTGCCGCCATCGAGGACGGGTCCAGCGTCGACGCTGCCTCCGTCTCGGTGACGGCGACCGACACGTTGCTCATCGTGATGGTGGCGACCGCCGCGTCCGTGTCCGTGGCCGCGGACCCGGTGTTCTCGGCGTCCGGCTCGCTGGCGGTGTCGGTGGGGATCAACGTCGTGAGCGACACGGTGACCGCCGTGATCGACGCGTCCCGGATCGATGCGTCAGGCGCCGTGGTGGTCTCCGCGTCGACGTCACCCACGATCGGCGCGGCGGCGGTCGGCATCGCCGTGGCCGTCGCCGGCTCCGGCGGCGTGGCCGGGGCCCTGGCCCTGGGCGGCGCTGCGACGGCCAACACCGTGGCCATGGTGGCGTCGGCGGGCATCTCGAACAGCCTGGTGGCGGATGGGCATGGCATCCAGGCGTCGTCGGTGACGGTCGTGGCGTCGGATTCGTCCATGATCGTGGCAGTGCCGGCCGTGGCGGCGATCTCGGTCGGGGTGGGCTCGGTGGGTGTCGCCGTGTCGATCGGCGTCGCCGTCGACGTGACGATGATGTCCAACGACGTCTCGGCGGTGATCTCCTCGGCGGACGTGGTCGCCGGTGGGCCGGTCACGGTGACAGCCTCCGAGAGCTCGACGATCACCACGACGCCGACGGCGGCATCGATCGCGGTGGCGGTGGGCATCGTCGCGACGGCGGTGGCCCTGTCGGGGGCCGCGACCTCGGCGACCAACATCGTGTCCAACACCGTGCGTGCCGCCATCGACGACGGATCCTCCGTCGAGGCCAGGTCGGTGGCGGTCACGGCGACCGACACCTTGACGATCGTGATGGTCGCGACCGCGGCGTCGGTCGCGGTGGCAGCGGACCCGGTGTTCTCGGCCTCCGGCGCCCTGGCCGCCTCGGTCGGCGTCAACATCGTCGACGACGTCGTGGTCGCCGAGATCGTCGCGTCCAGGATCGACGTCACCGGTGCCGTGGTCGTGGCTGCCTTGACGGCGCCCGACATCACCTCCGCCGCCATCGGGATCGCGGTCGCCGTGTCGGGTTCGGCCGGGGGCACCGCGGCAGTGGCGCTCGGCGGGGCGGCCACCGCCACGACCACGTCCATGTCGTCGACGGCCAGGATCGCCGACAGCCTCGTGGCCGACGGCCGCGGGATCACCGCCGGGTCGGTCGCGGTCACGGCATCGGACGTGTCCACGATCGTCGGGGTGCCCGTCGTGGCCGCACTGTCGGTGTCGGTCGGCTCGCAGGGGGCGGCCGTCTCGATCGGGGTCGCGGTCGACGTCACCACGATGGACAACGACGTGGCCGCAGTCATCGAGGCCGCGGACGTGACGTCCGGCGGGGCCGTGGTGGTGGCGGCATCCGAGTCCTCGACCATCACGACCACACCCGTGGCCGCCTCGGTGGCCGTGGCCGTCGGGCTGGTGGCGAGTGCCGTGGCGATCGCCGGCGCCGCGACCTCGGCCACCAACGTCGTCTCCAACACCGTCACGGCCGCGATCCGGGATGGCTCCGACATCGTGGCCGGATCGGTCACGGTGACGGCGACGGACACGCTCACCATCGTCATGGTCGCCACCGCGGTGACCGTGGCGGCGTCTGCCGACCCCGTGTTCTCGTTCTCCCAGACGGTGTCGGCCTCCGTCGGCATCAACATCGTCACCGACGAGGTGTCGGCCGCCATCTCCTCGTCCCGGGTGTCGGCCACGGGCGCCGTCGTCGTGGCGGCCTCGACCAGCCCGACCATCACCGCGGCCGCGGTGGGCATCGCCATCGCCGTGGCCGGTTCGACCGGTGTCGCCGGCGCCGTCGCGCTCGCCGGCGCGGTCACGGTGAACGAGGTGTCGATGTCGGCGACGGCGGCGGTCACCGACAGCCTGGTGGCGCAGGGCCGGGGCGTGACGGCGTCGTCGGTGTCCGTGACCGCCACGGACGACTCGACCGTGGTGTCGGCGCCGGTCGTCGCTGCCCTGTCAGTGGGCGTCGGCGCGCTGGGCGTTGCCGTGTCGATCGGCGTGGCGGTCGCGCTCAACGACATCGCCAACGCCTCCGACGCGTCCATCTGGGCTGCCGACGTCTCCGCCACGGGTGACGTGATCGTGACCGCCAGCGAGCGGTCGACGTTCACCGCGGTGCCGACCGCCGTCTCGATCGCGGTGTCGGTCAGCGTCGTGTCGATCAGCGTGGCCGCGACCGTGCCGGCAGCGCGCAACCTGCTCGCGAACTCGGCGCGGGCCGCCATCGAGGGCGCCAGCACGGTCACCGCGGACGACGTCCTGGTCACGGCGACGTCGACGACGGAGGCGCTGACGGTGGCCACGGCGGTCTCGGTCGCGGTCTCGGCCGCCGCCGGCCTGTCGCTCTCGGCGACGTTCGCCAACTCGCTGGCCATCAACCTGATCGAGGACCGCGCCGTCGCGGTGATCGACTCGTCGACGGTGACGGCCGACGGCGTGGTGACGGTCGCCGCCAGCACCGCCCCCACGCTGGGTGCATACGCGACCGGCATCGCGGTGTCGGTGGCGGCATCGGGTGTCGGCAGCGGGTCGGTGTCGTTGGCCGGCGCGGAGACGCTCAACGACGTGCGCACGACGGCTTCGGCCGCCATCACGAACACGCTCGGCCGTGCGTCGACGGTCATCGCCAACGGCGGCGACGTCACCGTCTCGGCCGTGGACGGGGTCGACGGCGTCGTCACCGTCCAGTCGGTGGCCACGGCCGCCAGCCTGTCGGTCGCGGTCGGGTTGGGTGGCTCGGTGTCCGTCGCGCTCGGGCTCGCCTTCGCGCACAACGACATCCGCAGCGTCGTGGCGGGCAGCATCGACGGCGTGGTGGTCACGTCGTCCATCGGTGACGTGGTCGTGACGGCCAGGCAGTGGAGCGTCGTCATCGCCGTTCCGGTGGTGGCCTCGCTCGCCATCGCCGCCGATCCCGCGTCCGTGTCGTTCGCTGCGTCGGGTGCCATCGCGCTCAACACCTCCACGGCGTCCACCTCGGCGAACATCAGCGGTGGCAGCGTCGTAGCGGGCAACGCGGTCAGCGTCACCGCCACCGACAGCTCGGCGATCTCCGCCGTGGCCGACGCCACCTCGCTGGTCGTCGGCTCTGGGGGCATCGCTGCCGGTGCGTCGGTCGTGGACAACCTCATCGAGAACGAGGTGCTCGCCGCCGTCGTCGCCTCGTCGGTGACGGCACGCACGGGCGCGATCACGGTGCTGGCCACCTCGACGCTGAACCCCGAGGCCCTGGCGATCGCCGTCGCCGTCGCGCTCGCCGTCATCGGCGCGGCCGGCTCCGGTGCCGATGCCACCAGCACCATCAACGGCACGACCCAGTCCTTCGTCGACGGCGGGACCCTGGCCGCCGCGACCGGTGTCGTGGTGCGCGCCACGACGACCCTGACGGCCGACGCCGAGGCCGACGGGGCCGCGGCCGGCACCGTCCTGGGCGTGTCGGTCATGCTGGCCACCGCCGTCGTCGGGGGTGCCACGCGCGCCTTCGTCCGCGGCGCCGTCACCGTGACCGCCCCGACGCTGCAGGTCGCCGCCACCGGGACCCACACGGCGACGGCGAACGTCGTCAGCGCTGCGATCGGGCTGGGCGTCGCGCTCGGGGTGGCGCTCGCCGATGCCGCCGTGACGCGCACCACCGAGGCCTACGTCGGGACCAGGGCCGAGGCGACGCCGGCAGGTCTCACGACGCTGACCTTCGCCGGCCTGGTCTCGGTCGTGTCCACGTCGACCTCGACCGCGACCGCCACGGCCGTCGGCGGTGCCCTTGCCGCCGCAGCTGCCGCTGGTGTGGAGGCCGTGGCCACCGTCGCGAGCACCAACCGGGCCTACGTGGGTCGCAACGCCACGATCGTCGCCGGCTCGCTCCTGGTCCGTGCGATCACCACCGACACGGCCACCAGTGACGCCACGCCGGTCGGCGTCGGCGTGATCGCCGGCGCCGGGGGGCAGTCGACCGCGACGGCGACCGGGACCACCGAGGCGTTCGTCGGGGCGCCGATGGGCGTGGCCGTCCCCGCCGCGCCGACCACGAACGTGACGCTCACGGGTGCGGCCACGATCGCCGCGACCGCCACGACGACGGCGAACGCCGACATCCAGGGCGGGTCCGGCGGTGGCGTGTCGATCAACGTGATGCTCGCGGACGCCGGGGTCGGCGGCGCCACACGCGCCTACGTCGGGCGCGGCGCGGTCCTGACGGCCGCCAGCCTCACGGTGACGTCGACCGCCGCCAACACGTCCGCCGCGACGACGTTCTTCCTCGGGATCGCCGCCATCACGGGCAGCGGCGCCGATGCCGACGCGGCCGTCACCCACACCGGTGATGCGGCCGTCGCCGGGACGGTGCGGCTGGGCAGCGGGCTCGCGACCATCACGGCCACGGCGACAAACACGGCCACCGCCGATGCCCTGGGCGTGAACGTGGGCGCCGTCAGCATCAGCGTGATGTTCGTCTCGGCAACGGTCGCCGCGACCACGCAGGCCAGGACCACCGCCGAGGCGGACGTCATGGCGGGTGGCATCGCCATCGCCGCGACGGCCGTCGACACGCCCACGGCCAGGACCGAGTTCATCGGTGTCGCCGCGGTCGGTGGCAATGGCTCGAACACCAGCGCCCGTGCCGCCTCGACGACGACTGCACTGGCGGGTGGTGTCCTGGCCGCAGGGGCAGGCGCGGTCACGGTGACCGCGACCGGCACGCTGGCGCCGACCGCCACGGCAGGCACGGTGTCGGTGGGTCTCGTGGACGTCTCGGTCCTGGTCGTGGGTGCCACGAGCAGTGGTGGCGTCACCGCCGGTGTCGCCGCCGGGGCGACGATCACCGGCGCCAGCGTCCGGGTCCTGGCCACCGGCTCGGCGACCACGACGGCCCGGGCCAGTTCGGTCGGGGTCAGCGCCCTGGGCGGTGGTGGTGCCCAGGTCGCGGCCGGCGACGTCACGCGCGTGGTGGCCCGCATCGGTCCCGCCGACGACACCGCGACCACCACGACCACGTCGGTCACGACCACGGGCGCCGCCGGCGTCGACGTCGACGCCGTGGGCACCTCCGTCGTGCGGGCGGAGGCAGACCTCACGACCGTGTCGGTGCTGGCCTCGGGTGTCGGCACGGTGACCACGGCGACGTCGGCCCCCACGGTCACGGCCTACCTGGGTCGCAATGGCGCCGTCGACGCCGGCAGCCATGCCGCCACGTTCGACGCGAAGCTCACCGCGGATGCCATCGCCGACGGCACCGGCGTCAGCGCCAGTGTCGGCTTCGGTGGCGCCGGTGCCCGCGTGACCGCGAACGTCACTCCGACGCTGGGTGCCTTCACGGTCGCGGGCGGTTCGGTGGCCGGCGGATCGGTGCGCTTCGGGTCCCGCCTGAACGTCACCGATGCCGGTGTGAACCGCAACCCGACCTACGGCGGCGACACCGTCGCCCCGGCGTTCGGCACCGTGGTGCTGGGCAGTGGTGGCCTGCTGGCCGGCGCCGTCGGTGGCGTGGTGAACGTGACGTACTCGCCGATCGTCACGACCGGGGTTGGCGCCGCGACCCAGGTCACGGCGGCGACCACGGTGGACGTCGTCAACGTCGTGTACGCCCGTGCCCAGGCCGACGGCCTCGGCGTCGCTGGGGCACTGGGCGTGGGCGTCGGCATCATCCGCCCGGCGGCCACGGTGGGCGGCACGATCACGACCCGCTTCGACGGCCAGGTGCTCGCCGCGACCGACGTCACGATCCGCAACGAGGTCAGGGCATCCAGCCAGTCCGACGCGGCTGCCGTGGCGGTGGCGCTGGGCGCCGGTGCCACCTCCGTCACGACGCGCGCGACGACCTCGCCGACGGTCACCACCTCCGTGGCGGGCTCGATCACGGCCACGAGGAACGTCGTCGTCGAGTCGGTCGTCACGACCAGCGCCGACGCCTATGCCTCGGGTGTGGCAGTCAGCATCGGCGTGACGGTGTCCGGTATTGATGTCGACGCCACGACCAGCCCCGTGATCGCCACCACCGTGACCGGGACCGTCGCGACCACCGGCGGTGCCATCCGGATCAGTGCCCACCACAACTACGACGGCGCGAAGTTCGTGGACGCCAATGCCGCCACGGCCATTTCCCGCTCGGTCGGGGTGTCCCTGCTCTTCCAGACCTCCAGCGCCTCGGTGGACGCGCTGGCGAGCGCCACGGTGTCGGCCACGACATCGGCCACGAGCACGCTGGCCGCCAGCGGGCGGATCACGGTCGACGCCCGCTCGGGCAACTTCTCGACGGCTCGCGCCAAGACCAACGCCGGTGCCATCATCAGCGTGTCCGGGGACATCGACCCGGTCGCCACGTCCCGGGGCACGACCAGGGCCAGCCTGCTGGGCGACGTCACCGGCGCCAATGCCCTGGACGTGCTCGCTGAGGCGTCGGACCTGGCGACCTCGTTGCTCGACTCGAGCACTGGCGGGGCCATCAACGTCGACACCGCCAGCGACTCGAGCGCGTACGCACGGCCCGACGTCGACGCCGTCCTGGGGTCGAGTGCCTCCGACATCACCGTCACGACCGGCGTCCTGGTGCGTGCCGTCAGCAACTCCGACGCCGACGCCAGTACCCGGTCGGGTTCCGGGGGCGCCATCAACGTGACGACCTACCGGGCCGCGGTGACGACGACGCCGAACGTCGCCGTGGCCGTCGGGGCGTCAGCACGCATCACGGCCGGCACCATCACCGTCGACGCGGTCCACAACATCGACCCACCGGACTACAGCGACGGCACCTTCAACGCCGCCGGCGGCGTCGACCGCTCCGACGGTGTCAGCGGCAACCGCATCACCTTCACCAAGGAGCACGGGCTCAGCAGTGGCCAGTTGGTCACCTACCAGAACAACGGCCAGCCGACCGTCGGCGGGCTGACTCCGGGCCGCCAGTACACCGTGCTCGTGCCGGTCGCCGGCGCCGGTTTCGACCCACGCTTCTCGCTGCAGTTGGGCTCGGTGTTCGACGGTGGCCAGGTCGACCCGCTCACCGACGAGATCCGGTTCCGGGGTGCGCACGGCCTGCTCGAGGGCGACGAGGTGCTGTACTTCCCGGGCGCCGGCGTCGGTGTCATCGGCGGGCTGGTGGCGGGCAAGCTGTACCGGGTGCACGTCGTCGACGACCTGACCATCAAGCTGGTCGACCCGCTCGCCAACACGGGCAGCGTGACCGTGAACGGCGGCCAGGTCGGCACCAACGTCGTCAACGTCGCCAACACGTTCGCCACCAACGATCCCGTCACCTATCGCGCCCTGGGCGGGCAGACGTTCAACGTGCAGGCCGTGGAACTGCGCACGACGGGGACCAACAGCGGGGAGCCGTTGTTGAGCGGTGACAACCAGTTGCAGTACGCCAACGACAACACGATCTTCCTGGGCACCAATCCCAACGAGGACGGCGTCTTCCAGAACGGCCACGGCCTCAACACCGGCGATCGCGTGTACTACGTCGCCACCGGGGGCAACGGCGCCACGATCAGTCCGGGACTCATCGGCACCGGTGCGTACTACTGGGTGATCCGGGTCGACGCGTTCCGCATCCGGCTCGCCACCACCTACTGCCGGGCGGTCGGCGGGGTGGCCGACCCTGACAACTGCGATCCCAACGGCGACGATGACCCCGGACCCATCGCGGTGGCACCGATCACGCTCACTCCGGACCGTTCTGCGGCCGGCACGCAGGTGGTGCATCGCATCTACCGGGCAGCCGACGCACCCCTGGCGGGCCTGGTGGACGGGCGGGTCTACTTCGTCAAGAACCGCACGGCGACCAGCTTCCAGCTCGGGACATCGCCCACGTCGGGTGCCAACGTGACGTTCGGCAACGGCGGCGTCACGGGTGGGGCCCACCGCTTCCAGATCGAGGGCGTCAACCTCACCAGTGCCGTGCAAGGGGTCCACACGCTGGTCTTCGACCTCAAGCCAGGTGGCAGCGGGACCCAGCTCCTGGACGGCGTCGGGGGACTGGGCACGACCGCGGGCGCCCCGTCCGGTGACACCCGGCCGACCGCGTCGTCGTCCGGCTCCAGTGGCGGGGTGATCGACGTCCGGGCCGCGACCGCCACCGCCACGGTCACGACGACCGTCTCGACGACCATCGGCGCGAACGCACTGTTGCAGGCCGGCACCATCACGGTCACGGCGACCAACCGTGGCCTGGTCGGGGCCAACACGACCAGCGGAGGAGGTGGCCTGGTCTCGATCGGCGACGCCACCGCCACCACGTCGGTCACGACGAACACCACGGTGACGGTGGGCGGCGGCGCCCGGTTGCTGGCCACGGACGCGATCACCGTCAGCGGCACCGCGGTGCTCGACAGCACGGTGACGGCGCGGGGCGGCGCCGGGGGGCTGGGCGCGGGGGTCCACTCCGATGCGAACAGCACCCTGCGCCACACCACCAGCGCCGTCGTCGCGGGCATCCTGACGGCGGGTGGTGACGTGGTGGTCGCCGCCACCACGTCGATCCGCGGCGTCGCGATCGCGAGCAGCGACGGCTCGGGCCTGGGCGTGGACACGGATGCCACCGCGACCGCGATCGTGCACCCCAGTTCGTCCACCCAGTCCGAGGTCACCGGGACGGCGCGCATCACCGGCGACCGCATCCGCGTGGACGCCATCGTCGACGGGGTCACGCTGCGGGCCGACGCCGACGCGCTGGCCAAGGCGTTCGGGGCCGACTCGGACGCCGTCGCCAGGGCGAAGCTTGCCGGCACGGCCCAGGTGCTGGTGCGCACCCGCAGCGGGACCGGCGACCAACTCGTCGGCAACCAGGCGATCTGGCTCCGGGCCGAACAGCGTGGACTGTCCCTGCTGGCCAGGTCGCGCGCCGGCTGTCGCTGCTTCGCCGGCGACACCGACGCCACGTCCGAGGCCGAGGTCGCCACGTCCGCCAAGGTGTCGGCCCAGGACGAGTCGTTCCTCAAGACCGCCGACCTCACGGTCGACGCGAATCAGTACGTGACGCGCTACGACAAGGACGCCGACGCGTACGGCGGGGCCTTCGTCAGCCACGACGAGCACTACCCCGGCGCCTACACGCCTCGCCGCCTCGTGTACTGGGAGGCGACGGTCATCATGCTCGGGGAGCCCAACCCGATCCTGGAGGTCGACGCATTCGGCACCATCACGCGCCTGGTGAACGTGGTCGTCACCGATGACCTGGGCAACGCGATGGGCGTGGACAGCACGTTCGGTGCCGGTCGCCAGATCGTGGTCGGCGACATCCGGTACGACCAGAGCAGCGTCGCCCGGTTCCGCTTCAACACCGGTGACTTCGGCGCCAACTCGGCTCCCGACGGGGAGATCTGGGGCAACGCGGGCCTGTTCGACTACCAGGAGACGTGGGACCACGTCCGGATCCTGAACGCGTCGGACCGTGACCTCGTGACCCACCTGATCGACGTCGTGAACGGCGCGCAGAACCCGCTCGTCACGGTCGCCGGCGACCGCATCCCCGGTGGCGTGGCCACCCCGGCCGACAACGTGTCGTTGGCCGAGAACGCCACGTCGGGCGTCACCTTCGAGTTCGACATCGTCCACAGCTTCCGCCCGACGCTGGTGGAGATCCGCAACCTGCAGACCGCAGCGACGTCCGAGTCCGACATCATCATGGAAGGCCGGCTGGCCGGGACCGCGGCCGACGATCCGGTCGGGGTCACCATCGAGAACCCCATCGGCACCACCATCATCGACAACGACCGCGGCAACATCGTCGTGGGCAGCACCCCGTCGCGACCGTTCCTCCTGCTGCGCACCAACGTCCTGGAGATGACCGCCGACTCCGACCTGCTCGGTGGCCACACGGGCAACATCGGCACCCACGTCCGGTCGACGTCCGGCGTGATCACGTCCCGGCGCCCCATCCCGGTCGAGCTCGTCCAGTTCGTCGACCTCGATGCCCAGTTGCGACTCGCGACGCTGCGGGTCGATGCCGACTCCGATGCGGTCGTGGACCTGCGGGTCGTGCGGCGCGAGACCGTCACCACCGGTCCGCTCGCCGTCACCGTCGACATCTTCCACGCCGGCAACGACGCCGATGTCCACCTGCTGGACACCGCCCAGGAGTTGACCCCGGTCGAGGTGGCACCGGTCAAGGTGCTGCTGCTCACCGCACGGTCGAGCCAGCCGACCTCGCCCCTGTTCCGCACGCCGCCGGGCAACCCCCGCGAGGACGACTGCTCGCCGGCAACGTCGGTGGCCTGTGGCCGCAGTGGTTCCGGCTTCTTCGACCGTCACTTCCGCCCCGACACTGGCGACGCGTACACCGAGCTGGGTGCCTTCGGGGGCAACCGCACGACCATCGACAGCGACGTCACGTTCGCGTCGATCACGGGTGGCCGGGACATCTTGATCCAGCACGTCCGCAACGCGGGGGGTGGCTTCGACTCGGTCATCACGATCGTCGCCGACACCGACGTCGACTCCGACGTCGACGGTGACGGCAAGGTCGACATCACCACCAACGGGGCCATCACCGTGCTGGAGCGACTCGGCGGTAGGGATGGGAGCGACCTGCGCGTCGGCGACATCACGTCGACCGGGTCGGACGTGCACCTGCTGGCCGACGAACGCATCCTGGACGCCGAGAGCGGCACCGGCGTGCTGGGCACCGACCCGACCCCCACCGACGTGACCGCCGTCAACATCACGATGGAGGCTGGCCTCGCCGGGATGGCCGGCGGCATCGGCGAGGCCACCAACTTCCTCGAGATCGACGTGGACGCAACCGGTGCCGGCGGTGTGCTGCTGGCGCTGGACACCGAGGGCACGTCCGACCAGGGGATCTACCTGACCGAGACGAGCGGTGACCTGCGCATCGACCTCATCGACACCGACGGGGACGTCGCTGCACAGACGCTCGCGGGTTCGATCATCGACGCGGTCGCCGATCCGGTCGGCCTGGCCGGGACGATCCTGTCGGCCGCCGACGCCACCTCCTACGTCGACATCCGGGGTCGTTCGATCGACCTGGACGCGACTGGCGGGTCGATCGGCCAGGACGGCAACGACCTCGAGATCGACTCGGCGCGGTTCGAGGCGACGGTGCCCACGGTCAGGGGAACTGGTCCCGACGACGTCGCCCTGCGTGCCACCGGGTCCATCTGGCTCACCGAGATCGAGGGCATCCTGCACCTGGTCCTGGCCGAGGCCGCGACCGGATCGATCAGCCTGACGGTCCGTGAGACCAATGACCTCGACGAGCACCTGTGGATCCACGACGGCGGGTCGTACTGGTTCGCCGAGAACGTGCTGACGACCAGGCTCGACGGAACCATCGCGGCTCTCCTGTCCAGCGTGCTGCTGGTGGTCGGCGACGACGTCTGGACGCCGGCCCTCAACGCCGACGACACGTCCAACAGTTTCATCCTGGCCGGCACGAACATCGTGGTCCGCGGCGACCAGCAGGACGCCGAAGGCACCTACCACACGGGTCCCGCCGAGGTCGGCAACGGCACCGACATGCTGCTGCGGGGCGAGATCACGGCCGGCCTCGTCGACGACGACCTGTCGACGCCACTGGTCGACGAGGACGTGTTCGGCATCGCGCGGGTGTTCGGCAACGCCGACGTGGACACGATCCTGCTGGACCAGACGTGGCTGGGGTCGTACACGGAGGTGTTCGGGTCGGCCTTCGTGGAGTTGCAGGCCGAGGATGGCGAGGACTTCCTGGTCGTGTACATGCTCCAGACCATGGACGTCGGTGCGCTGCACACGCTCAACCTCGACGGCCAGGCGGGCAGCGACACCTACACCGTCTACACGACCGGGTCGCGTGGGGCCCTGCGTGACTACGTGGTCAACGTGCTGGACTCCGGGGAGCCCCACGACGGGGTGGACGAACTGGTCGTCCACGGCATCGACACCGCAGACGAGGGCAAGGACGAGTTCGGCAACCTGCGGCCCACCGACGACATCTTCCTGTTGCGCAAGGCGGCCTGGATCCCCGGCCCGGAGCAGTACCTGGGCACCGATCGGGAGGCGGCGGACCGCCCGGCCTTCGTGGCCCTGTTGCACGGCACGCTCGACGAGACCCGGGCCAGTGATCCGGACGGCGATCCGTCGGTTCGCCCCCAGGAGGTCCAGCGCATCAACTACGACACGTCCATCAACGGCCGGGTGCGCGTGCTGGGTGGACAGGGCAACGACTACTTCGCGGTCGACGACAACTCGGCCATCACCAGCCTCGAGGGTGGCAGTGGGGCCGACACCTTCCAGATCGGCCAGGTCTTCGGGTTCGATCGCGACGAGGCCGAGGGCGGCCTGGCTCCGTGGGACGTGTTCCCCGCCCTCGTCGCGACGACCCGCGGGTACCTGTCACCGGGGATCTCGGTCGCGCTGGTCGCCCACGGTGGCACGGGTGACGACACCTTCAAGGTGTACTCCAACCAGGCCGAGCTGCGCCTTGAGGGCGACGACGGCAACGACGTGTTCGTGGTCCGGGCCTTCGCCCTCGCCCTGACCGAGACGATCGCCACGCCGGCCGGGGACCGTGAGCGCATCCGGGTCGACGCCGACGGCATCGCCTACCCGATCGTCGGCGGCGGCGGGTTCTCCACCGCCGAGGACACCTTCATCCGCACCGGCGGAGGCCAGGACGAGGTCGCCTACAACGTGAACGCCCCGGTGTCGATCGATGGCGGGTCGGGCTTCGACAAGGTGGTCATCCTGGGCACCGAGTTCCCCGACGACATCGTGGTCACGGCCGAGGGCATCTTCGGGGCCGGCATCAACGTCCGCTACGCCAACGTCGAGGTCGTGGAAGTCGACGGCCTCGAGGGTGACGACGAGATCTTCGTCCTGTCGACGCCCTTCGGCGTCGCCACCCGGGTGATCGGTGGCCTGGGCAGTGACACGATCTCGGTGGGTGGGGACGTCGTCGAGGACATCGTCACGCGGGAGTTGGAGGGGGGTTCGGGCGTCGTGGACCACGCGGTCGAGTCGTCCGACCCGGACTGGGACACCGAGGTGGCCCCGGGCGTGGAGGTCAACCTCGCCGGCCAGGGCACCGGGCTCGTCATCATCACGGAGTCGGACGGCTTCACGTCGGTCCGTGAGGGTGGGTCGCCGGCCGGGTACGGGCCCGGGTCGGTCGACACGTACACGGTGCGGTTGGCGAAGAAGCCCACGGCCACGGTCTACGTGACGGTCTCGGCGGCACGGTCCGCCCAGCAGGAAGCCGACCTGCAGCCCTGCGTGGACGTGGCCGGGCAGCAGGTGGCGGGCGCCCAGTGCGGCGAGTCGATCCTGGTCGCGGCCGGCAGCGGACTGATCACGCTGGACGACTTCTCCCACACGATCTCGATCAACGGCCAGGTCGTCCTGGTCCGGGACCGGGCCGTCGTGCTGGTGTTCGACCCGGCGGACTGGACCACGCCGGACGCGTCCGGCCCCGAGTTCACGATCTCGGTGTTCGCCTTCGACGACCTGTTGGCCGAGGGCGAACGCGTGGTGACCGTCAGCCATTCGGTCATCTCCGCCGACCCGGAGTTCGACCATGTCGCCGTGCGCAACGTCGAGGTCGTGGTCCGTGACAACGACCTCGCGGAAGTCATCATCACCGAGGTGGAGCACGACGACCCGACCGTCGAGGACGGGACCACCCGGGTGCTGGAGGGCGACGCCACGACGGGCATCGTCGACACGTGGATCGTGGAACTTGCCACGGCGCCCACGGGCGGCACGGTCACCGTCGAGTTGGCCCTGTCCGACGAGGAGGTCGTGCTCACCAGCGCCGACCCGCGGTTCGCATGGCGCGTGGTCGGCACCGCCGGCGCCGGTGCCGTGACCGGCCCGATCTCGTTCACGGGCGCGAGCGGCGCTGCCTACCGCGTCCACGCCGGCGCAGGCGTCGACTTCCAGGCGGCCGGCTTCACGCCCGGCACCTGGGTCCGCATCGTGGGCGGAACCAACGACGGCCTGGTCGTCCGCGTGACGGCCGTCACCGCGACCACGCTGACGCTGTCGTCGCGGGTCGCCGTCGCCGATGCCGCGGCCGTCGTCATCACGTTGGTCCGGGTCGCGCCGACCATCCAGTTCGACGCGACCGACTGGTACCTGCCCGTGTTCGTCCGGGTGGCGGCCTCCCAGGACTTCGTCCGGGAGGACCGTCGCACGACCGCCGTGACGCACACGATCGCCGCGATCGCCGGTGACGACGGCGCGACCCCGGATGCCGGCTACCTCGCGGTGGGGGACAGCAAGCGCATCGGCATCACGGTCCTCGACGACGACACGCCGGGCGTCGTGGTCGACCTGTCGGGCCGGGACACGGTCGTGGTCACGCGCGAGCCGGGCCAGGCCGTCAACGACGTCGACCGCGACGACTACACCATCCGACTCACGAGCGCGCCGACGGCGCCCGTGACGATCGAGATCCTCACGGATGGCCAGACCGACGTGGTCGCCGGTCCGGGCGTCACCCTGTCCCCGGTCGGCGACTACCGCGCCACCGAGGGCTTCCGCGGCACCGCGGTGTTCACCGGTGTCACGATCACCCGGGGTGCCGGCAGCCAACTGGGCAGCTTCGTGGCCGAGGGGTTCGTGGTCGGCGCGTGGATCCAGGTCGTCGGTGGACCCAACGCCACCACCGCACTGCAGGCCCGGCGGATCCTGGCGGTGACGGCGTCGACCATCACCGTCGCCGGCGCCGCCTTCGCACCCGGTGCGGCCGCCGTCAGCATCATGCGCGCCGACCCGACCGGCTTCTACACCGGCACGGTGGCGGTGCTCGCGCCGGTGGACAGCCACCCGGGCAACCCTGCCTCGAAGTCGCTCCTGCGCATCCAGGGCACCTGGATCGAGATCGGCGGCGCCCTGGTCGAGGTCGACTGGCTCAGCCACGGCTTCGTCGAGGGCCAGCTGGTCCGCCTCACCCAGGGTGGGGTCACCGGGGACTTCAAGATCCTGCTGGTCGAGCGCCCCACTGCCGACGGCATCGACTCGATCCTGCGCCTGGTCCCGGTCAGTGGCGCCGGCACCGCTGCCTTCGCCGCAGGCGCCATCCAGATCCAGCGCATCGCCATGACCGTGACGTTCGATGCGACGAACTGGTGGATCCCCGTCACGGTGACGCTCGAGGCCGACCCGTTCTACGACCCGCCACCGGGCCGCGACAACATCAAGATCTTCGGCGTGCGCGAGCACCTCTTGGCCGGGCTCGCCGGACCCCTCGCGGTCGAGGGTGGCACGACGGGCGTGGACCGCTCGCTGACACCGGCCGTCAAGCTGCCGGGCGAGGCCGACGGTCCGCTGCTGGGGATCCCGGTGCAGCCCGCCGAGGCCGAGCAGATCGACGTCCTCCACGTCTACGACGACAGCAGCAACGCCGACGGCACCGGCGTCCTGACCGCCACCGGCCTGACCGGCTTCGGGATGGCCGGCGACCTGGTGTTCGACGGGCCGACCGCCTTCGGCGAACCGGCCGTCTTCCCGGGCGGCATCAGCTTCGGGCGGATCGCGATCGACGCCGACGGCAACTACCTGACCGACGCCAGCCAGACCACGATCGAGGTCCTGCAGCTGTTCCTCGGCCAGGGCAACGACACGCTGCTGATCGAGTCCACGCTCAACCCGGCACCCGAGACCGTCGATGGCCAGCCTGCGTATCACGGCGGCATCACCATCGTCCACGGGGGCGGCAATGCCCTGCGCCAGGTCGTCGGCAGCTTCACCGCAACCGGCAACCTGGTCCTGCGCGACGACCGCGTGGCGTGGGCCGATGCCGACGTCGGCGTGGGCGACGTCGTCGAGTTGGGCACCGTCGCCGCCGACGGGACCTTCACGGTGATCGCCACGTTCACCGTCGTCGGGCTCGCGCAGGGCGGCACGGTCCTGGTCCTCGACCAGCCCGTCGTCCTCGGGACGCTCTTCAACGGCGTCCGCGTCCTCGATCCGCGCACCGGCGGCGCGCGGGTGGGTGGCGACGAGTTCACCGTCACCGGTGGTGCCGGCCCCGACAGCCTCCTGGTCCTCTATGGCGACACCAGCCAGGACGGCGTGTGGTACTCGGGCGATCCGGCCAGTGCCGTGTCGGGCGCCGACTTCGGACCCAAGCCCCACGATGCCTTCCCGAACCTGACCCACCTGGACGGCGCGCCGGTCGTCCACGAGGACGCCACGTGGATCTTCGGGCTGGCCAACCCGTATGCGCGGCCCGGCAACGACATCATCGATGCCTCCGCCCTGTTCGCAGGCGTCGCCCCGGGCGCCGGCCCGACGGTCGGGATCATCGCCTACGGCGGCGACGGGGACGACCTGATCCTGGGCTCCCAGACCGGCGACCACCTGGCTGGTGGCTCCGGCAACGACATGATCGAGGGCGGTCGCGGTGTCGACCTGGTCTACGGCGACAGCGGCTTCAACGTCGATCCGCTGACCCGCCTGCTGACCGTGCCGACGGCGAACTCCTCGGATGCCGACGTGGCCGACACGTTGTTGGCCGCCGGCGACGACGTGCTCTTCGGTGAAGGACCGACGGCCGTGCTCGTCGGGACGCTGGCCCCGTACGACGAGTTCGCCGACGTCATCTTCGGCGACCACGGCATCGTGGTCCAGGACACCGACGAGAACGTCCGGTACCTGCCCGACACGAACCCGCGACTGCAGCGCATCCAGACCACCGGCTGGATCCGGGACATCGCGACGGCGGAGCCGGAGGACGGCGGCGACGACGTCGTCCACGGCAACGTGGGACGTGACCGGATCTTCGGTGGCAACGGCGACGACGAGATCACCGGCGACGAGGATGCCAACGTCGTGTTCGGCGACCACGGCCACCTCTCCTACATCCCGGGTGAGGCAGACGTCACGACGCTGCACCTGGTCGAGAGCATCGACTTCGCACTCGGTGGCCTCGACGTGATCACGACGGGTGACGACGACGACATCGTGGCGGGTGGTGCGCAGGGCGACGTCATCGCCACCGGCAACGGTGCGTCGGTGGTGTTCGGCGACCACGGGCGGATCACGGGCATCGAGGACGCGGGACGCAACCGACCGATCGACACCCGCACGCCCGTGGACGCGTTCCAGGTGCCGACGTTCGCCCTGGTCGAGACGATCAACCCGGCCACCGGGCCGGCAGGTGTCGAGGCCGGGGGAGCGGACACCATCACCACGGGGACCGACCGCGACATCGTGTTCGGCGGTGCCGCCGGTGACGTGATCGTGGCCAACGACGGTGAGTACGACGCGCTCGGTGTGCTGGTCGCGCCGGACGGCAACAACGTGGTGTTCGGTGACTACGGGCTCCTGGACTACGTGGCCCACGACCCGAGCCCGATCAGCCTCGACTGGGTGGCGTCCCGCGACGAGGGCTTCGGCGGCGCCGACACGATCACGACCGGCACGCGCAACGACTTCGTGTTCGGTGGGATCGGGCCCGACGTCATCTTCGCCGACACGGGCGAGAACATCGTGTTCGGCGACCACGGCCGGATCATGGGCATCGAGGTCGGCGAGTTCAACCGGCCGATCCCATCGCCCCTGCCACCCGACTACGACCCGGACGACTATCCGGTCGCCATCCTGCAACTGGTGGAGGGCTACGTCGCCGACGGTGGCGAGTTCGGCGGCGCCGACACGATCACCACCGGGGTGGGCCGGGACATGGTGTTCGGTGGTGGTGACGGTGACACGGTCGTCGCCAACTTCGGTGAGACGGCCGCGCTGAGTGACGGCAACAACATCGTGATCGGCGACTACGGCTACGTCGACTACCTGGTGACCGAGCGTGAGCCGGGTGACACGACCCATGACATCGACGAGATCGCGTCCTACGAGGCATGGACCAGCCTGGGTGGCGACGACGTGGTCACCACCGGCAACGCCAACGACATCATCATCACCGGGGCGGGCAACGACACGATCACGGCGGGGCAGGGCAAGAACCTGGCGTTCGGGGACAACGTGCGGATCGCGTCGGATCCGTCGGTGACCGACCTGCACGAGACGTCGTTCTCCGTGCACGAGTTCATCATCTGCATCATCGAGACGATCGGCTTCGGCGACGACGACGGCGGGGACGACACCGTCTACGGCAGCGACGAGAACGACATCCTGTTCGGTGGCGGTGGCGACGACGTGATCTACGGCTACGGCGGTGACGACATCATCTTCGGCGACCAGGGCCGCGTGCGCTGTGCCCATGACACGCCCTACGACCCCGACAACCCCAACGGGGTGTGCGTCGACCTGGGTGGCCCGCTGGAGTTCGTCGCCACCAACACGACCACCAACACCGGGTCGGGCAACGACCTCGTCTACGCCGGCGCCGGCAACGACATCGTGATGGGCCAGCAGGGCGACGACATCATCTACGGCGAGGAGGGCGACGACCTCCTGATCGGTGGCAGCAACGTCGCCGGGGCCCTCGACGGTGACGACGTGATCGACGGCGGGACCGGCACCGATGCCATCGCCGGCGACAACGCCGAGTGCTGCGTGCGTCCGGACACGCTCGACCCGCGTCACCGCGCCGTGGACGGCACCCAGGTCTACGGAACCTCGATCCCCGAGGGCACCGACGGCCACGCGCAGGTCGCGGTCGACCCGGGCAACCTCTACGACCCGGCCATGCTGGACGACCCGACCGGCATCACCCAGTTCCGGATCGTCCTGCTCGACCACGACGACGCCAGCGCCCTGATCCCCGACGACCCGGACCTGCGCACCTGGGGCGACGACTACCTGGCCGGTGGCGCCGGCTCCGACGAGCTGTGGGGCCAACTCGGCGACGACGTGATCCAGGGCGACGGCCAGGTCGACTCCTACGTCGACGCGGACGGCACCGCGCACTGGTTCGTCTTCGAGGAGAGCACGTACGGCACGACCGCCGACGGCCCGCGTCCCGTGCTGCTGCCCGACGGCCCGGACGGCACGCGCATCGGCGCGTGGCGCAGCGACGACGAGACCGTCGACGAGACCCTGCACGTGAACCCGTCCCTGGAGCGTGACGACGACGGCGACGACTACGTGGAGGGCAACGGCGGCAACGACACGATCTTCGGCGGGCTCGGCCAGGACGACATCGTCGGTGACAGCTCCGACCTGTACCTGGACGGCCTGGTCGGCCAGCACGTCACCATCACCTCGCCCGAGATCGCGTCCGAGGACCCCTGGCTGGTCGTCCACGTGTCCGACGACGGCGCGACCATCGTGGTGGCCGGTCGCCCGATCGACGCCGGTGGCGACGCCAGGATCGACCTCACCCTGGTCGTCGACAGCTCAGGCGCGACCGTCGAGCTCACCGACGTCGCCATCGGCGCGTCGCCGTTCACCGCGTGGGGCATCACGCTGACCGCCGCCGGGTTCGACTGGCGTTCGCTGGCGACGTGCTCCGGCGCGACCTGTCGCCCGACCGGGGCCGACCTGGTGTTCGGCGGCGCCGGCGTGGACATCGCCCGCAACGACCCCGGTGACGCCACGATCGGCCCCGACGGCTCCATCGTGACGGTCCCCACCGGCCACGCCCGCGACGCCGACGTGATCGCGGGCGACAACGCCCGCATCCTGCGCCTGGTCGGCACCCACGGCATCGACTCCGGGGCCTACCTCACCTACGCCTACGACACCTACGCCGGTGGCCTGCGGATCATCCCGCGGGCGGTCGAGCTGCTCGACTACACGTTCGGCGGGCCGGCGTTCGACGCCACGTCGGCCGCCACCGACCGCGGGTTCGCCGACGAGATCCACGGCGAGGCCGGCGACGACGTCGCCTACGGGATGGTCGGCAACGACGTGCTGTTCGGCGACGGACAGCACGACGACCTGGTCGGTGGCTACGGCGACGACTGGATCTCCGGCGGCACCGGCGACGATGCGGTGCTGGGTGACGACGGCCGCATCTCGACCAGCCGCAACGCCTCGACCGGGTGGGACCTCGACCCGAACGGCTCGACGCCCTACGGCAACGCGTGCGTGGCCGACGGCGCCACCTGCTACAGCGAGCCGCTGTACGGCGTCCTCGCGCTGCTGCCGTCCGACCCCAACACCCGCACCATCGAGGGCAACGTCCTCGACGAGGTGATCTACACGCCCGGACACGTGCAGGAGACCACGATCCACGTGACGGGGGCGTTGAAGCGCACGGTCAACCTGACCCCGTTCAACGTCGACCCGATGGACATCGACCCGTTGTTCCGGCCCGAGGGTGGCTACGACGACATCATCTTCGGTGGGCTCGGGGACGACGCCCTGCACGGTGGCTCCGGTGACGACGCCATCACCGGTGCGGAGGCGCTGGTGGCGGGCTGGGCCCCCAACTACGTGACCTCGTGTGGCGCCGGGGTCGACCCGGAGTGCGTCGCGGAGCGCGACGGCCTGGTCCGGATCGACTTCGGGCACCCGGTCAACCCCGGCGACATCCTGCGCTACAACCCCGACGACCCGGACGGCTGGCACTACGACCGCACCCGTCGTGCCGGCGAGTTCGACCTCTACGACGAGTACGACCCGCGCCGCACGATCCTGTTCGACGACGCCGGCGAGGTGTGGGGCTGCACCGGCTACACGCCGTCCGGGAAGGTCTGCACGTCCAGCAGCCCGATCGAGGACTTCCCGCACCACTTCTTCCTCAACAACACCCACGACGAGGGGCCGGTGGTCAACGGCTGCGTGGCGTTCGCGCCCAACGGCGCCTGTGAGGGCTTCGGTGACGCGAACACCGACGGCGATGACGTCCTGTTCGGCGACCTGGGCAACGACTGGATCGTGGGCGGCACCGGCAACGACACGTTGTGGGGTGGGTGGGGCAACGACCTGCTGCAGGCCGACGACAACCTCGAAGCCGGGTGCCTCGAGTCGTTGCCCAACGGGACCTGCACCGCCACCGGCAGCTCGTGGCTCAACGACGGACCCGACACCCACCCGACCTACGAGGATCGTGCCGTCGGTGGTGCCGGCCGCGACATCCTGATCGGCAACACCGGTGGCGACCGCCTGATCGACTGGGTCGGGGAGTTCAACTCCTACATCGTGCCGTTCGCACCGTTCGGCATCGCCACCGTCAGCCGCCAGGTGCCGCCAGCCCTGTTCGAGTTCCTCTACGCGCTCTCGTCCGCCCAGGGTGCCGACCCGACGCGGGCCGCCGACACCAACATCGACTTCGCCGATCGCAACGGCGAGCCCTACGGAGAGGTCGGCCTGGTCACCCAGAAGGACAAGGGCCTGTGGCAGGACCAGACCGGTGCCCCGGCCGATCCCCAGGCCGGAAACATCCCGGGCGGCAAGCGGGACGTGCTGCGCACCGCCACCTTCAACGACGGATCAACCGATGCGTTCTTCGTCGACAGTGGAGACTTCACCGTCAGCGGTGCGACCCTGTCGGTGGCAGCAGGATCCATGGGCGCCGACGCCGCCTCGGTCTGGTACGCCGACGCGTACCTGCCGGTCTTCTACGAGGTCCACGCCCAGATCCTCATGGAGAAGGCCACGGGCGGGTGGAAGGCCAACGCCTACGTCATCTTCGACTACTTCGGCCCGACCGACTTCAAGTTCGCCGGCATCGACGACTCGACCAACAAGCTGGTCATGGGGTATCGCGACGCGAGCGGCTGGCACGTGGTGCGCCAGGCTTCCGTGCAGGGGGGAGTCAAGCCCGACAGGTGGTACGACGTGGTCGTGTACGTCAACGGCACGACCGTGTGGGTCGACGTCGCCGGCAAGGAGTTGTTCACGTACACGTTCGACCCGCGCATCGTCGACGGAGAGGCGGTCGGCCTGAACAAGGGGCTCATCGGCGTCGGGTCCGACAACGCCCGGGGGCGCTTCGACAACCTGTCGCTGCAGGTGCTGCCCCCCGACGTGAACGTCGACGTCACCGAGGAGTTCGAGGACGGCTTCGGGTTGGTCGCGACCCCGCCGCTGGACGGCGACTGGACCGTCACCGACGGCGTGCTGGCCCAGTCCGGCCCGGCACCGGCCCTGGCCGTGGTCGACCCCGGCGGCCGGGTCGAGGCCAACGCGTTCCTGGAGGTGACCGCCCGGATCCGGCTGTCGGCCGGCGGCATCGGTGGCCTGTTCTTCGACGCCTACGCCGTCGACGACTACAAGTACGTGATCGTCGACCTGGCCGCCCAGCGCGTGGAGATCGGCCACGTCGCACCGGGGCGATCGACCGTGGTCGCCTCGAGCGTGGGCCTGTCGCTGCCGGACGCCACGTGGTTGACGGTCGTCGTGACCGTCAAGGGCGCCTCGGTCAGCGTCCAGGTCAACGGGGCCTTCGGGGGCAGCTGGGGCTTCAACAGTCCCGTCGCGGACGGCCAGCTCGGGCTGCTGTCCCTCGCCGGCATCCTGGAGGTCGACCGGGTCCGCGTCCGCACCGATGGCATGGTGGCGTCGAACTCCCCGACCGTCGCGGCAGCGACGGGGCCCGCACCAGTGACGGGTGACGATCCGCCGGACGACGAACCCGACCCCGAACCGTCCGACTCGGAACCGTCCGAACCCGACCCCGTCGTCCCGACCGTGTCGATGGCGACTGCGCACCTGGCCGTCACGGAGGGCGACGCGACGACGAGCCTGGCCCTGTCGCTGGTGCTGTCCGAGCCGACGACGGTCCCGGTCACGGTCACGATCACCACCCGGGCGGGATCGGCGTTGGCCGGTGAGGACTTCGTGGCGGTCACGCACACGATCACGTTCGCGCCCGGCGAGACCGTGGCCACCGTGGACCTGTCGATCCTGGGCGACGGCGTCCGCGAGGACGCCGAGTGGTTCGCCGTGGACCTCGCCGTCCAGTCCGGCGCCGACCTCGGCTCCGTCGCGTCGACGACCATCACGATCGACGACGACGACAAGGGCCGACCCCGCTGAGCGCACGGACGGGCTCAGCCCTCCTCGACGGCCTGCTCCACGACCTCGCAGTCACCGGCGTCCCGGACGTCCAGCTCGGCACCCTCGACCAGCACGACCGTGCCACGCTCGTCCTCGTCGCAGACCAGCCCGTCCAGCGACCCACCCGCCGTCTCCGTGGCGATCATCGCCACGTCGCCGACGTCGGTGGCCGTCAGGTCGGTGAGCGACGGTGCGGCGCGGTCCCCGACCTGCAGCCCGATCCGCGAACCGTGCACGGCCAGGCCGGTCGCGCTGCCGGTCGCGCGGCCACCCCAGATCGCGGCGACCTCGCCGTCGATGGTGAGGTCACCGCCGCGCACGTCCGGGGCGGCGTCGTCGACGACGGCCAACCCGGCGCTGGACGACCCGCCGACCTCGAGGTCCTCGACGAGGGGAGTCGCCCCGGCCGTGATCCGCACGCCCACGTCCCGGGCGTCGGTCACCACCAGGCCCACCAGGCTGCCACCGACGGTCCCGGCGGCCTCGACGCCCGTGTCGTTGCCGGCCAGCGTCGTGCCGTCGATCTCCGGGGCGCCGGTACCGCCCATCGTGATGCCGACCGCGTTGTCGTCGACGGTTCCCCCCTCCACGACCGGGCTGGCCTGCTCGTCGATGCGCAGACCCACCTGCCAGCCGGTCACGGTCGCGTCGACGACGGTCCCGCTCGCGGCGCCGATCCAGCACAGCCCACAGCCGACGCGCTCGTCCTGTGGCCCGACGACGGTCACGTCGACGACCCGGGGGTCCGAGGAGCCACCCAGCACCACGCCGCCGCCGGTGGCGTCCTCGACCCGGACGCGTTCGACCGTGGCGAGCTCGCCGCCGCGGACCAGCCCACCCCGGGACGGCAGCACGACGACGCCGAAGCCACCCGCCCCGCTCGCGTTGGCCCGGGCGCCACGCAGCACCAGGTCGGTGAGCTGGAAGCCGCCGGCGCTGACCACGACCCCCGACGCCGCGTCGGCCAGGTTGACGACCTCGAACTGCTCCAGGGTGACGTCGCCGTCGGCCGACAGGATGAAGGCCGCGCCGTCGGCCGAGGACCGCACGACGCTGGACGCCGTCCCGGTGATGGTGATCGGACGCAGCAGGACCAGCGGTTCGTCCACGTCGACCGGCCCGTCCGGCAGCTCGATCGTCGAGCCCGACCCGACCTCGGCGATCGCCGTGACCAACTCCTCGCCCGTGGTGACCGGGCGGACCTCGGCGTCGGGGTCCGACGGGTCCAGCGAGCCGAGGGGGTCGGCCTTGAGGGTGTCCGCGACGGCCTCCTGCAGCGCCCCCTCGGCGGTGAGGTCGGCCAGCGCGTCGGCCACGAGCGGGGCCATCGTGTCCCGGTCGCAGCCCAGGTCGGCGGCCAGCGGGGCGAGCTCGCCGGCCAGGGTCGGCAGGTCGGTGTCGGGGGTGGCCGTGGGGGCCTCGCCGGGCTCGGTGGTGGTCGGGAAGCTGTCGACCCAGTCCTGCAGGGCGTCCACGATCCGCGTGGCCAGCATCGGGCAGTCCGTGGGCTCGGCGGCGAGCGGCTCCGGTCCGAGCACCTCGGGTGACCCGCTGGGGCTCGGTGAGGTCGTCGGTGTGGCGGTGGTGCCCCCGTCGCACGCGCCGAGGGTCGCAGCCACGAGCAGGAGCGCACCGAGGGCCCTGGCGGTTCGCATCGTTGCTGCCCCTCGGTCCATCGTCGACCACGGTCACCCGCGGACGCCCCCCGGGGCGTGAGCCTAGGCGCTGCCCGACGGCCCGGTCCGACGACGGCGACGGATGCCCTCCCGACTCGTCAGAATTCCTGAAGGGAACCCGTCAGCGATCCTCACTGGACAGCCCGGTGTCCACTTGCAAACATCGACATCGATGGGTTCGGCGGGGGCCGGGACCATCTGACGGGCTGGCACACCAGGAAGGGGCGAGCATGAGGTCGGTCGGGCTGTTCCGTCGACCCTCGGACGCCGTGCATGGCACGTCTCCGGCATCTCGCGTGGGACCACGGTCCCATGCACGTTCGTCGCTCGTCCCACGCGCCGCCACGGCGTCACCGCTTCCATGGTGGGGACCGCCGGGGGGGCCGCGGCGGTCATCATCTGGACTGGGGACGTCATCGAACGGCTGAGTCGGGGTCACCGGGCGATGCTGGCATTGTTCGCCGGCCTGCTCGTGCTGCCCCTGCTCGGACCGATCGGGCTCGCGTCCCCGGCTGCCGCGCCGGAATCATTCAACGCTCCGACCCTGCGTGCGCCCAGCCCGGCCGAGCTGGCCGGGGTGGCCGAGCGGGCACGGGTGTTCTGGTCCACGGTGGTCCCGCCATCGGACGCCGACCTGGTCGTCGCGGCCGTGGCCGCAGCCGACGACGAGGGCATGGCAGAACTCGACTCGTCGACCCTCGCGAACGCGCTGGCCTCGGCCCGGGCCGACTGGCAGGCGGCCGATCCCGACGCCGCCGTGGAGGGGGCGACCGCCACCGTCGGGGACCTGCCCGGCGACCAACTGGCGGCCACGTCGGGCAGCACGATCACGGTCGATGCGACGGCCGCCGGACACGGCTGGGGCGCCGATGGCATGGACCTCGCGACCGTGCTGCGCCACGAGCTGGGCCACGTCGCCGGACACGATCACGACGACGCGGGCCTCATGGAGGCATCGCTGGACGTCGGCGAGGTCCACGGGGTCCCGGCTCCGGCGCCGACCGACACGGCCGGGACGTCGGATTCCGCAGACGACGCGTCCGGGACGGAGGAGACCGGCGACGACTCGACGGCAGACGACGAGGTGGTCGAGGAGTCGGGTGGGGCGTCGGGTGATGACGATGACGCCGCTCGCGACGAGGGCGCGACGGGCGACGGCGACGCTGCCACGTCAGAGGACGCCGACACGAGCGCCGAGAGCACCACCACGGACGACGGTGCCCCGGAGGGTGACGACGGCTCGGACGACGGCACCCCCGGGGGCCCCGACGATGCCGCCGACGGGGAGGCCGACACCGACGGCTCCGGCGACGAGGCCGACACGGACGAGGGCGATTCCGACGGCACAGCAACAGGCGAGGACGGGACCGCCGAGGAGCCGGTGGAGCCGGCCGACGACGCCGTGGCGGACGACGCCGGGGCCCTGTCGGTCGACCGCGCCGAGGTCGATCTCGGCCGGGTGCGGCCGGGTGCGACGGCCACCGGTTCGCTGGTCGTCACCAACGACGGTGCGGGCGACCTCGACCTGGCAGGGGTGACGCTGGACGACCCGACCGGGTCGTTCACCGTCTCGACCGCGCCGGGTGTGCTCGCCCCGGGTGCCTCACACGAGTTCACGATCACCTTCACCGGCGGGTCGCCCGGCACCCACGACGCGACGCTCACCCTCGGTTCCGACGACCCGGGCGGCCCGACCACGATCGCGCTGACCGGGACCAGCTCGCGCTGGTCCGACGACGGGACCGTGGCGACCGCCACGGTCGACGACGGCATCCTCGACGCCGAACTTCGCCTGGACGGCGACACGGTCGGCCTGGTGGGCGCCGACGGCGTGGACGTCGCACCCGTGGACCGCGACCTGGTCGTCATGGGCTCGGCGGGTGACGACCGCCTCGTCCTGTCCGGTGCGTCGTCGCGCCGGGTCACCGTCGACGGTGGCGGAGGCGACGACACCCTGGTCGGGCCAGGTGCTGACCTCGACTGGGCGGTCTCGGGACCGGACGGCGGCACCGTCGCCGGCGTGGTCTTCGTCTCCTTCGAGCACCTGGTCGGGGCGGCCGACACCGACGACACCTTCACGATCGCCGAGGGCGGCTCGCTGACCGGGAGCGTGGACGGCGGCAGTGGCGGGTTCGACACCCTCGACGTCCGCCGGTCGGTCGGTTCGGCCAGTTCGACGGCCACGGGCCCACAATCGGGCATCGTGACACTCGACGGGGTGACCTTCACCTACGCCGGCCTCGAGCCGGTCGACGTGGCCGGGACCGACGAGCTCACGTTGACCCTGGCCGACACTGCCGACGTCGCCACCCTCCAACTCGACCCCGGTGGCCTCAAGCTCGACGTGACCAGTGGCACCGTCGAGGACCATGTCTTCGCCGTGCCCACGACCAGCCTGACCATCGACCTGGGCGAGGGGGCCGACGCACTGACCATCGACGCCGGGGTCATGGCCGCCCTCGCGGGCGTCGCCGTGATCATCCGTGGCGGTGGTGGCAGCGACACCCTGTGGCTCGACGACGACATCGCGGGTCAGTGGGACATCACCGGCATCGACGCCGGGAGCTGGACCCAGGACGACCCGACGCCGGACCTGCTCGACCTCCTCGGGCCGCCACTGTGGACCTTCGACTTCGTCGACATCCAGCACCTGCACGGCGCGGACACGGCCGACGACGCCTTCGACTTCGCCAGCGGCGCCGGCATCACCGGCAGCATCGACGACCGCGACGGCGAGCTGTCGGTGTCGGCGGCGGGCTTCGTGACGGTCAGCGGTGACCTGGACTTCGTGACCTCGTCGCGCACCGACCTCGTGGCTCGTGACGACGCCGACCTGGCAACCGACATCCCGGTGGGCGCGGCGACCGTCCTGTCGGTGTCCAGTGCCACGGGCGACGACCTCGCCGGCGACCCGGTCATCGGCCTCGTCGGAGCGGAGGTGCTGGACAACCCGGTCGGCGCGACCGGTGCGATGGGCGCCTTCGCGCTGGTGGTCATCAGCACGCTGGGCAGCGCCTGGCACACGTTCGAGGGCACGCTCCGCGACCCGGACTTCGTCGGGCCGGGCCTGTCGATCGACGCGGCCGACCTGGCGATCGAGGTCAACGCGCGGGCCGGCGACGACACCTTCCTGGACTTGTCGGCCGCGTCGATCTCGATGGCCGGCCTGACCCTGGACGCGGCCGGCCCGGTCATCGGCGCGACCACGACCGCCACGATCGACCTCGGCGGGTTCGTGTACCTGCGCGGGGACGTGACCCTGCGCAGTGGCGGGCTGCAGGTCGTCGACGTCGCGACCGGCCTGCCGGCCAACCTGTTGACGATCGCCGACGACCTGGGCGTCGGCGACTTCGCCAACCAGCTGATCGACGGGCTGCCCGCGCAGGACGAGCTCGCCGACCTCGGCCTGAACGCGAATGACCTGCACCTGGCGAACGACCTGTCGATGATCTTCAACGTGCCGGTCTCGGTGCTCGAGGTCGCGATCAGCAACGCCGCCCTGTTCATCGGCCTGAACTTCGCCTGGACGGACTCGGACACGACCGGGGTCTCCGGCGAGATCGACGAGGGCGAGCTCGACCCGGACGCGATCGGGCTGTTCGCCAACGGGATCGACCTGACCCTGCTGACGATGTCGATGCGCCTCACCGACTACCTCCTGCTCAACCGCAGGCTGCTGAAGTTCACCTCGCTCGCCGGCCACGTCGAGAACCTCGACTTCGTCGGTTGGGACGCCGTGGAGCTGACCGCCGAGGGCATCGACATCGCGGTCAACGACGGGACGTCGTGGCCCGGAGGACTCGGGCCGCCGGTCGTCGACTTCGCGACCACCTACGGCGACGCCGGCTACGTGGTGGACACGCCCGGCGGACCGGTCGCGTTCACCTTCGACGGCAACCAGCGCATCGGCGCGTCCGTGGACCGTGCCCGCTTCACCATCGACGAGGTGGTGCAGGTGGCCGGGACGGTGGCCTTCGAGAAGGGCCCGACCACCCGGGTGGACATCTGGACCGGGCTGCCCGACGAGCTGCGCGCCGCACTGACCGCGTTCGTCGACGGCGGCGGCCTGTCGACGCTGCGGGCCGCCTTCGACGCCGTCGGGGCCGGCGACGTGCTCGACATCATCGTCGATGACGACGGCACCTTCCTCGTGCCCGTGCTGGCCGCCGGCGAGGACGGCGACGACATCGTCGGCGACGTGCTGACCTTCAGCCACGACTTCGGGGTCCTGTACAACCTCGAGGTCTCGACCATGCAGGTCGGCGGCACCGACATCAGCGTCTTCCTGGGGTTCAACGCCGGGTGGCAGGACGGGTGCGTCGTCGCCGAGGACGACGCCGACACGGCCTGCGACCCGTCCACCGAGGACGGCGAGATCCAGGCGTCCGAGCTCAGCCCGGATGCGGTGGGCCTGATCGCCGAGGGGATCAGCTTCGGCATGGGGTGGTTCGACCCGACCCTGCCCGGCCTGCCCGAGATGCGGGCGATGCGCTTCGGGCTGGACACGGCGCAGATGCTGGGGGGCGGGCTGTTCACCGCCGCCGTGGGCGGCGTCGACGCCTACCACAACGGCGGTGACGCGTGGTCCGTGCTGGACGCCGAGCCCTACATCCTGTTCGAGACCAGCTTCCCCGCCATCGACGACGACGCCACCACCGACACGATCGACGAGTCGACGCCGGCCGGCTTCGCCGTCGGGACCGGTGACCCCGACGACCCGGTCCTGCTGGACTTCGAGGACCCGGTCACCGGCTTCTCCGCCGACACCGTGCTGCTGTCGGTCGGCGAGTACCTGACGATCACCGGGCGGCTGACCTTCGAGGACGGCGGCAGCCAGTCGGTCACCGTCGCCACCGGGCTGCCCAGCAACCTGCTCGACGCCCTGGCCGGCAACGCCCTGGGCGAGCTGCCCGACGAGCTCGAGGCCATCGCGACCGAGATCAAGGACTCGATCGAGGCGTTGGTCAACGCGCTGTCCGGCGACACCGAGACCGACATCGCCGACGACTGGAAGTCGATCAGCAACGTCGGCGTGTCGTTCATGAAGATGAGCGTCACCGACGGCAGCATCTTCGTGGGCTACAACCCCGGGTTCGACGGCACGGTGCTGGTCGACTCCACGAGCGGGCTGCCGTACCTGGCAGGTGACGACGGGGCGGGCGACGACTGCGCGGCGGGGACCGCCCGCAACAACATCATCGACGCCTGCGAGCTGTCCGAGGACGCGGTCGGGCTCCTGGTGACCGAGGCGAACTTCGGCATGGTGGTGGCGACCCCGTTCCTGGCCGACGTCGCCGGGCTGGACTGGGTCCCCACCTTCACGGCGATCCGGTTCACCGTCGACGAAGCCGCGCTGGTGGGCGTGCCCGGCGTGGTCGCCACGCTCGAGGGCATCGAGATCCAGGTCAACGACGGCGACCCGTGGCCGGGCGACCTCGGGCCACCGGTGATCGACTGGGCGACGTCGTTCCCCGGCGACGGGGGCGACCCCGGTTTCGAACTGGGCAACGACGTCGGGTCCACCGTCCTGCTCGACTACGACGGCAACCAGCGCATCCGCGTGTCGGTCGGCAACGCCACCCTGCGGCTGGGGGAGTACCTCCAGATCGCCGGCTCGGTGTTCTTCGAGAAGGGGCCGACGACGTTGGTGGACGTCGCGACCGGCTTCAGCACCGAGTTCCGGATCGGGCTGATGGCACTGTTCGGCAGCGAACTGCCGGCCACGTTCGAGGCCTTCCGCGATGCCGGCGTGACGCTCGTGCAGGACGCCCTGGCCGGGACCGGGCTCTACGACGAGTTCGAGGACTGGCTCGAGCTGCTGCCGGTCCTGACGTGCGACCCCACCGACCTCGCGGCCTGCAAGGCCGAGGCCGACGGTCGGCTCGCGTTCACCCCCGACTTCAAGTACCTCCTGAACGCCGAGGCCGCGACCCTGCAGGTGGGTGGCTCCGACATCTCGCTGTGGGCCGGGTTCAACGGCGCGTGGACCGACACGGGTGACGACCTGATCCAGGTCGACGAGCTCGGCGACGATGCCATCGGCCTGCACGCGACGGGGGTCAGCTTCGGGCTGGGCATCTTCGAGCCCACCCTCGGCTCGCTCCCGGCCATCGGGGACCTGTTCCCCGACTCGATGTACGGCTTCGAGGCATTCGTCGAGGAGGCCGCGTTGCTCGGTGGCGGGCTGTTCACCGGCGCGCTCGTCGGCGCCACGGTCAATGCCTACGGCGGCGAGAGCTGGGGCTTCGGCCAGGGCCCGGCCACGATCGACTTCACGTCCTCGTACCCCGAGGTCGCCGACGACCCCTCGACCACCACGGTGGACGAGGCGACGCCGGCAGGCTTCCGGGTCGACACCGGGACGGAGGGCTTCGGCAACGAACCCGTCCACCTCACCCGCAAGGGCACCCAGTTCGGCATCTCGGCCACCCGTGCGCTGGCCACCATCTCCGGCGTGGCCACCATCACCGGCGGGTTCGCCTTCCAGGAGGGCGAGTCCACCAGGGTGACCGTGGCCACGGGCCTGCCCACCAACCTCATCGACCTGATCCAGGCCGCCGCGGACGCCCCGGGGTCGCTCGGAGCCGCGGCACAGGGCCTGGTCGACGCGGCCAAGGACGTGATCGACGACTTCCTCGACCTGGTCGGCGGCGGCACCGCGATCAGCGACGACTACGCGACCATCACCGACCTGCTGGTCAAGATCCTGCGGGGCGGGATCACCAACGGCAGCCTGTTCCTGGGGGTGAACTCCGGGATCGCCGCCACGCTGGTCCGCCGCACCGGCGACGACGGCGAGGACTGCGACGGCTCGCTGTACCTCGCGGCCGACATCGACTGCAACGGGATGGTCGACCGGGACGAGCTCGGCGAGGATGCCATCGGCCTGTTCGCCACGGGGGCCCAGATGGGCTTCGTCGTCATGACCCCGGCCCTGGCGTCCTTCACCGGGCTGGACTGGATCCCGACGTTCCAGGCGCTGAAGTTCCACGTCGACGAGGTGTCGCTGGTGGGCGTGCCGGGGATCACCGCGACCTTCACCGACGTCGACGTGTACATGAACACCGCGGAGTCCTGGCCCGGTGGCCTGGGGCCGCCAGTGGTCGACTGGGCGACCACGTTCCCGGCGATGACCGACGACCCGACCACGCCCGACGACGAGTCCGACACCAACGGCGATGGCGTCGGTGGCGACCCGATGGGCTACGCCGTGGCCACCGGCGAGGGCAACGACCCGGTGTGGATCGACTTCGACGGCAACGAGCGCATCGGCCTGACCATCGGTCGGGGGCTGCTGCAGCTGGGCGACTTCGTGTGGCTGAGCGGGACGTTCGGCTTCGAGATGGGTCCCGCCCACATCGTCCAGGTCGCGACCGGCTTCCCGGCCGACGTGGCCACGCTGGCGGGCGACGTCTTCGGTGACCTGCTCGATGCCCTGGGCACCACGCCGAGCTACACCGACGACGGCACCGAGGACGGGGACGTGTGCGACCCGATCACGGAGGACCCGTGCCTGCGCGTGGTGCCCGACGACGGGACTGCGATCTCCGACGACCTGCAGTACCTGCACAACGTGGAGGTCACGTCACTCGAGTTCGGCGCAACCGACGTCACGCTGTTCCTCGGGGTGGCGCCCGGGGGACTGGACGCCGGTGACGACCTCGACCTGACCCGGGCCGAGGTGGAGGCGGCCGACTCGGTCGGCTTCTACGGGACCGGCATCGACTTCGGCTTCGCCATCTTCACGCCGACGGGCACCGGACTCGATGCCCTGTCGGCCATCGACGGCCAGCTCCCCCGCTTCTACGCCCTGTCGGCTGACGCCGACCTGCTGGAGCTGGTCGGCGTGCCGGGCATCACCCTGGCTGCCAAGCAGGTACGCGTGGAGGTCAACAACTCGACCGGCTGGCCCGGCGGGGCGAGCGCCCTCATCGGCACCCCGGTGATCGACTTCGCCCTGAGCTGGCCGGCGGTCGACGACGACGCGGGCACCGCCGACGTCGACGAGTCGGATCGCAACGGCGACGGGATCGTGGACGACCCGGCCGGCTACGACGTGGTCACCGGTGGCGCCCCGGTGTGGTTGACCTTCGACGGCAACCAGCGCATCGGGGGTGGCGCCGAACTGCTGGTCGTGGGCATCGCCGAGTTCGTGCACCTGCGCGGGTCGGGCTACTTCGAGCTCGGCCCGGCCTACACGGTGCCGGTGGTGCCGGTGGTGGCCGAGGACGTGCTCGAGGCGGCGCTCGACACGCTCGGCTTCGCCGGCGATCTGCTGGACGTGATCCTGGGCGACGAGGGCGACGACGGCGTCCGACGCAAGCAGGTCAGCTTCTTCACCCTGGGGTTGGCCGACGTCTACGCCTTCATCGGCGTGGGCGGCCCCCACTGGACCACGGTCGACCCCGACGACCTGACCACCGACATCGCCTTCGAGGCGCGGGAGGGCACGGGGGCGGACTGCTCGGCCGACGACGACCCCGACGACGGCGTCTCGGCCAACGAGGAGAACCCCGACTGCCGGTTCGTCGCCAACGTCGAGGCCGTCGGGATCGCGGTCAGCGACCTCGACGTGGCCCTGGCGATCGGCACGCCGACGTTCGTGGCCGACCCCATCCGCTACATCACGCTGCGTGCGAGCGTCGACGTGGCCGAGCTGGTCGGTCTCTCCGACGTTGGCGAGGGCATCACCGCCAGCCTCCGGGGCATCCAGGTCGAGGTGAACATCGCGACCCCGCTGCTGAGTTTCGTCCCGGTCCTGCCGGTCATCGACTGGGAGCAGTACGCGACGGACAGCGGGTGCACGGCGAGTGACCTCGGTGCCGACGTCGTGGTCGTCACCGAGACCTGCCAGCCGTTCGCGATCCGCACCGGGGCGCTGGACGACGACGGCGAGGACGTCGTCGAGCTGCTGCTCTACGACGGGGTGAAGGTCCGTGCCGCCGTCCGGCTCGTGACCCTGGACATCTTCGGGATCATGGTCGTGCGCGGGTCGCTGGCCTTCAACCTCGGACCCGGCGGCGACGTCACCCTGGTCGACGGCTCCAGCGTCAGCGACCTGGTCACGATGACCCTGGCAGGTCTCGACCTGTACGCGTTCGTCGGCATCGGCGGGCCGCACTGGACCACGGTCGACGACGTCGCGACCAACGACCTGGTGTTCGAGCCAACCGACGACGCCCCGGCCGGGACCGACTGCTCCGCCGACGACGACCCCACGGACGGCGTCACCGCAGCCGCGTCCAACGACGACTGCCAGCTGGTGACCAACCCCGACGCCATCGGCTTCGCGCTGTCGAACCTGGACTTCGCGCTGTTCGTCGGGGTCGGGATCAGCACGGCGGACGCCGGCGTGTTCCTGGCCGCCGAGGTCGACCTGGGTGCGCTGGAGGTCGTCGGGATCCCCGGGTTGACCGCGTCCGGGACGCTCGGCCTGCAGCTCAACCTGGGCTTCGCTCTGACCTCCGGTGGTGCCAGCATGTCCGGCATCAACTTCCTCAGCAGCTTCACCTACGAGGACGCCGGGGGCGTGGAGCAGGCCGGCCTGGCCGTCGACACGGGCTCGGACCCGATGATCCTGGCCTTCGACCGGACCTTCCTGAGCATCGAGGCGGCCGGGTTCCTGCAGATCCATGACCTGGCGCGCATCGACGGACTGTTCGCCCTCGGGCTCGACTTCGACGCCGGCAACGAAGAACTGCGGCTGTTCGCACTCGGCGAGATGACCATCGGGCCCGACATCGGTTCGTCCGACCCGCTCGTGCAGATCGGTGCGGTCGGGGTCATCATCCTCAACTCGCAAGGCGTCGCCGCAGACTTCGGCATCAACCTCTCGCTCGACGTTCCCCTCCTGGAACTCACCGTTGATGCCCGACTCATCTTCAACTCCACCGGGTTCGACCAGGAAATGCGCCTGCCGGACCGGCTCCTGGAGTACATGAACGGCGTGGGCAGCACGGCCGACTGCTCCACCGATGACAACCCGGACTGCTCCATCGCCGGCGCCGACAGCCTCGTCGCCTCGGTCCTCGCCAGCCTCGTGGTGTGCGAGGGGGACCCCTCCGACGCCGAGCCCGCCTGCTACCGGATCGACGCTCGGGCGCCCCGCATCACCTCGACCGTCGACGGTCGCATCGGTGCCGACGAAGGCACCATCGGAGCCCTGCTGCGCCAGGACGGCTACGACGACGGCGACATCACCTGGACGGCCTGCGGCGGGACCGACGAAGACGCCTGCGGGGCCTACGTGGTGGTCGTGCTCGCCGGCGACATCAACATCGCGGGCTTCGCGACGGCCACCGGCCTGGGTGCGGTGGCGGTCAGTGGCGATCGTTTCGAGCTGGTGCTGGCCGTTGAGTTCATGCTGGGCGTGTCCGAGACCGTGGGGCTGTCGGTCGACGCCCGGGCGGTGGCGTCGATCTCGTCCGAGGGCCTGCAGTTGTCGGCCCAGATCGACATCGACGCCGACCTGCTGTCGGTGTTCACGCTCGACCTCGGCGGCACGCTCACCATCGACACCCGCGCGGGCCACGAAACATTCATCCTGGCCACGTCCGGCTCCGTCGACGTGCTGTCGGTCATCGAGATGTCGGGCTCGGTGGTCATCTACGTCGGGGGCGAGCTCGGCGAGGACCAGTGGTACGTCGGGGCCAGCCTGTCCGCCGACTTCGGACCGCTCGAGCTGTCGGCCTCCGGGTTCATCGCGTCCTGGGGCAGCTTCAAGTTCACCCTGACCGGGCGCGTCGACCTGACCATCGCCGGGACCGGCATCGAGGGTCGCCTCACCGCGCACGCGTCGTACTGCCTGCGCTCGGGTGGCGACACCTCCAAGACCTGCCGCGACGACCTGTCGAACTACTACGACCGCGACAACCAGGTCATGGAGCCGTTGCCGGCGGCCCTGCTCGCCGACCTGCAGGCGCTGGGCCAGCCCCAGGTGGACGGGTCCCTGCCCGACGGCGGCCGGACCTTCCTGGCCTCGGTCGAGGGCAGCGTCAAGGTCAAGATCCTCGGCATCACCCTGGCGGGGGTCGAGGTCGAGGTGTCGGTCAGCGGCGCGCTGGGCTCCTCCGTCAAGGTCAAGGCACGGTTCACCGTCGAGACCCTGTTCGGCGACGTCACCAAGACCGTGACCATCGCCACGTTCACGCTGCCCGACAGGCTGATCAACGCCGACATCCCACCACCCAACCTCGCCGAGCTGCAGCCGGACGGCACCCTGCTGCTGAACGTTGGTGACCGCGGGAACCGTCGCACCGTCTCGCCGAACGCCACCGACGAGGAGTACGAGGTCTTCCTGCGGTGCATCGACCCGGACCTGGATGGCCCGCTGCCCTGCGTCGACCACTACGTCGTGTCCGCGTTCGGCCGGACCGAGGCCCACCTGGCGAGCGCCGTGACCGACATCGAGGGCCGCTTCGGTGAGGGCAACGACTCGCTGGTCGTCTACCCCGACGTGACGGCCCCGGTGCTGGCACACGGCGGCACGGGCGACGACCGGTTGGCGGCCAGCGGGTCCGGGGCGGCCACCCTGTACGGCGAGGCCGGCAACGACATCCTGATCGGTGGCTCGGCCAACGACACGCTGGTCGGGGGCACCGCCGACGGCTGCACCGCGGACTGCAACGACGACGACTTCCTGGACGGGCAGGGTGGCGTCGACACGATGATCGGTGGCGACGGCGACGACGTCTTCTTCGGCTACGGCTCGCAACTGGCCGGCGAAACCCTCGACCCGGGCCTGGGCTACGACAGCCTGGAGGTCGTGGGGGCCCTGACCAGCGAGACGATCGTCCTGTCGCTCAACGACCAGGGCACGACGGACACGTCCGACGACGACCTCGAGCTGTCCTACGACGGCGCGACGCCGCTGGTGCTCACCGGGCTCGAGTACCTGTTGCTGCGTCTGCAGGGCAGTGACGACCTGACCCTGACCGGTGCCGTCGACAGCGTGGGCCTCCAGGACCTCGTCATCTCCTCGGCGCCGTACCAGGCCCAGGTGCTCGCCACGCAGGCCGACCGGGACGAGTGCATCGCGTCGCTGGGCGCGGGCGAGACGGAGGCCGACTGTCCCACGGTGGGCGAGGAGATCGTCCCCGAGACGATCAGCGAGGACACGGTCACGCTGAACCTGCTGGGCACCGACGACACCGTGCTGGTGTCCGGAGCCATGGAGGCGGCCCCGCCCACGCTGTCCCAGGGCGACGGCGTGTTCGAGGTCGAGGTCGCGACGCCCGCCGACGTCCCGACCCTGCGCGCGGAATGGATCGGCCACATCACGTTCGTCGTGGCCAACACCGGCCTGGTGGTGGCCGCCGCGACCCCCGACCACGACACCGTGACGATCAACACCCTGGGTGGCGCCGACGACATCGCCGTCACCAGCCTGCTCACGGACCTGACCATCGACCTCGGGGCCGGTGCCGACGAGGTCGTGGTGGGCAGCGCCGCCACGTGCGACGCCATTGCCGGGACCTGCTCCAACCCCAGCGGCGTCGTGTCGACGATCGACGCCCCGCTGGACCTGGACGGCGGCACCGGCACGGACTCGCTGGACGTCGACGACACCAGCGACACCAGCGGCGACACCCTGCTGGTCACGAAGACGCTGCTCGACGGCCTCGACCTGCACCCGGACGGCATCGCCTACACCGGCTTCGCCACGATCGACGTCCGGCTGGGCAGCGGCGGCGACACGATCGACGTGCAGGGCACGTCGGGCGTCACCACCATCGAGGCGCGTGGTGGCAACGACATCTTCAACGTGTCGTCCGACGCCGGCACGAACGCCGGCTCGCTGGTGGACATCGACGCCGACCTGGTCCTCGATGGCGGGACCGGCACGTCGGACCTCGCCACGATCAGCGACCGGGCCGACACCACCGGTGACACCGGCTCCCTCACCAACGACACGTTCACCGGCTACAGCAACGGCGACATCACGTACCTGGCCCTGGAAACGCTCAACCTCGACCTGGGCAGCGGCGACGACCGCCTGACCGTGGTGTCCGTCCACGGCGGCGTGACGACCATCGACCTGGGCGCCGGCGCGGACGACCTTGCGCTGCAGAGCGCGCCGACCGGGTCGACCGTGACCATCCACGGCGAGGCCGGCGACGACGACGTCGAGCTCGGCAGCCTGTCGGTCGCCGACGACGGCGGGGCGATCGCCACCGGCGGGACGATCGCGAACATCGACGGAGTCGTCACCATCGACGGTGACGCGCCGCAGGCCAGCGACCGGTTGTGGCTGGACGACACCGGCAACGGTGGTGGCACCGCCGGCACGATCACGCGCTCCACCATCACCGGGTTCGGCATGGCCGGCGGCGTGACCTACCGCGACGTCGAGCACCTCCAGGTCGCGCTCGGCGATGGGATCGACCTCGTCGACGTCACCAGCACCAACGGCCCGGGCAACACCGACGCCGACAGCGAGACCGACACCACGCTGTTGCTGGGCGGTGGCGACGACGTCGTGGACGTGTCCAGCACCGGGAGCCCGACCGGCGGCACCGTCAACACCATCCTCGGGGCACTGACCATCGACGGGCAGGGTGGCAGCGGTGCGGGCGCCGGCGACACGGTCAACGTGTCCGACTGGGCTGACGGCGCCGACAACACCGGTGAGCTGACCAGCACCCTGCTGACCGGCCTCGGCATGGGCGCCGACGGCATCACCTACGCCGGGCTGGAATACCTGAACATCCGGCTGGGCACGGGCAACGACACGTTCGTCGTCCACTCGACGCATGCCGGCGAGACCGGCCTGTGGACCCGCGCCGGCAACGACACGGTCGACGTCGGCGGCAGCGACCAGACCATCGACGACGTCGTCGGCCTCCTCGACGTCGACATGGGCACCGGAGACGACGACCTGACCGTCAACGACCAGGCCACGGCGACCGAGCAGGTCGGCACGGTGACCGCGTCGACGGTCGAGGGCCTGGGTGCCACGATCGACGCCAACAACACCGCGTCGGACCGCGTCAGCGTCCTCACGATCGAGCACGGATCCTACGGCGACGTCGTGCTGACGATCGACGGCAACGACGCCACGTTCGCACTCAACGCCACCGGCGCCGAGGTCGCCGCCGCGATCGTCGCCGCGCTCGGGGCGAGCCCGGGCGAGGTGCTCGTGTCGCGCACCAGCCTGATCCGCCTGGACGGCACGACCTTCCGGATCACGTTCACCGGGGCGCTCGGCGGCGCGGCCGGCCACGACCTGGGTGCGATCACGGTCGACACCTCCGGCCTGGTGCCGCTGGACGCCGCCGTCGCCATCGCCGACCGGGTCGTCGACGGCTCCACCGGGCGGATCGCGTACACCGGCGTCGAGACGCTCGAGGTCAACCTCGGCAGCGACACCGACCACGTCGAGCTCGCCAGCACCGGCGCGGTCACCACGATCAACGGCTGGGCCGGCAACGACGTGCTGGACGTCGAGACGATCGACCACGCCACCGAGGTGTTCGGCGGGACCGGCAACGACTCGCTGCAGGTCAACCTGTTCGCCGGCACGCCCGACACCAACGACATCGACGCCGACCTGACCCTCAACGGTGGCAACGACAGCGACACGTTCTTCGTCCAGCTGTCCAGCACCGACGAGTCGTTCGTCACCGTCGACGACAGCGGCAGCAGCGGCATCGACGACCTGGTGGTCCAGGGAACCGACGCCGACGACCTCGGGGAGGGGGGCGACGATCAGTTCCTCCTGCGGGCCGAGCTCGTCGCCCTGCTCAACGGCTTCGTCGACGTGGAGACCGGGTGGGCCAGCGCCGAGTTCGTCTTCTACGGAGACGGCATCGAGAACCTGGTCGTCCGCACGCTGTCGGGCGACGACAGCGTGGCCCTCGACGACACGACCGTGGCCACGACCATCGACCTGGGAGATGGCGACGACTCGGTCCAGGTCGGCCAGCTGTTCGGCGAGGCCTGCCTGGACGGCTTCGACACCGGCATCCCGGAGGGTCCGGGCAGCGACGCCTGCTTCGACCCGCAGTTCGTCCCGCCGTTCCTGCTGGACACGACCCAGGGGATGCTGTCCAACGGCATCTCGGAGTCCACGACCGTCAACGGTGGCGCCGGCAACGACCTGATGCTGGTGTTCCGCAACCGGGCCGTGCTGACCCTCAACGGCGAGGACGGGGACGACACGTTCGTCATCCGCACCTTCATCGAGGAGGACTCCGAGACCCAACTGGTCGCCGGCGCGGGCGCGGACACGATCTCCTACGCGATGAACGCCCCGGTCAACGTCAACGGTGGCGACGGCTACGACCGCCTCTACATCATCGGCACCGAGGCCGACGACGTGTTCGTGGTCACCGCCGATGGGGTCTACGGCGGTGGCCGCTTCATCGACTTCGCCGCGATCGAACTGCTGGCCGTCGACGCCGTTGAGGGCAATGACCGGATCCACGTCCTGTCCACCGACGCGGCCGTCGCCGTCGAGGTCTACGGCGGGCTGGGCAGTGACACGATCGAGGTGGCGTCCAACCTGGTGCCCACCGTCATCGGCGAGGACGGCAGCACGACCTACGCGCCGGTGTACGTCCCCGCGGACGACCTCGTCGGCCACAGCGCGCTCGTCGTGCACGAGATCGAGGAGGGCATCGGTGCGGGCACGACCATCGACGGCGTCGCGGCCGAGGTCGTCGACGACGACGAGGCGGCCGTCCTGCTGATCGAATCGGACGGCTCGACGGTCGTCACCGAGCGCGCCAGCGGCTCGACCGACGACTTCGTCGCCTGGCTGACCGACACCTACCAGGTCCGCCTGACGAAGCGTCCGGACAGCAAGGTCCGGATCGACGCCCTCACGGCGATCCTCACCAACGACCAGATCAACAGCGCCTTCGGCCCGGAGTTCAACGTCGAGCTGTCGCTGACCGGTGCGGACGGCACGTGGGACACGCGTGGCATCGTCCTGGTCTTCGACGAGACCAACTGGTGGCTCGCCCAGACGATCCACGTGCGTGCCGTGATCGACACCGGCCGGGAGGGTGACCGCACCACGGCGGTGCGCCACACCGTCGAGGGCTACCTGGACGGTGTGGTGGCGGCCGGCTCCACGGCCACGACCCTGCTCACGGTGGACACCTCGGCGTTCCTGCTCGACGGTGTCGTCCGCGACCTGTCCGGGCTCACGCTCGTGCTGCGCCGCGCCGGGGGCGACGAGGAGCTCTACGAGATCGCGTCGAACACGGCCGGGTCGATCACGGTCGTGGGGGGCTTCGACGACGGCATCGCCCCTGCGGCGCTGGACACGTGGGAGGTCCGCGGCGTCGGCGAGTACGACGCGGTCGTGCTCAACGACCTGTTCGTGCGCATGCTCGACGACGACGTCGAGGAGGTCGTCGCGGTCGAGTCCGGCGTCGGCACGACCGTCAGCGAGGACGGCACGACCATCGACAGCTACCAATTGGGGCTGACCGGCACGGGCACGACCGAGGTCGAGGTCACGATCGACCTGCCCGCCGGCATCTGCGTCGCCGTGGACGGCGGCGCGATGCAGTGTGACGACGTGACCGTCGCGCTGACGCCGGGCGAGGTCGTCACCATTGTCGTCACCGCCGTCGACGACGACATCGTCGAGGGCTTCCGGTTCTCGACCATCCGCCACCTCGTGGCCGGCGGCGAGGTCGGCGTGCTGGTCGTGGGCACGATCGACGACGACACCCACCCCGACGACGTCCAGGTGATCATCGAGGAGTCCGACGGCGCGACCGTCGTGACCGAGGGCGTCGACGAGGACACCGACGGGCCCGTCACCACCGACTCCGACAGCAGCGCCCAGGTCCTCGACTCCTACACCATCCGGCTGAGCGGCACCCTTGCCGCCGGCGAGACCGTGACCGTCACTGCCCGGTCGATCCCGACGCTGACCCAGGTCGACGACGGCACGGACCGGATCACGCGGGAGGCGGTCCAGGTCGAACTGCGGTTCCGCCCGGTCGGTGGCGGTGTGTGGTCCGCGTGGGCGCTGTCGCACGAACTCGTCTTCACCGTCGCGAACCTCGCCACCGGGTTCGAGGTGCAGCTGCGGGCCGTCCAGGACGACGTCGTCGACGGTCGCATCCTGCAGGCCACCGCCGAGGCGCCGGCCCGCGTGAACCGCATTCAGGGCGCGCTGTACGTCGACGGCGGACCGTCCACCTTCGGCTACCCGCTCGCCAACTTCACCCCGGTGATGCTGCCCGGCGAGTCGAGCCCCGACCTGCGGATCACGCCCAACTCGTCCTACGACGTGATCGAGCAGAGTGCGGTCGACACGCTGGTCGTGCACGACGAGGACGACGTCGCGGACCAGTCGCTGGACGTGACCACGGCCAGCGCCCAGACCTCGACGCTGTCCGACGGCTTCCACGACTACCTCGACAGCATCGGTGCGGCACCCGACGGCAACGAGTCGGTGACGGTGAGCCGGTACGCCCTGCTCGGCCTGGGGATGGGCCCGCGAGGCATCGAGTACGACGGCATCGAGGCCCTCGACGTGCTGCTCGGCTCGGGCGTGGACACCGTCGAGGTCGTCACGACCCACGTCGGCACCACCACCATCCGCGGCCACGACGGCGACGACGTCGTCACCGTCCGCGAGATCCTGGGCCACACCCGCATCCTCGGTGGCGCCGGCGACGACACCGTGACCGTCACCGATGACGCCGGCACGCTGGAGTCCATCGACGCGCAGCTGCTCGTCTCGGGCGAGGGTGGCGACGACACCGTCGTGGTCGACGACAGCGGCGACGATCGCAGCGGTGCTGGCGACGACGACACGGGGACGCTGACCCAGACGAGCCTGGTCGGCTTCGACATGGTGTCCACCACCGTCGACGACCTGTTCTCGCTGGAGTTGTCCGCCGACGTCACCGGCTTCCGCATCCGGATCCAGGCCTTCCGGGCCGCGGGCACCCTGGACGTCGACGACCCGGGCGTGGACATCGACCAGTGGGTCGACATCACGGACGCGGCCATCGCGGCACTCGTGGCGATCGGCCAGACGCCGTACGGCGACTACCGCTCGTACGACGGCGCCACGGTCGTCGACGGGCTGGACGGATACCTCTTGGCCGGGTTGATCCAGCAGGCGCTGTTCCCGTACCTCGAGCCGCTGCCGGCGGACGGCTACATCGTCAACGAGGACGGCACGCTGGCGCTGGACGAGGATCTCAACCGCCAGTGGGTGCTGCCGGACGGTTCGATCGACGACGACCGCTACCTCAAGACGGGCTGCGGCCGGCTGGGGACCACCGGCGAGCGTGACAGCCGCTGCGCGAACAGCGTGTACGTGTGGGAGTCCGGCGAGCGGGTCGGCGAGCCGGGCAGCATCCGCGTCCTGCTGGTCGGTTTCCAGGGCGAGCTCGCCGGCCTGGACGTCACGTTCGAGGTGGTCGCCGAGCACACGGCGGGCCAGCCGACCGGCACGTACGCGACGGACCTGCTGCGCACCGACGGCATCACCTACGACACCCTCGAGACGCTCGACATCCGCCTGGGCGACGGCCACGACCGGTTCAACGTCCGCGGCACGCTGGCCACGACAACGCTGCTGGACACCGGTCCGGGCGACGACGTGGTGTACGTCTCGGACGCCGCCGCCAGCTACGCAGACCAGGGCGACACGCAGGTCACCGGTGACGAGGTGGAGGGCTTCGAGGGCGCGATCGGCTCCGACCCGGCCGAGGACCTCGAGGAACTGCACGAGCGCACCCTGCACGGCACGGTCAACTACGACGACCGGACCTACGTCGGCACGCTCGACGAGGTCGACGGCGACCTGGTCATCGAGGTCGGCACCGGCTCCAACACGCTGGCCGTGTCCGACCACCAGAGCGCCGTTGCCGACACCGGCTTCACGATCAGCGCCGACACGATCGCGGGGCTGGCCGACGGGACCATCACCTACGGCACGACAGGTGGCGACGTCTCCGGCCAGGGGTTCTGGACCCGGGGCGCCGACGTCGGCATGTTCGGCCGCGGCATCACGGTCCACCTCGGCACCGGCGCCGACGTCGGCACAGTCGAGTCCGTGCTCGGTGGCGCGATCGACGACTCCCCCCTGCAGGTGCTGATCACGACCGTGTACGGCAACGACGGCGACGACACCATCATGGTGGACGCCCCCGACGTCGCCGAGGCGCGATTGGTGGTGTACGGCGACGACGGTGACGACACCGTCGACGGAACCGACGCCTCGCTCGAACTGATCATGTTCGGCGAGGACGGCCGGGACGATCTGCAGGGTGGCAGCAACGACGACGTGCTGTTCGGCGACGACGGGCGCGTGGTCCTGTACCGCGACGTGGCCACCGACGGGCTGGGCGCCGTGTACGACGTGGTGCTGGGCGGTGCACCGGTCGACCTGCCGGCGGCAGTGGTTGCCGGTGGTAGCACCCTGGCGGATGCCGACACCTACGCCGACGACGGCGTGTTCGAGACCATCGACGTGCTGTACACGCTGTACCCGCAGGCTGCCTGGACCGAGCGTGACCGGGCCGACGTCGTGCGTGGTGGCGCCGGTGACGACGTCCTGCTCGGTGGGGTCGACGGTGACGCGCTCGATGGCCAAGCCGGCCGTGACGTGGTGCTGGGCGACCGCGGGATCCTGACCCGCAACCTCGGTGGCGCCGCCCCGACCATCCGCACCCTGGCCGGCACGACGCTGGCCGGCGGGGTCACCACCACCCACCGGGTGGACCCGCTCGGCACCTGGCGGTGGACCATCACGCTGCTCGACCACGACGCCACGATCCAGGCCGGCGACGCGACCCGCTGGGGTGACGACATGGCGGCCGGTGGGGCGGGCCACGACCTGGTGTTCGGCCAGCTCGGCGACGACGTGCTGCACGGCGACGGGGTGCTGCTCACGCTCGCGGGGGGCCCGTGGACCATCGTGGCGGCCACCGACCCGAGCACCGACGGCGACGACCACGTCGAGGGCAACGGTGGCGACGACGTCGTCCATGGCGGCCTGGGACGGGACTCGATCATCGGTGGCAGCAGCGACCTGTTCGGCCTGGTCACCCGCGCCATGCGCCCGGACGGCAGCGACACGATCTTCGGTGGCAACGGCGACCACGCGACCCGCAACGACACGGCCGCGGGCCTGGACAACGGCCGGGACGCCGACACGATCGTGGGTGACAACGGCAACGTGTTCCGGATCGTCACGGCCGCAGGGGGCTTCGCCACCTTCACCTACGTGGCCGACGTGATCCCCACGGTCGCCGTGAAGCTGGACTACACGCCCATCGGGGGGGCCGGCTACTGGTTCGTGGCGGACCCGGCCGACCCGGCCACCGCGACCTGGGTGGTCGGCACCGGGACCAACATCGGTGCCGCCGACACCATCCACGGCGAGTCGGGCGACGACGTCGTCCACGGCATGACCGGCGACGACGTCCTGTACGGCGACGCCCACGACGACGACCTCTACGGCGGCGAGGGCGGCGACTGGATCTCCGGTGGCGCCGGCACCGACGGGATCATCGGCGACGAGGGGTACGTCCTGACCGCACGCAATGGCACGGCCGAGCCACTGCACGGACGCCCCGCCACGACCGAGGACGAGATCGCCCCCAGCGGGGACAAGCTCGACACGACGATCTACGCGACCGGACGTCTCCGCAAGACGGTGGAACTGGACATCGCGATCACCGGCGCGACCTTCACGACCTTCCGGATGGGCGCCAACGACATCCTGTACGGCGGTTGGGGCAACGACTTCGTCCACGCCAACGAGGGTGACGACTTCCTGTCCGGCGCCGAGGCTCCCGACCAGGTGTACGGCGGGGCCGACTACTTCGACGACCCGTTCGCCTTCCTGGACGCGGTGTACGGCCCGGACCAGTACGACGCCGCGTGCGGTGGCTGCCGCGACGTCCTCCAGCACGGCTTCCGGCCGGGCGAGTTCCGCTGGTACGACGAGAACGACCCGCTCGCCCGCATCGAGGTCGAGGCGGCCGGCGGCGGGACCGTCTGGTTCCTGGGCGACGTGGTGCCGGAGAACGTGGCCGGCGGCGGCGACGGCGACGACCGCCTGTTCGGCGACGGCGGGTTCGACTGGCTGGTCGGTGGCACCGGCGCAGACTGGATGTTCGGTGGCTGGGGCGACGACCTGCACGACGGCGACGACGACAAGACCACCAACGGCGGCGCCAACGACGTCGTGGACACCCCGGACCCGTCGACGAGCTACGCAGACGTCAGCTACGGCGGCGCAGGTCGTGACATCCTGATCGGCAATTCGGAAGACGACCGGATGTTCGACTGGAGTGGCGAGTTCAACAGCTACTGGGTCCCCTACAACCCCTTCGGTCGCGGTCCGGTGACGCGGAGTCCGGCGCCCCACATCGAGGCGTTCCTGCTCGCCCTCGGCACGGCCGCGGGCGCCGACATCACCCGCTGCGCCGGCAACACCCTGTGCACCGGTGGTCGCAACGGCGAGCCGTTCGGCGAACTGGGCATGGTGCTGCAGCAGGATGCCGCCTGGGGCGACCAGAAGGGCTCGCCGGACGACCCGCAGCCCGGCAACAAGGGTGGCAAGAAGGGCCTGGCCACCACCGCTGCCGCCGCGGACCCCGTGACGACGACCCTCTCGTCGGACGACCTGGATCGTCTGGTCGCCGCCGCCGTTGCCACCTGGCGGTCTGCGGGGGTCGACGTGGCGGTGCTGGAGGGGCTGTCCGTGGTGCTCCGGGACCTCGACGGCGCCTCGCTGGGGTTGGCCGACGGCGCGACCATCGAGCTGGACACCAACGCCGCCGGGTGGGGTTGGCACGTCGGTGACGGCCCCGTGGTCGAGGGGTCCGTGGACCTCCTGACCGTGCTCCTGCACGAACTGGGCCACGTCCTGGGGCTCGACCACCAGGATGGTGGCGTGATGGCCGCCGTGTTGGCACCCGGCGTGCGCTGGGTCCTCGACGCGGCGTCGGTAGCCCCCCCGGCCGTCGACTCGTCGACGTCGGGGACGACCCTCGGGACGGCTGCAGGTCTGGCCGGGCTCTCCGCGACACGCGAGTCAGTCGATGCGCTTGCGGCGACGAGCAGCATGTCCGTGCAGGGCTCCTTCGCTGGGGGCGTGACGGCGGGCATGGCGGCGCGCGACCTGCGTGTGATGCCCAAGTCGCGCGAACGCCAGGACCGGGCCGGCGAGGTGGCGACGGTCGTGGCCACGACGGCCACGGACGCGACCTGGACGGCAGGTTCCGGGGTCGGGGGTGCCACGTGGCAGGGAGCCGTCCGGTCCCCCGGAGCCACCGACACCACCAGCACAGGGCCGGTCCTCGCCGTTGCCGTCGGTGGCGACCTGTCGTGGGTGGCGGGCGACGCGGGGCTGCCGCCCATCGTGGCGGTGCACGCCGTCGCGGGCTCGTTCGACGGCTGGGTGGTCCGGGCCGCGGCCATGCCGGCAGTCGTCGAGGCGGTCGCCGTTGGGACCGGGGCGAGCGGGACGCTCGCTGTCGTGCTGACGATGGTGCTCCTGGTCGGGGCGCTGCTGCGCAGGCGGACGCGTCCCGCGACCGGTGAGGTCGGATCGGCCTGACGGGCTGGCGCGGGTCGGCCTGACGGGCTGGCGCGGGTCGACCGTGCTCGCGGGACCGTTCCGGTGCTGGGGCCCCGCGGGGTCGTTGTCCACAGCAGGGTCGGCGCGGGTCCCGCCTGTTCGGGTGGGCGTCGTAGGTTCCTGGTCCCTGGTGGCTGTCGGGGGCGACAGGAAGCCGGATCCATGTCCCCTCGTGCGCGCTCGGACCGGGCTGCCCCGTCCTCGATGGGGCCGTCTGCCCGGGTGAGTCGCCTGCGCGGCGGACCGTCGGGGCGTGTCGTCCCGGGAGCCGACGGGGTCGACGACGTCCTGCACGCCGCCGTGTTGGACCGGGTGGTGGCCGACGAGGCAGCCGGTCGGGACCGCACCGACCGGGTGGTCGTCCGTCGGGCCGTCGCCCGGGCGCTGGCCGCCGAGGGCGTCGTGCTGGCCCCGGCCCACTGGGCGGCGCTGGTGCGCGACCTCGTCGACGAGATCGCCGGTCTGGGGCCGCTCGATCGCCTGCTGCGTGACCCGGCCGTCACCGACGTGTGCTGCAACGGCCCGCACGAGGTCTGGGTCGACCGCCACGGACGGCTCGAGCGCACGGCCGTGTCGTTCCGCGACGACGGGGCGATGCTCGCCACGATCCGGCGCGCCCTGGCGCCGACCGCCCGACGACTCGACCGGGGTCACCCCTGTGTCGACGCGACGCTGCCGGGCGGGATCCGCCTGCACGCGGCCATTCCACCGGTGGTGGCCGGGCCGGTCCTGACCCTGCGACGCGTGGCCTCGGTCGTGCCGACCTGGGAGGACCTGGCGGCCTCCGGCAGCGTCCCCGCCGAGTTGCGCGAGGTGCTGGTCGAGCTGGTGGCGGCACGTCGCAACCTCGTGGTGGCCGGCCGCGCCGGATCCGGCAAGACGACCCTGCTCGCCCGGCTGCTGGCCGAGGTCGGCGACGACCGGGTCGTGGTGCTGGAGGACACGCCCGAGCTGGGCCACCCCAGCCGGCACGCCGTGGCGTTGGGCGTGGTCGAGCCGGCACCTGACGGCGGTGGTGGCGTGTCACTGGCCGACCTGGTCCGCCACGCCCTGCGGATGCGCCCCGACCGGCTGGTGGTCGGCGAGGTCCGTGGTCCCGAGGTCGCGAGCCTCCTCCAGGCGATGAACACCGGTCACGACGGCACGATGACCACCGTCCACGCCAACTCCCCGGGCGATGCCCTTGTCCGGTTGGAGGGGATGGCGCTGCAGGCGGGGCTCCCGCTGGCCGCCGCACGTGCCCAGGTCGACGCCGCCGTGGACGTGGTGGTGTCGCTGGTCCGGGACGGTCGGCGGCGCCGGGTCGACCGGGTGGTTGCCGTGACCACCAACGACGGTGTCCGCGTGCTCGACGAACGGTGGCGGGCATGAGGCTTCCGGGGCTGGCGAGTGGCCGCCGGGCGGGATCTGATCCCGCGTCGTTGGCACGGCGGGATCGCGCCCTGCTGCGCCTGCGCACCGGCGTCGGAGGCCACGACCTCGACGACCATGCCCTGGCCGACCTCGAGCCCGACGTCGCCGACATGGTCGGGCTGGCCAGGGCGTGCGGTGCCCCGCTCCAACCCGTCGTGGCGGCCGCACTGGACGGTGCGGAGCGACGTCGCCGGGTCGCCGACGAGCGCCTGGCCGCGATCGCCCCGGCCCGGACGGTCGCGAGGTCCCTGCTGGCCCTGCCGATCCTGGCCGTCCCGGGGCTGGCGGCCGTCACCGGGGTCGACCTCGGCGCCTTCTTCCTCGACGATCCGCTCGGCCGGATCGTGCTGGGCGTGGTCGCCGTGCTGCTCGCGGTCGCCTGGCTGTGGATGCGTGCGATCCTGTCCCGCGCGGATCGACCCCAGCAGCACCGATCGACCGCACCGCGATGGCTGGTCGTGGTGGTGCCGCTCACGTGGTGGCTGGCGGGCCCCGTCCCCGGGGTGGTCGTGGCCGTACTCGTCGCGGCCCGGATGCGGCCGCGGCCGTCGGAGCCGTCACCCCACCTGCCACTGGCCACCGACCTGGTCGCGGTCGCGGTGTCGGCCGGCCACGACCTGCCCGCCGCGCTGCGGCTCGCCGGGGACCGGCTCGACGTCGGCGGGAGGGGCGATGCCAGACACGATGGGCGGGCCGAGCTCGCCCGTGCCCTGCGAGCGACCGCGATGGACCTGGCCCTGCGTCCCGAGCTTCCGGCCGACGGACGGCCCCGGGACTCCCACGGCGAGGACCGCGAGCTGGCGCTGGGCCCGCTGGGCCCGACCGTGCGCGACCTGGCCACGACCGGTGCCCCGGGTGCCCCGGTGCTGCGTGACCTGGCGAACCGGCTCCGGGCGGACGACGCCGCCCGCGAGCGGGCTGCCGTCGCCCGGCTTCCTGCCCGACTGACCTTCCCCACTGCCCTCGTGCTCGTCCCCGCCACCGTCCTGGCGATCGGTGCCCCGATCGTGCTCGACGGGCTGGCGCGGGTGGCGGGCCCCTGAACCGGATCGGAGGATCCATGCCCACCCGTCCACACCACCATCCCCTCGCCGACCCGTCGGCAGGCGCCGGTCGACAGCCCGTCCCTGCCCGCGTCATCGAGCTGCGCCATCGATCGCCCACCCGCGGGGACCACCCTGCGGCGTCGAGCGAGCCCACCACGTCCGACGGGACGACCGCCGCGGGGCGCGCGTCGTCCGAGGACGGCTCCGTCGCGACCGAGTACGGCCTGCTGGCCGTGGTCGCCGCGACGATCGTCTCGGTCCTGCTCGAATGGGCCACCAGTGGGGGCATCAGCGCCCTGCTGGGCTCGATCCTCGACCGCGTGTCCGACCTCGTCGGCCTGTGACCGGCCGGGCTCGCCGCCGGGTGCCCGCCGGCCCCAGGTCGATCGTGCGGGCATCCGAACGTGGGGTCGTCGCGCTGGAGTTCGCCCTGGCCTTGCCATTGGTGGCACTGCTGGTCGTCGGGGTGTTGTCCCTGGTCGCGGTCGTGCGCACCAGCCTGGTCGTCCAGGAGGCGGCCAGGGTGGGCGCCCGCCTGGCCGCGGTCCATGCCGACGACGCGCCGGTGGTCCGCGGGGTCGTGGCCGTCGCCGGACCGGATGCCGTCGTCCAGGTCGGCCCCCGTCGTGTCGGGGAGGTCGTCACGGTCGACGTCCGGGTGCAGCACGACCTGCTGGGCGCCGAACGCTCCGTGGTCGGTCGGGCGGCAGCCATGGTCGAGCCGGTGGTGCCGCCGTGAACCGGTGCCGCGACCCCGCCGGCAACGCGTTGCTGGTCACGATCCTCGCGCTGTTCGCGGCGTTGGTCGTGCTCACCGTCGCCGTCCACGTCGGGGTGCTCCTGCGTGCCCGGGCGGTCGCCGACGGTGCGGCCGACCACGCCGCCCTCGCCGCCGCCGGGGCGCACGCCGGTCCGGCGGGGTCCACGGATCCCCACGTGGCAGCCCAGCGGGTCGCGACCGCCATGGGAGCCCGGCTCACCCGCTGCACCTGCGACCGCCTGCCCGTGGAGGTCGAGGTCGCCGTCGACCTCCCGGACCTCGGTCCGCTGGTGCAGGTGGCCGGTCCCGTGGTGACGGCCACCGGTCGGGCCCGGCTGGTCCCACCATGACCGGCGCCGCGGTGACCGGGACGCCCGGACTCAGGTCGCGGCGAGCAGGCGCACCAGCACGTCCACGGCCCCCGCCTTGTCCAGCGGGTCGTTGCCGTTGCCGCACTTGGGGGACTGCACGCACGACGGACAGCCCGAGTCGCAGCGGCAGCCCGCGACCACGTCCCGGGTCGCCTCCACGTGCTCCGCGAAGCGTCGGAACGACGTCTCGGCCAGCCCGGCACCACCCTGGTGGCCGTCGTACACGAACACGGTCGGCAGTCCCGTGTCGGCATGCCGGACGGTCGACAGCCCACCGATGTCCCAGCGGTCGCACAGCGCCAGCAACGGCAGCATGCCGATCGCGGCGTGCTCGGCGGCGTGCAGCGAGCCCGGCCAGCGACGTGGCAGCAGTCCGCCCCCGACGGCGCCCAGCGCGTCCTCGGTGATCGTCCAGCGGACCGCCACGGTGTCCAGGTGCAGCGGTGGCAGGTCCAGGGGGACGCTCGCGAGCACGTCGCGGGAACCCAGCCGCAGCAGGTCGTAGCCCGTCACCGTGTTCGTCACCGCGACCCGGTCCAGTGCGAGCTGGACGGCGCCCAGGTCGCGATGCTCGAGCTCGTCGACGATCTGCACGTCGGTGTCACGCCGTGGGCGGGTGGTGTGGTTGGTCCGGACCCGCTCGGCCGCCGCGAGGCCCCGCTCGAGGTCCAGCGCCGCGACCTCCCAGGTCGTCCCCTGGTGCAGGTAGATCGCACCCTCGTGGACGGTGTCGCGGGCACGGGCGCTGTCGACCGTGCCCACTAGGGCACCGGTCTCGGCGTCGATGATCCGCACCTCGCCACCACCGATCGAGCGCAGGTCGACATCGCCGGCCGGACCACGTCGACCGGTCCAGTGCACCTTGCCGGCGCGGGCCCGGAGCCGTCCCGCCGCGACCTCGTCATCCAGCACGTCGGTCGCGGCCGGTCCGAACCAGCGGGGCGCGTCCTCGACGTCCAGCGGCGCCTCGTGCGCGGCACAGCGCAGGTGCGGGCCGAGCAGGTAGCGGTTCTGCGGGTCGATGATGGCGTCCTCGGCGGAGCGCCCCAGCAGCTGGTCCGGATGGTGGACCAGGTACTGGTCCAGCGGGTCCTCGCCCGCCACCAGCACGCCGATCGCGGCCTCGCCACCCCGCCCGGCGCGTCCGAACCGCTGCCACATCGACGCGATCGTTCCCGGGTAGCCCGCCAGCACCACGGCGTCCAGGCCCGCCACGTCGATGCCCAGCTCCAGTGCCGACGTCGCCGCGAGGCCCCGGATCCGGCCGTCGCGGAGTCGTTCCTCCAGGTCGCGTCGCTCCTGGGGCAGGTAGCCGGCCCGGTAGGACCGCACACCGGCGCGCAGTTCGGCATCGAGCCGGTCGCGGGCGTTGCCGGCGATGACCTCCGCAGCCTTGCGCGACCCGGTGAAGACCAACGTCTGGGTGCCGGCCGCGACGAACGACGCCAGCAGGTCACCGACCTCTCCCAGCAGGGACCGGCGACGCCCGTCCGCTCGGTCGTCGAACGGGGGCTGCCACAGGCCGATCTCCAGCGGCCCTCGGCCTGACCCGTCCCGGACCACGGCCTCGACCTCCAGGCCGGTCAGGGCGGCGGCGTGGTCGGCGGGGTTGCCGATCGTCGCCGACGCCAGCACGAAGGTCGGGTCGGCGTCGTAGCGCTCGAGCAAGCGTCGCAGCCGTCGCAGGACCAGCGACACGTGCGAGCCGAACACCCCGCGGGCCGTGTGGGCCTCGTCCACCACGACGTGGCGCAGCCGGTGCAGGAAGTCGCCCCAGTACCGATGGCCGGGCAGGACCGAGTGGTGCAGCAGGTCGGGGTTGGTCAGGACCAGGTTGGCCCGGCGGCGGATCGCGTCCCGCTCGCTGGTCGGGGTGTCGCCGTCCACGACGGCGGCGCGGACCCCGGGCAGCCGGAACGCGCGGACCTGGCGCAACTGGTCCCGCGCCAGCGCCTTGGTGGGGGACAGGTACAGCGCCGTGGCCGTGTCGTCGCCCAGCAGCGTGTCGATCACCGGGACCTGGTAGGCGAGGCTCTTGCCCGACGCGGTGCCGGTCGCCACGATCGTGTGCCGGCCGGCCCGGACCGCCTCGATCGCGTCGACCTGGTGGGAGAACGCCCGGTCGATCCCGAGCATCGACAGCCGGCTGGCGAGCAGGTCGTCCATGGGCGGCAGGTCACGCCAGTCGGGCGTGCGTGCCGGCAGCCGGCTGACGTGGACCAGCCCCTCGTCGTCTTCCATGTGGCCGTCGGCGGTCGAGCCGTGCCGGGCGCTTGAGGCGGTGGCACCCGACGCCGAGCTGGCCGCCACCAGCTCGAGGATGTCGCGCGGATCCACGGGGCACCTCGGTCGGGGACGGCTGGACACGGGCCGGGGGGCACCACCGGAGGTGCCCGTCGATCCGATCGGGCCTGTCCGGAGCGGACGGCCGGCGTCGAGTGTGCCGCGCCGTCGTGGGCCACGCGGAAGGGGGTCGGCCGGCACGGACTACCCTTCGAGGGCGATGACGACGTTCCCGGCGGCCGAGGGCCGCGCGGGTGGGTGGAGGTGTACGTGGAGGTCGATGACCGCACGCTGGCGAGCATCGCGGCCTACGACGAACACGCGGACGCCTACCAGCAGCTGTTCCGGATGAAGCGGCCGTCGACCAGCGTCCACCGGTTCGCCGAGTGGGCCGGCCGTGGCGCGCTGGTCGCCGACATCGGCTGCGGGCCCGCCAACGACCTGCGCCTGCTGTCCGACGCAGGGCTCCACCCGGTCGGCATCGACGCGTCGCTCGGTGCGCTCCGCCACGCCCGCCTGCTGATGCCGCGTCACGCGCTGGTCCGAGCCTTCATGCACGACCTGCCCTTCCCCGTCGACACCTTCTCCGGCATGTGGTTGTCGTCGGCCTTCACGCACCTCCCGCGGGCGCAGTGGCCGCACGTCTTCGGGCACCTGATGACGCGAATGGGCTCGGGCCCGGTGTACTTTTCGTGCTACCGGGGGACGGCGGACATGGAGCTCGTGGACGACCAGGTCCTCGGACCGGTCCATCGCAGCCAGGCCACGGAGGGCGAGGTGCAGTCCCTGCTGGACAACCACGGCTTCTCCGACGTGACCGTCGAGCTGCGTGGTGACCCGATCGTGGACCGTCGTCGTCCCTGGGTCGTGGCGATGGGGCGCAGGTGATACTCGGGCAGCGTCGCAGTCGACTGGTGGCCTCGATCTGGGGACTGGTCGGGCTGGGCTTCCTCGCTGCCGGGGTGATCCTGTGGGTCGACACCCGCAGCCTCGCCTTCGAACTGCCGGCGGCGATCCTGGCGTTCGTGCTGGCACTGGCGTGGTGGCGCCAGCGTGCCGTGCTCGACCGCCACGGGATCCTGACCGTGCACGCCTTCCGCGAGCACCGGCTCCTGTGGGCCGGCATCGACCACGTCGAGGTGCGTCGTCCGGGCTGGTTCCGGGCCGCCCTCGTGGTCGTGCCCAAGGGTGGCCGACCCCCGATCTCGGTGCCGGCCAGTGCCGGGTTGCAGCGCCGCCAGCGCAACCGGATGGTCGAGCTGCTGACCGACCTGTCACGCCAGCACGGCTTCGACGTCGTGATGCCCTCGGGCGTGGTCGCCGAGGTCCAGGGGGCCCACGAGACCCCCGACGACGGGGCACCGGCTGCCGAGGTGGACCACGCGTCCGCCCTGACCGCGTCCCACCCGTGGCCGAGCGAGGACCGGGCCGACGACGGGCTCGCCGGCAACGGCCGTCCCGACGTCACGGAGGAGGACGGCCACCCGGTCGACCCGGCCGACGCCCCTGCCGAGGTCGAGGGCGACGACCCCGCCGAGGCCGGCGACGACCGGGGTGGCACCGCGGACGACGGCGACCGGCGTGGCGAGCCCGCCTGGCTGGCGCTGCTGGACCCGCCGACGACCACCAGCCCGCCGGAACCCGACGAGCCGACCAGCGCCGCCGTCACCGACGAGCGCCTCGTCCCGGAGTCCGCAGCAGCCGACGACCCCGAGCGCGACGACACCTCCCTGTTCTGATCCCCGGCCCCGCCGACCGCCCGCACTCGCGTCTGGCGTTCGGCCCGCGTGGTGCCCGGGTGGAACGCCAGCGGGCTCGGCGCACAGCTGGGTGATGGCGTTCGGTCCGTGTGGTGCCCGGGTGGAACGCCAGCGGGCTCGGCGCACAGCTGGGTGATGGCGTTCGGTCCGTGTGGAACACGGGTGGAACGCCGAACGGGTCGCCCGGAGGCGACCCGTTCGGGCTGGAGGTGCGGTGTCGACCTAGAGGAAGGCCGGGGCGAACACCAGCGAGACGATGGTCATGACCTTGATGAGGATGTTCATGGCCGGGCCGGAGGTGTCCTTGAACGGGTCACCGACGGTGTCGCCGGTGACGGCCGCCTTGTGGGCCTCCGAGCCCTTGCCACCGTGGTGGCCGGCCTCGATGTACTTCTTGGCGTTGTCCCACGCCCCACCGGCGTTGGCCATGTAGATGGCCAGCATGAACCCGGTGGCGAGGGCGCCCGCGAGCAGGCCTCCGAGCGCGGCGGGCGAGAAGAAGCCCACGGCCAGGGGCAGCACGACGGCCAGCGACCCCGGCAGGACCATCTCCTTCAGCGACGCGGCGGTCGAGATGTCCACGCAGCGGGCCGAGTCGGGCTTGACGCCCTCCTTGCCCTCGCGCAGGCCGGGGATCTCGGCGAACTGGCGGCGGACCTCCACGATCATCGCCTGGGCGGCTCGCCCGACCGACTTCATGGTCATCGCGGCGAAGGCGAAGGTGGCCATCGAGCCCAGGAACAGCCCGGAGATGACCTCGACCGAGGTGAGGTCGATGACGTCCAGGCCGACGGCCGCGGTGTAGGAGCGGAACAGGGCGAGCGCGGTCAGCGCGGCCGAGCCGATGGCGAAGCCCTTGGCGACGGCGGCGGTGGTGTTGCCCAGCGAGTCGAGCCCATCGGTGACCTCGCGGACCTCGGGGGGCAGGTGGGCCATCTCGGCGATCCCACCGGCGTTGTCGGAGATCGGGCCGTAGGCGTCGACCGCGACGACGGCGCCGGTGGTGGCGAGCATCCCGATGGCGGCCAGGGCGGCGGCGTACAGCCCGCCGCCGTCGATGTTGAAGGCGACCTCACCGAGGCCGTAGGAGCCGGCCAGGGCGGCCACGATCAGGATGACCGAGGCGACCGTGGAGATCATCCCGTCGGCGATGCCGGCGATGATGACCGTCGCGGGACCGGTCTCGGACTGGGCCGCCAGCTTCTTGACGGGGCTGTAGTGGTCGGAGGTGTAGTACTCGGAGACGAACCCGATCGCGTAGCCGGCCGCCAGGCCGATCACGATCACCAGTCCGAGCAGCAGGCCGTTGCCGACCTCGTCGACGTCGGCGAACAGCCACCAACCGGCGGCCAGCGCCGCGACACCGGTCAGGACCATGGCGAGGTTGGTGCCGAAGTGCAGCTGGGAGGACAGCGACCGGCCGGGGCGACCCCGGACCAGCAGGGCGCCGATGATCGACGCGATCATGCCGATCGCGGCGATCAGCAGCGGGAACAGGAACGTGGCCTGGAGCAGCGAGCCCTCGGTGATCTCGGTGATCTCGCCGGCGTTGCCGGTCAGGAAGCCACCGAACAGCAGTGCGGCGAGGACGATCGGTGCGACGATCGACCCGGCGTAGGACTCGAACAGGTCGGCGCCCATGCCGGCGACGTCACCCACGTTGTCGCCGACGTTGTCGGCGATGGTGGCGGGGTTGCGGGGGTCGTCCTCGGGGATGCCGGCCTCGACCTTGCCGACCAGGTCGGCACCGACGTCGGCGGCCTTGGTGTAGATGCCACCACCGATGCGGGCGAACAGCGCGATCGAGGAGGCGCCCAGCCCGAAGGTGGCCACCACGCTGAAGGCGTCGTCGACGCCCAGGATGTGGATGAAGATGATGTAGGCCAGCGAGATCCCCAGCAGCCCCATCCCGGCCACGGTGAAGCCCATGACGGCCCCACCCTTGAACGCCAGCGGCAGGGCCTTCTCGGCGCCGTCACGGGCGGCATTGGCCGTCCGCACGTTGGCGGAGGTGGCGATCTGCATGCCGACCACGCCGGCGATCGCGGAGAAGATGGCGCCCATCAGGTAGGCCACGGCACCCCACGGCGCGCCGTACGGGAGCACGACGGCGATCAGGACCGTCATGACCACCACGAACACCGCGACCCACTGGTACTCGCGACGCAGGAAGGCCTGGGCCCCCTCGCGGATCGCGGCGGCCAGCTCCTGCATGACCTCGTTGCCGGGGTCGGCGCGGTTGACGATGCGGCTGAAGTACCAGGCCAGGGCGAGGCCTGCGAGGGCCGCAGCGGCCGACAGGTACGGGATGACACCCATGGATGAGCTCCTGAGCTTTCGTGGTGGAACGTGTGTGTGGACGTGGGTGGTCTCCGCCGGACGGGTGGGCCCGGCTCTCGTGGGACCGTCGCCGCCGGCGGGCGGCTCGCCACCTCGACTCCGACGGTCCGCAGCGGCTCGCCGTGCGGGCGAGCGAAGCCATGCCCGTGCCGGGCGGGACCGTGATGGAAGGTTCGAATGGGCGTGCGCGACGGCCGGTTCGGGAGGACCGGCGAAGCCGTCGGGCAGACTACCTGACGGCCACATCTGCCACACGCCACGGAACCAGCCCCCGTGGGGCCGGGTCTCGGATCGGGATCGGGGTGCCCGACGCGGGTTCGGGGACGGCCGCCGGCGGGTCGACTCGACCGAGGTGCGCGTTGTGCGCACGACACGCTGCGGTGGTCGGCCCCCTAGGGGGCCAGCCGTCGCCGGATGGCCCACAGGACGTCTCGCGGCAGTGCCGGCTTGACGGGAGGGGGCCCAGGGCGCACCTTGACCCGTGTCGAGCGGACCAGCAACTCGGCCAGTCGAGCCATCCCGCTCGGCATCCATCTCCCCGGGGGAAGTGAGCACGTGGCAGACAACCTCGTCATCGTCGAGTCGCCCGCCAAGGCCAAGACGATCCAGCGCTACCTCGGCAACGACTACGAGGTCCTGGCCTCCTACGGCCACATCCGCGACCTGCCCCGGTCCGACTTCGCGATCGAGGTCGAGCAGGCGGGCGGCTGCCACCTCACCTACATCGTCCCGGACGGCTCCAAGAAGCACGTGTCGGCCCTGCGCAAGGCCGCCAAGGAGGCCACGGTCTGGCTCGCCCCCGACCTCGACCGCGAGGGCGAGGCCATCGCCTGGCACATCGCCGACGAGCTCGGCCTGGACGTCGAGACCACGCACCGGGTGACCTTCGACTCGATCACCAAGGAGGCGATCCAGGAGGCGTTCGCCGCGCCGCGGACGCTCAACCTGGACCTGGTCGACGCCCAGCAGGCCCGGCGCGCCGTCGACCGGATCGTGGGCTACCGGCTCTCACCGGTGCTGTGGCGGACCGTCTCGTCGGGCATCTCGGCCGGGCGCGTCCAGTCGGTGGCCCTGCGCATCATCGTCGACCGCGAGAACGAGATCCGCGCGTTCGATCCCCAGGAGTACTGGGACTTCGACGCCACGATGGCCGACGCCGAGGACGCCACCGACACCTACGACGCACGGCTGTACGCGGTCGGGGACCGCCGCATCGCCAAGCCCCAGGACATCGAGAAGCACGAGGGCAACGACAAGAAACTGGCCGAGCTGCTGCTGGTCGGCGACCAGGAGGCTGCCGACGACATCGTCGAACGCGCCACGGGGCGTGACTACCACGTCGCCGAGGTGCGCCGCACCGAGGCCAAGCAGCGCCCGAAGGCACCGTTCACCACCTCCACGCTGCAACAGGACGCCGCCAACCGGCTCGGCTTCTCCGCGGCACGGACCATGCGGGTCGCCCAGCAGCTCTACGAGGGCATGCGCATCGAGGGCGAGGAGGTCGGGCTGATCACCTACATGCGCACCGACTCGGTGAACCTGTCCAGCCAGGCCGTCGGCGAGATCACCAGCCTCGTGGACGAGAAGTTCGGTGACCGCTACACCCTCGCCAAGCCGCGGCAGTACAGCGGCAAGACCAAGGGCGCCCAGGAGGCACACGAGGCGATCCGTCCGACCTCGGCGTTCCGCTCGCCCGACCGTGTCGCCAGCCAGCTGTCGACCGACCAGCTGCGCCTGTACGACCTGATCTGGAAGCGCACCGTCGCCACCCAGATGGCCGACGCCATCAAGGACCGGGTCTCGGCCGACGTCGTCGATGCCGAGCAGGAGTTCACCTTCCGGATCACCGGGCAGGTGCTCAAGTTCGACGGCTTCATCAAGGTCTACACGAACTGGCGTGACCCCGATGCCGAGGACGACGAGCGCGACGCCGACTCGCTCCCCGAGATCACCGAGGGCCAGGCGCTGGACCTGGCCGAGCTGCTGGCCAACCAGCACTTCACCACGCCGCCGCCACGGTTCACCGAGGCCACGCTGGTCAAGACCCTGGAGGCCGAGGGCATCGGCCGCCCGTCGACCTACGCCTCGATCATCCAGACCCTGGTCAACCGCGAGTACGTCCGACTCGAGTCCCGCCGCTTCTTCCCCACCCCGCTGGGCGAGGTCGTCACGGTCTTCCTCAAGAACCACTTCACCGAGGTGGTCGACGTCAACTTCACGTCGCGCATGGAGGAGACCCTCGACGAGATCGCGGCGGGTGACGAGCAGTGGTGTCGCACCGTGACCAGGTTCCTCGACGAGGTCGACACCTGGGTGGACGAGCGCAAGCCCGAGCGGCCCCGCACGCCGCTGGTCGAGCCCGCCGACTGCCCGGTGTGCGGCTCGCCGATGGAGCGGGTGTTCTCCGGCAAGTCCAAGCAGTGGTTCGCGTCCTGCTCACGCTGGCCGGACTGCGACGGGACCCTGCCGCTCAACGACGACGGCACGGTGGGCGAGCCGGAGCCCGAGCCGGAGCCCGACCCCAACGTGGTCTGCCCGGAGGACGGCGGGCTGATGATCCCGCGCGAGGGCAAGTACGGGCTGTTCTACGGCTGCCAGAACTACCCGAAGTGCAAGGGCATCCTCAACGTCCAGAACCGGGCGGTCTACATGGATCGCCAGGGGGACGCCGACGGCGAGGTGAAGGCGTTCCGCTCGCCGACCGATCCCGGATCGTTCATGGAGCTGCGTCGCAGCCGGTACGGCAAGCCGTTCCTGGGCTCGACGGGCTACCCCGACGACCAGTTCGCGGTCTGGTCCGTGCCACTGTCGCATCCGTGCCCGGAGTGCGGTGCGCCCCTGCGCAAGCCGCCGAAGAACCGCAAGGTCCCGACCGTCATCTGTGCCGGTCCGGAGCTCGAGCACGTGTTCGAGGCCGACGACTTCGAACTGCCGACCGTGACCACCATGGAGGTCGTCCCCGGCATCGAGGCCTACGACCCCGAGCTCGGTGGCACCCCGCTGTCCGAGCCCGAGGAGTACCCCCCGATGCCGTCGCTGACCTACGTCGACGAGCAGAAGCCCAAGAAGAAGAAGGGCAAGGCCAAGAAGAAGGCCGCCCCGAAGAAGAAGGCCTCGAAGAAGAAGTCCTGACCCCTCAGGCGGGGCGGGTGGCCATCGCCAGCATGGAGTCGAGGCGGCCGAGGTTGCCGGCCGTCAGCGGGCTGGTGGTCAGCGCGATGCGGGTGAACCCGGCATCGGCGAGCGTGGCCGCCAGGGTCTCCGGCGAGAAGTGCCAGATGTGCTCGTCGGGTCGCAGGGTCCACCACCGCGTCCGGAGTGACCGCGCCGGCAGCGACGCCACGTTCGGCAACGACAGCGCCACGGTCCCGCCCGGCACCAGCAGGTCGTGGACCCGGGCCAGGAAGACCCCGGGATCCGGCACGTGTTCGAGCACGTCCCAGGCGGCCACGACGTCGAAGCTGGACGGTGCGAACGGGGCGTCGTCGAGCAGTCCGTGGTGGACGTCGATCCCGAGCCGGGCCGAGGTCGCCGCGACGCCGGCGGCCGACACGTCCATCGCCGCCACGTCCCAGCCGCGGGCCAGGGCCCGGGCGGCGAACAGGCCGTAGGCGCAGCCGACCTCGAGCAGGCGGCCGTCGGCGGTGTCGACCGGCTGGCCCCGGTAGCGCGCCAGGGTGTCCAGCCGGCCCGACGCCCAGCGGCGCTGCCAGAAGGTGGCCAGGCCACCCTCGTCGTCGTCACCGGCACCCGAGTAGACGCTGCCCTCGAAGTAGCCGGCGTCGTCGTAGAGCGCCCCGCGCCCGTCCAGGTCGAGCCGGGGCGAGATGAACACGATGTCGCAGTCCGGGCAGCGGCGCACGCCGAAGGGCCGGGCCGTGAACTCGAGCCGGCCGGGGTCGCCGCAGCGGAAGCAGGTCGCGGCCTCGAGGGCGTCGGCGGGGGGCGCGGTGGCCATGCAGGCTCCAGGATGGTTCGCCCGGCGAGACCCGGAGGCACGACACGGGTGCGGGCGACGTGGGGATCGGTCGGTCCGACAGCGTGCCCCGTCCGGGCGGTGACGTCCAACCAGGACCGCCACCATCCGACCTCCCGAGCGAGCACCGCGGGGAGGTCGACGGGCGCGACGGATGGCCGGGGGAGCATCGGCAGGATCCCGCCGACCCACGGTTACCCTTCGCGGAATGGATGATGACACGCCGTCGGACCACGCGGCCACCTCCGGTGGCGCCGGCCAGTTCGGGCCGGTGCTGCGGTCGCCGTTCAAGTGGGTCCTCTATGCCAGCCTGTCGTCGTCCCTGGGCGACTGGATGGGCTTCGCCGCGATCACGGCGTTCACCACCAGCATCCTGGGCAGCGACACCCGCGGGGCCGCGTTCGGGCTCTCCGCCGTCCTGGCCGCCCGGTTCCTGCCGACCATCCTGCTCGGTCCGATCGCCGGTGTCTTCGCCGACCGCTGGGACCGCCGGCGACTGATGATCTTCACCGACGTCGGCCGGGCGCTGGTGATGCTGGCCATCCCGTTCGCCGCGGACGTGTGGGCCCTGATCCTGGCGACCCTCGCGGTCGAGGTCATGGCGACGCTGTTCATCCCGGTCAAGGACGCCATCATCCCGAACCTGGTGCCGCGCGGGCACCTGGTCCAGGCCAACCAGCTGAGCCTGCTGTCCACCTACGGGACGTTCCCGCTGGGCTTCTTCGGCTACGCCGCGATCGTCAGCCTGGTCTCGTTCCTGCCGGACATCGCCTTCCTGGAGGCGCGTCCGTCGGCCCTGGCGTTCTGGTTCAACGGCCTGACCTTCCTGCTGTCGGCCTGGTTCGTCAGTCGCATCCCCGGCATCTCGGGACGGCCCGAGCGCCTCGCCAAGCGCGAGGAGCGACCCGGTGCGGGCGAGCAGATGATGGAGGGCCTGCGCTTCATCGCCGGCCAGCCACTGGTGCGTGCGCTCATCATGGGCGTCATGGGTGCGGCGTTGGCGGCCGGCGCGGTGATCGCGGTGGGCGAGTTCTACGCCGGGATGGTCAACGCCGGCCCCAACGGGTTCGGCATCCTGGCCGGCATCGTGGGGACCGGGTTGTTCCTGGGCGTGCTGGCGTCGACCTGGCTCGAGCCGCGGGTGGGCAAGGAGCGCATGTTCGCCCCGGCGATCGGCGTGGCCGGTGGCGCCCTGATCGCGACCGCGCTGATGCCACGCCTGGACCTGGCGATCGCACCGGCCCTGCTGATGGGTGCCGGCGGGGGCATCGCCCTGCTCACCGGCTACACGATGCTCCAGGAGTACTCGGCCGACGAGATCCGGGGCCGCACCTTCGGCGCCTTCAACACCGGAGTGCGGACCGCGCTGTTCGCCGCCACGACCATGGCGCCGTTCCTGGTGGGGGTCATCGGCCCCGAACCGCGCAGCGGCGTGTACGAGATCGGTGGCGTGCGGATCACCCTGATCGCCGCCGGCCTGCTGGCCCTGGTCGGTGCGGTCTACTCCGGCTGGGCCGTGCACCGGGCCCTCCAGCTGACCGGGGGGATGCCGTTGCACGACGGTCGGACCCGGGGCATGTTCGTGGTCTTCGAGGGTGGCGACGGTGCGGGCAAGTCCACCCAGATGCGTTTGCTTGCCGAGGTCCTGCGCGAGGGGGAGGTCGAGCCGATCCTGACCCGTGAGCCGGGCGGCACGGCGATCGGCGAACGCCTGCGTGACCTGGTGCTCGATCCGGACGAACGCGAGATGTCGGACCGGGCCGAGGCGATGATCTACGCCGCGGCACGGGCCCAGCACGTGTCCGAGGTCATCTCGCCGGCGCTCGAGGAGGGCAAGGTGGTGATCTGCGATCGCTTCGTGGACTCCTCGATCGTCTACCAGGGCGTGGGCCGTGGCCTGGGCAGTGACGAGGTCGCCCGGCTCAACCGGTGGGCGACCGGTGGCGTGGCCCCCGACCTGGTCGTGCTGCTGGACGTGCCGGCCGACGAGGGCCTGCGACGGTCCGGGACCAGCCTGGACCGGCTGGAGTCCGCGGGGCTGGACTTCCACCTGCGGGTCAACGAGGCCTTCCGGCGGCTGGCCGCGATGACGCCCAGCCGCTACCTGGTCGTCGACGCCACCCGGCCTGCCGAGGAGAGTCACGCCAAGATCCGCGAGGCCGTGCTCCGACGACTGGACCCGGCCACCGTCGACGTCGATCCCGACGTGCTGCCGCCGGCCGTGCTCGACGACGAGGACGGCGACGACGGGTACCACGCCGATGACGACACGGTCGAGGACGATCGCCTCGACCTGGACCGCGACACCGCCGACGACGTCCTGGCCGGCGGGGAGTCGGAGGCGGCCGACGATCCCCAGGTGGGCGTGTCCCGTGGTGGGCCGGGGTCGGGCACGTGACGGTCGCGACCTTCGACGACGTGGTCGGCCAGTCCGCGGCCGCCCGCGGCCTGCGCGAGACCCTCGCAGCCGATCGCCTGGGCCACGCCCTGCTGCTGGTCGGGCCACGCGGGGTCGGCCAGGAGGACCTGGTCGCCGCCCTCGCCGCCGCGCTGAACTGCCCCGACGCCACCGACGGCCAGGGATGCGGCACCTGCGCGACCTGCACGCGGATCGCCCGTGCCAGCCACCCCGCCGTGGTCACCTTCCGTCCGGAGGGCGCCAACCACCTGGTCGACAGCGTCCGCGAGGAGTGGATCCCCACCGCCTCGCGCACCCTGGTCGACGGCCGGCGCCGCGTCTGCCGGGTGGTCGAGGCAGACCGCATGAACGAGTCGACCCAGAACGCCTTCCTGAAGGTGCTCGAGGAGCCGCCGCCCTCGACGATCTGGGTGCTCGAGACGACCACCGTGGCGCCCCTGCTGGACACGATCCTGTCCCGGTGCCGACGGATCGACCTGACCGCCTGGAGCACCGCGGACCTCGCGGTCCGCGCCCGCGACCTCGGCGTCGACGACGACCGGGTCCCGGCCCTGGTCCGGGCCGCGCAGGGGTCCCCGGACCGGCTCGCCGAGTTCACCCAGGTGGAGTGCCCCACCTGCGGGCTCGTGCGGGGTGGCGCGGGCATGGACCCGTCGGAACTGCCGCGCACCTGCGACAACACCAAGTGCAAGGGACGCAGCGAGGGCCAGGGCCCGGTCCTGGAGACCGGCCTGGTGAGGGCGCGGCACCTGGGCGTGGTCACCCGCCTGCGGATCGAGGGCCCGATCGCGGTCGGGGCCGTCGCCGCCGAGGTCCTCGCGTGGGCGGACGCCCGCGCCACGGCCGAGGAGCAGCGCCAGGCGGCGGAGGTCGAGCGGCTCAACGAGTCGTTCGGCGAGCGGGGCTGGCCGCCCGGGATGCGCACGCGGCTGAAGGCCCGCCACCACCGTGAACAGCGACAGGTGCGACTCGAGGCGATCAACCGGTTCCTCGAGGAGTTCGGCCTGCACCTGCGTGACCTGGTCGCGATGTCGTCCGGCGGCGACCCGGCCGACGTCGTCAACCTCGACGCCGACCACCTCGCCGAGGACGCCGCCGCCGTCCCGGTGCCGACGGCCCTGGCCGCCCTGGCCGAGATCCCGGCCATCCAGGAGGCGGTCGTGGTCAACAGCGCGCAGCCCCAACTGCAGCTCGAGCGGCTCCTGCTGCCCGTCGCCGTGGCGGTCTTCGCCTCCACCCGGGCCGCCTAGACCCGGACGCCACGTTCGTCCCCGCCACCCGGACCGCTAGGTTCATCGCCGACCGGTCGAGGAGGCAGGGCGTGGGCACGTGGCGGACCAGCATGCGGGTGCGCTTCCACGAGCTCGACGCCTACGGGCACGTCAACCACGGGGTCTACCTCAACTACTTCGAACAGGCCCGGGTCGAGCTGCTGGACGAGCTGGGCTTCGGGCTGGACGTGCTGCGCGATCGCGGGATCCAGCTGGTCGTCGTCGAGGTGGCGGTGCGGTTCCGCTCGCCGGCTGGGCTGGGGGACCGGCTGGTGGTCGAGACCGACCTGGACCAGCTGCGGCGCGCCAGCTCGATCTGGGACCAGCGGCTGCTGCGGGATGACGACCTCCTGGCCAGCGCCACCGTGCGATCGGCGGCCACGGACGCGGGCGGACGACCGATCCGTCCACCGGCCGACCTCGTGACGGCGCTCACCGGCGGCTGAGGTCCACCGTGCGACCCGAACAGGCCTAGGTGGGTGGTGCCAGCACCATGCCCAGGGTCCAGCCGGCATGGGCCAGCATCGGGGCGAGCACGCCGTCGGTCCGCTCGCGCAGCCAGCCCCACGCGATCCCGCCCAGCAGGGCCGCCCCCATCAACGGCAGCTGGAACGTGGGCAGGTGGAAGGCGACGAACGCGGCGGTGGTCAGCCCGATGGCGCGCCACGGCGATCGTCCGTGTCGCAGCACCGTCTGGAGCGTGCCACGCCACCACAGTTCCTCGAGCGGTGCGACCAGCAGTGCCGCGACCAACGCAACGGCCCACTCGGGCAGGTCCGACGTGGCCGTGAAGACGAGCTGGTTCGCCTGGCGGCCGACCAGGGGGATCACCGCGGTGGCCGCGGGGATGGCGATGTAGCTCACGAGCAGGTGGACGGCGAGCACGGGCGCGGCGAGCCAGACGTCGTGGCCGACCTGCCACCGGACGTCGTAGTAGCGCCGGGCCACGACGACCAGCGCCACGGCGGTCATCGCGACCGCCGTGATCACCGCGGCCCCCAGCACGCCCCCGAAGGGCAGGGTCTCCAGCAGCACGGTCCACAGCATCGCCACCAGGACCGTGGCCACGGCGAGCCACCGGCGCCGGCGGAACGGGCGGCTCCGGCGGGCACCCTCGGCTGCCCGCTCGGTGGTCGTCGGGGGAGCCGGGTCGGGGGTCGTGACGGGGTCGTCGGGCACGTGGGAACCGGGGTCGTGGGAACGATGCAGCGGTGTCGAGGGTATTGCGGACGAGGGTCGAGCCGGGCCCCCCGGGTGGCCCGGTCGGCCCGGTCGGGGTGGCCTCGCCGGCCGTACAGTGGGACGTCCCCGAGCGAGGACCGTCGATGCGCATCCTGGTGGCCGGCGCGACCGGCTTCGTCGGCTCGCGGCTCGTCCCGCGGCTGCTCGCCCAGGGCCACGACGTCGTGGTCCTGACCCGCGACCGGGCCCGCGCGGCCCAGCGGCCGTGGGGTGGTGAGGTCCGTGTCGTCGAGGGCGAGATCACCGATGCCCGCTCGGTGACCGACGCGTGCTTCGACGTCGAGGCGGTCGTCTACCTCGTGCACGCGATGGAGGAGGCGGTCGAGGACTTCGTCGCCAGCGAGCGACGCGCAGCCTCGACCATGGCGCAGGCGGCCGCGCTGGCCGGGGTCGAACACCTCGTCTACCTCGGGGGACTGGCCGACGAGGACGCGGACCTGTCCCCCCACCTGCGGTCACGCGTCGAGACGGGCCGGACCCTGGCGGACACGGGCACGCCGGTGACGGAGGTTCGCGCCTCGATCGTGCTGGGGGCCGGCTCGGCCTCCTACGAGCTGATCAGGTTCGCGTCCCAGGCCCCGGTGCCGGTCCTGCTGCACCCGTCCTGGGTCACCGGTCGGTGCCAGCCGATCGCGCTGCCCGACCTCCTCGACGTCCTGGTCGAGGTCCTGCTCGACGGCCCCCGGGGACCACACCGGATCATCGAGGTGGGTGGGCCCGAGACCGGCGCCTACCGCGACCTCGTCGACGTCATGCGAGGCGTCCGGGGACTGCCACCCAACCTGATGGGACCGGTCCCGGCACCCCCACCGGTGCTGACCGGGACGCTGGTGTCGCAGGTGACCCCGATCGACCCGGGCACGGTCGCGCCACTGGTGGCGTCGCTGGCCCACGACTCGGTCGTCTCCGACCGGCACGAGTCCCGGGTCATGCCGACCGGGGTCGCCGACGCGCTCGCGGCGTCGCTCGCCCAGCAGGGCGAGTACGCGGCCATGCCGGGCGATCCCGACTGGGTGGGTGCGAACCTCGACGTGGGGCTGGTCATGGACGTCCTGCAACGGCTGCCCGGGCTCCCTCGCCGCCTGGTCCCCGCCGCCCTCGCCCCCCGCAACCTGCTGTCGACCGCGGCCGACGCCGCGGTGGCGCTGCGACGCCCGTGAGCGTCGACACCGGGCACGACCGGCCGGGCCATGCCGAGGTCCGGCGGCTGGTGGTGCGCGCCGACGAGATCGCCAAGGCCGCCCCCGCCGCCACCGATCCGGCTCGTGCACGCGACCGTGCCCGCGGCGTGCTCGACCAGGCCCGGCAGCGACTCGACGAGCTGCCGGTCACCGACCAGCAGGACCGGACCTTCGTGGACACGTTCGCGACCCAGGTCTCGCGCCGGATGCTCGACCTCGACGGCGCCGACCTCGCGGCCACCGCCCGCCCGTCGGCGGGGATGCGACGTGCCCCCACCGACGTCTCCGACCCCGTTCGGGTGCCCCCGAACCAGCACCTCACGCCCGGGTTCCCGGTCCTGCACGTCGAGGCCCCGCCGACCGACACCGCCGGGTGGTCGGTGACGGTCAGTGGACGCGTCCACGATCGCCTCGTGTTCGCGCTGGACGAGCTGCGCGACGGCGGCGGGCTGACGGCGACCAGCGACTTCCACTGCGTCACCGGGTGGTCGCGACTCGACAACGACTGGACCGGCCTCCCGGCCACGGACCTGCTGGACCGGGCCGGCGTGCGCCCCGAGGGCTCGCACGTGCTGGCCTACGGGCATCCTGCCTACTCGGCCAACATGTCCGTGCAGGCCCTCCGCGCGCCCGGCGTGCTCGTGGCCTGGGCACACGACGGGCGGCCGCTGGACGTGGCCCACGGTGGACCGGTGCGACTGGTCGTCCCGCAGCGCTACGGCTGGAAGTCGGTCAAGTGGTTGACCGAGCTCCGCGTGGTCGACCGGGACGTCCCCGGGTACTGGGAGGAACGGGGCTACCACATGCATGCCGACCCCTGGGCCGAGCAGCGACTGGCCGGCGACTGAGCCCAGGCGCGCCGAGACGACCTGATCCTGGTGTTCCTGCTATGATCCGGGTTCGATGCGCGGGAACGCTGCACCACGGGACACTTCCCGAAGGACGTGGGTCGCCATGGCGACCCACGTCTTGCGTGTGGGGCCGGACGCCGCCGGTACGCTGCGTGGCCGCGTCGCCGCGCCATGCGCATCGTCGCCCCGTCCTGCTGGAGTAGCTCAGTTGGTAGAGCAATCGCCTCGTAAGCGATAGGTCAGGGGTTCAAATCCCCTCTCCAGCTCCGACCGTCCGTCCGGCCATCGTGCCGGATGCCCGGACACACCACGCCTCCCCGCTCCGGTGGGGAGGCGTCGTCCGTTGTCGGGGCGTGCAGGTCCCGGCGTCGTCGGGCAGCATCGTGGGAGTGCCGCCGTGCGAGGACCATGCCGATGACGAGCACCACCGACCAGCACGATGCGGGCGGGACCGATCCGGTCGTCGCCCGCCACGTCCGGGTCTCCGGGCGGGTCCAGGGGGTCTTCTTCCGTGCCTCGACCCGTCGTGAGGCACGCCGGCACGGGCTCGTCGGGTGGGTGCGCAACACCGCCGACGGCGAGGTCGAGGCCCACCTGCAGGGCGCCGAGGAGCAGGTCGAGGCCGTCCTCGACTGGATGCGTGACGGTGGCCCGTCGGCCGCGCGCGTGGCGGAGATCGACGTGTCGACCACCGATGCGGTGGGCGTGGACGGCTTCGACGTCCGTCGCTGAGCGACCGCGATACCGTCACCGACCCACGTGGCGCGGGGCCCGGAGGCAGAGTCATGGCCAGCCATTCCCCGAGCACTCGTTCCCCGAGCAGCCGCCCCCCCGGCAGCCGATCCGGTCGCGCGCTCGACCTGCGCAACCTGCCCGATCCGCGTGTCCTGCCCGATCGGGTCCGGGACCGGATCGCGGGTGCGGTTGCCGAGCCGTTCGGACACGGGGACCCGCCCCTGGTGCACACGCTCGACCACCGGGGTGACCCCGGCCTGTTCGGCCCCGGGTCGGTGACCTGGCGCGTGATGGGCCGCACGACCACCTTCATCGGCGGGATCCGCGGACTGCTGATCCAGGCGTTGCATCCCGAGGTCGTGGCCGGGGTCGACCAGCACTCGCGCTACCGCGAGGATCCGCTCGGGCGCCTGTCGCGGACCGCCCACTACGTGACCGCGACGGCCTTCGGCTCGATGCCGGAGGCCGAGGAGGCGATCGCGTTCGTCCGGCGACGCCACCGGGGCGTCGAGGGCATCTCGCACCGAGGTCGGTCCTACGACGCGGACCGGCCCGACCTCGCCGCCTGGGTCCACAACGCGCTGGCAGCCTCGTTCCTGGCCACCCACCGGGCCTACTCCCGGCACGTCCTCACCACGGCCGAGGCGGACCAGTTCGTGACGGAGCAGCGACGGCTGGGTGCACTGCTGGACGCGGACCCCCTGCCGGGCACGGCCGCCGGGCTCGACGCGTGGCTGGCCGAGCACCCGGCGGTCGGCCCGTCCCCCGGCATGGAGGAGGCCGTGGCGTTCCTGCGTGATCCGCCGCTCGGGCGGGCCCAGACGGCCGGCTACCGGGTGTTGTTCCGGGCCGCCGTCGCGACCCTGCCGGACCGGTTCTGCGACGTGCTCGGACTCTCCCGACACCGCGTCGACCATGCGCTCGGGGCGGGCAGTGACCGGCTGCTGGGCTGGGCCATGGGAGACTCGCCGGCGTGGCGGGCCGCCCTGGAGCGGACCGGCGCTGCCCAGGACGTCGGCAACTTCCGCCGTGCCGGGCCGGCACGAGAGGCATCGGGAAGCCGTGGGGAGTAGGGTTCGCGGAGGGCGGAGGCGGTCGTTCGACCGCACCGGAGCGGGGTCCTGCCGCGTGCGGCGAGGTTCACTGGTCATGGATCTGGGCGGCCACGGCCCACCCTCCCCGCCGCCCACACGCCCGACCCCGCA
>NZ_JAHOPH010000049.1 GCF_019798055.1 Salsipaludibacter albus | reverse complement strand
GTCGGGTGGGGGTCAGTCGTTGCGGGGGAAGCCGAGGTCGACGGTCGAGCTCTCCGGCGACGGCCAGCGGCTCGAGACGACCTTGGTGCGGGTGTAGAAGTGGATGCCCTCGGGGCCGTAGACGTGGCTGTCGCCGAACAGCGAGTCCTTCCAGCCACCGAAGGAGTACATCGACGCCGGGACCGGGATCGGGACGTTGACGCCCACCATGCCGACCTCGACCTCCTCGGTGTAGCGCCGGGCGGCACCGCCGTCACGGGTGAACACGGCGGTGCCGTTGCCGTACGGGTTGGCGTTGACCAGCGCGAGCGCGTCGTCGAAGGTGTCGACCCGCACCACGGACAGCACCGGGCCGAAGACCTCCTCGCGGTAGACCTCCATGTCCGGCGTGACGTGGTCCACCAGGGTCGCGCCCAGGAAGAACCCGCCGTCGCCGTGGCCCACGTCGGCGACGGCGTGGTCGCGTCCGTCGACCCGGAGCGTCGCCCCGGCGTCGGCCGCGCCGGCGACGTGGCCCGCGACCCGGTCCCGGTGCTCGCGGGTGATCAGCGGTCCCATCTCGGCGTCGGGGTCGGACCCGGGCGCGACGACCAGGTCCGCGATCCGCTCCTCGATCCCCTCGACCAGGGGGTCGGCCACGTCGCCCACCGCGACCACCACCGAGATCGCCATGCAGCGCTCACCGGCCGAGCCGTAGGCCGCCGACACGGCACTGTCGGCGGCCAGGTCGACGTCGGCGTCGGGCAGCACCACCATGTGGTTCTTGGCCCCGCCCAGTGCCTGGACGCGCTTGCCGTGGGCGGTGCCGGTCTCGTAGACGTACCGCGCGATCGGGGTCGAGCCGACGAAGCTGACGGCGTCCACGTCGGGATGTTCCAGCAGTCGGTCGACCGCCACCTTGTCCCCGTTGACGACGTTGAACACCCCGGGTGGGAACCCGGCCTCGTGGACCAGCTCGCCCAGCAGGCGGGGTGCCGACGGGTCCCGTTCGGACGGCTTGAGCACGAACGTGTTGCCACAGGCCAGGGCGTTGGCCGCCATCCACAACGGGACCATGACCGGGAAGTTGAACGGGGTGATGCCCGCGACGACGCCCAGCGGCTGGCGCAGTTCGTGGACGTCGACCTGCGACGACACGCGCGACGACATCCCGCCCTTGAGCAGGTTGCCCAGGCCACAGGCGAACTCGACGTTCTCGATGCCACGGGCGACCTCGCCCAGCGCGTCGGCATGGACCTTGCCGTGCTCGGCGGTCAGTGCCCGGGCGAGCTCGTCGCGGTTGTCGTCCAGGACCCGTCGCAGCGCGAACAGCAGGTCGGTCCGCCGGGACAGGCTGGTCCGCGCCCAGCCGGTGGCGGCGGTCCGGGCCGCCGCGACCGCGGCGTCCACCTCGGCGATGTCGGCCAGGGCGACCTCGCCGGTCTTCGTCCCGGTCGCCGGGTCGAACACGGGTCCGACCCGGTCGAAGGAGCCGGCGGACGCGCCGCCGACCAGGTGTCCGATGCGCTGCATGGTGGGCCTCGATGCTCGGTCGGTCGTGGAGCGGATTCAGGCTGGCGGTGGGGGCGGCTGCTCACCATGGTGGTCGCTGGTGGTCCGGGTCGCCCGGACGAGGTCGCGGACGACCGGGGTCGGCCAGTCCGGGGTGACGTCGTCGGGCCGGTGGCGTTCCCACCAGGCACCCGCCGCGAGGACCCCACGGTCGTCGAACCGTCGCCCCGCCAGCTGCACGCCGATCGGCCGACCGTCGTCGGTCCAGCCGGCCTGCACCGCCAGCGCGGGCTGGTGGGAGAAGTTGTACGGCACCGTGAAACCGATGTGGTGCATCGCCGTCGCGACGTCGTTGGTCGGCCCGGGCCACGTGGCGGGGAAGGTCGCGACCGGGCTGACCGGGGACACGACGAGGTCGAACGCCGTCGTCGCGGCCAGGGTCGCCGCGCCGACCGCGAGCTGCTGCTGGGTGGCCGCCATCAGCGCGACCGGGTCCACGTCGGCTCCGCCACGCACCCAGTCGACGATGTAGGGCAGCACGCGGTCGCGGGCGTCGGCGTCCAGGGCGGAGTAGTCGGCCCAGCCACGCGCCCGCCAGAACAGGTCGAGCCCGGCGAGCTGCTCGCCGTCGAGGAACGGGTCGATCTCGGTGACCTCGGCGCCGGCCGCGGCCATGGCCTCGGCCACGGCGACCACGACCGCGTCGACCTGGGGGTCGACCGGCATCCCGGCGCCGGCGTCCCGGTGCAGGGCCACCCGCATCCCGGCGACGTCGAGGTCGGTCGGCACGAAGGTCCCGGTCGTGGGTGGCAGGCTGAGGTGGTCCCGGTCGGCGGGGTCGGGCCGGGCGACGACGTCCAGCAGCAGGGCCGCGTCGGCGACCGTGCGGGTCATCGGGCCGACCACGCGACCCCAGTACGGCGGGTCGATCGGCACCCGGCCCCAGCTGGGCTTGAGCGCCACCGTCGCGGTCCAGCCCGCCGGCAACCGGACCGAGCCCCCGATGTCGGAGCCCAGGTGCAACGGGCCGTAGCCGGCTGCCGCAGCCGCCGCCGCCCCCGCGCTGGAGCCACCCGGGTTCCAGTCCAGGTTCCACGGGTTGCGAGCCAGGTCGTGGAAGCTGGACAGGCCGCTGGAGGCCATGCCCCAGTCCGGCATCGTGGTCTTGCCCAGCAGGACCGCCCCGGCCTCGCGCACCCGCGCGGCCGGCGGGCCGTCCTCCGTGGCCGGGACCAGCTCGGTCGCTGCCGTGCCGCCGGGCACGGCCGTGCCGGCGGTCGGGATGTTCTCCTTGAGGGTGATCGGGATCCCGTCGAGGTCGCCCGCCGGAGCTCCCTCCGCCCAGCGGTCGGCACTTGCCCGCGCGGCGGCCCCCGCGCCCTCGTCGTCGACCACCCAAAGCGCGTGGACGGCTGGCTCGCACGCCGCCATCCGTGCCCGGACGGCGTCCAACACCTCGGTGGGCGAGACGGTCCGCGCCCGGTAGGCGGCCAGCAGCGCGGTCGCCGTGGCATCGGCCAGGTCGTCGGGCAGGTCCTCGGCAGGTCCGGCCGACGGGATGGACGGGGTCATCGGCGCACCTCCCGGTCGGCATCGGCTCCGGGAGCAGCAGCGCCCGCGGCAGCGGCCAGCCCGGCGGCGTCCTGGCCGGCGAGCGCCCGCTCGAGGCTGGGGACCGCACCCAGCAGCTGGCGCGTGTAGGGATGCTCGGGACGGGTCGTCACCCGGTCCGCGGGCCCCTGCTCGACGATCTCGCCCTCCTGCATCACCGCGATGGTGTCGCAGACCCGCCGGACCACCGACAGGTCGTGGGACACGAACACCAGGGTCAGGTCGAACTCGTCGACCAGGTCGGCCAGCAGGTTGAGCACCTGGGCGCGCACGGACACGTCCAGGGCGCTGACGGGCTCGTCGGCCAGCAGGACCGCGGGACGCGTCGACAACGCCCGCGCGATCGCGATCCGTTGTCGCTGGCCACCGGAGAACTGGTGGGGGTAGCGGTCGGCGGCCCGCGCGGGCAGGCCGACCGCCTCGAGCAGCTCGTCGAGTCGCCCGAGCCGGTCCGGGTGGCCCTGGGCGACCAGCGGCTCGGTGACGATGTCGCGCACCTTCATGCGGGGGTCCAGCGAGCCCATCGGGTCCTGGAACACCACCTGCAGGTCCTCGCGCAGGAACCCCAGCCGGCGTTCCGGCACCCCGGTGACCTCGCGTCCCCGGAACCGGATCGTCCCGGACGTCGGACGGTCCAGCGCGGCCAGCAGTCGCAGCAGGGTGGACTTGCCCGAGCCCGACTCGCCCACGATCCCGAACCGCTGCCCGGCCCGGACGTCCAGCGACACGCCGCGCAGGGCGTGCACCGGCTCGGGCGCCCGCAGCAGCGAGGAGCGCGGGCGGGGGAAGTCGCGCACCAGGTCGCGCACCTCGAGCAGGGCCGGCTGGTCGCCGTCAGGCGGGGTCGGTGTCGTCGACGTCGTCACGTCACACCTCCCGGCTCGCTGGCCGCCGTGTCGCCGGGGGCGGCCGTGTCCTCCGGGTCGTACGGGTGGACGCACGCGGCCCCGTCGCCGGGCAGGCCGTCCCACGGTGGCTCCACCTCGCAGGCCTCGTCCGCCCGCTCGCACCGGTTGCGGAAGACGCAGCCGGACGGGAAGGCGCCGGCAGGCGGCACGGTCCCCGGGATGGTCGGCAGCGGTCGTCGCAGCGAGCCGTCGGTGCCGTCGACGCCCAGCGCCCCCAGGTCCGAGGCACGCACCAGCCCCCGGGTGTAGGGATGGCGGGGCGCGGTGAAGACCCGCCGGGTGGGGCCGGCCTCGACGATGTGGCCGCCGTACATGACCAGCACCCGCTCGCACACGGTCGCGACGACGGCGAGGTCGTGGGTGATGAACAGCAGGGCGGCGTCGCGCTCGGCCGCGCCGCGCACGACCAGGTCGAGCATCTGGGCCTGCACCGTGACGTCCAGCGCGGTCGTGGGCTCGTCGCACACCAGGACGTCGGGCTCGTTGGCCAGCGCGATCGCGAGCATGACCCGCTGGCGCTGGCCACCGGAGAGCTGGTGGGGGTAGCGCCGCGCGACCCCGTCGGGGTCGCGCATCCGGACCTGGGCGAGCAGTTCGACGGCGCGGCGACGCGCGTCGCGGCCGGAGGCGAGGTCGTGAACCTCCATCACCTCGGCGACCTGGTCGCCGACGCGCATGACCGGGTTGAGCGCGGTCATCGGTTCCTGGAAGACCATCGACAGGACCCGGCCACGAAGGTCGGCCAACCGGGCGTCGGACGCGCCCACCAGGTCGTGGTCCACCGACGAGACCCGCACCGATCCCGAGGCCGACAGCCCCTCGGGGAGCAGGCCCATCACCGCCAGCGCGGTCAGGGACTTGCCCGACCCGGACTCGCCGATCAGCCCGACCCGCTCGCCGCGCCCGAGCCGGAACGACACGTCGTGCACCAGCCCGAGTCGTCCGGCCCGCACCGACAGGTCCTCCACCACCAGGCGATGGTCGTCGCCCGGCGCCCCGTCGACAGCGGCGCCACCGACCGTGACGTCGGCTGGGGTCCGGGCGGTCACGGGATCACTCATCGCGCGTCCGCCAGCCGCGGATCGAGCCGGTCCCGCAGGCCGTCACCCAGCAGGTTGAAGCCCAGCACCGCGGTGGCGATGGCGAGTCCGGGCCACAGCGCCTGCAGGGGGCTGACCGCCAGCACCGAGTACGCCTCGTTGAGCATCCGGCCCCACGACGGGATGGGCGGGGCGGTCCCGAAGCCCAGGAACGACAGGGCGGCCTCGGCCAGCGCCGCGATGGCGAACGAGACCGACGCCTGGACCAGCAGCAGGCTGGTGACGTTGGGCAGGACGTGGCGCACCGCGACCGCTGGTGCGGACCGGCCACCGGCCCGGGCCGCCAGCACGTACTCCGTGCTCATCACCTGCAGGGTCCCCGAGCGGGTGATCCGCGCGAACACCGGGATCGTGGCGATGCCGATGGCGACCATCGCGGTCGTGGTCGACGCGCCGAAGACCGCACCGAACATGATCGCCAGCAGCAGCGCCGGGAAGGCCAGCAGGAGGTCGTTGGCCCGGACCAGGACGGTCTGCAGCCAGCGCGGCGCCATCCCCATCACGATGCCCAAGGGGATCCCGCCGACCGCGGCCAGCGAGACCGCGACGATCCCGACGTACAGGGTGGTGCGCGCCCCGACCATCAGCCGGCTGAGCACGTCCCGGCCGAACTGGTCGGTGCCCAGCCAGTGGCTGCTGCTGGGCCCCATCAGGCGATTGGTCCCGTCGACCAGGTAGGGGTCCCACGGGGTCCACACGAACGACACGAGCGCCACCACCACGACCAGCCCGACCAGCACCCCGCCCACCCGCAGCGACCAGTTGGCGCGGCCCGGCTCGACGACGTCGACCGAGTCGGGGAGAACGATCGCCTCGGTCGCCGCGCTCATGCGGTGGCTCGCAGGCGTGGATCGAGCACGGTGTAGAGCACGTCCACGAGCCAGTTGATCGCCAGGATCGCCAGCACCAGGACCATGACCACGCCCTGCACCAGCAGCAGGTCGCGGTTGCGGACGCCGTCGATGAGCAGTGACCCCAGCCCCGGGATGACGAACACGCGCTCGACCACGACCGCGCCGACCAGCAGCACCGACAGCTGCAGGCCGAGCACGGTCACGATCGGGATCGCGGCGTTGCGCAGCCCGTGGTGGACCATCGCCTGCCACGACCGCAGGCCCTTCGATCGCGCGGTCCGGATGAAGTCCTCACGCTGGACGTTGAGCACCGTCGAGCGCACGTAGCGCGACAGCACCGATCCCTGGACCAGCCCCAGCGCCAGGGCCGGAAGCACCAGCCCCTGCAGGAACGCGACCGGGTCGCTGGCCGGGGTGGTCCACCCACCGGCCGGGAACCACCCGAGGGTGACCGAGAACACCGAGATCAGGATGATCCCGGCGAGGAAGCTGGGCACGGCGATGCCGACCTGGCTGATCCCCGCCAGCACGGTGCCACTGGGCCGACGGTGCTTCACCGCGGCCAGGGTTCCCAGTGGCAGCGCGATCACCAGCGCGACCAGCATCCCGGCGCCGACCAGCCACAGCGTGACCAGCGACCGGTCGACGATCTGTGGGCCGATCTCTGCCCCGGTCACGTAGCTGGTCCCGAAGTCGCCCGACGGCAGCCCCGACACCCAGTCCCAGTACTGCTCGGGCAACGGCCGGTCCAGCCCGAAGTCGGCCTCCATCTGCGCCACGGCCTCCTCCGAGGCACTGACCCCCAGGACCACCTGCGCGGGCGATCCCGGCAACACCGTCATGAAGGCGAACACCAGCACCGACGCGACCGCCAGCGTGGCGAGGAAGGTCGCCGTGCGGGTCAGGAGTTGGAACGCCATGGGGGTCGGGTCGATCCTGTCGTCGGTCCGGCGACCGGAGCCGGGGGCCGGTCGTGCGCCCGTTCGGGGTCAGCCGGCCGGGGCCAGGTCGGTCAGGTCGAAGGCCTCGCCGACCCGGTTCTCGGGCAGCCCGGTGACCGACTGGTTCGCGACCAGCAGGTTGGGTGCCAGGAACAGGAACTCGGCCGCGGCGTCCTCGGAGATGGTCCGCGCGGCCTGCGCCGTCAGCTCGACCTGCTCCTCGGGCGACCCGGTGTCGGCGTCCGCCAGGAGCTGCTGGACGTCGGCGCTGTCGTACTGGAAGTAGTAGTCCGGGTTGGCGAAGGCGCTGATGTCGCGTGGCTCGACGTGGGCGATGATCGACATGTGGTAGTCGAAGTTGGTGAACACGTCCTCGAGCCACACGGCCGGGAACTCCAGCGTCTCGATCTCGGCGGTGATGCCGACCTGGGCGAGGTTGGACTGGACCGTTTGGGCCGCGTTGACCGCGTAGGGCAGGTTCGGGACCTTGAAGTCGAGCGTGATGTCGGTGGCGTCGGCCTCCTCGAGCAGCGCCGTCGCCTGGTCGAGGTCCAGCGGGTACATCTCGGTGAGGTCTTCGTACCACGGGTCGGTCGGCGGGACCATGCTGCCGATCATGGTCCCGTAGCCGGCCCAGGCAGTGGCGCGCACGGCCTCGTTGTCGATCGCGTAGCGGATCGCCTGGCGGACCCGGACGTCGTCCAGCGGCGGGTTGGTGTTGTTGAGCGACAGCACGACCTCGCCCTGGGATGTCCCCTCGATCACCTGGTAGTCCTCGGTGTCCTCGAACTGGCCCATCGCCTCGGGGGCCTGCACGGTCGCGACCACGTCGATGTCGTCACCCAGCAGCGCGTTGTTGAGCGCGTTGCCGTCGTCGAAGTAGCGGAAGGTCACGTCGGCGTAGGCCGGCGCCTCGCCCCAGTAGTCGTCGCGACGGGTGAACTCCAGCCGGTCGCCCTGGACGAAGTTGGTCACCTCGTAGGGACCCGTCCCGATCGCGGTGGTGGCGAGGTCGTCGACGCCGTCGGTGGAGAACATCGCCCCGATCCGGGTCGTCATGGCGTACAGCCAGCTGTTGGACGGCTGGGCGAGCGTGACGACCAACTCGGTGTCGGACGGCGCCTCGACCGACTCGACGACGTCCATGCCGGCCTTCAGCGACACGGTCCAGTCGTCGGACTGGACCCGCTCGATCGAGAACTTGGCGTCCTCGGCGGTGAACTCGTCGCCGTTGGAGAAGGTGACGCCCTCGGCCAGGGTGAAGGTGTAGGTGGTGCCGTCCTCGCTGACCTCCCAGTCGGTCGCCAGCGCCGGGACGATCTCGCCGGACTGGTCGACCTTGACCAGGCCCTCGTAGACGTTCACCAGCAGTGCCTCGGGGATGGCCGCACCGTCGGTGGTGGTGAAGTCGAGGTTGAGCGGATCGGCCGCGAATCCCAGGATCACCGACGCGTCACCCGACGCGGGCGCCTCGCTGTCGGAATCGCTGGCCGTGCCTGCCTCGGTCGGGGTCACCGCCTCGGTGGCCGAGCCGGTGTCGTCGGGCGCCGGCGTGGCGTCGTCGGCCGTCTCCCCCGCCGTGCAGCCGGTGACCACCAGGGCCGTGGCCGCCACGACGGTCGCAAGTCGCCAGGTGCGCTGCTGCATGGGGGGATCCTCCTGTGTGTCCGGCGTGCCGAGCACGTCGCGGACGATGGTCGTCTGGTGGGAACCACGTGCCGGAAGCGTACTCGCGGCCCGTTGTGAACCGGGGGTGGGCGGGAGCCGACCCGGGTGGGTGGGAGCCGACCGCGGGGGGGAACAGCCGGCTCCCACCGGGTCAGGCGGTCATGCCGTGATCGTGGCGTCGGCGGCCGATCAGCGCGACACCGGCCAGCGCGAGGGCCAGGACGATCGCGCTCCACCCCGTCACGCCGACGTCACGGGCCGTGTCCATCACGGAGGTGGTGTCCCCCGCCCCGCCGGGGGACGTCGGGGGGTGACCGGACGACGCGACCGGCGGCACGACCGCGTTGTCCGACCGGTCGTTCTTCGCGCCGGAGGCCGGCTCGCCACAGATCTTGGGGTAGCGATCGCAGTAGGCGACCCGGTTCCCGAGTGTCTCCCCCTCCAGGAGCGCGTGGACGACGGCCCGGCCGAGCGCGTCGGCGGCCGCGTTGTACAGCTGCCCCAGCTGGCCGTTGCTGAGGGGCGCCGGATCCGACGTGGCCAGCGCGAACACCGTGTCGCCGTCCCCGAGGTTGTGGACCGGCTTGATCGAGCGGGACAGGCCGCTGTTGGCGATCATGGACATCCGCTGGGCCTGGGTCTGGTCCAGCGGTGCGTCGGTCGCCACGACCGCGATCGTGGTGTTGAAGGACTCCTCCCCCGCCGCACCCTGGTTGTCGCCGTCGTTGCCACGCATGGCAGGGCAGTTCCCGGGGTTGGGGTCGGCCAGCCCGAACTCGTCGCCGAGCTCGAGGAAGGCCCCGTAGGGCAGGCAGTTGTCCGGATTGATCGGCGACCCGCCGGGGTTCAACCCGACGATCGCGCCGACCGTCCAGCCGTTGTCCAGCACCACGCTGGCCGAGCCCAGGCCCCAGCTGGCACCCGTGCCCGCGCCGACCCGGCCCATCTCCACCGGGTCGTCGGTGGCGGCGTCCGCGGCCGCGTAGCCGAACGACGCGTCGGGCCGCGCCGTGAAGTCGCCGCCTCGTCCGAGATCGAACAGGATGGCGGCGGGGACGATCGGGACGACCCCCTGGCCGACGTTGTAGCCGAGCCCCTGCTCCTCGAGCCACTCCATCGCCCCCGTGGCCGTGTCCAGCCCGTAGGCGCTCCCACCGCTCAGCACGATGGCGTTCGCCCGGGTGACCAGGCCGCCGGGCTCGAGCAGGTCGGTCTCGCGGGTCCCGGGCGCTCCTCCGAAGGTGCTGTAGGAGGCAGTCGCCTCGTCCTCGGCCAGTACGACCGTGGTGCCGGTCTGGTACCCGCCACCGGTGCGGGTCTCGTGGCCGACCTGGATGCCGGGGACGTCGGTGATCGTGTTGGACGCACCGGGCTCGTCGGCCGCGGCGATGGTGGGCGTGACCAGCACCAGCGCGGTCACCGCGGCGGCCATGCCACCGAGTCGGCGACGAGTGGACCGGGAGCGGTCGGCGAAACGCACCGGCCGGGGTCGGGGGGACGGATCCATGGGGGACTCCTCGAGCGGACGCGACAGCGGCCTGGCCGACCACCGCCCCACCCGGCCTCGTACACGTCCGGATGCGACCGGGCGGAGTGGCTCTCACCCAACCCGCCACGACCGCGGCGAGGCAAGGGCCACAGTGCAAGGGGTCGGCCCCCAGGAAGTGACACCCTGTAACTGACACCCTGTCAGGACACGCGTCCCGCCTGCCCGTCACCGTGGCATCATGTGTGCCGAGCCCCGTCCCCCCCGGAGCCGTCGTGGTCACCGTCCGCAGTGCCCTGCGCCTGCCAGAGCTGCAGGTCGGCCGCCCTCGACTGGTGGCGGGCCGCGGAGGCCTGGACCGCGCGGTCCGCTGGGTCCACGTCAGCGAGCTCCCGCGGGTCGGACACCTCCTCCATGGTGGCGAACTGGTCCTGACGACCGGGCTCGGACTGGGCGAGGAGGTCGAGCTGCTGCACGAATGGGTGGAGCAGCTCGCCGACGCCGAGGCCAGTGGCGTCGTCCTCGAGCTCGGCGCACGCTTCCCCCGGACGCCGACCGCGTTGCGCACGGCGGCGGAGGCCCATCAACTCCCGCTCGTCGAGCTGCACCGCGAGGTGCGGTTCGTCGACATCACGCTGGCGGTGCACTCGCGGATCCTGACCCGCCAGCTGGGCGAATTGCAGCGGTCCGAGGAGATCCACCGGGTGTTCCACCAACTGGTGATCGAGGACGCGGTCCCCCAGGAGATCCTCGATCGAGCCGCGGCGATGGTGGACCGTCCGCTCGTGCTGGAGAACCTGTCACACCAGGTCGTGGCAGTGGCCCGCGCCGGTCGCCCACTGGAGCGAGTGCTCGACGGGTGGGAGAGGCGGTCGCGTCGGGCCGCGTCGGGACCGGTCGCCACCGGCGGAGGGAAGCCTCCCGACACCGGGCTGGTGGTCAGCGTGGTGGACGGTCGCCGCGGGCGGCTCGGCAACCTCGCCATGGTGGTGGAGGAGGAGCCCAGCTCGCTGGAACGCCTGGTGTTGGAGGGAGCCGCCGACGCCCTGGCCCTGACCCGCGGTCGTGACGACCGCCCGGATGCGCTCGATGCCCAGGCACACGGCTCGCTGCTGGCCGACGTCGTCGACCGTCGGTGGTCCACTGCCGACGACGTCGTGGTCCGCGCCCGCGCACTGGGCGTCGAGCTTGCCCACCGGCGGCTGGTGGGGTTGGTGGTCCGTTTCCCCGACGACCCCGGGGCGCCCGACCCGGCCCGTCGTGCGGCGCAACTCGTGCGGCGAGCCGTGCGTGCGGCCCACCCCGCTGCGCTCGTGGCACCGATCGACCAGCGCCAGGTCGCAGTGCTGGCCAGCCTCCCGACGGAGGTGGACCCCAGCGAGTGCCTCGGGGCGATCGCGGACGCGGTGCACGGACGCGCGGCCCCGTCCGGAGCCCTCGATGCCCTGACGATCGGGGCCGGGCGGGTGGCCCACGGCATCGTGGCCGCCGCCGACTCGCTGCAGGAGGCCAGCCACGTTGCCGAGGGGGCGGGGCCGACCGCCCCGCCGAGGCGCTACCACACCATGCGCGACGTCCGTGTCCGGGGCCTGCTCCACCTGCTGCGCGACGACGACCGTGTCCAGGCCTTCGTCGAGCGGGAACTCGGCCCGCTCCTGCACCACGACGACGATCGTGACACCCAACTCGTCCCGACCCTCCGGGCCTGGCTGGACCACGGTTGCAACAAGTCGGCCACGGCGGAGGCGCTGTTCCTCAGCCGCCCGACCCTCTACGGACGCCTCGACCAGGTCGCCCGGGTACTGGCCGTCGACCTGGACGACGTCGAGTCACGCCTGTCGCTGCACGTGGCCGTCCTCGCGCTGGACGCCATGCGGGCCGGGACGGCCACCACGACCCCGGGCTGAGGGACACCAGTCCGGGCTCGACGTGACGGACACAGGGAGGGGGCCGCGTGTCGAACACGCGGCCCCCTCCTGGATCGTCCGATGGCGTCAGCCGGCCGTCGACGCCTCGTCGGTGAGGACCAGGCCGTCGCTGCCACCGACGAGCGGCAGCGTCACACGGCTGAGCGACGGGTCGACGGTCAGCTGGGTGCCGGGATCGGGGCGCACGGTGTACTGCTGGTCGGTCGACACCACGACCAGCCCGATCCGGTGGCCGGCCGCGAAGACGTGGTCGTCCGGCTCGAGCTCCCACTCGAAGAAGTAGTCCCGCCCCTGCTCGATCGGCTTGCTGCGGTCGATCGCACTGCGGTTCTGGACGTCGGTCCAACCCCGCGTGACCATCACGGGGGCCGCGGTGCTGCCGGCCGGCCCGTAGTCCACCAGCACGGCCGTGAGGTTCGCGGCGTACCGGTTGTCGACCGAGGCGCGCAGTCGCACGGACGGCGTCCCCGACAGGTGCGCGTCCTCGCCGAGCGGCGGCGAGAGGTAGGCCAGGCGGTTGGCGTCGGGCTGGTCCGGTGCCTGGATCAGGCTGGCGTCGGTGTTGCGGTTGCGGCCGTCGTCCACGAAGGACTGCGTCGGCGCCGGGGCGCCGGGAGCACGCTGCAGGTCGAGGGTCCCCGGCGCGGTGGCGTCGTCTGCCCCGAGGTGGAGCACGGTGTCCTGTGACCCCGGCACCGGCCAGTCGGCGTACTGCTCGTAGGTGCCGTCACGGCGCTGCACGTCGGCGGCCGGCTCGTCGGTGATCCCGTTGTCGACGCCGAACAGCCAGTGGCCCATCCACTTGTTGAGCTCGTCCTGGTAGCCGGAGTTGCCGCTGGGCCCACCGTGACCACCGTTGTGGAGCCAGATCTTTCGCTCGACGCCGGCCTTGCCCAGCTCGTCCCACCAGGTCGAGTAGGCCGTGGGCATGACGTTGTAGTCCTCGAGACCGTGGACCACGAAGACGCTGGCCTCGACCTGGTCGGCGTCGTCGAGGTAGTTGCGGGCGTCCCAGTAGTCGTTGTAGTCGCCGGTCACGCGGTCCTGGTTCGCCAGCATCTCCTCGACGATGGGTCGGCACTCGTCGACCCGGGTCGGGCCGTTGACGAAGTCGGCCAGCACGTCCAGGTCCTCGCCCAGGTAGGCGTTGGAGCCCACGCCGGAGCGCCGCGAGTGGGGCGCGACGACCAGGCCGTTGGCGCGGTAGTAGTCGTACCAGTTGGCGATCGCGGCGACCGGCACGATCGTGCGCAGGCCCTCGACGCCGGTGGTGGCGACCTGGTTGGGCAGCGTGCCGTTGTAGGACACGCCGGTCATGCCCACGTCGCCCGTGGTCCAGTCGGCCTCGACCACGTTGCCGTCGCCGTCGCGGGCCTCGGCGCGACCGTTGAGCCAGTCGATGACCGCCTGGGTCCCGAGCGTCTCCATCTCGTCGCCGACCGTGGAGCAGCCGTCGGAGAAGCCGGTGCCGATGCTCTCGCCCAGCACGACGGCGTAACCACGCGGCACCCAGTAGTTGTCCAGCCCGCCCGGCAGGTCAGCCTTGGAGATCGGGGTGGCCGACGGGTCCGCCAGGGCCGCCGACAGCTGCCGTCGTGGCTGGATGCCCTCCTGGGGCATCACCGCGAAGTCCACGTCGTGGTTGGCCCCACCCCCGATGTTGGACCGGTACGGACTGTGCTCGAAGACGACCGGGACCTTGATGCCCGCGGTCTCGGTCTCCGCCGGTCGCGACAGCCGGATCCGGACCCGGTCGTCGACGCCGTCACGGTCCGAGTCGACCGTCGTCTGGACCCAGAGGGTCTCCTCGATGGCCTCGGACAGGGCGAACTGTGGCTGGACCAGCCCCCCGTCGACGACCAGCCAGTCGGGCGGGGTCGGCACGTCGCCGGCGGGGTCCGGAGCGGCGGCGGCCGGGGTGAGCACGGCCAGGGCCAGCACGGAGGATGTGGCAAGGGTGAGGAGACGACGCACGGAGGGAACCTTCCCGGGGGGTGGAAGCGCGAGCGTCCGGACCCTAGCGCGTCCCGACGCGACGCGACAGTGTCTGGTCGGTACAGGGGCATCGGCGTCCTCGACCTCCTCGGTGAACACGCACGAGAGTGACGAAGAGTCCAGAAGCAATCGATTGCAATACCCACGAACCCCTTGACGGGAACACGCGCCAACGTTACGTTCCGGCTATGACAATCGTTTGCAATCGCTTGCAGAGATGAACGAGTGGTCGCCGACCAGCCCCCTGGTCCGAGCATGCGAACCGTGTGCCTCGCGACCCCGCCGACGAGGCGGACGAACCCCTGATCCGGGAGACACTGCATGACGCAAGGGCCGAGCGACGCAGACGATCCAGCGCCGACCGCACCCATCCTCGAGGCGCACAACCTCCACAAGCACTTCGGTGGCGCGGTGGCCGTCGACGACGTCAGCCTCGAGGTCCGGCCGGGCGAGGTCCACGCCGTGGTCGGTGAGAACGGGGCCGGCAAGTCGACCTTCATGCGCATGCTCGCCGGGATCCTCGTGCCCAACGAGGGCGACGTCGTCATGGACGGCACCAGGCTCGAGCCCGGCAGCCCGCAGGAGGCGATCGATGCCGGCATCTCGCTGGTGCACCAGGAGCTGTCCCTCATCCCCGAGATGACCGTGGCCGAGAACATCGTCCTGGGGGCCATGCCCACCCGTGGCGGATTCATCCGTCGCCGTGCGCTCAAGGCGACCGCGCAGGCCGCGTTGGACGAGATCGGCGTGGGGGTGGACCTCGACGAGCCGGTCTCGCGGCTGTCGGTCGCACTGCGCCAGTTCGTCGAGATCGCCCGGGCCGTGGCGCGCGAACCGCGCGTGCTGATCCTCGACGAGCCGACCGCCACCCTCACCCCGGCCGAGACCGACTACCTGCTCGACATGCTCCAGCGACTGGCCGACCGCGGACTGGCGATCCTCTACATCTCGCACCGCATCCCCGAGATCTTCACGATCTGCGACACGGTCTCGGTCCTGCGGGACGGAGAACTGGTCGGCACGGTCGGCATCGACGACACCTCCCCGACGGACATCGTGGACATGATGGTCGGTCGGGAACTCAAGCAGGAGCTGCAGGCCGACCACGAGTCCAACCCCCAGGGGGTGGTGCTGCGGGCGCGCGACGTCCGGGCACCGGGCGTCAACGGCATCGACCTCGATGTCCGCGCGGGCGAGATCGTCGGGATCGGGGGCCTGGTCGGTGCCGGACGGACGGAGTTCGTCCGCGCGATGCTCGGCGCTGATCCGCGCAACGCGGGGACCGTGCAACTCACCGTGGACGGCGAGACCCGCTTGATTAACAGCTACGGCCAGGCCGTGGCCGCCGGGGTCGGCTACGTGCCCGAGGAACGTCGTGCCGACGGTCTGGCGCTGACGATGACCGTGCGGGACAACATCGCCCTGCCCAACCGCAAGGCGTTGTCCAGCCCGCTCGGCGTCCTGAAGCGGGGCCAGATCGTCACGTATGCCAAGGACCTGGCCGACGACGTCGGCCTCCGACCACCCAGGATCGAGCTCGAGGCCGGGGCCTACAGCGGCGGCAACCAGCAGAAGATCGTCGTCGCGAAGTGGCTCGGCCGCGCACCTGCACTCTTCGTCCTCGACGAGCCGACCAGGGGCGTCGACGTCGGTGCCAAGGCGGAGATCCATCGCCTCGTCCGGAGCCTCGCCGAACAGGGAACGGCGGTGCTGGTCATCAGCTCCGACCTGCCCGAGCTGCTCGAGTTGTCCGACACGATCCACGTCGTCCGCGACGGACAGATCGTGGGAACGCTGCCACGCGACGTCGCCGACGAGTCATCGGTGATGGCGCTCGCGTCCGGCGGCACCAGCATGATCGGCGTGTGACATCGACGGACCACGAGGAGGCCCGGCATGAGTGATCGACGCGCTCGCATCGCGGCGTACTTCACGCGCCAGTACGACACCAAGGAGGGGACGGCGCAGGACAACGTCGAGTCGCTGTTCGGCGAGGGCCTCGTGTTCCACCTGACCGGTGACAGAACGATGGGACGCCACGCGTTGGTCGCGCTGTGCCAACTCCTGCGGCGCACGCGCCACGACCGGGTGACCACGGTCACGGAACTGACGGAGGACGGTGACCAGGTCAGCTTCGTGCTGGTCATCCGGGGGACGGATCCAGCCACCCAGCACGAGGTGGCGGTCAGCACGCGCACGACCTACCGCTTCGAGGACGACCAGGTCGTCGAGGTGTGGCAGGACGACCCAGCCCAGGTCGAGCAGGCCGTACGAGCCGCGGGAGTGAGGCTGTGAGCGAGGACACGAGCACCCAGGCGACCGTGGACACCGTCGCGTCCGACCCGCCTCCCGGGCAAGCGCCGGAGCTCGAGCAGCAGGAGACCACGGCCCTGCAGTGGATCGCCGAACGGGGCATCTTCCTGTTCACGGCGCTCCTGATCGTCATCGCCGCGATCTTCGTGGACGGGTTCGCGTCGCTGGTGAACATCACCGACGTCTTCAACCGCGCCGCCCCGATCGGGATCGTGGCGGCCGGGATGACCTTCGTCGTCATCAGCGCCAACTACCTCGACCTCTCGGTGGTGGCGCAGGTGGCGACCTCGGCGGTGGTGCTGATCGCGGTCAACAACAGCGCCGGCCTCGTGCCGGCGATCGGTGTGGCCATCGCCATCGCCATCGTCTACGGGTTGGTCAACGGCGTCGCCGTCGGGGTCTTCAAGGCCAACGCGGTGATCGTCACCCTGGCGACCACGTTCATCGGCATCGGCATCCTGCGCTGGCAGAGCGGTGGCAGCATCTACTTCGCCGGTGAGGACTCGCTGATCCGCGCCTTCGGCACGGCCAAGCTCGGGCCCTTCCCGCTGTCCATGATCGTGTTCGTCGGGGTCTCCCTCGCGCTGTCGTACGTCCTGACCCGGACCACCTTCGGCTTCGTGATCAAGGCGTTCGGCTCGAACCCCGAAGCGACCCGCCTGGCGGGCATCAACACGGCCTGGGTGGTCATCGGCGCCTTCATGCTCTCGGCCCTTGGCGCGATGATCGGTGGCTTCGTGCTCGCGGCGTTCTCCCAGACCGCCGTGTCGTCGATGTCCGGTGGCTACGACTTCGAGGCGCTCGCCGCGATCGTCATCGGCGGCACGAGCGTCTTCGGCGGCAAGGGCAGCGTGCTGCGAACCCTGCTCGGCGTCATCTTCGTCAGTGTCCTGAGCAACATCATGGTCCTGTCCGGCCTCGGCTTCGGGGTCCAGCAGATGGCGATCGGCGCGCTCATCGTGGCCGCCGTGTCGTTGGACGCCCTTGCAAGGAAGGCGGCGACGTCATGAGCGACTCGAACCTGCAGCTGGGTGTGCAGGGCGGCACCGACCTGGTGTCGCGCATCCGGACCCTGGTGGCCCGGCGCACCGAGGGCCGCGCGCTGGCCCTGCTGGTCGTGGTCGTGGTGGTGGTGCTCATCATCGAGCCGACGACCTTCACCTCCTACGAAGTCACGCTGGGGCGCATCGCCCAGGTCGGCCTCGTCGCCCTCGGCCTGACGGCCGTCATCCTGATGGGCGAACTGGACCTGGCCGTGGCATCGACCCTGGCCGTGTCCGGCGTGATCATGGCCAGCATCGACAACCTGGCGCTGGGCGTCCTGGCGGCCCTGGCCGTCGGCCTGGTCATCGGCGTCGTCAACGCCTTCTTCGTCGTCAACGTGGGAATCAACTCGTTCATCGCCACCCTGGGCATGCTGTTCTTCCTGCGTGGCGCGGGGTTCGTCATCTCGGGCGAGGAGCCCGTGCGCCTGGCCAACGTCGATGCCGGCATCTCGTTCGGCCAGCCGCTCGTCGGCCCGCTGACCCCTCGCATGCTCATCTTCGTGCTGTTGTTCGTCCTGCTGCAGGTGTTCGTCACCCGCGTGCGCGTCGGGCGCGAGTTCTACGCGGTCGGTGGCAACCGCGAGGCCGCCCACGACGCCGGCATCCCGGTCCGGCGACGCGTGTACCTGGGATTCATGATCTCGGGCGCAGTCGCCGCGCTGGCCGGCGTGATGAACACCCTCGAACGCACGGCCGCTGACCCCACCGCCGGCTCGACGGTGCTGTTGTCGAGTTTCGCCGCGGCCATCATCGGCGGGATCCTGCTGACCGGGGGGCGCGGCTCGGTGTTCGGGACGCTGCTCGGTGCGGCGACGCTCGGGATCCTCCAGGTCGCCCTCACGTTTTCGGGGATGCAGGTCGACGTGCAGAACATCATCATCGGCGGCGTGCTCCTGCTGGCGGTCATCACCGACCCGGCCACGATCCGGGTCGTCGTCGCCAACACCAGGGCGCTCCTGTCGAGCCGATCAGCCCCCCAGCCCGAAGGAGGTCCAGGCTGATTCCGACCCAGCCCTGCCCCCGGTCCACCCCCACCG
>NZ_JAHOPH010000048.1 GCF_019798055.1 Salsipaludibacter albus | reverse complement strand
CGCCACCCCGATCCCCGACGACCCCCCCGTCACCAACACCCTCCTCCCCTCCAACAACCCCATCACCATCTCCTCATCCGATGCGCTGCCAAACTGACACGCCGATCTTCGGAGAGGCAGCCGCCACGTCACCGACCGGCGATCCCGACGGAGCCAGTTCCCCGGAGTCCGCGAGAACGCACGTGCCCCGCAGGAGACCCGTGAGCAGGAGACCCGTGAGCGGGTCGGCGTTGCAAGAGGTCGGCCTCAAGCGGAGCGGACCGCGACATGGGACAGCTCGCTGGACCATGTCAAGGGAGCACCAAGGGCCGACCGTCGCAACGACGATCCGCGATGGGTCGGCGATGGACGCTCAGACGTTCATGCCCATTGCGCGAAGTTCCTCGCGGACGTAGTCCGCCATCATGTCGGTCGACCACGGCGGCGAGAACGTGAACTCGACGTCGACGGACTCGACCCCCGGCATCGCGCCCAGGATCACGCTGCACTGCTGGTGGATGACCTCGGTCAGCGGGCAGCCCATCGTCGTCAGCGTCATCAGGACGTGGACGTGGCCCTCGGAGTCGTCGGGCTTGGTGACCTCGTAGACCAGGCCGAGGTCGACGATGTTGTAGCCGATCTCGGGGTCGATGACGGCGCGCAGGCCGTTGAGCAGGTCGGCCTCGTACGGCAGGCCGTCGTCGGCCAGCTTGAGCCCGGCGAACGGGCCGTCGTCGCCGGTGCCGGTCTTCACGTCACCTGCCTGCTCGTTGGCGCGACGCTGGGACTCCAGCGCGTCCATGGTCGCCTGCTCGGCCGCCACGTCGGGGCTGGCCGGGGCGGTCGTCTGGTCGGCAGTGGTGCTGCTCATGGCCGATTCCTTCGGATGGTCGGGCCGGTCGGGTCGTTGGAGGTGGCGCACGTGGTGCAACGTCGCGTGTGCGCCCAGCCTTCCCGTCACTCGTGGGTGACGGCGTGGGCGGCGTCGCCACCACGGTAGGTCTCGATGGCGTCCTTGACGGCCATCCATCCCAGCAGGGCGCACTTCACCCGGACGGGGAACTTGGCGACGCCCTGGAAGGCGATCCCGTCCTCGAGGTCGTCGAGACGCTCCGGGTCGTCCCCGTGCATCATCATGCGGAAGTTCTCGGACAGGTCCAGCACGTCGTCGAGCTCGCGGCCGGTCACGGCCTGGGTCATCGCCGAGGCGGACGCCTGGGAGATGGAGCACCCGTCACCGTCGAAGACGACCGCGTCGAGGTGGTCGTCGACGACCCGGATGCGCAGGTCCATCTCGTCACCGCACAGCGGGTTGGAGTGGTGAACCTTGGCGTCGGTGCCCTCGAGCTCGCCGGCGCGGTTGTGGGGCTTGCGATAGTGGTCCAGGATGATGTCCTGGTACATGTCCTCGAGGCTCACGTGTGGCCCTGTCTCCGACGTCTCGATCGGTCCTCGGGGGTGCGGTCGGCCCCCCGGACCCTTCCTGCAAGGCTATCGGCACCCACTCCTCCGCCGGCGCGCGGCCACCGCCGGACGACCGGCCCCGGCACGCTCCCGTGGCGTCGGGCGGGGTGCACCGACCCGTACACTCGCGCGCTCCCCCGGCTCCCCCTACCTTTCGGAACGCTGCCATGCCCTCGTCCCTGTCGGTGCGCCCCCGCACGTCCTCGGCGCGACGCCGTCGTCGACGTCTCGTAGCCGTCGTCGTCGTCCTTGTCGTCGTGGCCCTCGCCGCCGTCGCCTGGTGGCTGACGGTGCCGGTCGCGGGCCCGGTCATCACGATCGACGGCCTGGAGGACGGGGCGCTGGTCTCGGCGCAGGACCTGGCCGACGGCTCGGTCGTGGTCACGGCCGCGGATGCCACCCCGGGCTCGCTGACCGTGGCGCTTGACGGCGAGCCGGTCCCGGCCGGTGACGGGACCAGCGCGACGATCGGTCCCGACGTGCTCGGTGGCCTGGAGGACGGGGACCACACGCTGGAGGTCCGGGCCGGCGAGGACGGACTGCGCAGCGACGCATCGTCGACCACCCTGCAGTTCGTCGTCGACACGACCCCGCCGACCCTGAGCCTGCCCGAGACCGTCGAGGCCACGGGGCTGGACGAGCCACTCGAGGTCGACTTCACGGCCGAGGAGGCGTCCGCCGTGGTCAGCGACGACGGCGAGGTGACCTACGCCGACGGCGCCGGGTCGGTGCAGTGGGCCACGCCGCCGGCGACCGTCACCCTCACGGCGACCGACGAGGCCGGCAACGCCGCCACCGCCGAGGTGCCGGTGATCGTGCCGTTCCCGGGCGGTCGCGCGGTCCACACGACCCCGTCCGCGTGGCAGTACGAGCCCAAGCGCACCGCCGTGCTGGACATGATCGACGCCGGCTTGATCGACGCGGTGCAGCTGGACGTCAAGGACGAGGCGGGCGACATCGGGTTCGACTCGTCCGTGGAGCTTGCGGACCAGACCGGGGCCGACGACCTCAACGAGTCGTTCGACGCCGCTGCCGCCGTGGCCGACCTGCACGAGCGTGGGGTCCGCGTGATCGGCCGGCTGGTGGTCTACAAGGACCCGAAGCTGGCCCAGTGGGCGTGGGAGAACGACCGCCGGGACATGGTGACCCAGACCGACGACGGCGAGCCGTTCACCGGGTCCTACGGCGAGTTCGCCTTCACCAACTTCGCCCACCCCGACGTGCAGCAGTACAACGTCGACATCGCCCTGGAGGCGGCCTCGATGGGCTTCGACGACATCCTCTACGACTACATCCGTCGGCCGGACGGCTCCCTGGACGGCATGGAGTTCCCGGGGATCGGGGATCGCACGCCCGAGGAGGCGGTGGTGGAGATGATGGCGACCGCCTATCCGCTGCTGCGCGAGCAGGGCGTGTGGGTGGGGGCCTCGGTGTTCGGCATCGCCGTGACCCGGCCCACCGAGATCGCCCAGGACATCCCGGCCATGGCCGAGCACGTCGACTACATCGCGCCGATGGTCTATCCCAACCACTGGGGCCCGGGCGAGTACGGCCTGGACTCGCCCGAGGACGCGCCCTACGAGATCGTCGAGCAGTCCCTGGCGGACTTCCAGGAGCAGGTCGCGGGGACCGACACCGTGATCATGCCGTGGCTGCAGGACTTCGGTGGCTACGGCGAGTCCGAGGTCCGGGCCCAGATCGAGGCGACGGAGGCCGCGACCGGCAACGCCTGGTTCCTGCTGTGGAACTCGGGTGCGAACTACACGACGTCGGCCCTGGACCCGATCGCGTCGACGGAGTAGTCGGCACGCACCGACCTGGTTGACGGTGCTGACTCCGGTGTGCGAAGATTCGCCGTTCTCGTGGCTGCGAGGACGACGGACACCGCCATCGGAGGGTCGGATGACGACCGCGACATCGCTGCTGGGCCGGGACGAGGCGGCACGCTTCGACCGGGACGGGTTCCTGTTCCCCCTGGACGCCTTCACCCCCGACGAGGCAGCCGACTGGGCCGACCAGGTCCTGGCCCTGGACACCGACGGCGTGGCGGACCACCCGGTGCCGTGGAACCAGAAGACCTACCTCCTGCTGCCGTCGCTGGACGGCCTGGTCCGCGACCCCCGGCTGACCGGGCTGGTGGCCGGGATCCTCGGCGAGGACCTGCTCGCACTGAGCGCGGACGTGTTCGTCAAGCAGCCCCACTCGACCAGGCGGATCACCTGGCACCAGGACGTCAACTTCTGGGACCTCGCGCCGTGGGACATGCTGACCGCGTGGGTCGCGCTGACCCCGGCCACCACCGACAACGGATGCATGCGCTACGCACCGGGAGGCCATCGCGGTCGCATCACCCACGTCGAGCATCCCGACCCGGACAACATGCTGTCACGTGGCCAGGAGCTGGCCGTGGAGGTCGACGAGGCCACCGTCGCGACGGTGGAGATGGCACCCGGGCAGGTGTCGTTCCACCACGGACTGTGTCCGCACGCCTCGGGCCCGAACACCACCGACGACCCCCGGGTCGGCTTCGCGATCCGCTACGCCGCCACGCGGGTGCGCCAGCAGGCCGGTCCGCCGATCAGCGCCCGACTCGCCCGGGGACGGGACCTGTACGGCCACTTCGCCCTCGAGGACGGCCCCGACGCGCCGGTGTCGGCCACCGCGCGCGCCAACCACCTCGCCGCGCTCGCACCCCACGAGGCGACCGGCTTCTCGACGGTGTAGCCGCCCGGTCAGTGTCGCCAGGACAGGACCCGCGCGCGCTAGGGTGGGCTGCTCGCCCGCGTCGCATCGGGATCCGCTGTGTCCACCTCCCCCACCGACCCGACCGGGGTCCTCACCGACGAGGTCGTGCTGGTCGACGAGCTGGGCGAGCCCATGGGCACCATGGGCAAGTTGGCGGCCCACGAGGCACCCGGGCACTGGCACGCGGCCTTCTCGGCGATGCTGGTCGATCCCGCGGGCAGGATCCTGCTGCAACGCCGGGCGACGACCAAGTACCACTTCGGCGGTCGCTGGACCAACTCCTGCTGCAGCCATCCGGCCGCGGGCGAGCCCCTGGCGGCGGCGGTCCGTCGCCGCGTCCCCGACGAGCTGGGCCTCGACGTGTCCGACCGTCCCGTCCGGTTGGCCGGGGCCTTCTTCTACACCGCCCACGACCCGGGGAGCGGGCTGCAGGAGCGCGAGTACGACCGGGTCGTGGTGGTGTCGGACGTCGACCCGGCGCTGGTCCGCCCCGTCCCCGGCGAGGTGGACGAGATCGCCTGGACCACGATGGCGCAGGCACGACGTCGGTGCGAGGATCCCGACAGCGTCACGCCGTGGTTCCCCACGGTGCTGGACCTGCTGGCCGTCCACCCCGACCTCCACCTGGCCTGATCCAGGAGCGGGCCATGCGGGGCTGGTCGGCTCCGGGGGCGGACCAGCCGGTCGTCCACGAGGTCAGGTGGGGATGCCACCGGCGCGCAGGACCAGGTCCTTGACGTCGGCCAGGGCCCAGTCTCCGTCCCGCGCCAGGGACGGGTCGCTGCACACCAGCACGGGTCCGTGCTCCGGTGCGGACGGGTGACGTCCGTGCGTGCCCGCGACGGGGGCGGGATCGGTCGGGACCACGTCCATGCGGTAGCGCATGCCGGCCTTCTTGCGGGCCAGGGCCGCACCGGCCCGGGCCTTGACGAAGCGGTCCTCGGGGTCGAAGAACAGCTCGGCCGGGTCGTAGCCCGGCTTGCGGTGGATCTCGACCTGCTTCGCGAAGTCCGGTCGGCGCTGCTCGTCCAGCCAGTAGTAGTAGGTGAACCAGGCACCGGGTTCGGCGACGGCGACCAGGTCGCCGGCACGTTCGTGGGCCAGCCCGGCGGCCTCCTTGCCGGCCTGGTCCAGCACCTCGTCGACCCCGGGCAGCGCCGCCACGAGCTCGGCCACGCGAGCCCGGTCGTCCGGGTCGTCGACGTACAGGTGGGCCACCTGGTGGTCAGCCACGGCGAACGCGCGCGACGTCCACGGGTCGAGGTACTCCATGCCGTCCTGGGTGTGGACCTCCAGCAGGCCGGCCTCGCGCAGGGCACGGTTGACGTCGATCGGGGTGTCGGCCGCCTCGATGCCGTACTCGCTGGTCACGATGACGGTCGCACCACGGGCGATCATCCCCTCGAGCAGCTCGCCGGCGAGCTCGTCGACCAGGGCGAGCGCCGCCATGGCCTCGGGTCCGTCGGGCCCGTGGCGCTGCAGGTCGTAGTCGAGGTGGGGCAGGTAGACCAGGGTGAGGTCGGGACGACGGCTGGCGAACAGGTGCGCGGCGGCCTGCGCGATCCAGCGCGACGACGACAGGTCGGCCGTGGGCCCCCAGTAGGTGAACAGCGGGAAGGTGCCGAACTGGTCGGTCAGCTCGTCGCGCAGCTGTGGCGGGCGGGTGTAGCAGTCGGGCTCCTTGCGCCCGTCGCTGTAGTAGATCGGGCGCGGCGTCACGGTCCAGTCGGTGTCGGCGCCCATGGCGTACCACCAGCACACGTTCGCCACGGTGTAGTCCGGGTCGACGGCGCGGGCCGCGTCCCACACCTTCTCGCCCTGCACGAGCCGGTTGTGCTGGCGCCACAGGAACACCTCGCCGAGGTCGCGGAAGTACCAGCCGTTGCCGACGATGCCGTGGTCGGTCGGGTCCAGCCCGGTGAGCATCGTGGACTGGGCGCTGCACGTCACGGCCGGCAGGATCCCGGCCATGGGGGCGGAGAAGCCCCCGTCGGCGATCGCACGGAGTCGTGGCGCCTGCTCGAGCAGCGCCGGGGTCAGGCCGACGACGTTGACGACGACGACCGGTCGGCGGCCGGCGGTGGCACGGATGGTGAGGTCGGGCTGGTCACTCATGGGAGTCTCGACGATCGTGGTTCGGGGACGTGGTGGGGTGGGCTCAGCGGGGGTCGACGGCGGGGTCGACGGCGGGGTCGAGCGGCTCGAGCCCGAGGTCGACCAGGCGCGCCGCGGTCCAGGCCAGCTCGGCGGCGATCCCGTCGACGATCCGGGCGTGGGCGTCATCGTCGCTGCCGGCCCGGTCCTCGGGGAGGACGTGCCAGGTGTAGGTCTCGACGTCGAGGTGGTGGACGCGACAGGTGTCGCCGCCGACGAGGGTCTCCAGCGACGCCACCAGGTCGGCCTGGGTGGTGGCGGCGTCGTCGTGGTGCACGGGCAGGTGGACGTGGACCCGCCAGTCCCCCACGCCCGGCAGCCCCGGGCCCGGCCCGTCGCCGAGCGCCTCGGGCAGGTCGTCGGCACTGGCCAGGGAGCCGTCGGACGCGCGCTCGCGGACCTGGTGGAGGAAGGGCGAGTCGGCGTGGGACATCGCGGCGGCCCGATGGTCCGTGGCCGGAGCGGCCAGGTGCAGCCCGGCCGACACCTGGGCCTTGTGGACGGCCACGCCGGCGGGGTCGAGCAGCCCGAGCGCCTCGGCGGCGGTCTCGAACTGGACCGCCAGGTGGCACAGGTCGAGGCAGGCGCCGAGGTGGTCGGCGTCGGCCCCGGCCAGGACGTCGGCGAGCTGCCCGGCCTCCTCGATGCGGCAGCCCGGCTCGGGCTCGACCGCCAGCGCGACCCGGCGCCCGGTGGCCGCGGCGAGCTCGGCCAGCTCCTCCCCGGCACGGTCCAGGGCGGCCCGGCCCCGGCGGGTGGCGTCGTCGTCGAACGCGGTGCGCCAGCCCAGCGGCAGGGTCGAGATCGAGCCCACCTCGACGTCGTCGGGCAACAGGTCGACCAGCACGTGGGCGAGCCGGACGGTGTGCTCGAGTCGGTCCGCATGGCACCAGTCGGGCTCGTAGACCCGGTGCTTGACCACCTCGTCGTGGAACCCGGCGTAGGGGAAGCCGTTGAGCGTCACGACCTCGCACCCGGCCTCGTCGATCGCCCCACGCAGCCGACGTCGGGCCGTCGGGTCGGCGTCCAGCGCGCGGGCGACGTCGTCGGCCAGCCACAACCCGACTCCCAGCAGGGACCACCCCAGCCGCTCGCGGATGGGGGCCGACCAGGTGGCGAGCTGGTCCACCACGCCGTCGAGGTCCTCGGCGGCATGGACGTTGGAGCAGTACGACAGGTGGACGGTCGAACCGTCCGGGTGGCGGAAACGCATCGCTCAGCCGCTCGTGCGCCGGATCGACGATCCCTCGAAGGTCGAGTCCGCCTCCTGGCCCGGGACGTCGAGCTCCAGGCGCCCGGACTGGCCGTAGGCCGCGACCGGGTTGTCCCACACGACCGTGCTGATGTCGTCGTCGGAGAAGCCGGCCTCCTGCATGGCCGCGACGACCTTGGACACCTTCAGTGGGTCACTGCGACCCCAGTCCGCGGCCGAGTTCACCAGCATCCGCTCGGTCCCGTACTCCTGCAGGATCGCGACCATGCGGCGCTCGTCGACCTTGGTGTCCGGATAGATCGAGAAGGCCATCCAGCACCCCGTGTCGGCCAGCACCTCGACCGTCAGCTCGTTGTTGTGGTCGATGATGCTGCGCTCGGGGGGGAAGTCCTGCTCGGCCAGCACGTCCAGCGTGCGCCTGGTGCCGGCCAGCTTGTCCCGGTGCGGCGTGTGCACCAGCATCGGCAGGTCGGCATCGGCGGCCAGGGCGATCTGGGCGCTGAACGCGTCGTCCTCCGCGGGCGTCATGGAGTCGTAGCCGACCTCGCCGACCGCGACGACGCGGTCCTTGGCGAGCCATCGGGGCAGCACCTCGAGGACCTCCCGGGCCAGCCCGGTGTCGTTGGCCTCCTTGGGATTCAGCGCGATCGTGCAGTGGTGGGCGATGCCGAACTGCGCGGCCCGGTAGGGCTCCCAGCCGACCAGCGACGCGAAGTAGTCGACGAAGCTGCCGACACTCGTGCGTGGCTGGCCAAGCCAGAAGGCCGGCTCGACGATGGCGGTGACACCGCTGTCGGCCATGGCCTCGTAGTCGTCGGTGGTGCGTGACGTCATGTGGACGTGGGGGTCGAAGATTCTCACGGCAGTGCTCCGCTGCGGTCGGGAAGCCGTCGTGGACCGATGGTGGCCGGTCCGGTGGGCGGCGGGGTCAGGGTCGGGCGTCCAGGGCGGCCGCCGCGGCAGCGGCCCGGTGGGGGTCCTCGTGGTCGCGCTCGGCCTCGATCGCCGCGAGCCGGTCGGCAGGCGGATGACGGTCGATCACGGTCCACACGCTGGCCGGCACCGCCCGGCCGGCGGCGACGCGTTCGTGCACGAAGTCGGCCATCATCCGGGACAGCTCGGGGGTCACGCGGTCGGGGATGCCGGCGATGCGCTCGAGGTCGAGGTCGACGAACACCGCCTTGAGCACGGCCTGGGCGAAGCCGTCGTCGTCCAGCACGGCCACGCCGGCCGGGCCGAGGGCGGCCGCGACCAGGCGGACGTCGTTGGTCCGCAGCGCGTCGTCGACCAGCTCGGCGGTCACCTCGTCGTCCACCTCGACCACTTCCAGCGACCGGAGCACCCCACGACGCTCCCGGGCGTCCCCGTGGGTGTAGCAGTCGCGCAGCTCGCCCGGACGCGCGCCCGGGTCGACGGCGGCGAGCAGCAGTGCCCGCCCGGCATCGTCCCGGTGCCACACGAAGGGGTCGTCGCCGTCGCCGCCGGGTGCCAGCGGGCCACGACCGACCCGGCGGGACACGGCCGGGAACAGCACGCGGACGGCGGCCGGGTCGTCGCCGATGCGGTCGCGGGACTCGGCGAACCACGCACGCGCGTCGTCGTCGAGGCGCGCGTCGAGGTGCGCGGTGACCTCGGCCGGGTCGGTGGGGGCGGTCTGGTCGGTCATGCGGCAGCCTCCGGGGACGTCGCGTCGCGCAGTGCCGCCATCGAGTCGGGCACCATCGTGTGGGCGGTGTGGCCGTGACGGGGCAGCTCCACCGACACCAGCCCGTCGTAGTCGATCTCCTGCAGTGCCGCCAGTGAACCCGCCAGGTCGACCTCGCCGGTGCCGAACGGCAGGTGCTCGTGCACACCGCGTCGCATGTCCTCGACCTGGACGTGGACGAGCCGGTCCGCGACCCGACGCACGCAGTCCGGCTCCGGGTCGTCCTCCAGGCACCGGCAGTGGCCGATGTCGAGGGTGATGCCCAGCTCGGGCGGATCACCCAGGTCGGCCGCCAGGCGTTCGAAGGTCGCGATCGTGTCGACGACCATGCCGGGCTCGGGCTCGAAGCCCAGCACGACCCCGGCGTCGCCCGCGATGTCCACGACCTCGCGGGTCCCGGTGACGACCCGCTCCCAGGCCTCGTCGGCCGCAACGCCGTCGGGCGCGATCCCCGACCACAGGTGCAGCACCGGCGCGTCCAGCGCCGCGGCGATGTCGGCAGCGCGGGCGTAGAAGTCCAGCCGGCGTCGACGACCGTGGTCGCTGGCGAGGTTGGGCTGGTGCTTGGCGAACGGGTCGAGCACGAACCGTCCGCCGGTCTCGACCACGACGTCGAGGTCGTGGTCGGCCAGCAACCGGGCCGCCGCGGCCACCCGTTCGTCGAGGTCGTCGGCGAACGGGTCCAGGTGCCAGTGGTCCAGGGTCAGGGCGATGCCGTCGTAGCCGTGCTCGGCGAGCAGCGCGCAGGCGTCGGCCAGGCGGTGATCGGACAGCCCGTTGCTGCCGTAGGCGAGACGCAGCGGGCTCATGTCACCGCTCCCGACCGCGCGAGTCGACGCAGCAGCCCGGCGGCACGACCTGCCAGGGCCGTGGCGGTCGCCGGGATCCAGGCCCCGGCTCCGGCGAGCAGCCCGGTCTGGAGGGCGCTGTTGGCCATCACCCCGCCACCGACCGCGGCCTGGACGACCTCGGGGTCGTCGGGTGACCGGACGGCCGACGTGTAGCCGCCCAGCACCCGGCGCAGGTACTCGGCCGCGCCGACCGCGGCCGCCACCCGCGTGGCCACCGTGTGCCAGGCCGGCCCGTCGCTGCCGGCCCGCCACGGATGGACCTGGACCAGGGATGCCGCGGCCAGCGCCAGCCCGGTCGCGAGCCGCGCCGACGGACCGGCGCCACCGTGGACCTCGTGGCGGCTGAGCTGGGTCAGGCCGAAGGCATGCGTGGCGGCCGCCGCCACCGCGGGCAGGGCTGCTCGGCGATCCCCGCCACTGGCACCCAGCGCCACGTCCAGGCCGCGACAGGCGGCCATCAGGACCGGGCCAGCCGGGGTGTCCTTCGCGACCAGGTCGTAGGCGACCACGGCCCCGGCCAGCGGCAGGGCGACCGCCAGGGCCCGTCCGCGCCCGACCATGCCGGCCACGGCCACGCCACCGGCGAGCAGGCCGGCAGCGATCGACAGGGCGGTGTCGGGCGCGACCCGCCCCGAGGGGATCGGGCGCTCCGGTCGCTCCACGGCGTCGAGGTCCCGGTCCGCCCAGTCGTTGAGTGCCATGCCGCCGAGGTACAGCAGCGCCGAGGCGATCGGCATCGCCCGGCCACGGTCCCATCCCGCGAGGGTCGCCCCCGACCAGGCGTCACCGGGGACGGACACGACGGCAGGCAGGCGGACCAGCTCGGCCAGGTCGGCGAGGTCGGCGCTCGCCGGAGCGGGGCGGTTCACGGGTTCGTGCCGACCGCCACGTCCTCGGCCAGTCCCCCGACCTCGTCCACCAGCTCGGCGAACTGCTCGGCGAGTCGGCGTGGCCCGTCGCCCAGCGGGGCCTTGAAGAAGTAGCCCAGCCACTGCTGGGGACCGGTGCGACCGGCCCGCCCGGCCGCGACCACCAGCCGGGCCAGGTCCAGCACCAGCGGCGCAGCAAGCGTCGAGTCGCAGCCCTGCCAGGTGAACTGCATCTGCATCCGGGTGCCCAGGAAGCCCTCGAACGTGATCAGGTCCCAGGCGGTCTTCCAGTCACCCAGGTCGGACACGTTGTCGATCCGGACCGGACCCTCGGGTCGGTGGCCGAGGATGTCGCCCAGCACGTCACCCTTGGACTCGACCTTGGACGCCGCGGTCACGGGGTCGGCGAGGGTCTGCCCGTCGCCGCCGCCGAGGAGGTTCATCCCCGACCACGAGTGCACGTGCAGGGCGCGGTCGGCGAACATCGGGGCCAGCGCCGTCTTGACCAGGGTCTCCCCGGTCTTGCCGTCCCGACCGGCGACCGGGACCCGGCCGGTGGCCAGGTCGAGGATCGCAGGCACGGTCAGGGCGGACGACGGGGTGAAGTCGACGAAGGCGTGGCCCCCACGGATCGCGGCCAGCGCGTACAGGCCGCTGGGTGGGAGCACGTCGGAGTCCCGTGCGACGGCCGCGAGCAGCGCCTCGGGGTCGTGGTGGGCGGGGTGGTCGGCGATCGGCGCCTCGGTCGACGACACGTTGACCACGACCACGTCGTCGAGGTCGTGCTCGGTGGCGAACCGCTCGAGCTCGTCACCGATCCGTGCGACGGCGGCCGACGGGTGCTGGGCAGCCTCGTCCGCGGCGATGCCGGGCACGACCCTGCGGTCGATCGCCTGCAGGTCGTCGGCCAGGGCCTGTGACAGCGCGAGCGGGAAGACACCACCCTGGGCGAGCAGTTCGGCCCGCTTGGCCAGCGAGGTCCCGGACGGGTCGCAGCCGCCCAGCACGACGTCGCCCAGCGAGGGCAGGTCGGCCTGGGCGAAGGGTGCGGAGCCGGTCACCATGCCGGTCGCGGTGGCGCGACCGGCCGGGATCGCGGCGCTGCCGACCGCGGCCGTGGTCGCGACGGAACCCCGTGCACCGACCAGCCAGACGCCCCACCGGCGATCGGATCCGGGCAGGGGACGGTGCTCGGCACTCACGTGCGGCTCCTCGGTCGGGACGTCGTCGGGCGGCGCGCCGCCCGGGATCGAACCTATCGACCGTCCCCCGATTTGTCTCTTGGCCCAACGAAAGCATGGCACGCATCGAACAATGTCATGGGAGTTCGCGCACCGTCCTGCCGCGCCCACCTCGACGACACCGGTCCAGGTGTCCGGGGATGGACCGACTCAGCGTGCGAAGAAGGTCCGTGCGCGCTCGAGGCCCTCGACCAGCGGACCGAGGTCGTCGCGGTCGTTGTAGAGCCCCAGCGAGGCACGCGCGGTGGCGTTCACGCCGAGCTCGCGCATCAGCGGCTTGGCGCAGTGGTGACCGACCCGGATCGCCACCCCGTGCTGGTCCAGCATCGCCCCGACGTCGTGGGGGTGCACCCCGGCCAGCTCGAAGGACACGGCCCCGCCACGCAGGTCCGGGTCCATCGGTCCGTGGACGGTCACGCCCTCGACCGACAGCAGCGCGTCGATCAGCTCGCCGACCAGCTCGTGCTCGTGGGCCCGCACGCGATCCATCCCCAGGTCGGTGAGGTAGTCGACCGCCGTGCCGAGACCGCCGACCTCGGCGATCATCGGCGTGCCCGCCTCGAACTTGTGCGGGACCTCGTTGGTCGTGAACCCGTCCAGCGTCACGTCCAGGATCATCTCGCCACCCGTCAGGAACGGTGGCATCTCCTCGAGCAGCTCGGGGCGTGCCGCCAGCATCCCGACCCCGGTCGGGCCACACATCTTGTGCCCGGTCGCGGCGTAGAAGTCCACGCCCAGGTCGCGCACGCTGACCGGCATCTGCGGCACCGCCTGGCTGCCGTCGACCAGCACCCGGCAGTCCGGGTTGGCGTCACGCGCCATCTCGGCCAGTGCCGCGACGTCGTTGATCGTGCCGAGCACGTTGGAGACGTGCACCAGCGCGAGGAACGTGACCTTGCCGTCGGCCAGCAGTTCGCGGGCGACGTCGTGGTCGAGGCGACCATCGGGGGTCAGCGGGATGGTGCGCAGGTCGAAGCCACGGTCCTGCTGGGCGTGCAGGTAGGGCACGAAGTTCGCGTGGTGCTCCATGCGCGTGGTGAGCAGCGCGTCGTCGGGTCCCAGCCGGGTGCGGACCCACGACCACGCGACGAGGTTCATCGCCTCGGTCGAGTTCTTGGTGAACACCAGGCCCTCGACGGGCGTGTCGATGAAGGTGGCCATCCGGGACCGACCACGCTCGAACAGGTCGGTGGCCTCCTCGGCCAGTTGGTAGACCCCGCGGTGGACGTTGGAGCGGAACCGCGAGTAGTAGTCGTCCATGGTGTCCATGACGACCTGGGGGGTCTGCGAGGACGCCCCCGAGTCGAGGTAGACCAGGCGCCGGCCGTGGACGGTCCGCGACAACGTCGGGAAGTCGACCCGACGAGCCGCGCCCAGCGCGGTGGCCGTGCGGGTTGTCGTGGCGCTCACGGTGACGGCCTCTCTCGGCGAGTGGGGATCGGTGCCTGCGTGTCCGGTGGTGGTCGTGTCGGAGGTGCCGGGACGCGTGGTGGTCACCGTACGCCCGGCGCGGTCATCGGCTCAGGCCGAGACCGCGTAATGCTCGTAACCGTGCTCCTCGAGCTCGTCGGCCAGCTCGGGACCGCCCGACGCGACGATCCGACCGCCGAGCATGACGTGCACCTCGTCGGGCGTCAGGTAGCGCAGGATGCGGGTGTAGTGGGTGATGACCAGGACCCCGAGGTCGGGGCCACGGAGCCGGTCGATGCCCTCGGAGACGATCCGCAGGGCGTCGACGTCCAGCCCGGAGTCGGTCTCGTCCAGCACCGCGACCTCGGGTCGCAGCAGCGCCATCTGGAGGATCTCGAAGCGCTTCTTCTCGCCACCCGAGAAGCCCTCGTTGACACTGCGCTGGAGGAACGACTCGTCGACGTCGAGGTCGGACATCGCGGTGCGCAGCTCACCCATGAACTCCCGCACCGGCTTGTCCTCCTCGAGCCGGGCGTTGACCGCCGTGCGCAGGAAGTTGGTCAGGGACACGCCCGGAACCTCGACGGGGTACTGCATCGCGAGGAACACGCCGGCGCGGTTGCGCTCGTCGGGTGTCCACTCGGTGATGTCCTCACCCTTGAACAGGATCTCGCCACCGGTCACCTCGTAGGCGGGGTGGCCGGCGATCGCGTAGGCCAGGGTCGACTTGCCGGACCCGTTGGGGCCCATCAGGGCCAACGTCTTCCCCTTCTCCAGGTCCAGGGTGACGCCCTTGAGGATGTCGGTGCCGTCGACGCGGACCGTGAGGTCGCGGATGGAGAGTTCTGCCATGACTGGATGTCCTTGCTTCGTGGCGCTGGGCGCGGGGGTGTGGCGGTGCGTGGCGGACGGCCGATCGGGCCGTCGCCGTTCGTGGTGGAGGGACCTGCTCAGTCCCTCGGGGTGTCGACACGACCGGCCGAGACGTTGACCTGGTCGAGGTCGGCGAGGTCGATCTCGCGCTCGATGGCAGCCAGGGTCCGCTCGCCGATGGACGGCAGCGTGATCTGCTCGAGGACCTCGTTGAAGAAGCCGAGCACGATCAGGCGCAGCGCCTGCTCACGGCGCAGGCCGCGGGCCTGCAGGTAGAACAGGTGGCGGGCGTCGATCTGGCCGGTGGCGGAGCCGTGGCCGGCGGTGATGTCGGCGCACTCGATCTCCAGGAAGGGCGTGGAGTCGGCCCGCGCGCCCTTCGTGAGGATCAGGTTGCGGTTGTTCTCGTTGGTGGTGGTCCCGACGGCCTCGCGGGCGACGTAGACGTTGCCGCGGAACACGGCACGGCTCTTGCCCTGCAGCGCGCCCTTGTAGAGGACGTCGGAGGTGGCCCGCGGCGCGATGTGGCGCATGTAGGGCTGGACGTCGAAGTGCTGGCCCTCGTCGGCGAAGTAGATCCCCGACGGGAACGCGGACGCACCGGGGCCGAGCAGGTCGACCTCGGGGCGCAGCCGCACGGTCGCCCCACCCAGCGTCGCCGAGTAGTGGCGCACGGTGGCATCGCGATGGGCGCCGGCCTTCTGCAGGGACAGGAAGGCGACGTCGTCGCCGTGCTCGTTGACCGAGATGACGTCGACGAACGAACTGTCCCGGGCGATCACCTCGACGACCTCGTCGACCAGGACCGGGGTCTTGTTGCGGGATGCGCGGGGCGCGTCCGGCAGGTCGCCACCGAGGTGTTCGAGCACCAGCGTGACCCGAGCGTGGTGCTCGGCGACGGCCAGCACGCGGGGCAGGTGGACCCCCGGCCGGGTCGCGTAGGTCTGGATGCCGATCGGGGCGGTGACCTCGAGCTCGGCCGGGACGTGGACGAACACGCCCGCGTCCCACAGCGCGTCGTTGGTCGAGATCGTGCGGTCCTCGTCACGGCCCGACCCGGTTCCGGTGGTGGTCAGGGAGCCGAGGTGTTCGCTGACGACGCCGGCACAGGGGCCTGCCGCGGCGTCGCGCAGGCTCTCGACGACCAGGCCACGGTCAGCCCAGTCCTCGTCGACGCGGATCGACAGGACGGCACCGTCCACGACCGTCACGGTCGCGGCCGGGGACTCGAGGGTGTCGACGACGCCCTCGGCCAGTTCGACGCACTCGGCGTCGACCGGCTCGACCAGTGGCAGGGTCACGTCGACCAGGCGGTCGAAGGGCGTGTTGCGCCAGTACTCGTCGGCCCGGCGGTTGGGCCAGTCCTGGTCGAGCCAGGTCTTGAACGCCGCGAGGCGGCGGTCGGTCATCCACGAGGGCTCGCCGGCCGCGGTCGAGCGGTCCAGCACCACGTCCTCGGTGATGGCGTCCAGGCTGGTCGGGGTGTCGGTGGTGGGAGCGGTCGAGGTCGTCATCCGATCGCACCCTCCATCTCGATCGCGATCAGGCGGTTGAGCTCGACGGCGTACTCCATCGGCAGCTCACGCGCGACCGGCTCGATGAAGCCACGCACGATCATCGCGGTCGCCTCGTCCTCGTCGATGCCACGCGACTGCATGTAGAACAGCTGCTCGTCGGACACCTTCGAGACCGTCGCCTCGTGCTCGATGGTCGCGTCCTCCTCACCGATCTCCATGTAGGGATAGGTGTCGGTGCGCGACTCGTCGTCGAGCATCAGGGCGTCGCACTTCACGGCGGCGCGGGAGTTGTGCGCCCCCGGCGTGATCTTGACCAGGCCGCGGTAGGACGTCCGGCCCGCGCCCTTGGAGATCGACTTGGACAGGATGTTGGAGGTCGTGTTGGGCGCGTTGTGGACCATCTTGGCCCCGGCGTCCTGGTGCTGGCCGTCCTTGGCGTAGGCGACCGACAGCACCTCGCCCGAGGCACCCTCGTCCATCAGCCACACGGCCGGGTACTTCATCGTGACCTTGGAGCCGATGTTGCCGTCGATCCACTCCATGGTGGCGTTCTTGTAGGCCATCGCCCGCTTGGTGACCAGGTTGTAGACGTTGGTCGACCAGTTCTGGATGGTCGTGTAGCGGACCTTCGCGCGGTCCTTGACGATGATCTCGACGACCGCGGAGTGCAGCGAGTCCGACGAGTAGATCGGCGCGGTGCAGCCCTCCACGTAGTGCACCTTGGAGCCGGGCTCGGCGATGATGAGCGTGCGCTCGAACTGGCCCATGTTCTGCTTGTTGATGCGGAAGTAGGCCTGCAACGGGATGTCGACCTCGACCCCCTCGGGGATCCAGATGAACGACCCACCGGACCACACCGCGGTGTTGAGCGCGGCGAACTTGTTGTCGTTGGCCGGGATCACCGTGGCGAAGTGCTTGCGGAACAGTTCCTCGTGCTCGCGCAGGGCCGTGTCGGTGTCCTGGAAGATGACGCCGCGCTCCTCGAGGTCCTCGCGGACCTTGTGGTAGAGCACGGTCGACTCGTACTGGGCGGCGACGCCGGCGACCAGCCGCTTGCGCTCGGCCTCCGGGATGCCCAGCTTCTCGTAGGTCTCCATGATCTCGGGGGGCAGGTCCTCCCACGAGTCGGCCTGCTTCTCGGCGGCCTCGACGTAGTAGAAGATGTCGTCGAAGCTGATGCCGGACAGGTCCGCGCCCCAGTTGGGCATCGGGCGACGCTCGTAGGCCTCGAAGGCGCGCAGGCGCAGGTCCCGCATCCAGGCGGGCTCGTCCTTGCGCTCCGAGATCGCCGCCACGACGTCGCGGGTCAGGCCGCGACCGGACGTGAACGAGTAGCCCTCGTCGGTGTCGGACCAGCCGAACTTGTACTCGCCGAGTTCGTCGGCGACTGCCTGCTGGCGGTCACGGGCGGACTCGGTGACGGCGGGATCTGGCCGAGTGTCTGTCCGGGTGTCTGGGGTGGTGCCCGGGGTCTCGGTCTGGCTCATCGTGTGCTCCAGTGTCGAGCGTTGCGATCGGACGGGTGGAAGGACGGTGGGGTGCCGGTGGGGACAACGTGTCCGCTCCGGGTGGTGTTCCGACGGCCGGTCATGGGGTGTCGGCCTGGTCGTGGACCAGCGGGAGCACGCGGTCGTCGTCGACGTCGACGACCACCACGGCGCATTCACAGGTGGCGTCCCCGGCAGCACGCGAGGCACCGCGACGGATCCGCACGTCGTCGCCCAGGACCCGCGAGAACTCGGCTGCCTCGGCGTGGCAGACCTGCGGATGGGCACGCGCGACGTCCATCACGGTGCAGTGGTGTTGGCGCAGAACGTATCCGTCGTCGCCCTCGACCACCGTGGCGGGCGCGCCGGCGTCGGTCAGGGCCGCGGCGAGCTGCGCGAGGCGGTCGTCGAGGCGGTCGGCGTCGACCCGGGCGGCGAGGTCGTCGGCCTGCCGGCGGGCACGCCAGCCGAGGAAGTCGGCGACGCCCTGCGGACCGGCCGACAGTTGCAGCCACTCGAGCAGTTCGGACGCCAGCGCGGCGTAGTCCTGGGGCAGCAGTGCGTGCCCACGGTCGGTGAGGTGGTAGCGGGTGACCGGCCGGCCGGGACCGGTCGGGTCGTCGCGTCGTCCGGCGACCCAGCCCTCGTCGACCAGCCGCTGGACGTGGCGACGGATCGCCACCTCCGAGATCTCCAGGTCGTCGGCGAGCTCGGCCACGGTGGCGTCGCGCCCGGCGATGACGGTGACCATCCGCGCGCGGGTGTCCCCGAGCAGGCGCAACAGCCCCGACGTGTCGGGGTCGGCGGTGGCGGCGGTCGAGGAGATGACGGATCCCGGTTTGTGAACACTTCTGTTGAAATACTATCGCACGCGCCAGTGGACCGGCGTCGACCTATGGTCCGACGAGTCGGCGCGGCGTCGTGGAGCCGGTGTCAGGCAGGTGCGCGCAGCCGAGCCGCCAGGCCGGTGGTCCGGTCGGTGTCCCCACGACGCTGGGCACCGTCGGCCAGGGCCGCGGCCTGGCCGACGACGATCAGGGCCCGCTCCGCCCGGCTGATCGCCGTGTAGAGCAGGTTGCGACGCAGCATGATCCGGTGGCTGCGGTCGGCGACCAGCACCACCACGGGCCACTGGCCACCCTGGGACTTGTGCACGGTGATCGCCCAGGCATGGGTCAGCTCGGCGACGCTGTCACTGTCGAAGGTCACCACGCGGGTCCCCAGCCGGACCTGCAGCGAGTTCCTGCCCACGTCCACGACCATGCCGACGTCGCCGTTGGACACGTCGAGGTCGGCGTCGTTGCGGGTCACCATCACCCGGTCCCCGACCTGGAGGGTGCGGTAGGAGCGCTGTCCGGTGTCGGGGTTGAGCCGTTCCTTGAGTGCGGCGTTGAGGGCGTCCACGCCACACGGCCCCCGGTACATCGGGGCGACCACCTGGATGTCGTCCACCTCGACGTCGAAGTAGTCGGGGGCACGCACCGCGACCGCCTCCACGACCCGGGCCGTGACGACCTCGCGCCGGGACTCCTCGGCCATGAACACGTCGCCGTCGACGCCGCGGATCGGTCCGACCTGTCCGGCGTTGACCTCCCGGGCCAGGGCGACGATCCGCGAGGCGGCGGCCTGGCGGTGGATCTCGTCGAGGTGGGTCACCGGGACCACGTCCGAGGCGACGACGTCGGCGAGCACGTCGCCGGACCCGACCGACGGGAGCTGGTCGGGGTCGCCGACCAGCACCAAGTGCGTCCCCGGCTCGATCGCGTCGGTCAGGGAGCGCAGCAGTGCGGTGTCGCACATCGACACCTCGTCCACCACGACCATGTCGAAGCCGAGCGGGTCGTCGCGCCCGTACGAGAACACGAACCCCCCACCCCCGTCGATCGCGTCCAGCGGTCGGGCCCCCAGCAGCCGGTGGATGGTCGAGGCCTCCATGCCCACCAGTTCCTCGACCCGCTTGGCGGCACGTCCGGTCGGTGCGCACAGGGCGACGTCGGCGCCGAGGTCGGCCGCGGCCGCGACGATCTCGGCGACCGTGCGGGTCTTGCCGGTCCCCGGTCCCCCGGTCAGCACGGTCACCGGATGGGCGATGGCGGTCGCGACCGCCCGGCGCTGCCCGTCGGTGAGCTCGTCGGGCACGGTCCGCTCCCCCGCCCCCGGCAGGTCCACCAGCCGCCCCGGCGCCTCGGCCAGCGCGCGCAGGTTGGCCGCGAGC
>NZ_JAHOPH010000047.1 GCF_019798055.1 Salsipaludibacter albus | reverse complement strand
GCACCCCCCAGCAGGCGGCGATCGAGCAGTACCGCAACCAGGCCGAGCCGTACTTCAAGTGGTTGATCGCCGGGGTCGCCGCACTCTTCGGGATCTCGTCCGGGGTCGCCGCGTCGTCGAGCGACTCCAGTCGTGCCGGCCCGGGCAGCCAGTCGGCGACGTCGCCCCGGGGATCGTCGCGCAGGTTGGTCAGGACCTCGTCCTGGACGGCCCGCAGTGCCTCGCGGACCGCGGCCACCGCCGGGTCCTCGGGCACCGCCACGACGTCGTCGTCGGGGAGCTGGTCGGCCAACGCCTCCGGGCGGGCGACGTCCGGGTCGTCCACCGCCGCGGCCGCCTGGTCCGGGTCGGCCACCTCGTCCACGTCCTCGACGTCGTCCACGTCCTCGGGCTCGTCCACCTCCTCGACGCGGTCCACCTCCTCGGCGTCGTCCGCCTCCTCGGCGTCGTCCGTGTCCTCTTCGCCGGCCACGTCCTCGGCGTCGCCGGCCTCCACGAGCTCGTCCGGTTCCGGCTCGGCGTCCACGTCCGGTTCCGGTGATGCGTCGGGCGCCGGGGCGGGGGTCATCGACGGGGTCGCGGTGCCGACCGCACCGGGCTGGCCGGCGTCGTCGGCTCCCGGATCGGTCCGACGGACCCACTGGACCACCCGGTCCACGACGTCCACCGCGCGGTCCAGGTCGGTCGACAGCTGGTCGCGGGCGGCGGCCAGCTCCTCGATCTCGGCCAGCAGGCGGGCCCGGCGCTGGCGGGCGGTGCGCTCCAGTGCCTCGACGTCCCGCTGGGCACGCAGGCGGTGGGTCGCCGCCCGTGTGCGGGCCTCGTCGACGGCGCGACGTGCCTCGGCCAGTTCGAGCGCGTGCGGCTCGTCGCCGTCGTCCACCTGCTCACGCAGTTCGGTGAGCGCGTCCGCGACGCTGTCAAGGAACTCCTGCACCGCCTCGGGGTCGTAGCCCCGGCGGACCAGCAGGAAGCGCTGGTTGCGCACCGCCTCGGGATCCATCATCGTGCGCCCGGAATCCGGCGTTCCTGTCCGGAGGGGCTCACGGGAGGAGCACGATCTTGCCGAACAGGTCGCCCTCGGCCATCCGGGCGTAGGCGCTGGCGGCGTCGGCGAGTGGGTACGTCGCATCGATCAGCGGTCGGACACCGGTGGTGACCAGGAAGCGCAGCAGGGACCGGAGCTCGCCACGCGTACCCATGGTCGACCCCACGACCTGCAACTGGCGGAAGAACAGGTGCGGGAGCCCGCCGCGCTCGACGTCGCCCGAGGTCATGCCGGCGACCACCACGGTCCCCTGGTTCCTGGTCGACTTCAACGAGTGGTCCCAGGTCGCCCGACCGACCGTCTCGAGCACGCCGTCGACCCGTTCGGGCAGGCGCGCGCCGGCTTCGAAGGCGTCGTCGGCACCCAGCTCGATCGCGCGGGCACGCTTGCCCTCGTCACGGCTCGTGACCCACATCCGCAGGCCGGCGGCACGGCCGAGCAGGACCGCGGCGGTCGACACGCCCCCACCGGCGCCCTGGACCAGGACGGTGTCGCCCGGGCGGAACCCCCCGCGCACGAACAGCATCCGGTAGGCGGTCAGCCAGGCCACGGGCAGGCAGGCCGCCTCCGCGAAGGTCAGCTCCGGCGGCTTGTCGAGGAGGTTGCGACGTGGCACGGCCACCAGCTCGGCATGGGTGCCGGGGAAGTGCTCGGAGAACAACGACGACCGGGTGTGTGGGTCCAGTTCGTCACCCAGCCCGTCGGGACCGGCGACGACGCCGTGGCACACGACCTCGCGTCCGTCGGTGGTGACCCCGGCGGCGTCACCACCAAGGATCATGGGCAGCTGGTCCGACGACAGGCCGACGCCCCGGAGGGACCACAGGTCGTGGTGGTTGAGCCCGGCGGCCCGGACGGACACCAGCTCCCAGCCATCGGGGACGTCGGGATCGGGGACCTCGTCGACCCGCAGGCCGGTCAACGGGTCGTCGGGATCGAAGGCGTGGGCGGAGACGGCAAGCATGCCCCCAGCCTAGAGGCCGACCGCGATGGCCTCGGCGCGACACCCCGTTCGCCAGTCCGGAGCACGGCTGGACGTTGTGAGCGCAGCGAGCAACTCCAACCTGACCGAAGGTCAGGCGACTAGCCGACGGCGATGGCCGACTCGGGCTCGCGTCCGGCGGCGAGGTCCTCGAGGGCATGCACGGCATCGTCCAGCGTGGCGACCTCGACCAGGGTGACCGGCCGCGGCGGCGTCGCCAGCTGGGCCTCCTCCCAGTTCCCGGCCGGGACCAGGAACACCTCGGCGGACGGGTCCGACTCGACCGCCCCCACGATCTTCTGCACGATCCCGCCGATCGGCCCGACCTGGCCGTCCCCGGTGATCGTCCCCGTCACGGCGACATCGCGACCTCCCGTCAGGTCCTCGGGCGTGGCCCGGTCGACGATGCCGAGGCTGAAGGCGAGTCCGGCGGACGGCCCGCCGATCGCCCCGGCGTCGATCGTGATGTCGACGGGCAGCTCCTGGTAGTTGCGCAACAGGACGCCCACGAACGGCGCACCCGGGTCGTCGGGGTTGTCCCCCAGCTCGACCTCCACGGACCGTTCCTCGTCGTCGGGACCGCGGACCTGCAGGTCGACCACGTCCCCGGGCGCGAACGAGCCGAGCACCGACACGGCCGCGTCGACGTCGCCGACCGGCCGGCCGTCGACCGCGACGAACACGTCGCCGGCCGCCAGGTCCGTGTCGCTGGCCGGCGAGTCGTCCACCACCTGGACCACCTCGGCCCCGTCGTCCAGGTCCTCGAAGGGGATCCCCAACTCGTCGAGTGCGGCGACCTTGGCCTCCAGCTGGCTGTCCGACATCAGGATCTCGTTCTCGAAACGTGCATCCTCGACCGACCGCCCGGGTGGGTAGAGCTCCTCGCGAGGGATCAGGGCGATGTCGTCGGAGACCACGCCGTCCACGTACTCGCGCACCGTCAGGCGGTTGTCGACCAGCACCGTGGTGAGGAGCAGCTCGCCGTCGGAGCCGTAGGTGTCGATGCCACCGAGCTCGACCAACTCCTCGACGCTGCGGGTGGGCCCGGGCAGCATCGCCACCCAGCACTCCGGCTGGGCGGTCAGGGCCGAGCACGGCACGACCCCGGCGACCCACAGCCCGCCCACCACCAGTCCGACGAAGACGACCGCGGCGAGCACCCACGCGACGGCACGCGGCCAGCGTCGGCGGGGCCGTCCAGCCTCCGGATGGTCGGGTGCGGGACCGGATCCGGGGCCCGGCGACGAGTCGGGCGGTGGGCTGCCGCCGAGAGCGGAGCGCACGGACGGGGCGGCGTCGTCGGGGCTGGTCATGGCACTCCTTGCACGGACGTGCCCGGTCCGTCCCCCGGGCGGGCACACGGTATCCCGCGGCACCCCGCAGCCCCCTGTTGCCGGCGGCCCTCAGTCGTCGACGTCGCCGGTCCGGCCGCGGTGCGCCCGCCCGCCTGCCAGCCCGTGCACCAGCAGTCCCACCGCGGTCAGGATCGCCAGGACCACCAGGATCAGGGTCGGGGTGCCCGACGTCGGGGGCGGATCGGCCGGGGCGACGGCCTGCGGAGCGGCGTCCTGCGATCCGTCGGACGCCGCGCCGGGCGTGGGCAGGGGCTGGGGTGTGGAGACCGGCACGTCGCCGTCCGGCCACGGGCCCAGGGCCGCCGCGGCCGACACCAGGCCACGACCGGTCTCGGGGTCCGGCCCCGCATCGCCGAGATCGATCGCCGTCGCCGCCAACCGGTCCACCGCTTCCTGCGGGGTCAGCCCGGCCGAGGCGAGCATGGCGACGAGACCACTGACCTGGGGCGCGGCGAAGGAGGTGCCGTCGGCGACCCCGTAGGTGTGGGTGGCGCCGTCACAGGCCGCCTCGGGTGTCTCGGTCGCACGGCACCAGGTCGACACGACCTCGACCCCGGGCGCCATGAGCAGGTCGCGACGACCACGGTCGCTGAAGCCCGCGCGCTCGTCGGCGCGGTCGGTGGCCCCGACCACGACGACCCCCTCGCGTGGCGCGGACGTCGGACTCGCCACGTCGGAGTTCCCGGCCGCCACGACCACGACGGCGCCAGCCGCCACCGCGTCGTCGACCGCTCGACGCAGCTCCGGATCCGCGTCCACGCCACGCAGCCCGGCCGACTCCAGCGAAAGGTTCACGACCGTCGCCCCCTGCGCGACGGCCCAGTCGATCCCCGCGGCCACGGTCGTGGAGGAGCCACGGCCCTGGTCGTCCAGCACCCGGACCGGGAGCAGCCGCACCTGCCCGCTGACGGTGCCCGCGATCCCCAGCCCGTTGCCCGAGCGGGCGGCGGCGACCCCGGCGACCATCGTCCCGTGCCCGAAGCGGTCGCTCGGGTCGTCGTCGTCGTCCACGAAGTCGCGGCCCACGACGGCGCCCTCCGGCGTGCGCACCAACACGTCGGACAGGTCCGGGTGGTCCAGGTCGACCCCGGAGTCCAGGATGGCGATCACCTGCCCGGCACCGTCGGGCACGCGCCGGTCGACGGTCAGCCCGAGCCGGTCGAGATGCCACTGCTGCGGGCGGTACGGGTCACGCAGGGGCGCGTCCTGGACCTCGGGACTGACCTCGGGGCTGACCTCGGGACTGACCTCGGGACTGACCTCGGGACTGGGGGTGGCGCTGGTGGTGGCGTCCTCCTGGGCGGCCCGCACGGCACCCGCCGCCGCACGCACCTCCACGTGGTGGCCGGACCGGTCCGCTGCCTCGGCCGGCAGCCCGACCAGCACGGCGGCCACGACCCCCAGCAGGGTGACGAGGCCCTTCATCGACCGGTCACGCCGGGACGGGCGTCCGGAGAGGTGCGGTGGTGCCCGGTGCGGGGCAGGGTGGAGCTCACGACGAGCCTCGGCGCGGGGAGGGTGGTCGCCAATCGGCGAGCACCCCACCGTACGACCGCGGCGGTCCACCCGACCGTCCGCGGCGGCGACCGTCGGACAGTGGTCGTGCCCGGACGTCCGTTCGCCCGGCCGGGCGCTCAGGACGGGTCCGGGCCGCCGTCGGGTCGCGCCGCGTTGGGCCACGACACGGCGCCGTCGGCATGGACCTCCCGCTTCCAGACCGGGACGTCGGCCTTGACCCGGTCGATCAGGTCACCGGCCGCCGCCAGGGCCTCGGCGCGGTGCGGGGCGGACGCGGCGCACACGATGCTGACGTCGCCGACCTCGAGACGTCCGACCCGGTGGACGACGTGGACGGCCCGCACGCCCGGATGGTCCGCCGTCACGGACTCGGCCACCTCGCGGAGGGCACGTGGGGCCCGCTCCGGCCACGCCTCGTAGGTCAGTTCCGACACCGCGTGGCCGTCGTGGTGGTTGCGCACCACGCCGGTGAACAACCCGACCGCGCCGGCCTCGGGATCGACCACGTCGTCGTGGGCGGCCGCCACGTCGATCACGTGGTCGACCAGCGCGGCGGTGATGCGCACGCCGGTGCGGGGCGGGTCCCGGGTCGGATCACCCGCGGGCTGCGCGGGCGCGTGGCCCGTCGGCTCCGGTGGGTCCGCCTCGCTCATGCCGGGTCGGTCGCGTCGTCCGAATCGGCGGCGTCACGGACGTCGCGCCCACGCTCGACGTCCGGGTCGGTCGTGTCGCCCGGCCGATCGCGGGAGTCCGAGTCGTTGGGATCGGGGTCGGTGTTGCGTCGGCGACGGGACAGCAGGCCGACCGCCAGGATCCCGCCCGCGACGGACGCGGCCGCGACCCCGGCCCGCTTGACGGTGCGTCGGTCCGTGCGCAGCCCCGCCACCTCCACGCGGTCGGCGACCTCGGTGGCCAGCAGGGCGGCGGCGTCCCGATTGGACATCCGGGGTCGCCAGCCGGCCGCCACCAGGCGACTGGGATCCACCACCCACGGGTGCATGATCCACGGCAGGGCGCTGGCGGGGAGCCGGGACAGCCCCAGCGCGTACGCCCGGTCCGTGCCGGTGAAGGCGACCTCCTCGGGGACCTCGATCGCACGACGTCCGAGCATCTCGCGCGCCTCGTCGAACGACAGCCAGCCCTCGGAGCCGACGTTGTAGGCACCCCGAAGGCCGTCGTCCTCCAGCGCCAGCACCACGGCGGCGGCGAGGTCGTCGACGTGCACGAACTGCATCGGGGGCCGGTGACCGCGCACCGTCAGCAGGCGCGTGCCCTGCAGCGCCCGGGTCAGCAGGATGTCGGCGTCCGCGCCGACCACCATGGCCGGACGCAGCACGACCGTGCGCATCCCGTCGGGCGCGGTCTCGGCCAGGTACTCCTCGACCAGGCGCTTGTGCGCGGCCATCGGGAAGTCGTCCCCGGCACGCAGCGGTGCGGACTCGTCGAGGGGGACCGGGTTGTCGGGGAAGGCGCCGTAGACCATGGCCGACGACACGAGGACCAGCGTCGACACGCCCGCGGCCACGGCGGCGTCGACGACCACCTGCGACCCACCGACGTTGACGGACCGGTCGGGGTCACCCTCCACGGGGTCGACGAACACGAGGTGGACGACCGCGTCCACGTCGGCCAGGGCGCGCTCGACGTCGGGGCGGGACCGGACATCGGCCTCCCGGAACACCAGGCCGGTGGTCGTCTCGGGCGCGCGCGTGTCGATCCCCACGACCCGGTGGCCCGACTCGACCAGTCGTTCCTGGACGTGCCGGCCGACCAGTCCGCTGATCCCGGTGATGGCGATGGTGGCCACGTGCGACCCGTCCGACGACTGCAGGCCCCGCCGAGGCTAACTCGTGCCGGGCCGCGCCGGGCGAGACCCGCACCAGGTGCGCGACCCGGGCGCAGGTGTCCTGCGCGGGCCGAGACCCGATCGTCGGACCGGCGTTCGCACGGCGGGCGCGTGGATGCGACACTGGACGGTGCGGAGAGGCTTCCACGATGAGTGACGACGACGCCAACCTTCCTGACTTCGGCGACTTCGGCGACCTGCCGGACGAGTTGCGGGAACTGCTGGGCAGCCTGGGCGGGGGTGACCCCGACGAGTTGATGGCCGCCATGGGACAGATGCTGCCCCAGGTCCAGGCCCAGATGCAGGCCATGATGTCGGCCGCACCGCCCACCGGTCCCGTGGACTGGAACGTGGCCCGCCGGGTCGCCTTCCAGGTCGCGGCCGACGGGGACCGGGACCCCGACCCGTCCGAGCGCGAACGTGCCCTGCGGGCGCTCGACCTCGCCGAGCACTGGCTGGACGCCGGCTCGCTGCCGGCTCCACCGGACCTCGGCCACGGCGTCGTCGTTCGTCGTGGCGAGTGGGTGGACACCGCGCTGTCGCACCTGCGCCCCCTGATCGAGCCCGTGGCGGCGGCGACCGGCCGCGCGATGGCGGCCCTGGTGCCCGAGGGTGGCCTGGACGACGACCAGCTCGCCGAGGCGGGCCTGTCGGCAGGCCTGCCGGACGGCTTCGCCGACCTGTTGGGCGGCATGGACATGTCGGCGATGGTCGGGCGGCTGGCTGCCTCCACGACGGGCCTGCACGCCGGGATGGCGATCGGCAACCTGTCCCAGCAGTTGCTGGGAAGCCACGACCTCGGCCTGCCGACCGGCCCGCGCGGCACGGCGATGTTCGTCGCCGTCAACGTCGACGAGGCCTTCGCCGGCTGGGACCTGGACGCCGAGGAGGTCGCACTGGCACTGGCCCTGCACGAGGCGGCCCACCGACGACTGTTCCACGCCGTGCCGTGGCTCGGCGCCCACGTCGAGTCCCTGGTGGCGCAGTTCGCCAACGGGACCGACCTGGACCCGGCCCGGCTCGAGGCCCTCCTGCGCGACGCCATGATGGGCGTCGACCCCGAGGACCCCTCCTCGATGGCCGACGCCATCAACCGGGCCGGGCGCTTCCGGCTGGAGCCGACCGAGGCACAGCAGCGTGTCCTGGCCCGCCTGCAGGGCGTGACCACGCTGACCCGGGCGTGGGCCCGCAACGAGGCCCTGGCGGCCGCCGACGGACGCCTTCCCTCGCTCGACGCCATCGACGAGATCCTGCGGCGGCGGCGCAACACCGTCGGTGACGGTGAGCAGGTGCTCGCCGACCTGCTCGGGCTGCAGCTGACCGCCGGGGATCCCGACATCGGCGACGACTTCGTGGCCGCCGTGGTGGCCGCCCGGGGTGGCCGGGCACTGCACGAGGCCCTGGCCCACCCCGAGAACCTGCCGGACGCCGACGAGCTCGCGGAGCCGTCCCGGTGGCTGCTGCGGATGGCGGCCAGCGACGCGATCCCGGACGACGCGACCAGCCTGTTCGGCGGGCTGGGCGACGCACCGGTCGAACCCTCCGCGGCCGAACGCCTGGCGGGCGAGGACCCGGTGGTCGACCTCGACGACGCCGCGGCCGGGCCGGATCAGCCCCCGGAGGATGGCTCCGACCCGGGCGCGGACCCGGACGCGGACGACGACGGAGGGTCGTCGGGCACCGACGACTGATCCGGACGGTCCACCCCGGTGACGCCGGCGTGGGACACGCCGGCGAGGAACCCCCGCGCCCAGGCCGTGTGCGGGTAGGCGTCCACGATCTGGTGGAACGCCTCGGAGTGGTCGGGCACGCGCAGGTGTGCCAGTTCGTGGACCAGCAGGTAGTCCAGCACGCGGTCCGGGAAGGTCGCGGCCACGTCGCTGACCCGGATCCGGCCGGTCGCCGGGGTCGCGGACGCCCAGCGACGGGTCATCCGTGACGACCAGGTGACCTCCGACGCCCTCACGCCGTCGACCCAGCGGCGGCCCACCTCGGCGGCGCGCCGGGCCAGCCACTCGTCCCCGCCTCGTGCACGGGCGCGGTCGCGGCGGGTGACCCGGGCCACGAGTGTCGCGATGGTGCGCTCGGCCTCGTCGTCGGGCAGCCCGGCGGGCAGGCGGACCTCGATGTGGCCGTCCCGCGCGAACGCGGTCGCCCGCGATCGTCGGCGGGTCGACCGGACGATCCGCAGGGGCGGCTCCCCCGTGGTCACCGGTGCCCGGTGCTCGACCCGCGTGGCCATGCCCGCATCTCCCTCGCCACTTCCGACCGGTCCGGCGACCGGCCGCAGCACCCTACTGCGGTCGGCCCCCGCGCCGGGGCTCGATCCGTCGTGCGCGGGACGCCCACGAGGGTCGGATGGCCACCATCGATTCCTTGTCCACAGGTTGGGGAAAACCTGTGGACCGCGCGACGGAGCACGGCGCGACCAGCCCGCGCGACATCATGTCCCCGGCAAACGAAGCCGGTCAGCGCCCTCGTCCACCACTCGTCCACAGCAGGTGCGTCATGGTCCACAAGTCGTCCACAGCAGCCGGCCGGTTGTCCGCACGTGCCTGTGGACGAGCGGCTTGACCGACCGGGTCACCCCACGACTACGGTGCCGACGACGCGGCCTCCGCATCGACCCGGAGGACGTCCCAAGGGGAAGGGGACGTCCGACATCGGTCGGTCGGGGGTCGCGCCCATGGGACGGTCCGCACCGGATCCCGCGCAGGATCCCCCCGCGGACGGTGTCGGGCGGGCGACGGGGCCGTGCAGACACGGTCGCCGACGCCCTCCCACGACGGCACGTCGACCCGCCCCGTTCTGCCTGCGGGCACCAGTACGCTGCCGGCCGGGTGGACCAGCAACCGACCGATGCCGTGACTGGGGGTGCCAGCCGTGACCGCGACCCGGGCCGCTGCGTTCTTCGACCTGGACCGCACGCTGATCAGCGGGGCGTCGCCGGCGACCTTCGCCATCGCCGCGTGGCGCAACGGCCTGCTGGACGGCAGGGTGCTCGCCCGGGACGGCGTGGGTGCGCTGATGTTCCGGCTGTTCGGCGCGTCCGACGAGACCTCGGTCGCCAGCCGGGACCGGATCCTCGAGATCGTGGGCGGGACCCGTCGCGACGAGTTGATGGCCCTCAACGAGGAGGTCATCCCGGCGCTGCTGGACAAGATTCGACCCGAGTCGCACGGGCTGATCGAGATGCACCACGAGGCCGGCCGTGACACCTACATCGTGTCCGCCTCGCCCCAGGAGCTGGTCGGGGCGCTCGCGAGCGCACTGGGCATGACCGGAGGCATCGGCACGCGCGCCGAGGTGGTGGATGGCCTCTACACGGGCCGGCTGGACGGGCCGTTCGTCTACGGGGAGGGCAAGACCGAGGCGATCGGCATGCTCGCCGACGACCGTGACTACGACCTGCGACTGTGCTACGGCTACTCCGACTCGGCCTCGGACCTGCCGATGCTCGAGCTGGTCGGCCACCCGGTCGCGGTCAACCCCGACTCGGCACTGGAGTCGGTCGCCCAGCAGCGTGGCTGGCCGATCGTGATCTTCTCGCGCAAGACCAAGCGCGTGATCCGCACGACGACCGCGATCTCTGGTGCGCTCGGGCTCGCCAGCGCCACCTATGCCGCCGGCCGGCGCCACGGCCGGACCCTCGAAGCGGCCGAACTGGCCCGCAGCTCGCCAGCCTGGAAACCCTGGTCGTGACCGAACAGCTCGGTGACCGCACCTGGGACCGGACCGACCACCTCGCCGACCTCCTTGCCACCACGGACCGCCTCGTCGACGACGTCGCGGGCGCGGTCAGGCTGGGCGCGACCGCCCCGGTCCTGTGGGACCGGGCCGTCATCGCGTCGTGTCGGTTGGACGGCGCGCGCATGGTGGCCACCCCGCCCGAGGGTGACACCACGACCCTGGTCGACGACGACGCCGACCTCGAGGACGTCTGGCGCCGGGAGTACGCCGGTGTCCGACGCGCCCTGGCCGCCGACGACCTGGCCGAGCGACTCCGCGACGACGTGCTGGGCGGGATCCGCGCCCTGCACCACCTCCTCACGCAGGGGCTGGTCGCCCGCAGCGCGAGCGGTCGACTGCGCCGGGTCGAGCAGGCGGTCCACACCGGGGGTGACGGGCGAGTGGTGTTCCGCCCGGTGCGGCCGGCCGACCTGGCCGGCCAGGTGGCACGGCTGCCGCTGGTCATGGCGGGCCGGGACCACCACCCGGTCGAGGTGGCGGGGGTCCTGCAGTTCGAGCTCTTGCGACTGCACCCGTTCGAGTCGGCCAACGGCCGCCTGGCCCGCAGCGCGGCACGGCTGGTGCTGCGCGACCGTGGTCGGGACCCGGGCGGCCTGGCCGTCCCCGAGATCACGATGGCCACCCGCCCGGCCGGCAACTACGACGACGTCGCGGCGGCCCTGCGCCGGGGCGACCTGACCGGGTTCCTCGAGGGCTGGGCGGAGGACCTCACGGCCGGGCTGCGACTGGCGCGGGCCACCCTCGGCCTGGAGCCAGAGCCGGTCGACCTCGACCTGGTCGCCGGGCTGCCCACCGCGTTCACGTTGGTCGACGTGGCGACGGCACGTGGGGACCGCACGGACCTCGTCGGCGCCCGTCGGACGGTCAACCTGCTGCTGGACGCCGGCCTGGCCGAGCGCCTGCACGGCTCACGGGGGCTGCGCCTGCGACGCCGACCCGGCCCGGTCGCCCTGCCGCCTGCCCCCACCTCGTGACGCGACCTACACTCCGCAACCGCCCGACCCATGCGAGGACTCCGGTGCCACCAGGCTCGACCCGCCGCCGCCTGTGGGCCGTGCCGTCGCCGGACCAGTCCGTCGAGGCCGTCCATCGCGGGCCCCACCTGCCGCTGACGCCGGCGCTGGTCGAGCAGGTGCGCGCCAGCATCCTCGCCCTGGCCGAGCGCTACCTGGTCGACGAGTCACCAGCGGCCACGCGATCCTGGGAGGTCAACGTCACCGGGATGGCCCCGTGGGAGCTGCGACTGACGCCGCGAGGCTGCGCCGTCCAGCCCGGAGCGGCGGTCGATCCCGACGTGCGCTTCCACACCGACGCGATCACGTGGCTGGACATCGTCAGTGGTCGCAGCGACGCCGTCGGGGCGTTCCAGGCCGGGCGGCTGGAGGTCCGCGGCGACCTGTCGCTGGCCGTGCTGCTCGGGACGATGTTCGTGCCCGGCCACGAGACCCGTCGCCACGTCCAGCGTGTCCGCACCCGGGTGTTGGACCTGGAGGTCGAGTCCCTCGTCGTCGGCAGTGGCGAGCCGGTCGTGCTGATCCACGGACTCGGGGCCTCCAAGGTCACGTTCGTGCCCTCGATCGACGACCTCGCCCTGGACCACCACGTCCATGCGCTCGACCTGCCCGGGTACGGCAACTCCGACGCGCCCCTGCCGACCGGCGACCGGTACTCGCTGCGCTGGTACGCCGACGTCGTGGTCGACTACCTCCGCGCCAACGACCTCGACGACGTGCACCTGGTCGGCAACTCGATGGGCGGCCGGATCGCGGCGGAGGTGGCCCTGCGACGACCGGACCTGGTGGCGAGCCTGACCGGCCTGTGCGCGGCGGTGCCGTTGGAGTCCGTCCGCTATGCCCGCCCGCTCCTGCGCAGGCTCCCACTCCACTGGGTCGCCGCCAGCCCGGTGTGGCTCCCCGCCGACGCCTTGCAGGAGGGCATCCGCTCGTTGTTCTTCGAGGCGTCGCGACTGCCGGCGGCCAACCTGTCGGCCGCCGTCGACGAGGCCCGACTGCAGATCGAGCGGCGGGACTACCGACTGGCACTCGCGGCCGGCGCCCGCGGGGTCGCGCTGGACCGCACCCGGGGCCGCCGCGGCCTGTGGCGTCGCCTCGAGCAGCTCAGCGTGCCGTCCCTGTGGATCTTCGGCGGTGCGGACCCGCTGGTCGAGTCGGGCGCGGCCGCCCGGGCCCAGCAGGCACTGCCGTCGTCCGCCACCGTCGAGTTGTGGCACGACTGCGGCCACGTCCCGCAGTTCGAGCTCCCCGACCGCACCCACGACCGGATCCGACGCTTCCTGGCCGAGGTGGCCGAGCGCCGGGCGACCGCATGAACGGGACGACGTGAGCACTGCCGACACGCCCCGAGACGTCGTCGACAGCCATCCCAGCTGGCTGAGCGAGGACGAGCTGGCCCGGGTCCGCGACCGGGTGCCCCAGGTCTACGTCCAGGCCGTCCCGGTCCGGCTCGACCACCTCGGCAGGATCACCCACGTCGGCCTGCTGCTGCGCGCCATGCCCGACGGCAGTGTCTCGCGGGCCCTGGTGTCGGGTCGGGTGCTGCACCACGAACTGGTCCGCGAGGCCCTCTGGCGCCACCTGTCCAAGGACCTCGGCCCGGACGCCGACCCCCAGCTGCCGCCACGGCCCGCGCCGTTCACCATCGCCGAGTACTTCCCCGAGCCGGAGCGGACCGGGTTCCACGACCCCCGCCAGCACGCCGTCGCGCTGGTCTACATCGTGCCGGTCACCGGGGACTGCGCACCGGCCGCGGACGCGCTGGACTTCTCGTGGATCCGGGTCGCCGAGCTCGCCCTCGACGACGTCACCGCCGAGATGGCCAGCGGGCACGACCGCCTGATCCGGGCCGCGCTGGCCCACGCCGGCGTCGCCTGACGGCCACGCGACACACGGGGAGCAACGATGGGAATCCTGCTGAAGGTCCTGATCAACGGGGCCGCCGTCTGGGCAGCGATCCAGGTGGTCGACGGGCTGCAGTTCAACGGGGACTGGCCGGCCCTGCTGGTGATCGCGATCGTCATGGCGGCCGTCAATGCCTTCGTCCGACCGCTGGCGACGCTGTTCTCGCTGCCCCTGGTCGTGCTGACCCTGGGGTTGTTCATCCTGTTCCTCAACGCACTGATGCTGTCCCTGGTGCTGTGGGCGTCCGACCAGCTCGGCCTGGGGCTGACCTCCGACGAGTTCTCGTCCACGTTCCTGGCCGCCCTGATCATCTCGATCGTGTCGTGGATCCTCACGGCCCTGTTCGGCGCCGACAGCTGAGGCTCGGCCGTCGGCGGAGGATCCTGGCGCGGCTCAGCGCCCGTCGGGCCCGCGGTCGAGGGCGTCGACCAGCGACTCGGTCGTGGTGACCGGGCGGTCACAGACGAACCCCCGGCACACGTAGGCCGCCGCGTGGCCGTCGACGGCAGTGCGTCCCTCCAGCAGTGGCACGGCGGGCGGCTCGTCGTCGGACGGATCGGCGACGACCACGACCGTCCCGGGGCGCGGCCGGCCCAGGGCGACCCCGGCCAGCGCGGCCCGCGCGTCGCCCGCCGGACCGACGATCGCGACCTCGCGTGGGTCGGCGGCCAGGAACCGCGCGACCCGCAGCAGCTCGCCGTGGGCGGTCGGGTTCTGGGCCATCGACGTCGCGTGGCGGGCGACGAGGTCGGCCGCCATCGTGGTGCGGCCGTGCTCGCCGGTGAGCAGTCCCAGCCGTGCCTGTGCCGCGGCCAGCAGGGACGTCCCGGCCGGCTGGGCGCCGTCGTGGACGTCACGTGGACGCACGACCAGCGTCTCGGCGTCGGCCGAGGTGGTCGCGAACCCCCCGTCGTCGGTGGCGAACCTGGTCGTGGCGTCGTCCACGAGGTCCGCGGCACGTGCGACGAGGTCCGGGCGTCCGGCCACGGGTCCGAGCTCCAGCAGGGCGACCGCCAGCCCGGCCACGTCGTCGAGGAAGGCCGGCACCGACGAGCGGCCCCGGCGGTGGACGTGCAGCAGTCGACCCTCGTCGTCGACCAGCGCGTCGAGCAGGAAGTCGGCGGCCTGCACGGCGGCGTCGACCCATGCGAGACGGTCGAGCACGGCCCCGGCGCGGGCCAGTCCCCGGATGGCCAGCGCGTTCCAGGCGACCAGGACCTTGTCGTCGCGACCGGGCTGCGGTCGGGTCGCCCGACGTTCCCGCAGTGCCACCCTGGCCTGCTCGACCGTGTCGGCGAGATCGGTCGGGTCGAGGTCGTGGGCGCTGGCGAACGCCTCGATGCCCTGCGTGGTGTGGAGGATGTTGTCCCCGGCCGGCTCGCCACGCTCCGGCCGGAAGTTGCCCTCGGGACGCACCCCCCAGAAGTCTGCGAGCAGGTCGGGGTCCGCCCCGGCCTCCGCGACGACCTCGCGGAACTCGGTGTCCGTCCACACCGTGGTCGCGCCCTCCTCCCCCTGGGTGTCCGCGTCCAGCGCGGCCGCGAACGCGCCGCCGGGCTCCTGCATCTCGTCGACGAGCCAGGTGGCGATCCCGTCGGCGGCCGCGGCGAGGTCCGCCCGCCCGGTCAGCACTGCCGCGTCGGCGTAGGCCTCCAGCAGCAGCCCGTTGTCGTACAGCATCTTCTCGAAGTGCGGCAGCAGCCACCGCGCGTCGGTCGAGTAGCGCGCGAAGCCGCCCACGACGTGGTCGTGGATACCGCCCCGGGCCATGGCCTCCAGGGCAGACGTGGCAGCGGCGAGCGCCTCGGCGTCGCCGGTGACCACGTGCTGGTCGAGCAGGAACTGGACCAGCATCGCCTGGGGGAACTTCGGTGCCCGGCCGAACCCCCCGTGGTCGCGGTCCCATGCACGCTCGACCACCAGCCGCGTCGCCTGCTCGCACAGATCGTCGAGGTCGATCGCGTCCCCCGCGGCGTCCCCACCACCCGCCGAGCGCTCGGTCGCGGCCCGCAGCGAGCTGGTGATGGATGCGGCGGACTCCTGCAACTCGTCGCGTCGATCCGCCCACGCGTCGCGCAGCGCGACCAGCACCTGGCGGAACGACGGCATGCCGTGGTGGGACGTCGCCGGGAAGTAGGTCCCGGCGTAGAACGGACGTGCCTCGTGGTCCAGCCAGACCGACATCGGCCAGCCACCCTGCCCGGTGAGGGCCTGGGTGGCGGTCATGTAGACCGCATCGATGTCGGGACGCTCCTCGCGGTCCACCTTGATCGACACGAAGTGGTCGTCGAGGAACCGCGCCGTGTCCTCGTCCTCGAACGACTCGTGGGCCATGACGTGGCACCAGTGGCACGACGAGTACCCGACACTGAGGAACACCGGGACGTCGCGCTCCCGCGCTTCCGCGAACGCGTCGTCGCCCCATTCCCACCAGTCAACGGGGTTGTCGGCGTGTTGCAGCAGGTACGGCGAGTTCGCCTCGGCGAGCCGGTTCACCACGTTCGGACCTCCGGAGTCGGGTCCGTCGAGCGTAGGAGCGACCCCCCACGACCCGGCACGACCGCGTGGTCCGACGATCGGGTCCCCGATGCACCGGGGGTGGCCGGTCGGCCGGGTCCCGGCCGTTCGTCGTCTTCCGCGCTCGCCGGGAGTCGATACCTTTGGCATCGCACCATGACGGGGTGTCTCGTTGCCCGACTGTGATGGCAACAACCCGGGGTGCGCTCAGCACAGGAACACGCAATGCCAGAAGGTACAGTCAAGTGGTTCAACGCCGACAAGGGCTACGGGTTCATCACCCCTGCCGAGGGCGGCGAGGACCTGTTCGTCCACTTCTCCGCGATCCAGGTCGATGGGTACAAGTCCCTCGACGAGGGACAGCGGGTCCAGTTCGAGATGGGTCAGGGCCAGAAGGGCCCCCAGGCCAACGACGTTCGTCCGCTCTGACGCGTACCACGTTGTGACACGAAGCCCCGCCTCGGCGGGGCTTCGTTCTGTTCGGGCCCGAAATGCCGCCCGCCCGCGGCCTTGGCGCGCTCCCGGGGTCTTCGACGACCCGAGACGGCCCTCGACGGCCCACATTCCCTCGATTCCTGCCCGAACGGCGGGCTGTCGGGCCGTCGTCGACGGGCTGGCGCACGACAGACTGGTCATCGACCCGACACGAGGACCACGACCATGCGCATCGTCATCGCCGGCGGACACGGCACCATTGCCCGACTGCTGTCAGCTCGACTGACCGAGCTGGACGCGGACACCGAGGTCGTGGGGCTGATCCGCAAGCCCGAGCAGGCCGACGACATCCGCGAGGTGGGCGCGATCCCGGAGGTGCTCGACCTCGAGATGGCATCGCTGGACGAGTTGACCGACGCGGTGCAGGACGCCGACGCGGTCGTGTTCGCCGCCGGTGCCGGTCCGGGCAGTGGCGCCGGGCGCAAGGAGACCGTCGACTTCGCCGCCGCCGTCAACCTGCGTGACGCCGCCCGACAGGCCGGCGTGGCGCGCTACGTCATGGTGTCGGCCATGGGCACCGACGACCCGCCGACCGACGACGTGTTCAGCGTCTACCTCCGCGCCAAGGCACGGGCCGACAAGGCACTGATGGAGTCCGACCTGGCCTGGACGATCGTGCGACCCGGCGGGCTCACCGACGACGAGCCGACCGGCACGGTCACCCTGGCCCGCCACGTCGACCGGGGCGAGATCTCGCGGGCCGACGTCGCCGACGTCCTGGCCGCCGTCCTGCACCGCCCGGCCACCGCCGGCCACGTCTTCGAGCTCGTCGGGGGCGACACGCCCGTCGCCGACGCGATCGACGACCTCGTCGCCGGCTGACCACCCGGACCTCCCCGCACACCCCACGCGTTCGTTCCGACGTCAGACAGGACACCTCCATGTCCACGACCACCGCACCCACCGTCACCGCCCACGGCATCACGATGCCGGCGCTCGGCTTCGGCACCTTCGAACTCGACGAGGCCACGGCCGAGCAGGCCGTCACGACCGCGCTCGAGGTCGGCTACCGCCACGTCGACACCGCGGTGATGTACGACAACGAGGCCGGTGTCGGTCGCGCCCTCGCCGCGTCGGGCGTCGACCGTGACGCGATCTTCGTGACGACCAAGATCCGGCCCCGCAACGCCGCCGCGGCCGACGTCACCCCCGAGATCGAGGCCAGCCTGGCCCGGCTCGACCTCGACCACGTCGACCTGGTGCTGCTGCACTGGCCCAACGACGACGTACCGGTCGAGGAGACCGTCGAGGCGCTCCACGCCGCCCAGGAGCGCGGGCTGACCCGGACCTTCGGGATCTCCAACCACCCGACCGACCTGATGCGCCGCGCCGCCGCGGCCGGCCCGGTCTTCACCAACCAGGTCGAGTACCACCCCTTCCTCGACCAGTCGGCGGTGGTGGACGCCGCACGTGAGCTCGCCATGACCGTCACCGCCTACTCCCCGGTCGCACGGGGCGGGGTGTTCGACGACGACACGCTGGGCGAGATCGCGGCGAACCACGACGCCTCCGCCGGCCGGGTGGCGCTGCGGTGGCTGCTCGACCAGGACGGGGTCGCCGCGGTGCCGCGGTCGTCCGACCCGGACCACATCGCGGACAACCTCGCCGTGGACCTGTCGCTGACGGCCGACGAGACGGCCCGGATCGACGCCCTCCCCAAGGACCGCCGCCTGATCGACCCGCCCTTCGCGCCCGACTGGGACTGACCACACCCCGAACCGCCAGCCCGCCGCGATGTGGGTTGGCCACCGCGATGTGAGTTCGTGGCCTCAACGCGGCGAATTCACCTCGAGGACTCGAACTCACATCGGGTTTGGGCACTGGTCGAGTATGCGCGGTCAGCCGGTGGGGGTCGGGTCGGGGGTGAAGGCGAAGCTCACGAGGACCTCGCCGGAGGCGTCGGTGACCTCGACGCGGGCGAGGTCGTCACGCTGGATCGAGCTGGCGCCGCGGACCCGGGCGCCCCGCGAGTCGGTCGTCCCCCACGTGCCGGCCTGCTCGCGCACACCGTCCTCGGACACTGCCCACAGGACGTAGGCGTCACGTGACGGAAGGTCGGTGACGTCCAGCTCGACGGTCGTGCCCCACTCCCACGCCAGCGCGGCTGCCTCTCCGTCGGTCGCCGCCGCCTCCGCCGCGACCGGCTGGGCGGCCGCCACGACCCGGTCGAAGTCCGGGGGCGCGTCCTCGCCGAGCTGGCCGCTCACGACCACCACCAGCGCCACCACGGCCGCCGCGGCCGAGACCAGCGCCGTGGTGCGCCACCGGGCCACCCGCCGGCGGAGGTGGAGGTCCTCGGCCACCCGATCCTCGGCGAGCGCGGCGTGCAGCCGTGGCGAGGGCACGAGCGACCCGTCGGTGGCCTCCTCGGTCGACAACCGCCCGAGCAGGCCCGGGAGGGGCGACAGTTCGGCCACCTCGGCGGCGCAGTCGGGGCACGTCGCCACGTGGTCCGACACCTCGTGACGCTCGTCACCGTCGAGGGCACCCAGCACCCACGCCCCCAGGGACTGGCGCAGGCGCCGGTGCGTGGCACGGTCGTCCGTGCTCATCCCAGCACCCCCTGTTCCTCGAGGTGCAGCCGCAGGGCCCGCAGGCCGTAGTGCACGCGGGACTTCACGGTGCCCTCCGGGACCTCGAGGATGTCGGCGGCCTCGGCCACGCTGTGGCCGCGATGGTGGCACAGCACGATCGCGGTCCGGTGCTCGTCCGACAGGTTGGCCATCGCCTCGGCCAGCTGCCACGTCTCGATGATCCGGTCGACCGCCGGCTCGTCGACCACGTCGGGGGCCGTCATGGCCGCGCGGTCGTCCAGCGTGCCCGACACGACCGGACGGGCGCTGCGACGGCGGAGACGGTCGATGACGAGATTGCCCGCGATGGTGAACAGCCAGGCAGCCTCGCTCCCCCGGGTCGGGTCGAAGCGATCGGCGTGGCGCCACGCGCGCACGAAGGTGTCCTGGACGACCTCCTCGGCGGCGCGGCGGTCGCCCAGGCGTCGCAGGGCGTAGGCGTGCAGGGGTCCCGTGTAGTCCTCCTGCAGCGCGGCCAGCGGCCGCAGGTTTCGTGCCACGTCCGCTCCCCCGTCTCCCCCGCCATGATGCACCACGATCGACCTCCGTGGGCGCGGGTCGGTTCAGTAGTCCGGGTCGCCGTAGCCCGCCTGTTCGGAGGTCGCCGCACTGGTCGGCGAGCCGGTGACCTTGGCCCCGGAGGCGTCGACGACCCACCAGACGTCCCCGACCGCCTGGCCCGTGACGTCGCCGGGCGCGGTGTCGGGGGCGTACAGGTAGAGCGGCAGCCCGTTCGCGGTCACCTGGACGTCGCCGTCGTCCCGGGTGAAGGTCCCCAGCTCGGCCGTGACACCCTCGCCGGCGGTGACGTCCTCGGCCAGCAGGGGTGGCCAGGTCGCGAGGCAGCCCTCGGTGCAGGCACTGGTGTCCACGTCGTCGTTGTCGAACACGTACAGGGTCATGCCCTGGCCGTCGACCAGGACGTCGCCCAGGTCGGTCGTGGCCACGGCCACGGTCGCCGCCGAGCCGGACTCCGTTGCGGTGGCGTCGGGGGCGGGCGTGGCGTCCATGGGCGTCGGACTGGCCGCCGGTGTCTCGGCGGCCGTCGCGTCGGTCGCCGCGGTCGCGGCGGGCTCGCTGGT
>NZ_JAHOPH010000046.1 GCF_019798055.1 Salsipaludibacter albus | reverse complement strand
TCCCCCGCCCGACGCGCCCACCCACGTGCCGACCTGGCTGGCCTGGACCTGGGTGGTCGCGGGCACGATCGGGGTGGTCGTCTCCCTGGTCGGCGCGGTCGTCGGGGTCGTGTTCGTCCGGGCCCTGACCGCCACCTCGCTCGAGGCGATCGAGCTCTCCTCGGCCGTCCTGGGCACGGTCGACGACACCGCCACGGTCCTGGACCAGACCTTCGCGGACGTCGCCACGACCCTCGACACGGTCAGCGGCACGGTCGGCGAGACCACCGCCACCATCAGCGAGGTCGGCACCACCCTCGACGACCTCACCGTGCTGGTGACCGAGGACATCCCCGACAGCCTCGACGCGGTCAGCGATGCCATGCCCCAGCTGATCAGCACCGCCGGCGTCATCGACTCGACCATGCGGGCCCTGAGCTTCGTCGGGGTCGACTACGACCCCGACACCCCGCTGGACGGCTCCCTGCGCGAGCTCGACACCCAACTCGCCGAGGTCGCCCCCGACCTGCGTGACCAGCGCGAGGGACTGGACTCCGTCGGCACCAGGCTCGACAACCTCGCGGGCCAGAGCGCGACGCTGTCCGACGACGTCGCCGCCGTCAACGCCGACCTGGAGGCGGCCCGTGACCTGGTCGACGACTTCTCGGTCGTCGCCGACGAGGCGGGGGTCCTGACCGCCGACCTGGCCGACCGCCTGGCGTGGCAGTCCGGCGTGGCCCAGGTCGCGCTGGTGGTGCTGGCGCTCGCGATCGCGATCACCCAGACGGTCCCGATCGTCCTGGGGCTGCGCGCCCTGGGCCGGGACGGACGTCGTCGTGACCGCGACGGGACCGACGACGAGCCCACCGAGCCGCTCACCTGACCGACGGCCTCGCCGGCGGAGGTCAGCCGTCCCCGGTCGGGGACGACGACGCAGCCCCGGGACCATCCTCGCCACCCGGCTCCACGCCCAGCTCGGCGACGGCGTCGGTGGCGATGTCCTCCAGCAGGTCGCCCTGCACGACCCGGGCGTTCCACGTGCCCAGCATCCGCGTGGTGAGGTCAGACGCGAGCGGTTGCAGGGCCGCCTCCAGCCCGTCGAGCTCCTCGAGGGCGTCCTCGCGCACCTGCACCGACACGACGAACGCCGGGAAGACCTCCAGCGGGTCCTCCAGCGGCACGAGGCCGTCGACCCACGCCAGCCCGTCGGTCAACGTCGACAGCCCGACGAAGCAGTCGCCCGACACGACGCCGGACATCGCCTCGGCCGGCGGTGCCGCGGTCAGGACCCGGTTGGTGATCGAGTAGCGGGCGGCCAGCGCGTTCCAGCCGTCGTCGCGCTCGCCGAACTCCGGGTCGACGCAGATCGCGGCGTCGGGCCGCTCGGCCAGCACGGTCGCGAGCTGCGGGATGGTGGCCACCTCGGTCGCCGTCGCGGGCGACACGAACAACCCGAACGTCGCGTCGGCGGGTGGCCCGTCGACGCCGGCGTCGAGGTCGAACTCGGGACGCAGCCAGATGATCCCGTTGGGCTCGTCGGCGGACCGGACCCGCTGGAACGACGTCCGCGGGTCACCGGGTGGGTTCTCGCGTCCGAACTCCTCCAGCCACGCCTGGCCGGTGTAGCCGGTCGCCACGTCGACGTCGCCCAGCTCCAGGGCCTGGCGCACGGCCCCGGCGTCGGCCAGCTCGACCAGGGCCGGGGTCATCCCGGCGTCGTCCAGCAGCTCCGCCATGACCGTCGCGAGCAGGATCGACTCGGCCTCCGGCGCCACGCCGATCCGGACCTCCGGGCCGCCCGACGTGGTCGCCGACGCGCTCGGCGACGGCGCGGGCGTGGGGTCCGTGCACGCGCCGAGCACCGCCACGACGGCGAGGACGACGACGGCCCGCAGGAGGAGCGGCACGCCGACCCCACCGACGCGCCCGACGCGGCCGGGCCTCGGGTGGGCGCGGTGGTCGCGACGAGGTGGGGACATGCCACCAGCGTGCCACGGGCGCGCCGGCCCGGCACGCGCCCGACGATACGATCCCTGCTTCCCCTCCTCCGTCGCGACCCCGTCTCCGGGGCCCGAGGGGCGCGCTCCACGACCGTCGAAAGCCATTCCCATGCCCACCGGCCAGTCGTCGTCCCCCGACACCCCGTCCCGCGGTCCCGTCGTGACCCGACGCGCCGTGCTGGCCGGTGGTGCCGCCGCCTTCCTCGCCGCCTGTGGCAGTGGCTCGGGCACCGCGCCGTCGCCGACCGGCAGCGAGATGCCGTCGCCCGGCACGACGATGGACCCACAGCCCGCCGAGGACGCCGTCCAGGCGGCACTCGACGCCGCCGGACTGGGCGACGCCACCCTGGCCCTGACCCCGCAGACAACCTGGCCGGAGCTGCTCACCGGGATCGCGACCGACCTGCTGCTGGTCGTCACCGACGACACCGGCGAGATCCTGACCGACCCGGTCGACGTCACCCTGGTCGCCGGCGGCGAGGTCGTCGCCGGACCGGCTGCCACGACCTGGTACCCGGACGACCGGCTCCCGACCCAGGGCCTGCACGCGGTGCGCCTGACGGTGGAGGACCCCGGCACGCTCGACGTCGTCGTCGCGACGCCCGACGGGGCCCGGGCCGGGACCGCCGGCATCCAGGCCCTCCCGCCGGAGGAGAGCATCGCCCCGGCACCGGGCGACACCATCCCCGCGATGGTGACCCCGACGACCGACGACCCGATGGGCCTCGAGGAGCTGTGCACCCGCGAGGACAACTGCGGTCTGCACGACGTCAGCCTGGACGAGGCGCTGGCCGCCGGCCCGGTCGTGCTGTGCGTGTCGACGCCGAAGTTCTGCGCGACCGCCATCTGCGGACCCGTGCTCGACGACGTGCTGAGCGTCGCGGAGTCCGGGGACCACGACGACTACACCTTCATCCACGTCGAGCCCTACGAGAACGCCGACCTGGCCGAGACCGAGCTGGTCGCGGAGCTCCAGCTGCCCACCGAGCCGTGGACCTGGATCCTCCAGCCCGACGGCACGATCGTGGAGCGCTGGCCCGGCCCGGTCCTGCCGGACCTGCTCGACCAGGCACTGTCGGACGCCGCCACCCAGGCCGGCGCGTCGCAGGCCCCGTCGGACGGCGCGTCGGCCGAGCCGACCGCCACCCCCTCGCCGACCGCCTCGTGAGCAGGGTGCGGCGCGGACTCGCCGCAACCGCCCTGGCCGCCGTCGCGCTGGCCGCCTGCAGCGGCACGCCGTCGGCCGACTCGACCGGTGACGGCGCCGTGGCCGTCGGCGACCCGATGCCCGACACGACTGACCCCGAGACCGGCTGCGGCCCGGTGGACCGTCCGTCGGTGATGGTGGCGACCCACCTGGTCGGCGACGCCGAGCCACCCTCCCCCTACACCTCGGTGCCACCGACCAGTGGCTGGCACACCGCCGAAGCGCCCCGGCCCGGGGTCATGGACCAGCCGCTGCGCGACCCCGAGATCGTGTCGGCCCTGGAGTCGGGGATCGTCGTGCTGGCCGTCGAGCCCGACATGGTGGACAGCACCGTCGTCACGGAGTTGGCGAACCAGTTCTCCGACCGGCTCCTGGTCGTGCCCTACCCCGAGATGCCGACGTCGGTCGCCCTCCTGACCTGGGGCGCCCTGCAGCGCTGCCCCGAGGTGGACCGGGGCACCGTCACCACCTTCGTCCTCCAACACCGCACCAGCGCCGAGCACTGAGCCCGTCGCCCCCGGGCCGGGACCGCGCCTCAGTCCCCGGGTCGGTCCTCCGGAGGGTCCTGGTGGCGACCTCGGCGCAGCGGGGGCAGCAGGCCCACGTCGTGGGACGCCAGTCGCTCACCGCGCTCGCCGGCGCGCAGCATCCCGCGCAGGGCCGAGCCGCCCACGACGAACAACTCCACCACGAAGATCCCGCCCAGGGCCAACCCGAGCCAGTTGCCGAGGTGGCTCCACGTCCACGCGTCGACGATCGCCGCACGCACGACCCACGCGACGACCGCGAGCGCGACGAGCACGACGGCCGAGCGCCCCACCCGACGGGCGGTGATGGCCCAGTCGACCAGCGGCGTGTCGGTCGGTCCGGGGCTGACCTCCGCGGACGGCTCCCGCCCGTCGTCGGACAGGTCACGCCGGTCGATGTCGGACAACTCCACGCTCACAGGTCGGGGTCGCCGAGGTCGATCCGCATCGTGCCCAGCACGCGGCGCAGCTCGGCCTCCACCGCGCTGACCTCGACCGGCAACCGGACGTCGTGCTGGGGGTACAGGTCGTGGAAGGACAGCTCACCCGTCCCCAGCAGCCAACCACGCCGGGCGGCGAACTCGCCCAGGCCGAACGACCAGCTGAGCAGGACGGTGTCGTCGAAGTCGTGGAGGACGAACTCCAGGTGACTGTTGAACTGCAGGTGCCACATCCGGCCACCGCGTCGGGACGATCCGCCCAGGACGAATCCCAGTTCCTCCAGGCCGTCCTCGAACGTCGCCACGGTGGGTCCTCGTCGTCGGGTGGTCGGGCAGGGCGTCGAAGCGGCCCGTCCAGAGGCTATCCGCGCCCAGTCCCGGTCGACCGACTCAGGTCCGGGCGTCCCATTCCTGGGTGTCGTCGTCGTTCGCCGGGAAGCCGACGAAGCTGATCTCGGACAGTCCCACCCCGGTCCCGTCGGTCGCCTCGACGACCTCCAGCACGACCCGGTCGGTCAGGATCGGCTCCGGTGGACGCACCACCTGCCGGCCCGTCCCCGAGATCAGGGTGGCACGCACGAGCGTGCCGAACCCGAAGTCGAGATCGAGCGTGCGCACCCGCGCGACCGTCTCGAAGGTGGCCTCGTCGAGCTGGTCGCCGTTGGCGAGCTCGAGCCCGGTGATCCACACGGGCCGGTCGAAGGCCAGCTCGAGCCGTGCCTCGTCCGGGTCGGCTGCGACCCAGGCCGTGGCCAGGTCGCCGTCGACCGCCGACGGGGCACCGAAGGAGCGTCCGTCGGCATCCGGCAGGACCGTCGAGGTCCGGGCGCGCTGGGGCGAGAGCGGCTGCGCACCACCCTCGTAGCCGGACCCCCGGAAGTCGATGCCGACACCCGTCGTTCGCTCGAAGGGGCCGATCCCGAACACGAACGCCGCGAGGGTCGCACCCAGCAGGGCGCCGACCACCACGATGGCGATCCCCAGGCCCCGCGACCGTCGCCGTGGCGACCCCGCGGCCGCCGGCGTCGGCAGCGGGTCGGGATCCGACTGGTCCGACGGCAGCTCGGCCAGTTCCCAGTCGTCGGAGCCGGTGTCGTCGACCTCGTCGTGGAGGGCGGTGCCGCACCGGGCACACCGCCGCCGCTCGACCGCGTTGACGGCCTCACAGGACGGACACGTCGCGAGGTCCACGCCGCCGGTCGTGGCGATGACCTCGGTCGGGGCCTCCACGCCGGTGTTGGTGGGCTCGTCGTCGAGGTCGACCCGCACGGTCTCGGGGGTCAGCGTCCGGACGGGACGATCGAACAGCGCCGGACGGTCCGGATCGACGAAGGTCGCGTCCCCGGGATCGTCGGGGCGCGTCGCGTCCTCCTCCGTGCCCGCGGGTGCACCGTCGTCGTCGGCGACGACGTGGCCACAGTGCCCGCAAAACTGGTCGCCGGGCTGCACCGGCGACCCACAGGAACCACAACTCGACACCGGAACCGTCCTCGTCGAGGGCGTGTCGCCGGGCAGGCTACACAGCGAGGACACGCGGGTGGTCGAGGCCCGGAGCGTCGCGACGACCCCCACGGACCCCACAGCAGGCGCCGGGCACAGTTGCTACCGTGCGCGAACATGAACACCGACACCGTCACCCGCTATTGGTTCGGCTTCGCGGCCGGGCCCGGGCGACGCGTGCACTGACACCAGCACACACCACGCGCAAGCCCCGGGACCGGCCCCGGGGCTTCTTCATGCCACCACCTGCACCGGGACCCCGAGACCGCGGGAGCGCGCCATGCCCACGGAGGACACCGCCATGGTCGTCGTCATGCGACACACCGCCACCAGCCAGGACATCGACAGCGTCGTCCGGGCCGTCGAGGAGGTCGGGGGTGACGCCTTCGTCTCCCGCGGCAAGCACCAGACCATCGTCGGCCTGGTGGGCGACCTCGCCCAGTTCTCCGAGATGCCGCTGCACGCCTTCCCCGGCGTCGACGACGTCATCCGGGTGTCCCGGCCCTACAAGCTGGTGTCCAACGAGACCCACCCACGCCCGTCGACGGTGTGGGTCGACGACGTCCCCATCGGACGCGACACGGTCACGCTGATCGCCGGGCCGTGCGCGGTCGAGACCGAGGACCAGACGCTGGCCGCCGCCAAGATGGCGCGTGACGCCGGCGCACTGATCCTGCGGGGCGGTGCGTACAAGCCACGGACCTCCCCCTACTCCTTCCAGGGACTGGGCGAGAAGGGCCTGGACATCCTCGCCGGCGTCGCCGAGGAGGTCGGGCTGCCGTTCGTCACCGAGGTGGTCACCCCCGCCGACATCGACACGGTCGCGGCCAAGGCCCACATGCTCCAGGTCGGCGCGCGCAACATGCAGAACTTCCAGCTCCTGCGCGAGGTCGGGATGTCGGGCAAGCCGGTCCTGCTCAAGCGGGGCCTGACCGCCACCATCGACGAGTGGATCATGGCGGCCGAGTACATCGCCCACCAGGGCAACCTCCAGGTCGTCCTGTGCGAGCGGGGGATCCGCACCTACGAGCCGGCCACCCGCAACACCCTGGACGTGTCGGCGGTGCCGGTCGTGCAGTCGCTGACCCACCTGCCGGTGATCGTGGACCCGTCGCACTCGGGCGGGACGCGGGACCTCGTCCTGCCGCTGGCACGGGCCGGCATCGCGGTCGGCGCCGACGGCCTGATCATCGACATGCACCCCCGGCCCGAGACCGCCCTGTGCGATGGACCGCAGGCCCTCAAGCGCGACGACATCGTGACCCTGCGCGAGGCCGTGTCGACGCTGGCGACGGCCGTGGGGCGCCAGCTGCCCGAGCGACGTGACCCGGCACTGTCGGCCGGTGGTGCGTGGGGTCGCAGCGCCAACTGACCCCACCGATCGGGAACAGCGCGGCCCGGGTCGGCACGTAGTCTCGCCACCACGCGATCCACGACCACGAGGCCCCATGACCATGCTGCGACCCCGTCACGCGATCCTTGCCGCGACCGTCATCCTCCTGGCCGCCTGTGGCGGTGGCGACGACGGCGCGACGACCACCGAGACATCGTCGGTGGCCGAGACGACCGCACCACCGACGATGGCCGAGACGACCGCACCGCCGACCACGCCCCCTGCGACCGAGACGACCGACGCCGAGACGGCCGCGAGCTCCGGTGGTGGGGACCTCGTGTCGCAGATGTCGGCGGCCATCCTCGCCTCGCAGTCGGCCGCCGGCGTCGAGGACACGGGCATGGACATCGCCTACACCGAGCAGGAGGCGGACTGCATCGCCCAGGAGATCGTCGACGGTGTGGGTGAGGACGCCCTGCGCGAGTACGGCGTGGTCACCGCCGACGGCCGGGTCGTGGAGGTGATGGAGGACGTCGTGTACTCCGAGGCCGACGCCGGCGTCATCGCCGACGGGATCCTCGGGTGCTCCGACCTGGCCGAAACCATGCGGGCCTCCATGGCCGAGCAGATCGGCGCCGGGGACGACGCGATGGGCCAGTGCATGCAGGACGCCATCGACGACGACGTGCTGCGCGACATGCTGTCGGGGTCCCTGCAGGGCTCGGACGGCCAGGAGGCCATGGGTCCCCTGATGATGGCCGCGCTGGGGTGCATGGGCGACGGGATGACCGACCTGCCGACGGAGCTGCCGACCGGCCTGCTCGACGAGTTGCCGACCGACGGCTGACCCCGCGTCAGCCGGCCTCGGCAGCAGCCCACGGGTCGTAGGTGCCGAAGCTCCACAGGTTTCCCTCCGGGTCGGCGGCGACGTAGTTCGCACCGCCGTAGTCCTGCTCCTCGGGCTCCATCACGATTCGCGCCCCGACCGCACGGGCCTGTTCGGCGTGGCCGTGCACGTCGGGGACGACCACGTAGGGCGTCGAGGTCGGGCGACCCGCCTCGGCCACGGTGGTGACGCGTCGCCCGAAGTCGTCGTCACGCATCGAACCCAGCATCACCATGCCGTCGCCACGAGTCAGCTGGGCATGCTCGACCCGGTCACCGTCGCGGACGTCCACGACGACCGCGAAGCCGAAGGCCTCGACCAGGAAGTCGATGGCGGCAGGTGCGTCGTGGTAGCGGAAGGTCGGGATGATCGTGGCGGGCATGTGCGGGCTCCTCGGGGCGGGACCTGGACGTGCCGGTCGACGGCGACCAGCACCAGGGCCACGGTAGGAACGACCCCGTCCCCGTCGATTGGAAGAACCGGACGAACACGACCGGACCGGTCCTCGCCGTCAGGCCGGGCGTCGCCGCGCCCGAACCTCGGCTGGCGTGGCGCCGGCCAGCTCGGCGAAGTCGTTCGTCATGTGGGCCTGGTCGTACCACCCCAGCTCCACCGCGAGCGGGCCGAGCGCGATGTCGTCCTGCTCGAGCCGGCCGAGTGCACGCTCGAACCGGACCAACCGCGCCAACCGCTTCGGGGACAACCCGAGTTGGCTGCGGACCCGTCGTCGAACCTGCCGCCGGCTCCACCCCAGGTCCGCGACGACGTCGTCGATCCGAGCGTGGCCACGAGCGAGCCGCTCCCACACCACGGCGACCTCGTCGTCGACCGGCTCCCCGGCAACGAACCTCGTGGCGAGGAAGGACTCGACCATGTCGAGGCGGTCCGGCCAGTCGGCGATCTCGCCCAGCCGCTGCACCAGGTCGCGTCCGACCGCGCCGAACAGGTCGCCGAGGTCGACCGTGTGCCCCGCGAGGTCGGCCACTCCGCCACCGAGGATCCGGTGGGCGGCGACCGGGGACAGGTCGACCTGCACACCGGTGAAGCCGTCCGACTCGACACTGCCGACGACCTCGTGCGAGCCGGCCAGGAACGCCCCGACCTCGACCGTGCCGTGCGGACCGTCGACCCGGTGGCGGTGACCGAGCGGGATCACCAGCGGCAGCCGGGCCGTGGCGGTCGTGACGTGGTGCCCGGGGGTGGCACGGTGCTGCTCGTAGCCGCGGATCCGTGACGCGTGGCCCGCGAGGACACTGCCGACGGGCCGGGCGAACATGCGCCAACGACCCAGTTCGTCGTCGTCACGCTCGATGTGCTCCATGACCGCTCAGGTGGCCTCGTCGTCGATCGCCACGGTCGCGTCGGGCGCCTGGGGCGCGTCGTCGGCCCGGCCGAACACGTCGCCGGCCCACAGGGCCCAGCCCACCAGGACCGGCTGGAAGAACAATCGGACCAGGCGGGCCTGGTCGGTGTCCAGCCCGAAGGCGTCCGTGCCCTCGACGTACTGGGCGACGTTGCCGGGGAAGATCGCGACGAAGAACGCCGCCGTGGCGGCGCCGACCAGTCGTCGATGGCGCGGCAGCGCGATCAGCGCCGTGCCCAGCGCGATCTCGACCGCGCCCGATCCGAGCACGACCAGGTCGTGGTCGATCGGCACCCAGTCGGGCACCTGGGCCTGGAACTCGTCGCGCAGCGTGGTGAGGTGGGTGGTGCCGGCGTAGGCGAGGAACGCCCCGAGGCCGAGTCGGCCGAGGGTTCTCAGGGACGGCAGGCGCACGAGGGTCTCCGTTTCGTCGAGGAGGACAGGTCAGGCCACCAGGTCGGCGATCACGTGGGCGGCACGCTCGGCACCGGCCCGGTCGACCTCGAGGCTGGTGACCAGCCGCAGCGTGTGGGCATCGGCGGGCCCGAACAGCACGCCGCGCTCGGCGGCCCGCTCGGCGACGGTCGGGGCGTCGTGGTCGCCGGTGTCGACGAACACGATGTTGGTGTCGACCAGGGCCGGGTCGGCGCTGCCCGGCACCCGGTCGGCGAGCTGGTCGGCCAGCAGGCGGGCGTTGGCGTGGTCGTCGGCCAGGCGGTCGACGTGGTGGTCCAGCGCGTAGCGACCGGCGGCGGCGAGCACGCCGACCTGGCGCATCGCCCCACCCAGCCGGCGGCGCCATCGGCGCGCCTCGTCCACGAAGTCGGCGTCGCCGACGATCATCGACCCGACCGGCGCGCCGAGCCCCTTGGACAGGCAGAAGTTCAGCGACGTCGGGACGGGCCCGTAGTCGGCGGGCGCGACGCCGCTGGCGACGATGGCGTTGAAGATCCGCGCCCCGTCGAGGTGCAGGGCGGTCCCGCGCGTGTCCAGCAGGTCCCGGATGGCCCGCAGGCGCTCGAGGCCGTAGATGGCTCCGCCACCCCGGTTGGTGGTCTCCTCGACGCTGACCAACGCGGTCGTCGGGTAGGGCCACCCGGCGGGCCGCCACGCCGCGTCGATGGCCTCGGCCGACAGGCGACCGCGGTCACCCTCGACGGTGAGGTACTGCACGCCGGCGATCGCCGCGGGCGCGCCGTCCTCGTAGGCGACGGAGTGCCCGAAGCGCTCGACGACGACCTCGTCCCCCGGGTCGGTGAGCACCTTCACGGACACGACGTTGGCCATCACGCCGGACGGCACGAACAGCGCGGCCTCCCGGTCGAACAGCTCGGCGGCGTGGTCCTGCAGCGCGTTGACGGTCGGGTCCTCGCCGTAGACGTCGTCGCCGACCTCGGCCGCGGCCATCGCCGCGCGCATCGGCGCGGTCGGCCGGGTCACCGTGTCGCTGCGCAGGTCCACCGTCCCACTCATGCGGGCACCCGGTCCGCGGCCCACTCCACGAGGTGGCCCACGGCCACCGCGTTGCCGGCCACCACCTGGTCACGCTGGCCGTGCACCTCGACGGTGCTGCGGTGCACGATCCCACCGGCCTCGGTGACCAGCAGCGACCCGGCCGCCCAGTCCCACGGGTTCAGGCCGTACTCCCAGTAGGCGTCCAGCCGGCCCGCGGCGACCCAGGCCAGGTCGAGCGCGGCCGAGCCGCCCCGGCGGACGTCGCGGACCCGGGCCACGAGGTCGGCGACCTGTCGGCCCTGGACGGCGCGGACACGTGGGTCGTAGCCGAAGCCGGTGCCGACCAGGGTCAGGGCGAGGTCCTCGACCGGCGTCACCTGCAACGGAGCGCCGTCCAGCGTCGCGCCACCGTCCCGGGCCGCGGCGAACACCTCGCCGCGACCGGGGTCGACCACGGCACCCGCCAGGGGTCCGTCGTCGTCGACCACCGCGATCGACACCGCCCACTGCGGGTTGCGGTAGGTGTAGTTCACGGTCCCGTCGAGCGGGTCGATCACCCAGCGCAGCCCCGAGGTCCCGGCGCGGTCCCCGGTGTCCTCCTCGCCGACGATCCCGTCGTCGGGTCGTGCCGCCAGGAGGGCGTCGACGATGTGGCGCTCGCTGGCCCGGTCGGCGTCGGTCACCGGGTCGGTCGCACTGGTCTTGGTGCTGGCCTCCCACCCGGTGCGGGCATGCTCGGCGAGCACCTCGCCTGCCGCCGTGCCGACGGCGACGGCGAGGTCGCGCAGGTGCTCGGGAGACGCCGGGGTGGTCGGCACGGGTGAACCTGACGGGGACGCGGGGGCACGGGGCGAGGCACGAGCGTAGGCCGTCCTGGACCGGGCCGATCCTTGCGAGGTGGTGAACGCGACGGCCACCGGGACGTGGCGGGAACGTCTGGCGGGCGGGGACCGTTGGGGACGGTGTGCGGGAGGCCGACCACCGTCCCGCCTCCCACCGACGACCACCACGACCCGACGACTGCGACGAGGTTGCCATGACCACCCACGAGCCGACCACCAGCACCGGCCTGACCGAGGAGCAGTGGCGCGAACGGCTGTCCGGCACCCAGTTCCACGTCCTGCGCGAGAAGGGGACCGAGCGTCCCTTCACCGGGGCCTACTGGGACCACTGGGAGGACGGCGTGTACCGCTGTGCCGGCTGCGGCACCCAGCTGTTCGACGCCGACACCAAGTTCGACGCCGCGTGTGGTTGGCCGAGCTTCCACTCCCCCGCCGAGGAGGGCGTCGTCGACTTCCACGAGGACCGGTCGATGTTCATGAAGCGGGTCGAGGTGACCTGTGCCAACTGCGGCGGCCACCTGGGCCACGTGTTCGAGGACGCGCCCGACCAGCCGACCGGTCTGCGCTTCTGCATCAACAGCGCCAGCATCGACTTCGATGACGCCTGAGCTTCGCTCAGGTTGGAGTTGCTCGCTGCGCTCGCAACGTCCAGCCCTGCTCCCGAGGCCTGACGCGGGGCCGAGCGCAGCAAGTCGCTCGGCGCCGTCCTTGTCCGACCGGGGTGCCACCTCGACCGCCCGGCCCGGCGGAACCCGGGGCTCCCCCCTTGGGGGGGAGCATCTGGCCGCCCGCCTCCCGCTCATGCGCAAGGGCACGTTCGAGCCGCGATGGGCGGCCAGCGTGGGGGGTCCGGGAGACCCGGGACCGAGCGCAGCGAGTCGTCCCGGGACGACCCCCGATCACGAGGCCCGGCGGATCTGCTCCTCGTGGTGGACGAGCTGGCGGGGGGCGTCGAGCTCGGCGGGCACCGCCTCGACACTGCCCGACTTGACGCGCGAGGCGTACTCGTCGACGTACTCCTGGCCCGACAGCATCATGATCTCGTACATGACCTCGTCGGTGGCGGCGCGCAGGGCGAACGGGTCCTCCGCCTGGTCGGCGTAGCGCGACAGGTCCAGCGGGGTGCCGTAGCGGACGGTGACCGGTTCACGTGAGATCCGGTAGGCGCCGGGGGGCTGGGCCCGGTCGGTGCCGATCACGGCGCACGGGACGATGTCGACTCCGGCCGCCAGCGCCATCCGGACCGGTCCGGTCTTGCCCCGGTACAGACGCCCGTCGGGGCTGCGCGTGCCCTCCGGGTAGATGCCGACCGCGTCACCCGACTCGAGGATCGAGATGCCGGTCTGCAGGCTCGCCATGCCGGCGGCCCCACCCTCGCGCTGGACCGGCACGACACCCACGCTCTGGAAGAACCAGCGGGTCCGCCACGAGTCCCAGTAGTCCGCCTTGCCCAGGAAGTACAGCGGCCGGGGCAGGTTGATCGGCAGGACCAGCGAATCGATGAACGACAGGTGGTTGCACGCCAGGATGACCCCGGTCTCGCGCGGGACGTTGTCGAGGCCGTCGACGGTGAGGTGCACCCAGCGATTCATGAAGGGCTGCACCACCTGCTTTGCCACCCGGTACATCCCGGGGGCGTCGGACATTCCCGCCATCGCTCGTCTCTCCCTGACGTCGGCGTCAAACTACCGCACCGACCCCCCGCGATCCGTCCACCCGGACGCACCGGCCCGAGCCCGCGGGATCGCGCCGGGCCGCCCGCGGGATAACGTTGGCCCCCGACCGCACGACCCTCGCCACCAAGGACCCCGCATGGCCCCGCCCCGCCGCATGATGACCGAACGGATGCTGGCCATCGCGCCCGCCGTCGTGGCGATCGCGTCGGGCACGCTGGTGGCGCTGCTGATGCCGACCACCACCCTGACGGTGGTCGTGTTCATCGTCACCGCCGTGATCGTGCTGTGGCTCGCCCTGCGGGCTCGCTGAGGCTCAGGTCGGGCCGAGGCGGGTCCGCAGGAAGTCCACCTGGAGCAGCAGGATGTTGGCCGCCACGACCTCCTGGGGCGTCATGTGGGTGACCCCGGACAGCGGCAGGAACCGGTGCGGTCGGCCGGCCGCGAGCAGGGCCCGGGACAGGCGCAGCGAGTGCGCGACCAGGACGTTGTCGTCCACGAGGCCGTGGATGACCAGCATGTCGGCCGGCTCGTCGGTGGGCATCGCCTCCACCAACTCCCCGGCCGGGTCGACCAGCGACGAGGCCGTGTAGGCGTCGGGCGCCTCGGCGGGATGGCCCAGGTAGCGCTCGGTGTAGTGGGTGTCGTAGAGCCGCTGCTCGGTGACCGGAGCGCCCACGATCGCGGCACGGAACCGATCGGGCCGTCGCAGCGCGGCCAGCCCGGCGAGGAACCCGCCGTAGGACCAGCCGCGGATCGCGACCCGGTCCAGGTCGAGCCGGGGCTCCTCGGCCGCCACGGCGTCCAGTGCGGCCACCTGGTCGGCCAGCACGACGGCGGCCATGTCGTCGCGGATCGCGTGTTCGAACGCGGGTGACCGGCCGGGACTGCCACGGTTGTCGGTCACCAGCACGGCGAACCCCTGGCTGGCGAACCAGGCCGGCACGAGCCAGGCGTTGCGCGCCTGCAGCACGCGCTGGCTGTGCGGGCCGCCGTAGGGGTCCACCAGCACGGGGAAGGGACCGTCGCCGTCCGGCAGCAGCAGGCCACAGGCCAGCCCCCGGGGGGTGACGTGGCGGAGGGTCACGTCGACGTCCAGCCCCGGGTCGAGACCCGTGTCGGGCAGGACGGTCCGGTCGTCGCCACGGACCACGGTCGTGGTCGGGGCGGTGGACAGGGTGGTCGACACCTCGACCCTCGTGGGCCCACCGAGGTGGAGGTGGTGGAGGCCAGGCCCGGCCAGGACCTCCCCCACGGCACCGTCGCCCAGGTCCACCGCGTACACGCCGATGCTGGTGGCGTCACCGCGGCTCGCGCGCACGACCACGCGCTCGTCGTCGGCGTCGAGCACGGCCCGCACCTGCAGGCCGGCCGGACTCACCACCTCGCCGTCCACCAGGACCGCACGGGTGCCCTCGTCCCCGAGGTCCATCCGGTCGGCCACGGTCACCACGCGGTCCCCGGCCCAGCACGGCGCACCGGGCACCGGCTCGACCCAGGGACGCCCCTGCACGTCTGCCACGACCCGGCTCGTCGCGTCGTCGTCCAGGGCCACCGTGACCATCCGGGTCTGGGGGCGGTCCTGCCAGGTCACCAGGGCCGGGCGCCCGGTCTCCCAGGTGACGTCCACGAGGTACTCGGCGTCGAGGTCGTCGGGTGGCGCCACGAGCCGGTCGTCGACCACCCGGACCGGCGTGTCCCCGCCCGGCGCCGTGGCCAGGCGGAGCAGGTGCAGGGTGACGTCGGCGTTGGCCGTCCCGGCGAACGGGTAGCGGTGGGGTCGTGGCAGGCGATCGGGGTCGACCAGGTCGGCGAGGTGGACGGTCGCCACCGGGGACTCGTCGACCCGGGCCACCAGCATGGCGGCCCCGTCGCCGGCGAACCAGAAGCCCCGGCCACGATTCATCTCCTCCGCGGCGACGAACTCGGCCAGCCCCCAGGTGACGTCGGACTCGTCGTCTCCGGGTCCGACCAGTCGGTGGGCGTGGACCGGGCCCGCGGTCGCCAGGTCGTCGGGCAGCAGGGCCACGTGGACGGCGCCGTCCACGACCCCGGCGAGTCGCCGGCCGTCGGGTGCCAGGCGTGGGTCGAACATCGGTCCGTCGGTGGCCACCACGAGGCGGCCGCCGTCGGCGTCCACGACCTCCACGGTGCCGCCCAGGACGAACGCGGCACGGCGCCCGGCTCGGTCCGTGTCGTAGGCCACGATCCCGCCACCACCCTCGCGGGTCCGTTCGCGTCGCGCCCGCTCGGCGTCGGTGAGCTCACCGTCGGCGCCCCCGGCGTCCACCAGCCGGATCGTCGCCCCGTCCGTGGGCGTGTGCAGGAACAGGTGGTGGACCGGGTCGTCGCCCGCGGCCGACGACAGGAACCACACCCGCTCCCCGTCGGGTGACACCGTCACGTCACGGGGTCGGCCCAGGGTGAAGCGCTGGCTGCGTGCGTGGAGTCGGGGGAACAGGTCGGGCACGGGGCGGTCCGATCGAGTGGGAAGGCCTGGTGGCCGGTCAGGCACGCGTCCGGCCACGGGCACGCGCCATCTCGGCTGCGCCGATCATCCCGGCCGTGTCGCCCAGTGTGGCCAGGCGCACCGCCGGCGGGTCCCGGTAGGCGGCCGCGAACATCTGGTTGGTCATCGCCCGGGTCGTGGCCGGCAGGAGCCAGCGGCCGATGTGGTCCGACACGCCACCCCCGAGCACGACCAGTTCGGGGTCGAGCAGGCTCACCAGGGACGCCAGCCCGACACCGAGCCACGACCCGAGTCGGCCGATCGCCTCGATCGCGAGCGCGTCGCCCTCCCCGGCAGCCGCGGTGACGTCACGGGGCTCGACGACCTCCAGCCCCTCCATCACGGAGTGGCCGCCGGCCGCGAGCAGGTCGCGAGCGTGGCGCGCGAGGGCCTGGCCGGACGCGTAGGCCTCGAGGCAGCCCCGGTGCCCGCACGTGCACCGCCAGCCGTCCCGGGCCACGACCATGTGGCCGATCTCGCCCCCGAACCCCTGGCTGCCGGCCACCAGGACACCGTCGACCACGGTGCCGCCGCCGACACCGGTCCCGACCGTCGCCATGACGAGGTGGCGCACGTCCTGCCCGATGCCGTGGCGGTACTCGCCCCAGGTCGCGGCGTTCGCGTCGTTGACGACCAGCACGTCGGCATGGCCGAGCGCCTCGACGACCCCGTCCCGGAGGGGGAAGTTGCGGGTCGAGACGTTGGAGCCGTACACCGCCTCGCCCTCGGTGGAGATGCCCCCGGCGAACCCGATCCCGAGTGGCACGTGGGATCCCGGCGCGAGACCGGCCTGGCCGGCCACCAGGCGGGCCGTGTCGGCGACGGTGCGGACCAGTTCACGCCCGGCCACGTCCGGGTCGACGCCGGCACCGGCCGGGGTGGGCCGGTCCTGTCGTGCGACGACGGTGCCCGTGCCGTCGACGGCGCCGACCCGCAGGTTGGTGCCGCCGATGTCCACGCCCAGGGCCAGGTCGGTCATCGGGCTTCGCCTTCCTCGTCGTCGAGCACGATCGGTCGGAACGTGTCCGTCGACCGGTCGTCGGGGTCCGGCGTGGCCGCCGGCTCCGCCTCGACCAGGTCGGCGAACGTCGCCAGGGCACACGACAGGGAGCGCGCGGCGTCGGCCAGGTGGGCCGCGACCTCGGGGTGACGGGCCTGGACCAGGGCATGGCCCCGACAGATCGGGCACACGCCGCAGATCCCGGGGGGATGGGCCTCGTCGCCGACCGCACCCTCGTCGTTGGTCTCGTCCCCGCCGACGTCGCCGCCGACGTCTCCGCCGCCGACGTCTCCGCCGACCTCGTCGTCGGTCTCGTCGCCGACGGCGTGCAGGTTGCGCGCTGCCAGGTGGGCTGCCAGCGGATCCTGGTCGGGGTCGACTCCCGCACCGTCGGACGACCACCACGGCGCGCCGGACCGATCGATCGGGTCGTCGCGTTGCTGGTCCGGTGACGGGGTGCTCATGACGCGACCTCGGCCGGGGCGGCAAGGTCGACCTCGAGCAGGCCGTCCCGCAGCCGCGCACCCGTCACCTCGTGGCCTGCGAGTCCGTCGGGCAGGCCCACGACGCGCTTGACCCCGCCGACGGTGACGTGCAGGTCCTGCCCACGGCGGTGCAACGACAGGTCGTCGCGGGTCGCGAACGGCACCGGCAGGATGAGCCGGTGCCCCGCGTCGGTGGCGTCCACCCGTGGTCCGGGGGTGTCGGCGAGGACCGCCGCCGGGTCGTGGTCCGCCCACAGCCGGTCACCCATGGTCGCCAGGGCGTCCAGGCCCACCGGCTCGTCCGGCCACAACGGCAGGCGCAGGCGCGGTCGGTCACCGAAGGCCTCGTCGATCGTGGCGAGGTGCTCGTGCTGGCGAGCCCGCCACGCCGGACCCAGCGACGCGGCCCCGTCGTCGTCGAGCACCCGGTTGACCAGGACGGCGTCGACGGCATGGCCGAACAGGGCCAGCGTGGTCGCCGTGCGCAGGCCCTCCGCGACCACCAGTCGCTCCGGTGTGAGCACCAGCCGGACGCTGGTGCGGGCCGGGTCGGCCAGGAGTTCGCGGACCTCGGCGAGGCGACGCTGCACCCGGTCCACCGTGGCGAAGACCCCGTCGTCGGGCACCGGCACGCCGGCGACCTGGGTGGTGACGGGTCGGACCAACCGCGCGAGTCGCCGCCCCGGACCCAGCAACCGCTCGACGTAGAAGCCGAGCGCCTCCGGCAGGGCCAGGAGCCGGAGGGTCTCGGCCGTCGGGGCACAGTCCACGACGACGAGGTCGTGCTCGCCCGAGCTCGCCCGGACCTGCAGGTCCAGCAGGGCGAACAGCTCGTCGAGTCCGGGCAGCATGACCAGCTCGCGGGCCTGCAGGTCACCCAGCCCGCCCCGCGCGAGCAGCGCGACGAGGTAGTCACGCACCTCGTGCCAGTGCTCCTCGAGCCGTGCGCGTCCGTCGAGCTGGAGCGCGTCGAGCCGCTCGGCGACCCGGACCGGGGTGTCGCCGAGCGGTGTGGCGAACAGGTCGCCGAGCGAGTGGGCCGGGTCGGTGGAGGTGACCAGCACGCGTCTGCCGGAGCGGGCGGCGTGGACGGCGGTCGCCCCGGCGAGGGTGGTCTTGCCGACCCCGCCCTTGCCGGTCACGAGCACGACCCGCGTCGGCGGCGACGCGGGGCGGGGAGACGCGGTCAACGGCATGGGGCACCTGTGGACGAAGAGTCGTGGGCGTGGTCGTGTGGCGGATCGTACGGCGGTCCGGGTCGGCTCGGCAGGTCGTCAGGGGCCGGCGCGGCCGGGGTCGGGTCCCGCGCGAGAGGGTGCCGACGCCGCGGCCGCCGGTTCGACCAGGACCGCGCGGCGCACCTCGGCGGCCAACCGGTCGGCCAGGGCCCACGTCCCTCGCCGCACCACCGCACGCCAACGCGTGGCCGAACGGGCCGTGGGACCGGTCACGGTCGCGAGGTGGTGGACCAGCGTGCCACCGCTGCCCCCCTGGCCCACGTCCTCGAGCCAGAACTCGACGTCCGCGCACACGTCCCCGGCCACGAGCAGTCGCAGGCCCACGTCGGGGCGGTGCCCGTGGGCCAGCACCGACAGGCGCAGGGCGCGTCGTGGCCTCCACGGCCCACTGGCGGCGACCTCGACGTGGTGCAGCCAGTGGTCGCCGTCCCGACGTCGCCCGAGCCGGTGCATGCCCGGCCACCAGCTCGGCCATGCGTCGAGGTCGGCAAGCCGGCGATGGACCAGCCATCGCGGGGCGCGGACCAGGCCGGCGTCGTCGATCCGGGTCGCCTCGGGGTCGGACGACCGGGTCACGCGACCGCCGCGTCGTGGACCTCGGTGACGAACTCCGTGACGGCGGCCTCGATCTCGTCGCGCTCCCAGTCGAGTTGCGGCAGGTGCCACGACCGCTCGGCCCACACCCGGCGCAGGTCACGGCTGGCCACGCGGTCCGCGACCAGGTCGGAGTTCGCGGGGTCGACGGTGTGGTCGACCCGCGACGACACCAGCAGGAGCGGGACGGTCAGGTCGTCGAGGCCCTCGACGACCCGTGGCAGGGCCTCGACCAGCGAGAGCACCGCGCGCGACGACACCCAGGAGTAGGCGTTCTCGACCATGCCGGGCTTGGCGAAGTCGTCGGTGGGCAGCCCCACGAGCGACCGGGGCAGCAGGGGCACGGCGACCTTGAGGACGGGCCCGAGTGGGGCCAGGGGGTTGGGTGGCTGGACGACGAGCGGGTTGACGGCCACGACGGCTGCGAGGTCGTCCCGGTGGCCGGCCAGGTCGAGGCTGAGCGTGGCGCCCATCGAGTGGCCCACGAGCACGACCCGGTCGTGGAGGCGCAGGGCGCGGTCCACGGCCGTCGTCACGGCCGTGCGCCAGTCGGCGTAGTCGCTGTGGGTCATGTCCCGCGCGGTGGTGCCGTGTCCGGGGAGGCGCAGGACGTCGACGGTGAACCCGGCCTCGTGGAGGTGCTCGCCCAGCGGCCGGGTCGCCATCGGGTTGCCCGAGAAGCCGTGCACCAGCACGACCGCGGTCCCGGCACGATCGCCGTCACCCTCGGCCGACCACGCCTCGGCGCCGGGCTGGACGGCGGCGGTGGTGGACCCCATGGGCTGCTCCCCATCGTGATCGAGGACGTGACAGGACCGCCCAGCGTAGACGGCGCGCCGAGGACGCCGGCCCTCACCCCAGCAGCCACACCAGGGACGCGGTGGGCAGGAGGTCGACACGCGACGGCGCGAGGCGTTCACGCAGTTCACGGTCGTCGGTGACGACGACCAGCGGCCGGTCCACGTCGGTCGCCTCGACGGCGAACACGATCTCGTCGTCGGCGCTGATCCCGGGATGGGTGTAGGAGACCTGCACCCCGGCCCGGCGCGTGCCCGACGCGCTGCCCTGGTGGTGGGCGTCGAACACGACCTCGACGGCGACGCCGCGACGGGCGGCCAGCGCCCCCAGGCCGCGGACCAGCCAGGCACGCTGCCCCTCGAGGTCGAGGTCGGCCCGGTGCGTCCGGCTGACGTTGTAGCCGTCGACCAACAGGCGCCCCACCGCCACCACCAGGGCCTCGGCTCCCTCCCGGCTGTCCAGCCGGGTCCCGCGTGGCAGCCGCGACGGTCGCCCGGGTCGTCGGGCGCTCCCACGCGGGCCCGGCGGGACCGCGCCGCACC